>CAMLDO010000030.1 GCA_946478865.1 uncultured Methylobacillus sp.
ATTGTTATGATTCCATTCGCGCTCGCTCGGAAGTTCATGAGATCGAGTGCGATGACTAATAATTCATTCAAGCCGAATTCGCTTCACGGCTTGGCTTAATTAAGGCGTTAGCGATGATTACATTCCACGTTTCTGCTAAGCATGTGAAGGCACAAAACCGCAAGGCGGTTTTTGCCATGATCGTCCTAGTCGGATTAGTAATCGGATGCATTTCACTGCTTTTGAAAGCCAAGGACATAGGTGGCATGATCTTTCCTGCTATTGGAATATTTCTCTTTGCTCCTTCTATTGGAAAAACTTACAGAACCATCAAAGAGGGTGCTACCTCGTACCCTATCGTTGAAATTGATAACTCAACCGGGAAACTCACTGTTAAGCACAAAGACATTAGTGTCGTTGTCGATGTAGCGCAGAGCGCGAACCTCAGAGTCCAGTACAAGTCGGGGCGCTTAATGTCTGTGATAGTCAAAACATCTTCGGGTGAGATCATGCGATTTGAGGGTTACGAAAACATGGAGGCACTTGTTTCGTTCCTGGAGTCCTTTACTCCAAAGGAAAATATAACCCATGCAAGCTTCTATCATCGCTAAGCCTAAACGTCCAGCGGGTGCCTCCTTAATTTGAACGTTAGATTATGGGCATTCGTTACGTCTCATTTTTCTTAGTTTTACTTGCAGTAAGTGCATGCACATCGGATCACTCATTCAAAAATGAGCAAGAGTTCGCATCCTATGTATCTCACCTTGGGTTATCTGCACTAACTGTGCCGTCCGCAGTTTCCAAGATCAATACAGAGGGTTTTAATTGCTATCCTCAGAAGAACACTCTCTACTGTATCCGTGAAGTAAAAGAGCTGGTGTGTAATCAAAAACAAATCATAAATTTGCCTTCACCAGAAACAAATCAATTGCCCTTGAAGGTATCAACTCATTTGGGATTGGTGTGCTTATGAAACCACACATCACTGTAATCACCCTTGGCGTTGACGACCTGGAGTGTGCTGTTCACTTCTACCGTGACGGCCTCGGCCTAAAGACCGAAGGAATCATCGGCAAAGAGTTCGAATATGGCGCAGTTGCTTTTTTTGATCTGCAAGCTGGCTTGAAGCTAGCAGTCTGGCCTCGCAAGAGCATCGCACATGACTCGGGTCTTCCGCTGGCAGAGCGGAGCGCCACTGAATTCACGCTCGGGCACAACGTCGCTTCAAAAGCCGAGGTCGATGCCGTAATGAAGCAGGCAAAAGATGCCGGAGCCATAGTCGTTAAGCCCGCTCAAGATACGTTCTGGGGAGGCTATGCTGGCTATTTCCAGGACCCTGATGGGCATCTCTGGGAGGTCGTATGGAACCCGCAGCTATTGCCGCAAGATGAGGCATAACAATTCATTCCAGCGGGGCTCTATTAAGCGCATGAGCCGTATGAACTTAATGTTTTGTGCCATTGCCAGCATTGGCTTTTTTGTTGTTGGGTTAGCAATTCGTCCTCCTGCACAATCTGATTTATCAAGGTCGAATGCCTATATAACAGAGCTCCAACCAATCGGCTCGCGAGATTCCGTCACGTTCCGCACTGAAGATGGCCTTAGGTTACAGTGCATCCGTCAAGGGCGTGTTCAATGGAAATGTCCTGCTAAGGAGCTACAAAGGGCATTTAACGATAGCCTTGTTGTTGTGCTTTGGCATAATCACGATGAAATCTATCAAATCCAAAGCGAGGGAAAATTTTTGTTGTCTCTTGATAGGTGGTACCTGGAGAGCAACATCGTGTTTTGCCTTTCAGCATTTTGGTGTGGAATATTTTGTTACTTGGTCATTAGATACCGGGCACTCCGCCTAACGGCAGAGCCAGTTAGCTAATACATGAAGACTTTTATGAAGCTATCCTTAATTCTGACGCTTCCAATCATTGGCTTGCTCTTGCTTTCTGGTGCCAAGGCCGAAGGCCTTCAAACTTTTGAGGCAGGCGCCTATCCCATCACCTCACGTATAGAAGCTATTAAAAAATCATTTCAGCCATTGAGCTTCGCCTTGCCACTGCAGATTTATCTCCAGAAGAAAGAAAGTTAAGAAGTTATTGTCTGATTGAATATTCTTCTGAAAAGAAACAGCTTGAAACGGAATATGAAGCAGGAAAACGAATTAGCCGGCTACCCGGAGTAATCTTTCTTGCAGGGCAGGCTGAGCATAATTGTCTACAGGGCTTAACTATTCCGGCAAGCGAATTGCACTAGTGCAGCATCTTACTCAATGCCAAGTACCTATCATGTCTCCTTGGTTATTACTCTCCCTGACATTCTTATTTGCCTACTTGGCATATGATGCATTGTCCCTGGCTCCCATAAATAAGGCTCTGCCATACTCCTTTATCTCCAAGCTCTGGAAGCAAGATTTATCTCATTTACCCCTAAGCGATCAGGAACAAATAAAGCACCTTTCCAATCGCTACGGACTGGGTAATCTCAACCAGGTTGCGTGGCTCTTCATAGTTCTTGCTAGCGGTTGCGGCTTGGCCACCATCCTCGCTTTTCTCGAATAATCCCGCTTTAACAACTCAACCAACGGGGCTGGCCTGAACCTGCCAGCTTTTCAGTTTGTTTTCAGCTTGGCTGCGTAAATTGAAGGCTCCTCAACGAGAAAAAGGAGTCACATCATGAAACGCATTGCCATCCCCGCATTGATCGCCCTGTTCGCCGCCGCGCCTGCGCTGGCCGATGACGATATTCAGGAAATGGAAGCGCTGGCGAAGCAGCTCGGCTTTGTCACGCTGGAACAGGCCAAGGCCAAAGCGCTCGCGGCCAAGCCGGGCGTCGTTACCGATGCCGACCTCGACGACCGCGATTTCGGCAAGGGCTGGGATTACGAGTTCGAAATCGCCGATGCGGACGGCCACGAGTGGGAAGTCTACGTGGACGCGAAAAGCGGCGAAGTACGCAAGGTCAGCCGCGAATGGTTCTGACGCAATGACGGGCCCTGTGCCGGTTAGCTCCGGCACAGGGCCCGCTGCCTTTCCCGATGAAGGCAGGTAATGCAGTAATCCGGGCCGACTGAACTTGTCCGTACCATCGTTATTCTTACAGGCATGCACTATTCATCGGCTTCCGGTATTTCAAGGCGCATTTCGATGCGCAAAATTTTGCTCGCTCTGGCTTGTGTTTCCGCCTTGGGAACGCCCTCCGCCAATTCGGCAGGCAACTCTATCCGTCCCGGCTTATGGGAAATTACGACGTCGTCGGATGTTTTACGGCTGGCTCAGATCGCGCCTGAAAGAGCGCAGGAACTCAAGAATCTGGCCGAGCAGTACGGCGTGGATATTTCCGGCATCCCCATGGGCGAAGCCTCCTCCCAGGTGTGCATCACTCCGGAAATGGCTGCCTCGGACAAGCCTCCTGCGCTTCATGACCCGGAATGGGGTTGCAACACCCAGAACGCGACCCGCAGCGGAAACCGATACCGCTACGATTTCGTCTGCTCAAGTGACCGACTGAGGGGCAAAGGAACGGCGGAAGGGACTTTTACGACACCGGAACGCTTTTTCGGACACACCCGCTTCAGTGGCGCAGCGCAGGGAATTCCTGTCGATGATCAGGCCGAGATCAGCGGCCGATGGGTAAATTCGAAATGCTGAGCAAGAAACCGTGTTTTATCCGTCAGTTCGGTCGCGCCCGGTAAATACCACTTCCACCCGCAGCCCGCCAAGCGAGGCCGAGCGGCCGAAATCAAGATGGCCGCCGTAGCTTTCCACGATATCCCGCACGATCGCCAATCCAAGCCCGCTGCCGGGCTGGCTTTCGTCTGCGCGATATCCGCGTGCGGTCAGCGCATCCAGTTCGTCACCGTTGCAGCCAGGGCCGTCATCCTCGACTACGAACCGCACGCCCTCCCCGCCGCTCACCGTAAGCGCCACCTGCTTGCGGCACCACTTGCCAGCGTTATCGAGCAGATTGCCGAGCAGTTCCAGCAGATCCTCTCGGTCGCCGACGAAATGCGCGTCCGGAGAAATTTCCCAGGTAAAGCTCGCGCCCTTGTCGGCATGAACCATGCGCATGGTATGTACCAGCTGCGCGATCTCCTGCTCCAGGTCAATGCGTCGTCCTGGCCCGGTATCACCCAGGAGGCGAGCACGCTTCAACTCGCGCTCGACGATGTCGCTCATGGCACCTGCCGTTGCGAGCAGCGATTTGCGCAACTCAGGTGAAGTGTCCGGCTGCTCGGCAAGCTGGTTGAGCAAGGTAAGGCGCGTTTTGAGTGCATGCGCGAGATTACCCAGCGCTTCGCGCGAGCGGCGGGTGCGGCGTGTCATGCCGTCCAGCAGGCGATTGAGTTCGTCGATGAGCGGCATGATTTCCGTGGGGCCGTGCGGTTCGACCCGCTCCGCCTCCCCTCTCCCGAGACGCACGAGGTTATCGCGGATGCGGTCCAGCGGTTGCAGCGCCCCGCGCACGATAAGGTGCTGGATCAGCAGCAGCAAGGCCAGGCCGGCTGCGGATACGGCGGCATAGATTGCCTGGAAGCGCGCAAGTCCCTGCTGCATCACGGTAAGATCCTCGGCCACCAGCACGGTTACCGGCTGCCCTTCCTTCTCGAATCCCTGCACGGACGCCAATAGAGGTTGCCGTTCCGGGCCAGTGAGACGCACCAGCCGCTCTTCTCCTACATTAACCGCTGGCACCGACAGCTCGGCATCCCACAGCGAACGCGACAACAAGTGCTGCGTGCCTGAGACAACGACGTAGTAATGCCCGGAGAATGGGCGCTCGAACACGGCGCTGACCCGATTTGCGTCCAGGCTCATCGCTTTTGCCGGATCGAAGCGGACGCCTGCCAGCAGGCTTTCGCCTTCGTGCATGAGGCGGCGCGCGAACTGGTCCTCGGTAAGCTGGCGGATCGCCCAGGTAACGGCCAGCCACTGCAATGCGAGCAGCAACACGAGGCTCAGCACCAGCCCCCAACCGAGACGTCGGCGCAGCGAGATCATGCCGCACCATCCGTAAATACGTAGCCTTGTCCGCGGCGCGTCTGGATGCGTTCCAGCCCGATCTTCTGGCGCAGACGATTGATGTAGACCTCGATCACGTTGCTGTCCCGGTCCGCGTCGTATTCGTAGACGTGCTCGGTCAGGCGCGTCTTGGAAAGTACCTGCCCCGGATGCAGCATGAAGTAGCGCAGCAGGCGGAACTCTGTGCCAGTGAGCACACACTCCGCACCGTCCGGCAATCGCACCAGCTGCTTGTCTTCGTCCAGCGTGAGTCCGTCGAAACTGAGCGCCCCAACTGCCGCGCCCTGACTGCGCTTCAGCACCGCGCCGATGCGCGCAAGCAACTCCTCGATCTGGAACGGCTTGCCGATATAATCGTCAGCGCCAGCCTTGAAGCCCTCGACCTTTTCCTGCCAGCTGCCGCGTGCAGTGAGCACCACTACCGGCAGGCGATTGCCGCGTCCGCGCCAGTTTGCCAACACCTGCAAACCCGGCCGCCTTGGCAAGCCGAGGTCGAGCACGGCAAGATCATAGGGCTCGATATCGCCGAGCGCTTCGGCGTCGAGGCCATCGGTCGCGAGATCGACCGCATAACCTGCCTGTTGCAACGCAGTTTTGAGTTGCGGACCGAGCTCCGGGTCGTCTTCCACCAGCAAGAGGCGCATCAGTCCTCACTTTCCAGCTTGATGAGCTTGGCGGTCTTGGCGTCGAGTTTCACTTCCCACACCTGCCCGCGCGCGTCGAGAATTTCGATTTCGTAGACATAGCCCTTGCCCTTGCGCTCCAGCTCGCTTTCCAGCACTTCGCCCGGCTTGATCTTGCGCGCGGCGGCGACGATTTTTTCCAGCGGAAGAATCACCCCCGCCTCGCTCAACCGCTTGGCGACGGCCGGGCCTTCGTCGGCCTGCGCTGGGAACAAGGCAAGGCTGGCCGCACCGGCAAGCGCGGCAGCTACAAGAATGGAGGTAACTCGGTTGCGTGATTGCATCGCCTGCTCCAGCGAGGCTCAATGATGCACGCAGTCTAACGCAATCGAGATTAATCGAGGCTTAACGCGGGATCGGGATAGGCGGCCTGGTAGTGCTCGGTGTAGGCATGCAATGCAGCAAGCGCCTCAGCCGGATCATGGCCGGGCTTGGGGACGAAGCTGTCGAAACCGCAGCGTGCAAGGTAGTGCACGGTATCGATGAGCACATCGCCGAGCGCGCGCAGCTCGCCCTGCCAACCGTACTCCTCGCGCAACATCCAGGCGAGCGAATAGCCACGCCCGTCGCCGTACTGCGGGAAATGCACTGCGAGAAATGCCACATCGCCGCGCTGAGCGAGTGTTTCGGCAGATACGCCCAGATCGGCCATGTCGGCATCGGTCGGCAGCACTATGCCGACGGGATGCTGCCTGGGTCGAGATTTCGGGCCATGCGCCTTCCACACGGCCAGCGATACCATCCAGCCCGGCGCGTCCGGCGGCAAGCCTTCCGTCTCGCTCAGCCGCCAAATGTCGGGCTCCAGCCGCCCGTAACGAATCATGCTTTGCTGCGCCTCAGGCATAGGCTGCCTCCTTGGTTTCGCGGTTGGCGCGGCCGTATACCGCGGCCTTGAATGGCTCGATGCCGAGCCGCTCGACCACGTCGATGAAATGCTCTGCTTCGCTGTCGCGCTCGGCTAGGTAGTGGTCGATCAGCGTCTGGATCACGTCGGGTATTTGCTCTTGCCGGAAAGATGGGCCGATCACGCGTCCGAGCGCCGCGCCACCACCTTTGCCGTCGCCGTGCATGGCGCCGCTTTGCCGCCCGCCCAGCGTCACCTGATACCACTGCTCCCCGTTCTTGTCGACGCCGAGGATGCCGATGTGGCCGATATGGTGGTGGCTGCACGCGTTCATGCAGCCGGAGATGTTGAGGTCGAGCGGACCGATGTCGTGCAGGTAGTCGAGGTCGTCGAACTGCTCCTGAATAGCCTGCGCGACCGGAAACGACGCTGCGTTCGCAAGGCTGCAGTAATCGATGCCGGGGCAGGAGACGATATTGGTGAGCAGGCCGATATTAGGCGTCGCGAGGCCGTAGGCGTCCAGCGCTTGCCATAGCGCGTACAAATCTCTCTGACGCACGTCGGCCAGCACCAGGTTCTGCTCGTGCGAGACGCGCAGTTCGCCGAAGCTGTAGGCGTCCGCCATGCGTGCCACTGCCTCCATCTGCTCCGCCGTGATATCGCCCGGCGCCGGCCCGGTCGCCTTTAGCGAAATGCTCACGGCGGCATAACCCGGCTGCTTGTGGCGGTGGACGTTGGTGCGCAGCCAGCGCTTGAAGTCGGGATTGCTTGTCTCCACGGCCTCATCTTCGAGCGGTTCGTACTCCGGCCAGGTGAACAGACGCGAGACGCGCAGCAGCTGCGCCTCGGTCACCTTGTCCGGACCGTTCTTGATGCGCTGCCACAGCGTTTCGACCTCGGCCGCGAACACTTCCGGCGTCAGATCCTTGACCAGTATCTTGATGCGCGCCTTGTACTTGTTGTCGCGCCGGCCGTGCAGGTTGTAGACCCGCAGCGTCGCCTGCAAATAGGTGAGCAAATCCTGCCATGGCACGAAAGGCTTGATGAGATGGCCCACCAGCGGCGTACGCCCCAGACCGCCGCCCACCCACACGCGAAAACCGGTTTCCCCGTCCTGCTCCACCGCCTGCAGGCCGATATCGTGCACGCCCACGGCCGCACGGTCGGTTGCGGCACCGCTGACGGCGATCTTGAACTTGCGCGGCAGGAAGGCGAATTCCGGGTGCAGTACCGACCACTGGCGGATGATTTCGCACCAGATGAGCGGATTGATGACTTCGTCGTGCGCGACGCCGGCAAGGTGGTCGGTCGTAGTGTTGCGGATGCAGTTGCCACTGGTCTGGATCGCGTGCATCTGTACCGTGGCGAGCTCGGCCAGGATGTCGGGCACATCCTCCAGCTTGGGCCAATTGAATTGAATGTTCTGCCGCGTGGTGAAATGACCGTAGCCCTTGTCCCAGCGCCGCGCGATTTCAGCGAGTTTGCGCAGCTGATAGGAGGCCAGCATGCCGTAGGGAATCGCGACGCGCAGCATCGGCGAATGGCGCTGGATATAGAGGCCATTCTGCAGCCGCAAGATGCGGAAATCGTCCTCGCTCAGCTTGCCGTCGAGAAAACGCCGCGTCTGGCTGCGAAATTGGGCGACGCGCTGCTCGATGAGCGTCTGGTCGCGTTGCTCGTAGTGATACATGGCATTCCACCCTGATTGCTATGGGCGGAGCATACGGGCGGAGCCCTGCGAATAACAGACTCAGTTCTGGCGATAAAAACCGTATCAGTTGGCGTGAGAAAGCTGTCCCAGCGTCGCCAGCGCGGACGCGGCGCTGTCGTCCCAAGGATGACCGTAATTGAGGCGGATGCAGTCGTTAAAGCCGCGCTGCGCGGAAAAAATCGGCCCCGGCGCGAGGCTGATGCCGCTCTTGAGCGCATGCCGATGCAGCTTTAATGCATCCGCGCCCGGCGGCAACTTGATCCAGAAGAAATACCCACCGTCAGGTCGCGAGATGCGCGTGCCTTCAGGGAAATGCCGTTCGATGGCTTCGAGGTAGCGGATCTGCTGCAACAGCAGCGTATGCCGCAACTGGCGCAAGTGACGGTCGTAGCCGCCCTTGGCGAGGTAGGCGGCGAGTGCCTGCTGCGCAGGGATGTTGGTCGCGAGCGAGGTGGTGAGCTTGAGGCGTTCGATCTGTTTGGCGAAGCGTCCGGGCGCAGTCCAGCCGACGCGGTAGCCGGGCGCGAGGCACTTGGAGAAGGATGCGCAGTGCATCACCCAGCCCTCGCTGTCGTACGCCTTGGCCGGCGTCGGGCGCTTTTCGCCGAAGTAGAGCTCGCCGTACACGTCATCCTCGATGAGCGGAATGCCGTGACGCGTCACCAGTTCCACCAGGCGCCGCTTGTGCGCGTCCGGCATGAGGCTGCCCTGCGGGTTCTGGAAATTGGTCATGAGCCAGATCGCCTGCGGATGGTGCTTGGTGATCGCATGTTCCAGCGCGTCGAGGTCGATGCCGGTGACGGGATGGCTCGGCACTTCAACCGCACGCAAGCCGCTGCGCTCTATGGATTGCAGCGCGGCGTAAAAGGTGGGCGACTCGATGAGCACCGTGTCGCCGGGACGGGTGACGGCGGCAAGACACAGGTTGAGCGCTTCCAGCGCGCCATTGGTGACGACGATTTCCTCCACCGGCACCTGCACGCCATCGATCACGTAGCGCAACGCGATCTGACGCCGCAGTTCGGCATCGCCCGGCCCGAGGTCCTGCACGGTACGCCACGGATCCATGCGCTGTACGGTCGAGGCGAGCGTGCGCGCAAGCCGCGCCATCGGGAACAACAGCGGACTGGGGAACGCCGAACCGAGCGGCACGCCTTTGCGCGCCCGCGTCGCCTCCAGCACCTCGAATACCAACTCGCTCACGTCCAGTTCGGCCGGAGACTCGGCAACCTCTGCCGACGGTTCCGGCAAAGGCTGCAGCCGCTGGGAACCGGACGAAACGAAATAGCCGGAGCGCGCGCGTGCCGTGATGAGTCCGCGTGCTTCCAGCAGGTAATAGGCTTCAAATACCGTTGACGGGCTGACCTTGCGGCTCGCGCTGGTCTGGCGCACCGAAGGCAGGCGCTCGCCCGGACGCAGCACTCCTTCACGGATGGACTGCGCGATATCGTCGGCAAGCTGTTCGTAGCGCTTCATGGGGCAGTAATGATGCCCTTGGCCAGCAACGCCTCACGCGTGAGTTGCAGGCGCAACGGCAAATCGGCAGGGCTGCGGACACTGATATTGGTCGCGAAGAACCACGCCCCCTGCGCCGTTTCCACATAGCCCACGTACCAGCCGATTTGCGGATCGGTGCGAACCGCCCAGCCGGTCTTGGCGTACAGGCTGTAGCCCGGTGCGCTTTCGGCGAGCATGATGTCGCGCAAGGTGTCGTAGCTGGACGGGCTGAAGGGCAGCGTGCGCAGGACGACCTTCTCGATGAATGCGACCTGCTCCAGTGCGCTGATGCGTAGCGTGCCTTCGAGCCAGAAGGTGGTGAGGTCGAACTCCTGCGGCAACGCGCCGTACTCGGCCGTTTGCAGGTAATGGCGGTATTTTTCCTTGCCGACGCGTTCGGCAATTTGCTGGTAGCACCACACGCACGACACCCGGAACGCGCTTTCCAGCGTCTGGTCGCGGTTCCACTCGGCAATCTCGTATACGTGGCCGTCCCATTTGAAGGGACTGTCCTTGTCCGTCACCACGCCCTCTTCCAGCGCGATGAGCGTATTGAGCACCTTGAAGGTCGAGGCTGGGGCAAGACGCTGAATCGCGCGTGCCTCGTTGTGAATGATCACCTCCCCGGTCGCAAGCGAAGCCAGTACCAGCGTGCCCTCGACGCCTTGCTTCTCGAACAGCGAGGCAATCTCTGCATCTTCTGCGGCCGCCATGAGCGGGCTCAACAACAGGAAAAACAGCAACAGGAATTTCATCGAGAACCTCCGGAAAACATTCGCATTATCCCCCGGGCCGACGGCAACTGATATGGTTTTTTATTGCACAACTGAATCTGTAATCCTTCGCCGCAAATTCCTACCATGCAGCCTGTCATCGTTCCGTTTGGAGGCGGTCATGCATGCCGCAGAAACAAAGCAGCCCCTGTTCGCGAAAAAGGTCATCCCCATCGTGCCCTACAGCGTCAAGGGGCGCTACCGCAATTTCAAGACATTGGTGCTGGTCGTCGCCTACAGCGTGTTCTTCTCGCTGCCGTGGCTCACCTGGCACGGCGAGCACCGCACCGGGCAGCCCATCCTCATCGACCTCGCCACGCTGCGGGTGAACTTTCTCGATCTCGTGATCTTCCCGCACGACCTTATCCTCCTGGTCGGGCTGCTCATCCTCGGCGTGGTGCTGCTGTTCATGGCGGCTTCGCTCTATGGACGGGTATTCTGCGGCTTCTTCTGCATCCAGACGGTATGGACCGATGCATTCCGCTTCATAGAACGCTCGGTGCAGGGCGAAGCGCAGGCCCGGCTGCGCCTGCGCAAACAGCCGTGGACGCCGGAAAAGATACTGAAGCTTGGGGCAACGCACGCGTTGTGGCTGCTGCTCGCCTTCGCTTCCGCACTGACCTTCACGCTGTATTTCCTCGAAGCGCCGGTGCTGTTCAGCAGCATCTTCAACGGCACAGCCCCGACTGCGGCATATGTCGCTGTGACCGCCCTCACCGCCACCACCTATGTCGCCGCCGGACTCGCGCGCGAAGATATCTGCCGCGTCGCCTGTCCCTACGGCAAGTTCCAGACCGCGATGCAGGATGCGAATACCCTGACGGTGGTCTACGACAGTCAGCGCGGCGAGCGCACGCTGGGACGCACTGCTCCGCGCGCCGAACTAAAGCAGCCGGGGTCGCGTGAGCAAAAAGGCGTGGGCGATTGCATCAGCTGCAACTATTGCGTCAACGTCTGCCCCACCGGCGTGGACATTCGCCAGGGCTTCCAGCTCGATTGCATCTCCTGCGGCCTGTGTGTGGATGCATGCAACACCATCATGGACAGCGTGCAATTGCCGCGCGGACTGATCCGCTTCGAGCGCGGCCAGGCCACGCAGCAGGGTCGTCGTCGCCTCAACACCAAAACACTGGGCTACAGCGGAGTCATGGCGGCGATGCTCGGATTCGTGATCTACACCGCGAACACGCTGGAACCCTTCGACGCCACCGTGCAGCACCATGCCCAGCCCCTGGTAACGCGCATGTCCAACGGCGACTTCAAGAACCGCTACATCGTGCGCATCACCAACAAGACCACAGAAAAAGCGCGTTACGTACTGCGCGTCGAAGGCGTGCCGGAACAGGCGCTCGGCGGCACCACCGAACTGCTGGTACCTGCCGGCAAAACCTACACCCAGACGTTCAGCGTCGTGCTGCCTGAAAAAACCGCGCTGAACACGGACAAGTTCCGCCTGATCCTGCAACAGCAAGGGGCAGCTCCCGCAAGCAAGTCGTTCAACCTGAGTTACTACGCAGGAGCCTAGCCGACAAAAGAGAAAGCCCGCAGAAGCGGGCTTTCCGGTGTACCGACACTTGAGGGGGAGTGCCGTAAGGTACTCAATGAGCAACGCAAGCCTTATGCCATTATCAGAATTCCCAATATAAGTAACCACTTATAGAAAATTCAGATATCGTACGCCCTGCTCTAGTCTTGCTTGATGCACCGTTGCAAGACAGCGTGTTCCTGCCTGGTGCATGCGTACTTGATCAGAAGGACGCAAAAAAAGGGGAGGACATTTACATGCCCTCCCGCTGTGGGAGTAGTCATTTGGAGATGGATGCCCGGGATATTGAATTGTCCCGACTGACCACCCGTTCATGATAAAAAGCGGGACGAGGCTTCCGCTATAAAGAATCTCCTGATTTTCTCCGGGAAATTTTCCCGTCGCCGCCCATGGATTGCATCAGCGAAACTTGGCGCATGGTTTTCTTGTCGGATGCTCGGGTTCCATAATACTCACTCTCTTAACTCGACGAACCCCGAAAGGACAATCATGAAACGCTTTGCCTTGATGCTGCTCGCCGGCATGACTACCGCTGCCTATGCTGCTCCCGAAACCTATGTCATCGACCAGAACCATACGTTTCCCAACTTTTCCTATAACCACCTCGGCTACTCGGTACAGATGAGCCGCTTTGACAGCACTTCGGGGAAAATCGTGCTGGATCGCCAGACGCGCACCGGCTCGGTCGAGCTCGAGATCGACACGACTTCCGTCAATACCGGCTCCAAGACCTTCAACGAGCACATCCAGGCAGAGGAATTCCTCGATACCAAGCGCTATCCGAAAGCGACGTTCAAGGCCAACAAGGTCCAGTTCGACGGCGACCGCCTGGAAAAAGTGATCGGCGACCTGACGCTCAAGGGCATCACCAAGCCGGTGATTCTGAACATCACCAACTTCCACTGCATGCCGCATCCGATGAAGAAGAAGGAAGCTTGCGGCGCGAATGCGACGGCCGTGGTCAAGCGTTCGGATTTCAACATGGGCAAGCACGTGCCTGCGGTAGGCGACGAAGTGACGCTCAACATTTCGGTAGAAGCGATCAAGGAGTAAGATTTTTTCGAATATCGGCACGAGTTAATGCTGGTATTCTCGAAGTTGGCCGCCAAGGCCGCCCCTCTTTGACGCAAGGAAACACATGAAACGCTTTATGAAGACACTCATGGTGGCACTCACGTGTGTCGCCCTGTTCGCTCCCCCGATGGCCGAGGCGGCCAAGCGCTTCGGCGGCGGCAGCAGTTTCGGCAAGCAGCGCACGGTACCCCAGCGCCAGATGCAGCAGGAGCCGCAAAAGACTACCGACCAGACGACGACACAGAAGCAGGCGCAACAGCCGTCGCCGACGCAGCAACCTCAACAAAAATCCGGCATGAGCAAGTGGCTGGGCCCGCTCGCCGGCCTCGCGATCGGCGCGGGTTTGGGTGCGCTGCTCGCCAAGTTCGGCCTCGACAGCGCATTCGGCGGCATCCTCATGGCGCTGCTCATCGGCGCGGTGGTGTTCTTCCTGATCTCGCGCTTCATGCGCAAGTCGCAGCCGCATCAGCCCATGCAGTACGCGGGCCAGGGCGCGCCTTACCATGAACCGGCTCCGATTCGTGAACCGCTCGCAGGCGGCAGTGCCACTCCCGTCATGGCAGCGACTGCCGCAGGCCATATTCCGGCCGACTTCCCGGTCGAGGAGTTCCTGCGCAACGGCAAGCGCTCCTTCATCCGCCTGCAAGCCGCGAACGACCGCAAGGATCTGGACGACATCCGCGAATTCACCACGCCGGAAGTCTTTGCTGAAATCTCCATGCAGATGCACGAGCGCGGCAACGAAGCACTGAAAACGGAAGTCGACTTCATCGATGCGGAACTGCTCGAAGTGGCGAACGAAGGCGACTACTCCATCGCCAGCGTGCGCTTCCATGGCCAGGTACGCGAGAACGACGGCGCGGCGGAACGCGTCGACGAAATCTGGCACGTGCAGAAGGATACCCGCGACGCGCAGGCACGTTGGCTCATCGCAGGCATACAGCAAAACGCGTAACTGAATAGCTCAATCGGGCTAAATCCCGGCGACGGAAGCGATTCCGTCGCCGTTTTCGTTTTTGTGTGGACGTGCCAGCGCTTACAATAAGCGCCTTTCACGAACAAAAGCATAGACCATGACCCCAGGCCATGCGCCCTCCGCCGCCTTCTGGCGCCGCCATTTCCTGCTGCATCTCGCCGCCTTTATCGCGCTGACGTTCTGGGTCGTGCAGCAGACACGCCCGATCACGCTGCCCGACCTGCATCTCGCGGAAGGCGAGCGCCTCGCCTGCGTCTCCTATGCGCCCTATCACGAGCCGGGCCAGTCACCGTTCGACCCCAATCTGCGCATCCCGCGCGAGCAGATCGCGGCCGACCTCAAGGCGCTCTCCAAAATCACCAACTGCGTGCGTATTTACGCAGTAGACCAAGGGCTGGAATACGTGCCGGAACTCGCTAAGCAAAATGGTCTGAAGATACTGCTAGGCGCGTGGATCGGGCGCGATCCGATCAACAATCGCTACCAGATCGACACCGTGGTGAAGCTCGCGAATCTGTATCCGGAAACCATACGCGCGGTCATCGTCGGCAATGAGGTCATGCTGCGCCGCGAGCAGCCGGAAGCGGCAATGCGGGCAATGATAGACGAGGTGAAAGGCCGCGTGAGCGTGCCCGTGACCTACGCCGATGTGTGGGAATTCTGGATCAAGCATCCCAGCCTCATCGGTGGCGTCGATTTCGCCACCATCCATATCCTGCCGTACTGGGAGGATTACCCGATCGCCGTCGAACATGCGATCGCCCATGTAGGCTCGATTCGCGAGCGCATGCAGAAGGAACTGGGCAAGCCCGTGCTCATCGGCGAAACCGGGTGGCCGAGCGAAGGCCGCCAGCGCGAAGGCGCACGCCCCGGCATCGTGGAGCAGGCGCAATTCGTGCGCACCTTCATTCGCCAGGCGCACGACCAGGGCTGGGACTACAACCTCATCGAAGCCATCGACCAGCCATGGAAGCGCCTGTCCGAAGGCACGGTAGGCGGCTACTGGGGCATGCTGAATACCGAATTGCAGCCCAAATTCCCGCTGCAAGGTCCGATGCAGGAGCGCAAGAGCGCGCTGCCCTATTTGCTTGCGGCGCTACTCGGTGCTTTCGCCTGCGGCGCGCTCGGCCTACAAGCCGGCAAGCGGGGCTGGCGCTGGCTCACCTGGACCGCGGCAGGCGCGTGGGCGGGCGGCATGTTGTGGCTGGGCTACGAGCACGCACTCGTGGCGTATCGCAATCCGGTGGAATGGGGCGCGCTCGGCACAGTAGCCGTGGCAGGCACGCTGCTGGTTTTGCGGTTGGCGGCACGCAGCGATGAAAGCCCTGTCGTGGGATTCGTCGCCTCGTGGCAGCAATGGGCACGCCTGATTCCCGCGCTGCGCATGCTGGTTCTGTTCGGCGCGGCGGTAGGCGCCTTGCTGCTGCTCGCCGACCCGCGCTATCGCGATTTCCCGTATGCACTGTATGCGCTGCCGCTGTTCGCGTTGCTGACGCTGCGCAGCATGTCGGTGTCGGGTCGGGAGGAAAAGATTTGCGCGGCCTTGATTGCCATCTGCGGCATCGGGCGCTGGCTCATGGAGCCGATGAATCCGCAGGCTCAGGCCTGGGCGGTACTGTGTCTGCTGTTGGCTTTTGCCGGACGCGCGAGCACGAGCAAGGCGAGCACCACGCCGACCGCGGAATAATCCCAGCTATAAAGCACAAGGCCGGCGATGCCGGAAGCCCAGGCTAGCCAGGCCAGCGGACGCAGCTTAGGCGCCAGCGCAAAAATGGCCGCACCCACCGCGACATAGCCCAACTGCTGGCGATTGAAAGTCGCGACGATAAGGTCGCGCAGCACACAGTGCCATTCCTCCGAACCGAGGCATGCGTGCGCGATGCCCTCCGGCTCGATCAGCCCGTAGCGCGCCCACAACGCGAGCCCCAGCACAGCCACGCCGCTCAGGAGCAGAGTGAGAATACGTGTCTTCATGCCGCTGCCACCGGCTCGCCCTGCGGCGCCTTTTCCGGCCAGTAGGACGCGATCTGGCTGCCGAGTGCCGCCCAGTAGGGGATCGTCTCGAACAGCAGCACCGCCATCCAGGCGCGCGCTGCGGGGTCATTGGCTCCCAGGCTCACGGCCACGCTCACCACGGCGATCATGAGGCCGATCAGCAGTGCCATTTCTTCGCGGATCGGAGCGAAGAAGGCCAGCCCCTTGCTCTTGGCCCAGCTCTTGGGCGTCACAACGAACACGCCTTTTTTCTTGAAGATGCCGGCGAATACGCCGCGCGCCACGGCGTGCGACAGACTTGCGGACAAGAGCGAGGCGCCGGCGATGTCGATCCACGGACATTCCATCGTGCGTCGGTACAGAATCGGTCCCATCGCCGCCTTGAACGCCATGAAGCCCAGCATGGGCGCCACCAGCACCGTCATCGGCAAGCCGAAGGACTTGGGCGCGACGATCATGAGGATGGTCCACAGCAGCGAGGCAAAGGTGAAGACGAGCTGCAGCGCGTCGCCGAACCAGGTGAACCAGCCGGTGAGGAAGTGGTAACGCTGCGCCATGTTGAGGTTGCTGCGTCCGAGCAGCGCCGGCAGGTGTGCCTTTAGAATCTGCATCGCGCCGAAGGCCCAGCGGAAGCGCTGGCTCTTGATCGCGGCGAAGTTGGCGGGGGTGAGCCCCTTGCCCAGCACCTGGTCCACGTAGCGCGTGTCGTAGCCTTTGCGCAGCAGGCGCAGGCCCAATTCCGAATCCTCGCAGATGCACCACTCCGACCAGCCGCCCACCTCGTCGAGGAATTTGCGCCGGACCAGCGTCATCGTGCCATGCTGGATGAGCGCGTTGCGCTCGTTGCGGTGGTGCATGCCGATGCGGAAGAAGCCGTCGAACTCCCAGTTGCACATGCGGCGGAACGGCTGGTTCTCCCAGTTGCGGTGGGCTTGCGGCGCCTGCACCACGGCCACGTCCGGCGCCTGCACGAAATGCGGCACGAGCGTCGCGATCCAGTCCGGATCGACCACGTAATCCGCATCCACTACGCCAATGACCTCGGCGCGCGCATCGGTTTCCTTGAGTGCAAAATTGAGCGCCCCCGCCTTGAAACCCGGCCACGGCCGCAGGTGGAAGAAGCGGAAATTCGGCCGCCCCATGCTCGCAATATGCTCTTCGACCGGCTTCCACAGCGCCTCGTCGGCGGTGTTGTTGTCGATCACCAGCACTTCGAAGTTTCGGTAGCTGCTGCGCGCGAGGCTATCGATCGTCTCGATCACCATCTCCGGCGGCTCGTTGTAACAGGCGAGATGGATGGAGACGAAGGGTTCCTGCTCGGGCGGCAAGGCAGGCAGCGGCGTGAAGCGGCGTTTCCAGATGCGCTTGAACAGCACCTCGCCGAATTCGTAGCCGTGCGTGAGCAGCACCGAAATCGTGATCAGCGTCGCCGCGATAAGCACGGAAAGACCGACCAGATCGCGCTGCGTGAGGTAATACTCGGCCGGCACGTTGATACCCACGATGAGCGTCGCAACAGACGCCTGGACCAGCACTGCGAGCCAGATGCGGCCCATGAGGCTCCAGCTCGATAACAGCAGCGTGATGAGGAACATCGGGATGAAGGCGTACATCGCCGCCTCGCGTGCCTTGCCCTCCCAGTTGATGTCGCGCGGCACCTCGCCCGTGAGCGAGAACTTGGGCTCGCGGTCGGCGTTATAGACGCCCCAGTAGGCGCCCGCCCAGCCTTCCAGCGAGACCTTCCACGGCTGGTCGAAGGCTTCCATGACGTAGTAATCCAGATTGCGGGTACGTTCAAGCGCGAGGAAGGTGCGCAGGAACAAGGCCTCGTTTTCGCGTGAGGCGATAGCCGCCTGCATCGCAGGACCGCGGCTCGGCCAGCCGATTTCGCCGATGACGATCTTCTTGCCGGGGAAGGTGCGCTCCAGCTCGTCATAGCGCTGCATGGCGTAGGTCACCGCCTTATCGGCAGGGACGCCTTCGTGATAGGGCAGCAAGTGCACGGTGATGAAATCGACGTGCTCCACCAGCTCGGGGTTCTTGATCCAGATGTGCCACGGCTCGGCCGTGGAGACCGGCTTGCCGGTCGCTTTCTTGACCGCATCGAGATAGAGGATGAGGGTTTCCGCCGACATGTCCTCGCGCAGGATCGCTTCGTTGCCCACGATGAGGCGATCGATGTGCGGATAATTCCGGGCGAGCTTGATGCCGGCTTCCATCTCCTTCATGTTGTGCTCGACGCTCTGGTCGAGCCAGATGCCATTGGTGAGGTGCAGGCCCTTCTTGGCGGAAAGCGGCACCACGGCGACATTATCGATCGAGGAATAGGTACGGATGCGCTCCGTGGTTTTGGCGAGGATGTCGAGATCGTTCGACAACTGCTTTTCGGACGGGAAATCGTCTTCGAGCGGGCTCTGATCGCGGCCATAGCCGCTGTAGGCAAAGCCGGCGATGGCGTTTTCCGCCTCGGCCATGGGCTGGCCGCGGTTCACCCAGGCCCACATCGCGAACTGCGCCGAAGCGACAAAGGTCGCGATGATGAGGGCGACGGCGACATGGAGGGTAAATCGTGCGTATCGTTTGAGTGCCATGCGGATGTATTGGCCGTTTCAGACTTTGTAACTGCGGATGGGGACGAAATTGTAAATGATTTGTCGCCGCCCCTCGCCATTGCACATAAAAAAAGCCCGCAAAAGCGGGCAATTTTGGTTCTTATGGACTATGGCTCCGGCCAGTTTTTCGCATCAGATCCCCTTCTGCAACGTGACACTTGGCATTTCAGAGGCGGCCTTCGCGATAATCGTTGATCGCCTCGAAAATCTGCTCCTGGGTATTCATCACGAACGGACCGTATTGCACGATGGGCTCACGCAGCGGGCGGCCCGCGATGAGCAGCAGACGTGCATCGTGCGTGGCCAACAACTCCACTCCGTCGCTGTCCGTATCGTTGCGGAACACCGCCATGCGCTGTGCGGGAACAGTGCGCTCGCCGACCGTGACCTCGCCGCGGTACACATAGGCGAAGACGTTGAAACCTGGCGGAATGGCCTGGGCGAACCGGACGCCTGCGGGCAGATGCACATCGAGGTACAACGGCTCGGTCACCTCGCGCCACATGGCTCCCGCAACACCTTGGCTTACGCCTGCGATCACACGCACCGTGACGCCTTCTTCCGTTGTGTACTGCGGGATTTCGGCGCTCTGGATATCGCGATACCACGCCGGACGCATCTTGTCCGCAGCAGGCAGGTTGAGCCAAAGCTGAAAGCCCTCCATGCGACCTTCCCGCTGTTCCGGCAACTCGGAGTGGATTACGCCCCGCCCTGCCGTCATCCATTGCACGCCGCCGCTTTCCAGCAACCCCTCGTTGCCGGCGCTGTCTCGGTGGCGCATGCGGCCTTCGAGCATGTAGGTCACGGTTTCGAAGCCGCGATGCGGATGGTCGGGAAAACCGCCGATGTAATCGTCCGGATTCTCGGTGCCGAAAGCATCCAGCATGAGGAAGGGGTCGAGGCGGCGCTGCAAATGCTGCGTAAGCACGCGTGTGAGCCTGACCCCGGCGCCATCCGAAGTCGCCTGCCCGGCCACCAGCTGCTCCACCGGGCGCGGGTGCGTCACCTTATCCGGGCGAATGGATGTCTGGGTCAAGGTACGGGCGGTCATGATGTCCTCCTTAAGCCGCAATGGCTTCCTCAATCTGGCGATGGGCTTCGGCGATGCCGCTGCGCTCCGCTTCTTCGCCCATTGCCAGTCCTTCCGCGTAGACGAATACCACATCGGTAATGCCGACGAATCCGAGGAAGGTTCGCAGGTACGGCGTGAGCGTATCGGTCGGCTGATTGCGATGCTTGCCGCCTGCGGCCAGCACCACGTAGGCCTTCTTGCCGGTGAGCAGGCCTTCCGGACCGTTGGCGGTGTAGCGGAAAGTCACGCCGGCGCGCGAAATCGCATCGATCCAGTTCTTGAGCTGGGCGGGAATGCTGAAGTTGTACATCGGCACGGCCAGCACCAGCGCATCGGCCGCCTGCACTTCGGCGATCAGCGCATCATCCAGCGCAACACGCGCCTGCTGCTCCGGCGTACGCTGCTCGGCGGGCGTGAACAGCGCACCGAGGGTAGCTTCGTCCAGCATCGGATGCGGCGTAGCACCGAGGTCGCGCACTCGCACCTGCGCATCAGAATGTTCCTGCTGCAAGCGCTCGACCAGCGCATGGGACAAACGAGTGGAATAGGAATTGCCGGCGCGAGCGCTGGAAAGGATTTCGAGAATGTTCATGGTGACTCTCCTTGAGTGAGTTGATGTGGGAGTCACTTTATCTATTCCAAATAAATCGATTAAGTGGGTATGATGGACAATATTGTTCCATCAATGGAAATATCATGCTGCTCGACCCCAACGATCTCCTGCTGTTCGCGCGCGTGGTGGAAGACGCGAGCTTCAGCCGCGCCGCAGACCGTTTCGGCATCCCCAAATCCACACTGTCCAGACGCATCACCCAGCTGGAGTCGCAATTGGGCGAGCGCCTGCTGCTGCGCACGACACGCAAGCTCACGCTGACCGACTTCGGTCGCGCCGTGCTGAGCCACGCACAGCAGGTCGCGGCCGAAGTGGAAGCCGCGACCGCAATCGGCCAGCATCGGCAGGCTGAGCCTGCGGGTCGGCTGCGGATTTCGATTCCCGGCGATTTCGCCACCGACGTACTGAGCCCGCTGCTTGCGGATTTCATCGCAAACCATCCCGCGATCTCGCTCGAAGTCGATATCTCGCCTCGGCGCGTCGATCTCATCGGCGAGAACTTCGATCTCGCGATCCGTATGGGTGACCTGCAGGACGATGCTTCGCTCGCGGCACGCCGTATCGCAATCATGACCACTGGCCTGTACGCGGCTCCCAAATATCTCAAACAGCATGGCACCCCCAGCGAACCCGAAGCGCTCATGGAGCATGACGCGCTGCATCTGCTGGGCCGCACCGGAGAACCTGCGCGCTGGCTGCTGAACCGGGACAATATCCGATGGGAAGGTGCACCGCCCGCCCGCGCCACCGCCAATTCGCCCGGCCTGCTGCTGCGCCTCGCGCTCGCCGGGGCCGGCATCGCAATGCTGTCCGACCATTTCGTCGCCTCGCAAGTACAGAGCGGCGCGCTGGTGCGGGTGCTGGAAGACTGGGATTCGCCGGGAGTCCCTGCCTGGGCGGTGTTCCCGGGACGGCGACTGATGCCGGCACGAACGCGCGTGTTTCTCGATGCGCTGACGCAAAGCTTCGACCGGGAATGCGAAAACGTGCGGAAAGCGGAAAGCAAAAAGCCCGCTGACGCGGGCTCTTCCTGAAACGCCAGACAAACTCAATGCAGTTCGCTGCCGGGCTCGTCCGGGATGCTGCCGGTGGTTTCCATGCTCGCCATCGACTGGCAAGATGCTGCGCAAAGACGGCACACTTCGGCGCACTCCATGAGCGTGCCCTCTTCGCCTTGCGCCAGCCCTTCGCAAAGCTGGGCGCAATCTTCGCAAATCTCGGCGCATAGTTCGCACATGCCGACGTGATATTCCGAGCCGCGGCTCATGAGCTCCGCATCCAGCACGCACATCGAAGCGCAGTCCAGACACAGCGCAATGCACTGGCTCATGCCCGGCTTGTCCATCGAGAGGCACTCGGCGGCGCACTGCTGGCAGATCGTCGCGCAGTCCATGCAGTTCTGGATACAGTCCTGCATGCTGGGCATCATCTGGGAAACGGATTGGGACGAACTGGTCTGGGAAGAATTTTGGATCATGACAGGCTCCTTTCGTGGTCGAATCGGTCCTTGGAAATGTGGAATATTGGCGAGATTGGTGATTCTCGGCTGTAGGAAAGTGACTGATTCTTTGTCAGACGGCATCTTCAGCCATGCTTAAGCTTGAGCAGCTAGACTGGCATCGTCTTCATTCATTACAAGGACAGACGCCATGAACGCCTCCGCCACCTCTACACGCTATAGCGGTCTCCGCATCGGCCTGCACTGGGCCATCGCCCTGCTGATCGCCGCCGCCTACGCCCTGATCGAGCTACGCGAGTTCTACCCCAAGGGGAGCGACCCGCGCGAACTCATGAAAACCCTGCATTTCATGCTGGGACTGAGCGTGCTCTTCCTGGCAATGCTGCGCGTCGCCGCGGCGCTGAGCTCCGCCAAGCCTGCCATCGTGCCTGCACCGCCGGCATGGCAACATGCGCTGGCCGGTGCAACCCACGGCCTGCTCTACCTGCTGATGCTGGGCCTGCCTTTGCTCGGCTGGCTGCTGCTGAGCGCGGCCGGCAAGCCCATTCCCTTCTTCGGGCTCGAGCTGCCGCCCTTGATGGGTCCGGACAAGGCCACTGCGAAAACACTCAAGGAACTTCATGAGCTGATCGGTCAGCTTGGCTATGCACTGATCGGCCTGCATACGGCTGCCGCGCTCTACCATCACTATCTGGTCAAGGACAACACGCTGCGCCGTATGCTGCCTGGCTCTGGCGAGCCCTCCGCATCGTAAATTCCCTCGACACGACAAGCACTTGAAAACGCTGCCGAAAATGTTCTAAAGTGCCTGGACCGCCACGGCAAGATGGCGATCCGGGCACAACATTTTCAAAGGGGATACATCGTGGGATATGACCGCAAATATCTGCTGTGGGCGCTGGCCTATGTAGTCGCCGGCATGTTACTCGGCGTCGTCATGGGCGCCTCGCAGGATCACAGCCAGCATGTGACGCATGCACACATCCTGCTGGTCGGATTCGTGACGTCGCTGGCGTATGCCGTGATCCACAAGCTCTGGCTCGTCCAGCCTTCGCCCAGGCTGGCCCGACTCCAGTTTCTGGCGCACCAAAGCGGCGCCCTCGTGATGTTCGCCGGATTGCTGATGCTGTTCGGGCAGGTTCTGCCGATTCAGCAACTCGACCCTGTTCTGGCGCTCGCCTCCATCATCGTCCTGCTGGCCGCCGTGCTGATGATGGTATTGGTCGCCCGGTCCCGCCCCGTCAGTCCTTAAAAGTACATAAAACAAAACCCGCCGCGGCGGGTTTGGGTGCGATCGGGCTGAATCAGAAGATCAACTTGAGGAAGCCGGTCGTTACCAGCAGGCCGATCAGGAAAATGATGCCGATAACCCACAGAAAGACTTTCATCGCTGTCCCTTTCGTGTTCATGATGTTCCCATGCTAGGCACGCGGGGATCGGCATGCCATGAAACGAGGACTGAATTCCTTGTAGGAATCTGCCGATAATTCATTTGCGCGGACGAATGACCGCGATCCAGTTTCCAGCTTTGGGAGGTGCGAGGCCTTGCTGGGGAGCGCCTTCATCATCGCCCCACTCTGCCCGGTCGAGATTGAGCCAGCTCACCGAAGCATCTTCAATCACCGGCCCTTCCCCCGCCTTCCCCGCCGGGAAATACAGCACCCGGGTGCCATTTTCCCCTCGCGCTTCGTAGAACACAGGTTCCTCTGAATCGCCTGCCGGCAATGGGACCAGCGACCATAGCGGAACAGCTGCCTCGAGCAGCCGCACAGCCCGGATAGCATTCACCGCCTTGTCGCTGAGCCCGAGCCCCGACGCTGGCCGGTGAAACCTCGACACCGCCACGCCTGCAAGCAGATTTCGCCAGAAGCGTTCCAGCGCCTGCTGGTCGCTATGCCCGAAAGAGTTCCCGTCGGCCCCGTAAATCTTGATGGAATTCATCGGGCGCGGGCGGTTCTGGATGTGTTCCCGGAACGCGCGCAGGTTATCCCAATGCTTGCGGCCGTTGCTGTGATTGTTCTGCGAGACCTCGATGAAATCGTAGAGCTCGGGATGGTCCAGCGTGCGCCCATGGCTCTGCTTGCTCATGCTCTTGTCGTCCATCATTTCGGTGACATACACCGTCTTGCCTTGCGCGCTAGCCTTGGCCTTCACGTACTGGGCCCAGTAGCGGCTCCATGCCTCGTCCGCCGAGGTTTCGTTGTCGATGCAATACAGCACATGGTCGTATTGCAGCGCATGCTCCAGCACCTTGTCGATGAAGCGCTGCTGATAGTCGAGGATCAGGCGGTTGTTGCGCTGATCGGGCGTGGTGAAGAAAAACGGCTGCCGGTTTTTCCCCGGATGATCGTAGTAAGCCGGCGCGAAGCCGGATCGCCAGTAGGAATAGTTGATGTTGTTCTTCGGGTTATAAGGATGCGGCTGCCAGTGCCGGATCTTGCCGTGGTCGGTGAAGTCGAAGCGATCCCACAGCTCGATCTGCACCACGATGCCGCGTTGCGCGGTTTCGCGCAGGAAACGCTCGAAGCGCTGCCAGTACTCCGGGTTCCACTGGTCGAGATCGTACTTTCCGGAAGGTAATTGCAGATAAGGGTAGATTTCGAAGCCCTTGTCGCGGCGGTCGCTCATGGTGTTGCGCACCACGTTGCCGCCCGCCTGCTTGAGCCGGTCGAGCTGGGCGATCAGATCGGGCTCCGACCACTGGAACAGATTGTCGTCGTCGCTGCCGCCCACCAGCAGTACTGGAGCACCGTCATACATCCAGTAACGGGGATTTTCATTCCAGGGGGCCACTTCCGCATGTGCTGCCTGCGCCAACGCCAGCAGCGGCACCACCAGCCATCGCAACCACATCGGCTTCTCCTTTCCTGACGATAGACACCCGCGCTACAGGAACTAAATCGCCGCCTTTATCTCCATCTGAGATTCCGCCATAAATCAGGCGTTCAATCTCAACCACAACATGGAGAAAAAACATGGCTAAAGTCGTTGTCGTTTACCACAGCGGGTATGGGCACACCGCCAAGCAGGCCGAAGCCGTTACAAAGGGCGCAGGGGCCGAACTGTTTGCGATCGACAAGGAAGGCAATTTGCCGGAAGCGGCCTGGGAGGCCCTGGATGCCGCCGATGCCATCGTGTTCGGTTCGCCGACCTACATGGGCGCGGCAAGCTGGCAGTTCAAGAAATTCGCCGATGAAACCTCCAAGCGCTGGTTTGCGCAGGCCTGGAAGAACAAGGTGTTCGGCGGCTTTACCAACTCCGCCTCGATGAACGGAGACAAGTTCTCCACGCTGCAATACATGTTCACGCTGGCGATGCAGCATAGCGGCTTGTGGGTAGGCACGGGCATGCTGCCGTCCAATACCAAGGCCGCGAAAC
>CAMLDO010000031.1 GCA_946478865.1 uncultured Methylobacillus sp.
CCCCGAGCGAAGCGCTGGTCGGCTACGGCTATTTCGTCGACTGGAACCAGGAAGCGAAGGCGACCAATCCGGCCCCGTTCAACGAGACTTTCTCCAATCGTACCTTGGGCCTGCGCGCCGACGGCGCCCATGCCATCAACCCCGAATGGAAGATGCTCTACACCGCCGAGTACGCCAAGCAGGACGACTACAAGGACGGTAACGACAACATCGATTCGCATTACCTCAAGCTGGGCGGCGGCGCCCAGTACGGCACCTGGTATGCGCGTATCGATCATGAGGTGCTATCCAGCAATGACGGGCGTTCCGCCTTCCAGACGCCGCTCGGCACCAACCACCTGTTCCAGGGCTGGGCCGACCTGTTCCTGGTGACGCCCAACCAAGGCATCAAGGACACTTTTATTTCCTTTGGCGGCAAGGTGATGGATGTCCAGTTGACCGGCGAATACCACTGGATCGATTCGGACGAGGACTTCACCACGCCGGCCGGTGTCGGCACCGGAGATCGGTACGGCAAGGAGCTGGACCTCGCGGCTGCCTATAACTACCAGAAGTGGATGGGCAAGGTGGAGTACGCCCGCTTCCAGGAAGACGACGTCTACAGCGCCGCCCGCAAGCGTGACACCGAAAAGCTGTGGCTGACCGTGATGTACACCTTCTGAGGAGCCGCGACATGTTCGATATCCCCGTACTCGGAATCTGCGCTCAGGCAAGCGGGATGGGCAAGACCACGCTGATCGAAGCCGTCCTGCCGGAGCTTGCGACCTATGGGCTGAGAGTTTCCATCATCAAGCAGACGCACGCCGAATTCGATGTCGACCGGCCGGGCAAGGACAGCTATCGCCTGCGCGAGGTGGGCGCCGCGCAGGTGATGCTGAGTTCCGAGAACAGATGGGTGCTCATGACGGAAATCAGGAGCGAACGGGAGGACGACCGCATGCTGGATATGGTGCGCCACCTCGATCCTGAGCTGGCGGATCTCGTCCTGGTGGAAGGCTTCCGCCATGCGCCCATCCCCAAGATCGAAGTCTTCCGCCCGTCATGCGGCAAATCGCTGCTGGCGCAGCAGGATGGCTGGGTCATCGCCGTGGCAAGCGACCTGCCCGTTGCCACAGCTCGCCCCGTGCTCGACTTGAACGCGCCCCGAGCCGTGGCGAAATTCATCGTGGAATGGTGGGCCAGGCAGCAAAGGCATGAAAACAAGCGATTTTTGACGAAGGAGGTGTTATGAAAGGCAGTTTGGCAGTCGGGAAGAGAACGCTGGTGGTATCCATGCTCGCAGGTGCGGGGCTCATGCCGTTTGAAGCGAACGCGGAATGCAAGTTCGAGTCGATCAGGGCGGGCAATCAGCCCTTCGAGGTCAAGCCGACGGAGAGCGATACTCCGGAGGCAAAACAATTCCTGAAGACCTGCATCAATCCCTACACCAAGCTGTATGTGGCCGATCCGGAGAAGGCCAAGGCCGGCAAGAAGAAGTTCGGTTTCTGGTCCTGCACCCAATGCCACGGCGGTAATGCCGGCGGCCAGACCGGCCCCAGCATTCTGGACGATACCTGGCAATACGCAAGAATCGTGACCGACAAAGGCATGTTCGAAATCATCGCAGGCGGTTCAGACGCGGGGATGCCGGCCTGGCACCAGCAGGTGGGAGGCAATCCCGAACTGATGCCGACGGACGATATCCTCAAGATCATCGGCTGGCTGCGTGCGAGCTATCAGGGCAAGGACCCTGAAAAACCCTGGCTGCAATAACGGTCATCACTCTAGGGAAACGGCTGCCTCGGTGGCCGTTTTTTTATGCCTCGTCATGTGGGTACCTCGCTTCGACACACAGCAAGACCAGCGCCGCCGGAGCGGCTGTAACGGGAAAGGGCAGTGCCCGACTCCTGCGGGAAAGCGTGCCGTGTCAGGCCGGCGCTGTATGCAGCGCCGCGTTCAACGCATCCACGACCTCGGCCCAGTCGCCGTCATCCTGTACCGCTTCGCGCAGGAAACTTGCTTGCGCGGGAGTCCAGAACGGCGCGTCATGCAGGGCGAGGGCATGCGGGAGTGGGGCATGGGTTTCCAGAAACAGGCAAATCTGCTCGGGCCGGCTATCAAGCCCGAGTTGTTCAAAAAGCGCCTGAAATGAATGAAACTGGTATTCCATGATGGATCAGTATAGCGCTTCGGCTGCTCAAGAGCATTGAGGCATTCGGGTTAATCCGTAGGGACGACAGGCTCATAGATAGGCTCGCACGCCAGCAAACGCAAACCATCCGGGCCGCTTTCAAAAATGCGCCTGTCTTCGGTCGCAGCAAGCAATTCCGCGAAATATCCTTGTTCGGGAGAAAAGCGGGATAGCACGTCCTGGATAGCCTCATGCGCCCATGGGCTGTCGACATCGACGCGACACCAGAGGCGGTTGTTCTTCCAAACATTGACGCGGTACTGTTTATGCATGATCGCCGGAATATCCATTCATGAGCTTTTCTCAGTCCTCGACCTTGGCCGGCCTGGAATTTTCTGCGAATGCATTGAAATACTCCCAAGAAAACCCCCTCCGGTTAGGGAGGGGGTGAGGGTCAAACCTCCGAGCATGGAGATTCAACATGGAGCCTGATTGCCCGGCCGGCCGAACTCGGCATGGAAACGGCCGGCCGGGCTGTTGCTACATACTTCTTTACAGGGCGAACACGTTCAATGCACCGCCGCCAGGAGCAGCGTTGTACTTGGCCAGATCCTTGTAGCCGCCAGCAGCACCGAGTGCGTCGGTGTCGTTGGTCAGACCCAGGTTCATCGCCACGCCAGCCCAGCCGCCGATACCGGACAGCACGCCAACGTATTGCTTACCCTTGTGGCCGTAGGTGAAGGCATTGCCGATCACGCCGGAACCAACCTGGAACTTCCACAGTTCCTTGCCGTTCTTCGCGTCAACAGCCTTGAACCAACGATCCAGGGTGCCGTAGAACACGATGTCAGATGCGGTAACCAGAGAACCACCCCACGCGGAGAACTTCTCCTTGTTGTACCACACTGCCTTGCCCTTCAGCGGATCCCAAGCTTCGAAGCCACCCATCACGCCGTCCGGACCTGCGAACATGGTCAGGGTAGCGCCAACCCACGGTTGACCAGCAACGTACTTGGACTCAACCGGCTCGTAAGTCATGCAAACGTGGTTGAGCGGGATGTACATCAGGCCAGTCTTCGGCGAGTAGGAAGCCGGTTGTTGGTCCTTCACACCCAGAGCTGCCGGGCAGATACCCTTGGCGTTGTAGTCCTGGTGAGTGGAGTACTTGCCATCCTTAGCCGGCACGCCGGACTTCATGTCAACGTGGGTAGCCCAGTTGATGAAGGGGTGAGCCTTTTCGGCAACGACCAGGGAACCGTTGGAAGCGTCGAACGTGTAGTTGAAGCCGTTACGGTCGGTGTGGAAAGCGTACTTCTTGCCACCCTTGTCGAACAGGATCACTTCGTTGATGCCGTCATAGTCCCACTCGTCGTGCGGGGTCATTTGGTAGCCCCACTTGGCGATACCGGTGTCCACGTCACGAGCGAAGATGGTCATGGACCACTTGTTGTCGCCAGGACGCACGTCCGGGTTCCATACGGACGGGTTACCGGTGCCGTAGTAAACCAGGTTGGACTTCGGATCGTACGGCCACCAGCCCCAAACGGAGCCACCGCCGTGTTGCCAGCCGTCCTTGACCGCTTGCGGCTTCAGCCAGGTCTTGACGCCCAGATCGGTTTCCGGGAACTTCAGTTGGTCCTTGGACAGGGCCTTGAAGGAACCGCCTTGCTTGTTGCCACCAGCCACGTCTTGGTAGACGGACAGAGCGGAGTAGTGCGGATTGTCCTTGTTGAAGTCCTTGCCGATCAGCACTTCGCTATCCGGGCCGGTGCTGTAGGCGCGCCATGCCAGCGAACCATCCTTGAGGTTGTAGGCGGACATATAGCAGCGAACGCCGAACTCAGCGCCGGAGCAGCCGACCAGCACCTTGTCCTTGATGACATGCGAAGCCGTGGTGGTTGTGGCGCCGACCTTGGGATCGACAACCTTGGTATCCCAAACCTTGGCGCCGGTTTTTGCATCGAGGGCGACCAGAGTACCGTCGTTCTGCGTCAACAGGATTTTGCCATCACCAAAACCCAGACCGCGGCTCACGTTGTCGCAGCACAGAACCGCCTGAACGGACGGATCCTGCTTCGGGAAGTAGGACCAGACGATCTTCTGGTTGTCGCTCAGATCCAGCGCATACACGTTGTTCGGAAACGCGGTGTGCACATACAGCATGTTGCCGACCACGACCGGCGAGCCTTCATGACCGCGATTGACGCCGGTAGCGAAGGTCCATGCCATCTTCAGGTTCTTGACGTTGCCCTTGTTGATTTGCGACAGCTTGCTGTAGGCCTGGTTGTTATGCTGGCCGCGCGGATGCGCCCAGTTGTTGGCATCGGCCATCGCTTTTTCCTGGTCTGGCGCAGCTGTTGCCGCCAGCGGGGCGGCGAGGGTCAAGCCAGCGGCCAGGCCAATGATCAGATCCCTTTTTTTCACGTTCATCTCGATTTCTCCATAGTGTTTGACTGCTTGTGAGCAGGGCTCCGCATCGCCTTTGAAAACATGCGCGCGGCATGCGTGAGCCACTCCCGTTACCTGCATGCTTGCCGAAGGTTGGATGCAATAAGGAGATGCTGTCCCCGGATTGTTGGCCCAATGCCGGGAACATGCCTCTCCAGCAGGCGAAGTCACTGTAACCAAGTCGAGTCCGGTCAAAATCCTCCTGATTTGAAAACATGGATGGTCCAGGGCATGGAATTTCGAGTGCTGTGTTAAGTTAGGCCATCCGCATCAAGGGCCAGATCAAGGGGAGGGCTATGCTGCGTCCATGGAAGCTCAAGGTAGACATCCGGCGCGATGCTGGCACGGCGATCTATCTGCAAATCGCACAACGTGTCATCGATGAAATAAAGCGAGGAAGACTGGTACCTGGCACCGCATTGCCAGGCACGCGCGAATTGGCGGAGGATCTGGGCATCAACCGCAAGACCGTTGTGCTGGCATATGACGAACTGGTGGCGCAAGGCTGGTTATCGGCCGAGGGGAAGCGAGGCACTTTCGTCTCTTCGGCCATTCCCGCACTGGACGAGGTTTTTCCGGCATCAGCCCCGCCAGTTGCCAGAAACGAAGTGCCAAGGTACGCCCTCTACGGAGCAGAAATGCCCGCCGATGTGCCGCAGGCGCGCGACATGCTTGATTTCGGGGACGGCGTTCCCGATACCCGGCTCATCCCTTACGAGATCATCTCGCGCGCTTTCCGCCACGCGCTGATCGTCTCCGCACGCGCCAACCGGTTGGGTTACGGCGATCCGCGCGGCACGCCGGCGCTGCGCGAGGCCATTGTGTCCATGGTCAATATGGAACGCGGGCTGAACGCAAGCCTGCAAAATGTCTGCACGGTGCGCGGCAGCCAGATGGGCATATTTCTCGCTGCACGCCTGCTGGCGCGGCAAGGCGATGCCGTGGTGATGGAGGAGTTGAGTTATCCGCCGGCCAGGGAGGCGTTCCGGGCATGTGGCGCCGAGGTGTTGAGTGTCGGCCAGGATGCTCAGGGGCTACGGGTGGACGAACTGGAGGCCATTTGCCGCCGCCGACGCATTCGCGCTGTCTATGTGACGCCGCACCATCAGTTTCCGACCACCGCGATGATGTCGGCGGACCGCAGGCTCAAGCTCCTGATGCTCGCCGAGCAATACGATTTCGCGATCGTCGAGGACGATTACGACCACGAATTCCACTTCTCGCATCATCCGGTCATGCCGCTTGCCAGTCTGGATCGCTGGGGGCGGGTGATTTACGTCGGCTCGCTGTCCAAGGTGCTGGCGCCGGGCTTGCGAGTGGGCTACCTGATCGCACCGGCCAGGGTCATCGACCGCTGCGCGTCGGAAATCATGCTGATCGACCGCCAGGGCAATGCGGTGACCGAGCTGGCGGCGGCAGAGTTACTGAATTCCGGCGAGGTGAGGCGCCATGTCCGCCGTACGCTCAAGACGTATAACGAACGCCGAGCCGTCGCAGGCGAGCTGGTCGCGAAAGAACTGGGATGGGCGATGAGATTTGACTTACCGGATGGTGGGCTCGCCTTGTGGCTGCGTCTCGACGAACGCTATGACATCGACCGGCTGGTACGCGATGCAGCCAGCCTGAACGTGCGCATATTGTCCGGCGCGGAGTTCTCCGACTCTGCCCGCTCCATCCCAGCGATCCGGCTGGGATACGGTAGCCTGGACCAGGGGGAGCTGGCAATCGGGATTCAGCGATTGAGTCGTGCGCTTCGGATGCAGGTGTCCTCCTAAGCCATGGATCGCAAGGTCACATGTGCTCGTCGTGTCCCGCGCCGCCTGTGAGGTCTACCATTTCAGGCGTTACCTCCTCGAATTTCACTACTTTTCCGCCATACTGACCGGCGAAGCTTGCCGCTGCCTGCTGCTCGGCAAACGTGCCGATGGTCGGCCCCATCGAGCCATGTCGGCTGCTGCCGACCACGAACCAGGCTTTCTTGGCATCGATCCAGTTGGCTTCGGGCTTTTCCCAGTCCGCCTTGCCCATGTCCTGGGTAAAGATGGCGGTAATGCGCTTCTGCTGTTCCGGTTGCAGGTAGATCGAGAACATTTCCGTCGTGTCGCAGAAGAAATCCGGCTCTCCGCTGGCATAGTGAATCTGGCCCTTGGGACCGGGGAAGTCGGCCAGGATCATGCCGTCCAGAGAGCAGGCTGTGCCCGACTGGATGGCGAGCGGCTGAAGGGCGGCTTCGGGCTTGCTGCAGGCGGCCAATGCGGCGGTCAGGGAAAGCGCGATGGCAAGGCGGGTCAGTGTCATTTGAATCTCCATTGGGCAATAGCGAGCGGGGCGGCGATCCAGGCGATCATCATGCTTCCCAGCAGCCAGGGGTTGGACAGGCTGGCCGGAAACACCGTGGCCAATCCGTAAAACGTTTTCAGGTCTTCCATGTTGAAGATGTTCAGCAGGCGGAATATGTCCGCCGGGTTGAGCAGCAGCAGGAGAGGGAACAGCGCTTCGCCGAAAACTCCTCCCGACAACACCAGCACGCCAAGCAAGGCCAGGTCGTACACCAGCACGAACAGGAACCATACGGCAATCGCTGCGCCGCTGGCCCGGGCTCGGTCTCGCGCGATTACCGAGACCATGACGGCAAGGCTGAGGAACACCATGCCGAGCAGGATTGCGCTCAGCATGAAGCCTGCGTAGTGATAAAGCGCCGAAGTATCCGTCTGGGTGGCGAGCAGCAGTCCGGCCAGCCCGAATCCCAGCAGGGTGGAGCAGGCGAGCGCCAGCGACAGGCCGGAAAACTTGCCCAGCAGCAGTTCCATTCGCGTGATCGGCATGGAGAGCAGCAAATCGAGCGAGCCGCGCTCGCGCTCGCCGACGATGGCGTCGTAGCCCAGGATCAGCGCGATCAGCGGGATCAGGTAGATGACGAGACTGACCAGGCTGGCGATGGTGAATTCGATGTTGCGGAATCCGACTTCGCCCTGCTGTGCCGCGCCGAAGTAGGTAATGGCAAGCGCGAACAGCGTGAAGATGACCGCGACAGCGATCACCCAGCGATTGCGGATGCGGTCGCGGAATTCCTTGGCGGCGATGGTGCGAATCTGTGCGAATTCGATCATGGCTTACCCCGCATAGCCCAGGAAAACATCTTCGAGCGAAGGTTCGCGTACCACGATGTCATGGACGCTTTCGCCCAATGTGTTGATGCGGCGCAGGAGTTCCATCTTATACATGCGCTGGCAGCGGATGATGGTGATGTCGTCCTGCGTGTCCAGCGATTCGATGGAAGTACCGTTCAAGGCGTCTTTCAGTGCCTGCGGCGTGCATTGAAGCCGCAGCCGGATGGTCAGCGGAAGATTCACGCCTTCGCGCAGTTCCTGCACTGTGCCCAGCGCATGCAGCTTGCCGGATTTCATCACGGCAAGACGCTGCACGCGCTCCTGGATTTCAGACAGGATGTGCGAGGTGATGACCACTGTGACGCCGGTCTGATTGAGCTCGTTGAGCATCTGGTAGAACTCGCGTATGCCTTCCGGATCGAGGCCATTGGTGGGCTCGTCGAGGAACAGGATGCGCGGGTTGCCGAGCAGCGCCTGCGCGAACCCCAGCCGCTGGCGCATGCCCTTGGAATAGCCGTCCACGCGCCGTTGGCCGGCATGGCCGAGCCCGACTTTCTTAAGAAGGGCAGCGCAGGAGCTATGGTCGCAGCCCTTGAGCGAAGCGAAGAACTGCAGCGTTTCCAGCCCGGTGAGATTGTCGTAGAAGGCGAGGTTTTCCGGCAGGTAGCCAATGGCCCGGCGCAGCTCGCGGAACGCGCTGCCATGTACTGGCGTGCCGTGGATGCGAATGCTGCCGGCGGAGGGCGGAATCAGCCCCAGCATCATCTTGAACAGTGTGCTTTTTCCTGCGCCGTTATGGCCGATGAGGCCGAGGGTCTCGCCCTCGAAAATATCCAGGCTGACGCCGTTGACTGCATGCACGGGGCCGAAGTGGCGCGAGACGTGGCGGATTTCAATGACGCTGTTTGGCAAGCCAGGGTCTCCAGTCAGGGTGAAAAGGCCGCATGCGCGGATGTTGATCGACAATGCTGGTCGCGCGCAGCAGCGGGAACTGGCGGGCGACCAGGCGCAGCGTCTGCACCGCCGGGCTGTTCAGCAGCAGCTTGACCGCCGGGTATTTCCAGGTGAGGCGGTCCACCAGATCGCTCGCTTCGTAAGGTACATCGCCGCTGCCGTCGCCGTCGCGGTCCCAGCCGAGGTAATTGCTCCAGTAGTTGCCGGTTTTGCCGCCCCATTGCTCGTCGCGGCTTGCGACGTAGCGGATCTGTTCGCGATTATGGATCAGGTCGTTGCCCTCGACTTCATTATGGATGGAGCCGGCCCACAAGTGAACGCCGACGCGGTTGCCGATGACGAGGTTGCCGCGCAGCGTGTTGTATTCGGCATCGTAGATGAAAAAGCCGCGGCTGTTGCCAGCGACGACGTTGTTTTCCACCACCGAATCCTGGATCGTGCGCAGCATGATGCCGTGGTCGGAATTGTCCCAGGCCTGATTGTTGCGCACTGTCTGGTTACGCACTTCCATCAGCGCCAGTCCGCCGCGATTCTTGAAGCTCTGGTTGTTCTCCCACACGTTGAAGTTGGAGTTCATGTAGTGCGTGCCGTAGCGCAGGTGATGCAGGCGATTACCGCGAAACAGCGCATGGTCGGAGACATCGACGTAGATGCCGTCGCGCGTGAAGCTGATGTGGTTGTCGATAATCTGCGCATGCTGCGAGTTGTAGAGCTGGATGCCATTGCCGCGCTGCGCTGAGGCGAGGTCGCGCATGCCGGTGATGTTGTTGGCGATCACCTGCACGTTTTTCACTTTTTCGATCCACAGCCCGAACAGCGTGTAGTTGATCACGTTGTCGCGGATCACCGTGCGGTCGCTGCCGGGCTCGATATAAATGCCGGCGTTCTGTGCGGTGAGATCGTGGCCGCTGTTGCGCACGATGAAGCTTTCCACGGTCACATCCGGCGATTGGATGCGGATCACGTCGCCTTGCAGGCCGCCGTCCAGCGTCGGGCGGTTCAAGCCTTTGAGCGTGAGCGGCTTGTCGATCAGCAGGCGTTCGCGGTAGTGGCCGCGTTCGACCAGTACCGTATCGCCCGGCGCTGCGGCGGCAACGGCAGCGGCAATCGACTGCCCCGGCTGTACCGTCAACTCTGCGGCGCAGGCGATATTCGCCGCAAATGCTGCCGACAAGCCGAGGCTGATGGCCGGGTGTCTCATGCCGGCTTGGCTTCCTTTTTCGGCGGGCGGCCTATGCTTTCCACCGGGATGAAATAGCCCTGCGCGTTGATGGGCGTCAGCGGCAGGCCGTTTTTTGCGCGTTGCTTGCGTTCTTTGGAAAGCGGCGGGCAGGCGTGGTCGTCGTAATACATCACCATGCAGTCGAGACACAGCAGGCATTCGCGCTGGTCGATCTTGCCCTTGTCGTCGATCGCGAGCGAGCCGCAACCGGCAGCGCAGGCGTGGCAGGTGGTGCATTCGGCCTTGCGCTTCAACGCAATGCCGCGGAACTGGCTCGGGATTCCGAGCGAGGCGCCGAGCGGGCACAGGTACTTGCAGAACGGCCGCTCGGTGAACATCGATAGCCCGAACAGCGCCACCCAGAACGCGATGAACGGCCAGGAGCGATTCCACACGCCAACGAGGAAGGTGGTCTTGAACGGCTCGACCTCGGCCAGTTTTTCCGCGACGCCCATCGAATAGAAGGAGGTGGCGAGCAGCGTGAAGAAGATCGCGTATTTCAGCCACTTGAGCTTGTCGTGCAGCGTCTTCGGCAGCATGAACTGGAAGCGGCGCAGCGGCGTGGCAGCGGTGATCTTGTACAGCAGTTCCGACATCGAGCCGTAGGGGCAGAGCCAGCCGCAGAACAGGCCGCGGCCCCAGATGAAGACGGAGATGATGATGAACCACCAGAACACGAAGATGTAAGGGTCGGACAGGAACAGCTCCCACTTCCACTGGAACAGCAGCGAGTGCACCCAAGTCAGCACATGCGTGATGCTGGGCTGCGCCATGAGTCCGAAGCCGACCACCGCAATGCTGATGATCCAGATGGTGTATTTGGGGATGGAAACCCAGCGCTTGTCCTTGTGGTTTGCGCGGCGTACCAGCTTGTCGCGGAACACGTGCACCAGGGCGGTGGAGATGAGCAACAGCGCAAACAGCACGATGCCGGTCTTCTTGTCCTTCCAGATCTTGAGCCAGGTGGGGTCCGGCTTGACCACCGTGGGGCGGCCGCCTTGCAGCATGTCTTCCGGCAGCCAGTATTCGCGGTCGAAGTTGGCGAAGGTCTTGGCGCCGGTCTGCTTGTCGATCTTGTTGCCGAGGAACACCAGACTCCATGGGTAGGCGGCGCTGAAGCTGGCGCTGCGCACGATGAAGATGCCGGATTCGTTGTAGGACGGCGCGCCCGCAGCCTCGATGTGGTACAGGTTGAGATAGTCGGTGTCGCGGAAGGTGAAGGTGTCCATGTCCTGCGACACCTGGATGCGGTCGTAGATGCCGCCGCGCACGAAGCCGGATCCCTTGAACGAGGCGCTGCCGTTGGCGACGATGAAGATGGCATGCTCGTTCGGCTTGAGGTCGCGCATCAGACGCTCGTAGACACGGTCGCCGAGGATGCTGCGTCCGATGTCGGGCGCGTTGAGATAGCCGAAATAAGCGTCGAGATAAGGCTGGCCGTTACCTTCGATGCCGACGTCCTCGGGCGAGACGGTGAGGCGCTGGATGGCACCTTCCTCCAGCAGCTGGCTCCAGTTTTTCTGGCCGGCTGCTGGTGCGAATACGGCCTGCGGACGCGGCTTGGACTGGATGATGCCGACCTGTTTGGCGATCTCGAAAGCGCTGCGCATCACCGCCTGGTTTTCCGCGATGACGGTCACGGTGGCGCCGCTGATGGCGTCGATGCCGATGTAGCCGCCTTCGGTGCGGGCCTTGCCGATCTCGACCTTGTCCGAGGCGTGCTTGCCGAGGAATTGCCGGACGAATTTGGTGAGCTCGCTTTCCGGGATGCCGACCAGCAGGATGGGCTCGCTGTGCTTGAGGATGCGCAGGCCAACGATCTTGCCCTTGACGTCCATGCCAATCAGCGTAACCACAGGTTTGCCGGAGTAAGCGGGGATATCCACGATATCGGTGGAGAGGAACACGTAGCCCAGCAGCTGCTGTTTGCCATGCTCGTCATGGTAGGCCTCGACATAGGCGGGACGCCCCTTGCGCGGGGAAAAGCCATCCGCCTCAGGAAATACTTCCTTGCATGGCGCATAGGCGCACAGGTCGGGGCTGGTAGTCAGTTCGACCGGCAGCGGCGCCTCGTAGGAGGCCGCCTGTTTGATCTGCGCATGCTCGGTTGCGCGCTGTTCGACGCCGTCGGCAAGGGACGGGTGAGAGAGCATGAGCCCCAGAAGCAGGGCCAGGAGAAAGGAGCAATACGCATACAGCCCATGAAGCATGCATCGTATTCCTGTCGGAAGATGGTGGCTGTTTCGCACAACGCATTCCTTGCAACATGAGCGGGGAAAAAAGGGCGAGGGAGGAAAACTCGCCCAGGGTCCGCCACTCAATGGATAAAACTTACTTCTCGACGATGAACCGGCTGCGCATTTCCAAGTGTAGCGCGTGGCAGAAGTGCGTGCAGTAGATCCAGAACACGCCCGGTTTGTCCGCCTTGAAGGTGACCGAGTGCGTCTCTTGCGGGTTGACGATGAAGTTGATGTCGTACCGCTCGATGCCGAAGCCGTGCGTCAGGTCTTCCACCTTGTCGTGGTTGGTCAGTGTGATGGTGACCTCGTCGCCGTGCTTGACGCGTATTTCCGACAGGCTGTAGTTCGGTGCCTGCGACGTCATGTACACATTCACCTTCTTGCCGTTGCGTTCGACGCGGCTGTCGCCGAAGGACTTCACCGCATTGGGGAAGTCGTCCATGTTGTAGATCTGCTTGGTCTTGACGACATCCGCGCGAACGATCATCGCGTCATGCGGCTCGGGGTAGGCGGTATGGTCGTGGATCAGGCGCATCTTGTCGCCGCGGATGTCGATGAGTTGCTCGGTCTCGACGTGCAGCGGGCCAACCGGCAGGAAACGATCCTTGGAGAACTTGTTGCCGGCATTGAGATACTTGCCGTCGGCTTCCTTGGTCTCGCCCATGGACGAATAAGTGTGTCCCGGCTGGTAGTGCACGTCGATACGGTCCACCACCGGCTTGGCGTTCTTGTCGCCCTTGAACTGCGCGATCGCCGCGTCCACGTTCCATTTGACGATCTGGCTGTCGAGGAACAGCGAGGTATAGGCGTTGCCGCGACCGTCGAAGGCGGTATGCAGCGGGCCCAGGCCGATTTCCGGCTCGCCCACCACGGCATCGCGCGGATCCTTGAGCTCGCCGGCGAACCACTTGTGCACCAGCTCGGTCGCGATCACGGTCGCGGTCGGGGAGAGCTTGCCGGCGCAGACGAAATACTTGCCGTCCGGCGACAGGTTCACGCCGTGCGGGTTCTTAGGCACCGGCACGTAGCAGGTGAGTGCTGTCTTGGGGTCGCTGTTGGCAGCCTTGGTGCCGTCTACCACCGGTACCTTGGAGTCGCCGATGGTGAAGCTCTTGCCGGCCTTGATCGCGGCCTCGATGCGCGCCACGTTGAGGAACAGGCAGGCATCGCGCTCGGAAGACATCATGTCGGCCAGCACGGCGCCGTTTTCGACGTTGTACTGGTTGACCGCGGCCAGCTTGCCGTCATACGAGGTCGCGACCAGATCCATATTGCCGTCGACCTTGACTTGCCAGCGCACTTCCATGGTTTCCGCATCCACGCAGGTGAACAGGCCGTGCCACTTGCTCGGATCGTCGAGATCGCGGCCATCGTTGTCCAGCGGGACATGGAACTCGGCGCCGCAGAACACGCGCGTGGTGTGGTTGATGTTGGCGTCCACCGGGTCGCGCTTGTCCGGGAAAATGCCGTGGAAACCCTGTACGTTGGGGATTTCGGTGATCTTGTCGCATTCCATGTAATCCATGCGGATGCGTGCGATGCGGTTGTTCAGCTTGTCGTTGGTCCAGAAATACTTGCCGTCGTAGGTGCCGTCCTTGTACGAGCCATGCACGTGGTGCGTGTCGCCGGTCTTGTACAAGAGGCTGCCGTCAGGTTTGGTGCCAATGACCTTCTTGGATTCGTTGGTGATGCCCCAGCCTACCATCGGGTCGATATTGAAGACGGGAATGCGCTTCAGCGTGCGGCCGGAAGGCAGACCATAGATACGGACTTCGCCGTTATGGCCCGCGCTGGAGAAAATATAGTATTCGTCGAGCTTGCCCGGATGAATTTCGAATTCGCCAGCGGCTACTTCACGGCCGGATTCTCCGGCACCGGCCTTCGCTGCAGGAGCCTGGGATTCTTTCTTGCAGGCGCTCAAGCCCATCGCCATGCCGGCCCCGGCGAGAGTCACCATCGCGGTCGTGCCGAGAAATTTCCGCCGGTTCTCATCCTGCGGAATATCCATGTTGTTGTCGGTTTCTGATTCGTGGCGTTCCATGGCGTTCTCCTCCGTTGCCTTATGTCCGTAAGTGGGTGCGACGGTTTGTCGCAGTTCGGGACCATTGTCGCAACGGAAAGAGGAGGATTCCTTGACCTCGGTCAAGAAATCAGACGAATTTGTCTTTAAACGCCGTTTTGCGATGAATCTTAGGTGGAGGAGTCGCTGTCGGGTGGCTGGGGAAGGAGCTGGTCACGCAGTCGACGCGTTTCCTGCGCCACGATTTCAGCAATGCGGTCAGCCTCCGCGCGATCGAAGTCGGCGTGGTATTTCTTTTTCACGCCATGCTCATGCAATTGCAGGTGATAGTCGGCCTTCAACCCTCGCTGTTGCAGGCAGCGCAGTGTGCAAGCCAGGGGGCAGCCGTCCAGCGCCACGACAGGACGGCCGGAGCGGGCAATATTGACCAGATGCGGCACATCGCCGCCAACGCCCGCAATGCAGGACATTTCCGCCTCGCCGTCGCGATCCAGCTTGAGCGCGATGTAATTGGCGGTCTGCGCGGCGCTCGAACAACCGGAGCAGGAATACACGAGAGGCAGGTTTTTGTATTCCTGACGTGAGGTCATCATCAGCTCCTTTCCGAGAACGACATGCTCCATGTGCACCCTTGAAGCATTAAGTTGTTTTATGTGAAACAATTATTAATATAAGTTAACAAGTATTCCTTGATCTAAATCAAAAACAGCGCCAGATATTCATAGGAGGGTCTGGCTAGAGCGTAAACCGGGTCAACAGGCTTTTGGGCGACAGCAATGTTTCCAGCCACTCGGGCGGGCTCAGACCGTCCAGCGTGTTCTTGGCGATCAGCCCCAGCTCGGTATCGCCTTCCACTAGCAGACGGCGGCTGAAGAACAGCGCGTCCGGGTCTTCCTGCCGTGAAGCGAGCAGGTAGTAGTCGTGGGCGGTAGCGGTGATGGACAGGTCGGGCTGCGCGGTTTTCCGGATCGCGCGGAACCCGCTGTCATCCACCGTGAAGTACACCTGCAAGCCGGTATCGCGGACGTGGATGGCGATGCGCTTGCCATGCAGAGACAGGAAGTCCTGTCGCTCGATCGGGCGCTTGAGGGCTATATTCAGCAGGCGTGTGAGCAGAAAGGAGGGCGGCAGCACGGGCAGCCGCGAGATGACGGCGGCTGCCACGGCGGGAAAACGAAACTTCGGTATGTTCATGCATGCGCTCCTTTCATTGGTATGCGGAATGGTCGATGCCGGGGCGGCCATGCCAATAGCCATTGCAGGGTTCGGCGGGCAGGAGAGGGGAAAGCGCTTGCGCGGCCAGCGCGGCTGGCGTGGTTCCGTCAATGGCGGAGCGGAACAGCGCAACCACGTCGCCGGTATGTTCCGGCTGCGGGCTGATGCGCAGCACATCCGCGCATCCGGCCAGTTCTTCGAGTTCTTCCATGAGCGTATAAACGCTGGCCGATTGCGTCTGCGTGCCGTTGATCGCGAGAAAGGGCTGGCCTTCGCGGGTTTTCAGAACCATACCGTACGGCGTTTCCAGGCAGCGGAAGCCGCAACTGTCCTTGGGCAGGTTGTGCCGGCGTGCAGTAAAACAGCGCGCGGAGAATGCCAGCGGCAGGCGGCCGTAGGCAAACACTTCCGTTTCCATGTCCGGCGGAGCATGCAACAGCAATTCCTGCAGCAACTGGCGCGACATCTCGACCGGCATCACCCACCGGGTAGCGCCGGCTTCGGCCAGCAGTTCAAGCGTTTGCGGATTGTAGATGTTGATGTGCGGCCCGGCGACGAAAGGCTGGCCCTGTGCGAGATGTACAGCGGCCATGTCGTTGGCCTCGATGCGGAAGCGGCCGTTGGCGGTGAAGCGGCGCAGGGCTTTCAGGTCGGATTCGGATTCGATCAGCGCCTGCGTGGAAAGCACCACTTCCTTGCCCGCTTCGGCCAGCATGTCCGCCGCCTGCAACCAGTCGTCGAAGCGGAATTCGTGACGGCGCGAACACACGGTTTCTCCGAGATAAACGATATCGATCGGCCAGTCGGCCGCCTGCGCATAGAAATCCAGCAATTGCTGGCGAGGCCAGTAATAGAGGACGGGGCCAAGAGAGAGTTTCATCGGATAACTTTCCTTATTTCCAGGGGCGGTGATAAGCGCCGAGTGTGTGCTGCTGCCCTTCGGCGAGTTTGTCGAGCTGTGCCGCCCAGGCCGGTTGCACCGCGTAACGATCGGCATTGCGATGAGCTGCGTCGATGGCGGCGCGCCATACCCGGGTCACCTGTTCGACGTAGGCGGGGCTGCGCTGGCGGCCTTCGATCTTCACTGCGGCGATACCCATGGCGATCATTTCCGGCAGGAGTTCCAGCGTGTTCAGGCTGGTCGGCTCCTCGATGGCGTAATAGGTTTCGTCCTCGACTTCGAAGCGGCCTTTGCACAGCGTGGGGTAACCGGTTTTCTCGCCTTCGGCGTAGCGGTCGAGCAGGACGTTGTTGAGGCGCGATTCCAGGCCTCGCGGGGTCTGCTCCCAGCGCACAGCCTTGGCCGGGGAGCAGACCCCGGCGGTATTGGGCGATTCTCCCGTGGCATAGGATGACAATACGCAGCGACCCTCGACCATGACGCACAAGCCGCCGAATCCGAACAGTTCGATCTCCACCGGCGTGTTCTTCACCACGTTTTCCACCTGCGCCAGCGACAGCACGCGCGGCAGCACCGCACGCTGGATGCCGAAGTGCTCGTGGTAATAGTTGATGGCTTCGTAGCTGGTCGCCGAGCCTTGTACCGAAAGGTGTAGCCGCAGGTTGGGGTAGGTGCGGCTCGCATAGCGCATGAGGCCTGGGTCGGCCAGGATGATGGCGTCCACGCCGGCTTCGACGCCTTCGTCCACGGCCTGCTGCCATTTCGACCAGGTCGCCGTCTGGGGGAAGGTGTTGAGCGCCAGCAGTACCTTTTTGCCTCTGCTGTGGGCGTAACGCACGCCTTCCTGCGCGGATGCGGGATCGAAATTGAGCCCGGGAAAGGCGCGCGCGTTGGTGTTGTCGCGAAAGCCCATGTAGACGCAATCCGCGCCATGGTCGATCGCGGTTTTGAGTGCCGGCAGATTGCCGGCGGGACATACCAGTTCAAGCGACATGCGATATCTCGTCAGAAAAGAAAGGGGTACCGGCACGCGCGCCCTGGCGCGTCCCGCGCTGCCGCAGCTCCTGCTCGATGCCGTTCAGCACATTCCACTTTTCCGCGCACCACAGGGGCGCGAGCAGGATGTCGCGCGAGGCGGTAGCCGTCACGCGATGGAATATCACGTCGGCAGGCGTGCGTTCGATAAGGTCGGCGGCGATGCGGATGTAATCCGGTTTGCCGAGTGGTTGATAGCCACCTCGGCGCCATTGATAAGCCAGCATGGTGTGCTTCACCACATGCATCGGGTGCAGCTTGAGGCCGTCGACGCCGAGATCCAGCACTGCATCCAGCGTCGCGTGGTAATGGTGTTCGTTTTCGCCCGGCATGCCGATGATCAGGTGCGTGCAAAGGGGAATGCCGCGTTGTCGGGCGGCGAGTGCGGTCTCGCGGTATTCGGCGAATGTGTGCCCGCGGTTCACCCGCTCCAGCGATTCGTCGAACGCCGATTGCAGGCCGAGTTCCAGCCATATCTCATGCCCTTCGTCGCGCAGCCGTTCGAGCAGGGTCAGCACTTCGGACGAAACGCAGTCGGGCCGGGTTCCGACCGAGATACCGATGATGCCCGGCAGGGCGAGGGCGTCGCGGTACATCGTTTCCAGTTCCGCGACATCGGCATAAGTATTGGTATAGGCCTGGAAGTAGGCGATGAATTTATCCGCCCGGGTGCGGCGGCGGATTTTGTCCCTGGCTTGGGCAATCTGGTCGGCCACCGTCTGTTTGCGGCCCGCGGTCGGGCTGAAGGATACGTTGTTGCAGAAGGTGCAACCGCCCGTTCCCTTGGTGCCGTCCCGGTTGGGGCAGGTGAACCCCGCGTCCAGCGCGATTTTATGCACGCGCTCGCCGAACCGTTGGAGGGCGTGCTGTCCGTAGCTGTTCAGTCGTTGGGCGAGTGTGAAATCTTTTCTATCGGGTTGCATTTCTGCTGGCATCGCATCGTGCATAATTAAGACATTGTAGTCCTATATTTGGATCGAGTGAAGATGCTGACAACATTATTGATTAATAATTTATTTATAAATATCAGTCTGTTAACACAACTTTTTAAGCAATTGTTTGATTTGGATCAAGAAAGTCCGAGAAATTAAAAAAACATGAATTTGCGTAGATGAGATTCAGCAGTTTCCGTATTGGACTATCAGTATTTCCCTGATCTGGCAGCGCCGTTTCAGAGCGCATAGTAGCGGGGCGTTGCGGCACCCGCCGTACGTTCCGGAGATCGCGGGTCATTGCAAATCTTCGGACTTGTCATTTTCAAACTCACAAGGAGAGCAACAATGAAATGGTCTGAACCGGCATTCTGCGATGTACGTCTGGGTTTTGAAGTCACGGCCTACGTGTACGTTCGTTAAGTAGTACCGGGCGCGATGGGGGCGTCGCGCCCACCCAGGGAGAATTTTCATGTCAGAACAATCAGCATTCCAGTCAGGAGACCGGCCAGCACTCAGTCCGATGTTCCTGCTGCGCTGGGAGAAAACACAGGACGCGCACGTGCTGCTGTACCCCGAGGGCGTGATCAAGCTGAATGCCAGCGCGGCGGAAATCCTCAAGCGCTGCAATGGCGAAACCACGGTAGCCGGCATGGTGGACGAATTGAAGGCGCTGTTCGTCGACGTCGGTGCGAATGAACTCGAAACCGGTATCAACAAATTTCTGGAGACGGCACATGCCAAAGGATGGATCAGAAGTCGTTAGCCTCGACGGGCAGGGCAAGCCGATGTGGCTGGTGCTGGAACTCACTTATCGCTGTCCGCTCAAGTGCGTCTGGTGCAACAACCCGCTGGATTTCGACCGCTATGCGGACAAGGAGCTCAGCACGGAAGAATGGAAGCGCATTCTGCGCGAAGGGCGCGAACTGGGCGCGCTGCAACTGGGATTTTCCGGCGGCGAGCCCATGCTGCGCGACGATATCGAAGAACTGGTGGAAGAGGCCGAACGCCTCGGCTATTACACCAACCTGATTACCTCGGGTGTCGGCCTCACGCCGGAACGCCTGAAAAAACTGAAGGAAGTCGGGCTGAAGCAGATCCAGCTCAGCCTGCAATCCGCCGAGCGTGCCTTGACCGATCGTCTCGTCGGCGCACGTGCGCATGACCTCAAACTGGAGGTGGCGAAGCGCATCAAGGCGGAAGGCTTCCCCATGGTGCTCAACGTGCCGGTATTCCGGCAGAACATCGACCAGGTGGAGGAAATCCTCGCGCTGGCGGAAGAGATCGGCGTGGATTACCTCGAATTCGCCAACATCCAGTACTACAACTGGGCGCTGCTCAACCGCGACGAACTGCTGCCGTCCCGGGAACAGCTGGAACGCGCCGAAGCGGCAGTAGCACGTGCACGCGAACGCCTGGGCGGCAAGATGACTATTTATTTCGTGATCCCGGATTACTTCGAGACGCGCCCCAAGGCCTGCATGAACGGCTGGGGCACGATCCACCTCACCATTGCGCCTGACGGCGCCGCCTTGCCGTGCCAGGAAGTGCGCGTGATCGAGGGACTGGAATTCCCCACGGTGCGCGAGCACAGCCTGCAATGGTTGTGGGAAGAATCGCCGCTATTCCAGAAATTCCGCGGCGATACATGGATGCCGGAACCGTGTCGCTCCTGCGGCGAAAAGGAACAGGATTTTGGCGGCTGTCGCTGCCAGGCTTTCCTTTTGACCGGCGATGCATCCAATACCGACCCGGCCTGCGCCAAGTCGCCGCATCATCACGTGATCGAAATGGCGATCAACCGTGCGAGCAAACCGCATGAGCCGAAACCGCTGATTCCGCGCCTGGCGGGTGCGGCTGCGGGAGTCGCGCGATGAAAGTGCCGTTCGATACCGCAACCGGGACGATCATTTGCGGCCTGCTGCTGACGCTGGTGTTGTATTTGCTCGTGCGGCAGCTTGTGAGCGGGGGGTGAGATGGAGCATGCCTTCGACTTCACGATGCGCTGGGCTCACTTCATCGCCGCGCTGATCTGGGTCGGCCACAACTACGCCAGCGTGGTACAACGGCCGACCTATCGTCCGTTGACGCGGGACGACCTGGTCAGCACAGGGAGCAGCGCCTTCATGGCCGTCCTCAACCGCGAACACGGCACGTTCCGCTATGCCTCGGTCGTCGCCTGGCTCACAGGCGTGATGATGCTGTGGCAGCGCGGCTGGCTGGTGGACGCGCTCACGCTCAATGGCTATTTCGCAGTGATCGGCACCGGATTCTGGATCGGTACGCTGATGCTGCTCAACCTATGGCTGGTGCTTTGGCCGCACCAGAAAAAGCTGCTTGGCTTTGTCCCTGCGACGGTGGAAGAGCGCCTGCGCTGCTCGCGCATCACGCACCTGTCGTCGCGCACCAATACCATGCTGTCGATTCCGCTGCTGTTCTTCATGGCCGCGAGTTCGCATGGTCCGGCGTTGTTCGGTTGATGTCCCGCATCTACAACTTCGCCGCCGGGCCGGGCGTCATGCCGGCCGAAGTGCTGGAACAGGCGCAAAGCGAACTCCTCGACTGGAAAGGGCAGGGACTTTCGTTGCTGGAAATGCCTTTTACCGGCGACGACTTCAAGGCCATACACCAAAGCGCGCAGGACCGACTGCGCGCCTTGCTGGATATACCCGACAACTATCGCATCCTGTTCATGCATGGCGGCGCTTCCGCGCAGTTTTCGCTGGTGCCGCTGAATCTGCTGGGCGAAAACCGTCGCGCCGATTATCTGGAAACGGGGCATTGGTCGCGCCGGGCGATCACGGAAGGACGGCGCTATTGCCTGGTGAATGTCGCCGGCAGCAGCCGCGGCAGCGATTTCAGCCGCGTCCCGCTGCAGCACGACCTGCGGCTGTACTCCAAGACTGCCTATTGCCATTACACCAGCAACGAAACGGCCAACGGCATCCAGTTCCATTACACGCCCGATACCGGCGATGTACCCCTGGTTGTGGACATGACCTCGGACTTTCTGACCCGCCCGCTGGATGTCAGCCGCTACGGAATGATCTACGCCAGCTCGCAGAAGAACATCGGCCCGGCGGGTTTTACCGTAGTGATCGTGCGCGAAGACCTGCTTGGGCAGGCGCGCGTGGCCACACCCATGGTGTTCGATTACCGCATGCAGAGCGACGCCAATTCGCTGCTCAATACGCCGGTCACTTTTTCGGTCTATCTGGCCGAATTGGTATTCCGCTGGGTCGAAGCGCAGGGCGGCGTACCCGAAATGGAGCGCCGCAGCATACGGCGCAGCCGCAGCGTATACGGGGCGATTACAGGCAGCGACGGTTTTTACCGCTCTGATGTAGAGCCTGAGCATCGCTCCCGGACCAGCATCTGCTTCACTCTGGCTGACGAATCCCTGGTTCCGGTTTTTCTGGAAGAAGCGACGAAGCAGGGGCTGGTCAACCTCAAGGGGCACGCGATGACGGGCGGGATTCGCGCCTGCCTTTATAACGCAATGCCCGATGAAGGCGTGGCTGCCCTGACGCGCTTCATGCACGAATTTGCGATGGAGAACGCCGCGCATGTATGAAATGTTTTCTGCACTGGCTGATCGGCTAGGTGCGCCATATGCGCGCAAGCTGGCCACGACATCCATTCGCGTAGCAGGTGCTTTTGAATTTTCGCCCCTTTTGCCGGCATTGCAGCGTTCCGTCATGGGGCTGACGTTTCCCTCTCCGGTCGGTCTCGCAGCAGGATTCGACAAGAGTGGAGCGCTATATCCCGCATTGTCTGGCTTGGGTCTGGGGTTTGCCGAAATCGGTTCGGTCGTTCCTCGACCAGAGCCGGGACGCAGCCCCGGGCTCGCCGCTGTGCTCAAGCGCCTGTCCAGCTATGGGCCGCTGCATCCGATACCGCTAGGCATCAGTATCAGCATGAATCGCGCCACACCGCTCAAACAAATGCCGATGGACTATCTGGATTGCTTCGATAAATTAAGGCGTTATGCAGACTACATCACCTTGAATCTCGGCGTGCGAGCAGGCCCGGATTTGCATCAGCCTGAGAACCGGGATGTTCTTCGCGCCGTCTTCTCGGCCATCGCCCGCGAACGATGGGTGCAGTCGGAAATGGATGGCCGCAAGGTGCCAATCCTGGTGAAAATCGACCAAGGGCGGGGCGATACAGCAAATTTGGTGGAGTGTGTGGGCGCGTATGGCTTCGACGGCCTGGTTCTGAGCGGAGAGCACAAGGGAGGCAAAACGAGCGCCCCGGAAATGCTGGAAAAGGTTGTCCGTGTATTCGGACTGCCGGTGATTTCCGTAGGGGGCATCCGCAATCCTCAGGATGCGCTGGACAGACTGAACGCCGGTGCGGCACTTTTACAGGTATATACAGGCGTGGTTCAGAAGGGGCCGTGGTGGGTCAGGGAAATAAACAATAAATTACTTCATTTTTATTAAGCAATTTATTGATATTAAATATTTTTATTAATTTACTTCCAGGGCGCAGGCGCGATTCAATTGCAGCCGATAGTCACAGACGTAAGCATTCAGGCGATCAAGGGAGCCAGCCACCCCAGCGGATGATGCGCTCGTGCAATCGTGATCATCCACACGAATATCGCCAAGGCGCACAGGTAGCAGATAGCCCGGACGCGGCGGCTTCGTGCTGCCCGCAGCGTGTACACCCCCAGTGTGACGTAAACGACCAGCAGGAACAGCTTCATCAGCAGCCAGCCATTGCCGAACATGGACCATGGAACGATGGTCAGCAGCATCAGCGCTGCGGTGAGCAGCGCAATGTCGATGGCATAGCTGAGGAACTTCACCGGTTTCCTCTTCTGCCACTCCGCATCAAGAAGTGCGGCCAAGCCCCGGATGGAGAAAAATGTTCCGCTGAGCATGGCTAGCAGGATATGTGCGTATTTGATCTGGGGATAGAACTCGTCCATGTGCTACTCATGCCTTAGGTTTTGCTATTCAAACTGATATTGCAGTAGCCCAAGTCGACCTGCAAGCCCCATTATTTTTAGGGTAATTCAAGAAAATCATTAGGCGTGAATCATGATGCCTACGCCTTACCGGTCGATGTTATCTGCGTATCATGGTCTCGACGTTTCAGACAGCCGATGGGCTGCTTAACTTAATCGAGACAAAGGAGTTCTATCATGTGGACCAAGCCCCAAGCTACCGAAATGCGTTTTGGTTTTGAAGTGACGATGTACGTCTGCAACCGTTAATTCCGGTTGTGAAGAGGGCCGCTTTTCGCGGCCTTCTTTATATGTATATACAGGATATGGCGATCTTTTTAGAGTAAATAAAAATGCATATACACGTACTCGGCTCCGGTGCGGGCGGAGGATTCCCGCAATGGAACTGCAATTGCCGTAACTGCGACGGGCTGCGCAAAGGCACCCTCAAGGCGCGCGCCCGTACCCAGTCTTCCATTTGCGTGAGCGGTGACGGCGTGAACTGGGTGCTTTTCAACGCCTCGCCGGATGTGCTCAAGCAATTCCAGGACTTTCCGCCCTTGCAGCCGGCGCGGGCCATTCGAGATACGGGGCTGGCCGGCATCATTCTGATCGACGCGCAGATCGACCATACCACCGGGCTGCTTATGCTGCGGGAAGGCACGCGGAAGCACGAGATCTATTGCACGGACATGGTGCGGAACGACCTGACCAGCGGCAATCCCTTGATGAATATTCTCGGTTACTACTGCGGAGTCAACTGGCACCCGGTGCCGATCGACGGCAAGACCAGCTTCGAGATTCCGGGCGCAGCAAACCTGCGCTTTACCTGTGTGCCGCTCAAAAGCAAGGCGCCGCCTTATTCGCCGCATCGTGCCGACAGCCATGACGGCGACACCATAGGCGTCGTGGTTGAAGACATCGGCAGCGGCAAGAAGCTGTTTTACGCGCCGGGGCTGGGCGAGATCGAACCGCATGTGCCGACGCTATTCGAGCAGGCAGACTGCATCATGGTCGATGGGACGTTCTGGACAGACAACGAGATGATCGATCTCGGGCTCATGGATCAGACTTCCCGCGATATCGGTCACATTCCGCAATCCGGCCCCGGCGGCATGATGGACGTCCTGTCCGCCTATCCGCATGCCCGCCGCATCCTGATCCACATCAACAACACCAACCCCATCCTGGATGAGGATTCCCCGCAGCGCTGCACGCTTGAAGCGTCCGGCATCGAGGTTTCCCATGACGGCATGGATATTTACATTTGAGGGAGAAACAAATGAGCAATAACACCCCATGGACCCGCGAAGAGTTCGAGGCCCAGTTGCGTGAGAAAGGCAAGAGCTACCACATCAAGCATCCTTTCCACGTGATGATGTTTGAAGGAAAGCTGACCCGCGAGCAGGTGCAGTGCTGGGTCGCCAACCGCTACTATTATCAGATCGCGATTCCCATCAAGGATGCGGCGATTCTTTCCAACTGCCCGGACCGCG
>CAMLDO010000032.1 GCA_946478865.1 uncultured Methylobacillus sp.
GACTTTGGCGCCAGCCTGGCCGGGGAATGCGTAGATCATGGGTTCTCCTCAAAAAAGTTGTGCTTGCAGGTGCCGTCGCCCTGTGCCGGCGATCCCGTAACGGTTAGCAGCATCCGTGCCGGAATTGGCTATTTTGTGCAAGCTGTTGAATGAAATTATCTTTTTTGTTGATCGGGGTTGGTGAAGCTGAAGCGCCGTCTCAAGTTGAGACAGAGCTTGCGTCTCAATGCGAGACTTGGAAAAGATTCTGTCCGTCATGGCGAGGTCAATCATGGGAGGCGGTCAGCTCTTGCAGCGCATCCGCGACTTCGCGCGTATGCCCGGCGGTTTCTGCGGTCTGCGTGCTGTAGCTCTCGATATCCTCCAGCACGCCCGTGAGGCCGGATACCTCGACCGATTGGCGTTCGATCATCTGGGCGACCACGACGATTTCCTTCGCCAGCGCCGAAATGTCGGTGCCGATCTCGTCCGCGCTGCTGCGCGATTTCTCGGCGAGACGGCGTACCTCGTCCGCGACTACCGCGAAGCCGCGGCCCATTTCACCGGCACGTGCGGCCTCGATAGCCGCATTGAGCGCGAGCAGATTGGTCTGATCGGAAATCTGCTGGATCACTTCGACCACACCCTGGATGCGCTGGCTGGCTTGCGCGAGGTTGTGCGCGCTGCCTGCGACTTCGCTGGCCTGCTCGGACAGGTTGAGTACGGTGTCGCTTGCCCGATGAATCGCTCCTTGTTGCTCGGCAAGCTTGTTCGTCAGCGTGTTGACGGAGCCGTAGAGATCGGTCGAGCAATTTTTGACGTGCTGCGCGGTAATCTCGCGTTCGGTCTGCGCCTGCTGCATGATCTCGCCCAACCCGTTGAGGTCGCGCACGACAGAAATCAGCTGGGCATCGACGTTGTCCGGGTTCACGCGGCTCGCGAAGTCGCCTATCTGATAGTCGGAAATCTGCTGCATTATCACCCGCGACACGCCTGCCAGCTTGGCATGGCTGCGCCGCAGGAAGAAGGCCTTGAACTCGCCATAGTGCGCGACGAAGTTGTCCACGTAGTCATCGCGGAACGGCTGGCCTGGGTCCACGCGGAAGAAGAACACTGCCGTGAGCGTCTGGTTGAGGTTGAGGCCGAGAATTTCGCCGAAGGTGGAAAAACCCGCGAGCTGCCTGGTCTGGAACACGCCATCCAGGCCGCCCAATTCGCGGCCGTTGTAGAGCCGGCGCAGGATGCAGTCGTTGAGCATGCCGGCAATGGGCGCCCCCGGCTTGTCAACCATGAAGTCGCGAAAGTCGCGCTCGGTGGTGCTCACGAAAGGCGTGCGCTTGACCAGATGCAGCTCTTCGCCGGAACCGATATCGCAGTAGAAATCCACACGGTCGTTGGCGAAATCAAGTTTGGCAACGGAGCGCACGAACAACTCGTCGCGCACCTTGATCGCGAAGGAATAGCTGTCCAGTTTGCCTTCCAGTTGCTCGGGCGTGCACGAAAGCGTGTCGCACAGCGCCTCCAGCAACGAGACGACATGGCCATGCGCGTCGATCACCTGGCGTACCTGGCGGCGTTCGACCGAAGCGCTGAATACCTGGTAGCTCGCACCCGCCGGCTCGAAATTCTGGCTCTTGAAGACGCCGAAGCGGATGCCCGGCGCCATTTTCATGAAGACGATCACCGCATGATTGATGAGCTTGCGCTTGCCGTCGTGCAGCCAGGTGCCGCTGAAATCCAGCTTGCCGCCCGCCGACGCGCCGACGAACAGGCAAGGGAAGCGGCCGGTGTCGTACAAGGCTTCCATGAAGAAGGATTCCGAGTTGGAAAGTCCGTCGAACAGGATGTAGGCGAAGGTATCGTGGTAATCGATTTCCATCTTGGTGCCGGCTGCGCGGATGTTCTGCCGCAGGCGTTCCAGACGGTCTTCGTAATCCAGCTTGGGCGTGCCGGCGCGCAAATCCTCGCTCGCGAGGGGGATGGTGACGATTTCTGCCTCGCCGATCAGGGCGCGGTCGAATAGTTGCAGCACCACCCGGTCGCGCTGGTCGCCGCCTTCACAATAGAGGCGGTCTCCGCTGCCGCATAACTCCCCGGCTGTGCTGGTCAGCACCATCGGTATTCCCGGCAAGCGGATGGAAATGATCGCGGCGATCTGGTCGAGATCGACGCCGGGCGCGACGTAGCCGGAGACGAACGACGGCTTGAAGCGCAGCTCGTTCAACTTCGCATCGAGATCATTGCGCGAGGTTTGCAGCGTATGCACGCCGGGTGCGGCAGTGGTGGAACGTGACAGCAAGGGCAGGCGCATCTGTGGAATCTCCTCATGGTGGCGGCCCCTATGGATGGAACCTTAGACCAGTATTTGCAGGAGTTGTGCCAATGCATGCATATGCATGGATGTGACTGATTTGTAAAAGTTTTACAAATCAGCGGGAGCCTGGCGTATCATGCAAGTCTCAATTTGAGACAGCATGCTGTTGCCAAACGATACACGGCCGATCCGATATGTCCCGTTCCAACTACCACGCCCGCATCCAGCAGGCCCGAAACCAGCTGCTCGACCAGGGCAGCGTGCCGCAAGGCGTGTTGCCCGATCCGATCGCGCGTTCCTGGTCGCGTTGCGCCGATACCGGCCTGTCGCTCGAGGTCGAGCCCAGCCTGCAGCCCATGGTGGCGCGCGAACTGGAGGAAATCCGCGACAAGAACGCGCGATTGCTGACCCAGGCGCGGCCCGAAATGGAAAACCTGCACGCGCAGATCGTCGGCACCCAGAGCATGGTGATACTCACCGATGCGAGCGGCACCATCCTGCATGCGCTCGGCAACCCCGAATTCGTCGGCAAGGCGCAGCGTGTGGCCTTGCAGCCCGGCGTCACCTGGAGCGAGAACAATACCGGCACCAACGCCATCGGCACCGCGCTGATCGAGGAGGCACCCGTGTTCGTGATGGGGGCGGAACATTACTTCAGCAAGAACGCTTTCCTCAACTGTTCCGCGGCGCCCATCATGGACCCGCACGGCAACGCCATCGGCGTGCTGGACGTGTCCGGCGACTACCGCCAGCCGCAGGAGCACACCATGGCGCTCGTGCGTATGTCGGCGCAGATGATTGAAAATCGTCTGTTCAGCGCCGAGTTCGCGCACGATGTCACCCTGCATTTCCATTCGCGCCCCGAATTCATCGGCACACTGTGGGAGGGTATCGCCGCGTTCTCGCCGGCGGGTCGTCTGGTCGCGCTCAACAAAAGCGGCATGACGCAGCTCGGCGTCGCGAGCAACGACTTCTCCCGCCAGGAGTTCGGCAGCCTGTTCGACGGTACGCTGGAGCATCTGCTGGATGCCGCGCGCACCGCCTTGCCTTACAGCACGCCGCTCATCACGCATAACGGCCATCGCCTGTATGCCAAGGTCGAGCCGGGTGTCGCGACGCGGCCGCTGAGCGTAAGTGCCGCTTCCCGGACGGCCAGCAAGCCCGCCAACAGCTTTGTGCCGGACATGCGCCAGCTGGATGCCTTGAATACCGGCGATGCGCAGATGAGCAAGGCTGTTTCCAGCGTGAAGAAAGTCGTCGGGCGCGAGATTCCCATCCTTATCGAAGGCGAAACCGGTACCGGCAAGGAGCTGCTTGCCAAAGCCATTCACGCTGCCGGCACGCGCGGCAAAGGGCCGTTCGTGGCCATCAACTGCGCCTCGATTCCCGAAGGCCTCATCGAGGCCGAGCTGTTCGGGTACGAGGAGGGCGCCTTTACCGGGGCCAAGCGCCACGGGGTTCCGGGCAAGATCATGCAGGCCAATGGCGGCACGCTGTTCCTCGACGAGATCGGCGAAATGCCGCTGCAATTACAGGCGCGCTTGCTGCGCGTGCTGCAGGAGCGCGAGATCGTCCCGCTCGGCGGCAGCAAGGGCGTGGCGGTGAATATCGCGGTGATTTCCGCGACCAATCGCCGGTTGCGCGAGCATGTGGAGCAGGGGCATTTTCGCGAGGACTTGTATTACCGGCTCAACGGACTGCGCGTTACGCTCCCGCCGCTGCGCCAGCGCACCGACCTCATGGCGCTGGTCGAGCGCATTCTGGGCGAGGAAAGCGACCATCCGGTCTCGCTTGGTTCGACGACGCAGCAACTCTTCATGGCGCATGCCTGGCGCGGCAATGTGCGGCAGTTGCGCAACGTGTTGCGCGCCGCCCTGGCTTTCATGGACGGCGAGCAGATTCTCCAGCGCCACCACCTGCCCGAAGACTTCATCGAGGAACTCGAACGCATGCAATCGACTCCTAGCGAAAGGACGTTACCATCGGGCGCTCTTTCCATCGAGGCTGCCGAGGTCGATCTGATACGCCAGGCGCTCGTCGCCGAAAACGGCAACATCACCTCTGCGGCCAGCCGTCTCGGCATCAGCCGCGCTACTCTTTATCGCAAGGTCAAACGTCTTAACCTGACCTGACGGCCCACGGGCTCCCACGCGTCCTTCCACTCAACGAGCCGGAATCATCCGGCCATTGCGCCTTCGCGCGCCGAGGAGACGAAGGGATGCTACCGATCGATAATACGAACAAGTCATGGCTGGGCATCTGGCTGGCGCGCCTGTGCCTTCTGTTGTTCTTCCAATCCAGCGTGGTGGGGTGTGCGACGATTCCCGATGTGAATCCCATCATCAATGACGCGAAAGCGGCCGATTCGAAGCCCCGCGTCGTCACTGCAAAAGGGCCGCTGAGCACGCAACAGACTCAAGCCTTGCTCAAGCGTCTCGGACTCACCGCCCAGAATAGCGACTTGCTGAAGCGCCACCTCGCGGTGGAGCAGGAGATTGCCGAAAGTCCACTGGTAGCCGGCAATTCCACCCGGCTGCTTCAGGACGGGCCGCAGACGTTCGGCGCGATCTTCGATGCGATCCGCAAGGCGAAACACCATATCAACATGGAGTACTACATCCTGGAAGATGTGGAGCATGAAGGGCAGAAACTGGTCGATCTGCTCATTGCCAAGCGGCGCGAGGGTGTCCAGGTCAATATCATCTATGACAGTTTCGGCTCGTTCACGCTCAAGACCGACATGTTCGACCGGCTGCGCAAGGCCGGCGCCAAGGTGCTGGAATTCAATCCGGTCAACCCGCTGGAGGCCAAGGTGGGCAAGTCGCCCAACGACCGCGACCACCGCAAGATTTTCATCACGGACGGCCAGCTTGCCATCATCGGCGGCGTCAACCTGAGCGTTACCTACCAGAGCTCGCCGGGCAAACCGGAGGCCGACCCCAACCAGAAAGTCGAACACTGGCGAGACACCGACATGGAGTTGCGCGGCCCGATCGTGGCCGAGCTGCAAAAGCTGTTTTTCGACCAGTGGTACAAGCACAAGGGCGAAAAGATCGACGACGCGGGATATTTCCCCAAGCTGGAGCCCAAGGGCAATGAAGTAGTGCGGGTGATCGCCAGCACGCCGGACAACGGCAATACGCGCTACTACACCACCTTGCTATCCGCGATCCGCAGCGCGGAAAAATCGATCTGGATCACCAACAGCTATTTCGTTCCGACCGACGACCTCAAGCAGGACCTCATCGATGCAGCCAAGCGCGGAGTCGACGTGCGCCTGCTGGTCCCTAACAAGACCGACGTAAAGCCTGCCCTGATGATCCAGCGTTCGCATTACAAGGACTTGCTCAAGGCTGGGATCAAGATCTACGAGAATCCGAATGTCGTGCTGCATGCCAAATCATTGGTCATCGATGGCGTGTGGTCGGTCATCGGTTCGTCCAACCTGGATTACCGCAGTGTGCTGTATAACGACGAGGTGGATATGGTAATCTTGGGGCCGGCGACGGGAGGCGAGATGCAGAAGATGTTCGAGGAAGATGCGCACGAGTCGCACCAGATTACCCTGGAAGAGTGGAAAGATCGTCCCTGGCTACAGCGCTTCAACGAAATCTTCTTCCGGATTTTCCAGAACGCGCTTTAGCTGCGGGCCTTTCCCAGCTGGCGCTGGCGTTCGTGCCGCTTCATGTCGAGATAAACGTCGCGATCGACCTCATGCAACTGCGGCGCGTACTGATCGAGCATGTCGATGCAATCGTTCAGCCTCTTCTCGAACTGTTGCTCGCGCGGCAGAGGGACGGCGTTTAGGAAGGAATCGATCGCCACGTAATAGCGCATTGCATTGCGTTCCACCACGCCGCGCACGCCCTTGATGTATTCTGGCTTGCCATCCGAGCCGGTACCGGTCTGTGTAAATCCGATCTTGTTGCGCCCGGCTGTCGAGAGATAGCCCTTCATGGCCAGTTTGGCCGCCATGCCGAAGCCGTAGGTATAGGTCAGGTGGATAAAGGTACGCTCCCTGTCTGCCGGGATCGCCTCCATGATGATGCGGTAATCGCGGGTGTTGAACGGTCCTTCCGGAGCGCTGAGGCTGATCGCGAAATAGTCCTTTTCCGAAGCAAGCACGCGGTAGCGAAACTCCACCAGGTGCGTATCCTCCAGCGGCTGTTCCATCTTGCGCCCGATATTGAGCAGCAGCGTACTGCCCTTGGCATCCTGCCCGGCGCGGCAATACTTGATATTGAGGTGCAGCATCAAAACGTCGCACCAGTTGGTCGGTTTGCCCGCCGGGTCGTTCAGGGCGCCGTTGACCAACGTGAACGGTTGAGTGACGAGCGCGTAGATGTCGCCCTGCAGCTTGTCCGGCATTTCCTTCGATTCCAGATAGAGTGGGCGGCGATAGATGTTTCGTTCCAGCTTGGGCAGCAGGCGCTCATAGCTGGCGCGCAGCGTGGCGGCAGACGGAGTGCCGCCTGTGACTGCCAGGACGATGTCGCCATGCAGCAGAAAAGCGATCAGCCAGGTGAAGAGCAGGGCGCATGCCCCGCCCGATTGCCGGATGGACTCAGGCATAGCGACGCAATTGCTGCGAAAACTCCCTCAGCGCGGCAATGCCGCTTTCCTCGGCACGTCTGCACCAGTCTTCCAGTTGCAGCACCAGTTGCTCACGCGAGGCATTGGATCGGGCGACCAGGGCCGAGAGCTCCGTGCGCATGGTGTACACCGTTTGCAGCACCTTGCTGGAAACGAGCGCCTCGCGCAACGCCGCAAACTCCTTCTCCGGCAAGGATGCTTCGTCGCGTTGCAGCCAGTGTCGCACGGTGGTCGCGAGCCCGGCCTGTTTCAGCTGTGCGACCTCTTGTGCGACCGTTTCCTTGAGCGAGCGGGTGAAACGTCCCATTACCGCATAGCGATGCGTGAGGATCGCCTGCAATGTTTCCAGATCGCAACGCGCCTTGACGGTATCAAGGCGCAGTCTGGGGGCGATCCGGTGCACGCGGGCGAGGCGGAACATGCCAAGGAGACGGATGTACATCCAGCCGATGTCGAACTCCCACCACCGGCTGGAGAGCTTGGCCGAATGGCTGTAGGCATGATGATTGTTGTGCAGCTCCTCGCCGCCGATAAGCACGCCCCACGGCAGGATGTTTTTCGAGGCGTCGCCCGTGATGAAACTGCGATAGCCGAGGTAATGCCCCAGCCCGTTGATGACGCCTGCGGCGAATAATGGAATCCAGATCATCTGGATAGCCCAGACCGTCACGCCTATCGGCCCGAACAGCAGTACGTCGATGATGAGCATCAGGGCGATGCCCAGCGTGGGATGGCGCGCATAGACATGGCGTTCGACCCAGTCGTCCGGCGTTCCTTTGCCGTAGCGGGCCAGCGTTTCCCGGTTGCGCGCCTCCTTCCGGTACAGCTCTGCGCCCTGGCGCAATACCGTCATGATGCCGAGCACTTGCGGGCTGTGCGGGTCCTCCACGGTTTCGCACCTGGCGTGATGCTTGCGGTGTATCGCCACCCATTCGCGCGTCACCATTCCGGTGGTCAGCCACAGCCAGAAGCGGAAAAAATGGCTGACGAGCGGGTGCAGCCCCAAGGCGCGGTGTGCCTGGTGTCGGTGCAGATAGATCGTGACGCAAGCGATAGTGATATGGGTCAGCGCGAGCGTGGCGAGGGCCACGCCCCACCAGGGCAGATCGAGGAGGGCAATGTCCATGACGGCTCCTTTTTGATCCCGGGAAGGCCGGTATCGATGGGTGATTGTAAGGCTATGTCAGAGGGCGGTAAAACTTGGTTAAAGTTGTTGATCCGAAATTGATAACGGGAGTTCACTTTGATACATTCCGTTGCCGAATGATGCCGACGAAAGGGACATTTCCTCAGGCAATTTGTCTGAACTGGCTGACATGAAACGCTTCGCTCCCGCTTTTCTGCTGCTGTGTGCAGCCCATACCGCCCAGGCGTTCGACTGGAACGATCCTTTCGAGACGGGCGCGCTTCCACGTCCCTCCGTGAGCGGCGCCATCGCCGTGGAAGAGCCTTGCAGCACGGACGCTTCCGCAACCGCGCCGCTTACCCTGGCGGACGTGGTTGATCGCACGCTCTGCCGCAATCCCCGCAGCCGCGAAGCCTGGGCCAATGCGCGTGTGCAGGCGGCGCAGGTCGGTGTGGCACGGGCCGCTTATCTCCCCACGCTGGATGCCAATGCCGGGCTTGAGCGCAACTGGACCAGCGGTCGCTCCGGCTCGAGCAGCAGTTTCGGCGGGGATGGCTCGGACAGTCTGCGCAGCGGCTTTGGCAGTTCCGGCGGCAGCAATTCCTACAACCAGCTTTCGGCCGGGGCGAACCTGTCCTATCTGCTTTACGATTTCGGCGCACGCGATGCCACGCTCGAAAACGCCCGCCAGTTGTTCGAGGCAGCCAATGCGACGCAGGACCGCGTGGTGCAGGAGTTGTTCTTCTCCGCGATCCAGGGCTACTACCAGGTCAATGCCACGCAAGCCGCGCTGGAGTCCGCGCGCGAAGCCGAACGCAGCAGCCAGGCCAGTCTCGATGCGGCGACGGCGCGCTACAAGGTCGGTATCGCTACGCCCGCAGACCGATTGCAGGCTCAAACCGCTTATTCGCAGGCCGTGCTCGATCGCATCCGCGCGGAAGGGGCGTTGAACACGGCGCGCGGAACGCTTGCCAGCCTCATGGGCATGGATGCCCAGCGCGACTATGCCTTGCAAGCAGCACCCGAGACGCCCGCGACGGAACCGTTCCGCGCCAATATCGACGAACTTATCGCCGAAGCCCGCAAGCGCCGCCCCGATCTTGTCGCGGCCGAAGCGCAGGTGGCCGCAGCCCAGGCGGATATCGATGCCGCGCGCGCGGCCAACAAGCCGAAAATCAGCGTAGGCACCGATTTTTCCTACCTCGATCGCGAATCCAGCAGCCCCGTGCGCAGCGGCGGCATCGGGCTCAGCGTCACGGTGCCGCTGTTTACCGGATTTGCCAATACCTACCGCATCCGTTCCGCCACCGAGCAGATCGAGGCACGCAAGGCTGCGCGGGATCAGGTGGCGCTTCAGATTGCGCTCGACGTGTGGCAGGCCTACCAGAATCTCCAGACCGAGACGCAGTCGGTGCAGAGCAGCCAGGATCTGGTGAGCAGTGCGACGCAAAATGCCGATGTCGCACTCGGCCGCTACAAGGCGGGCGTGGGCAACATCATTGACGTGATCACTGCGCAATCCGCACTCTCCACTGCCCGTGCACAACGCATCCAGGCGCGTTTCAACTGGGACATCTCGCGTGCCAGTCTGGCCTTCTCGATGGGCCGGCTGGATGACGTGACCAGCGATACCTCTTCCATTTCTACCGGACGCCTTCCATGAAAAGAACAACCCGGCTCTTCGGCGGCTGGACGCTGCTGCTTCTTGCGCTCGCCGGCGGCGGCTATTTGTACTACCGCAGCCAGCAGGCGCCCGACCCGGCCACGCTGTATCGCACCGAGGAAGCGAGTGTCGGCGATCTGGTCCAGACTGTATCCGCCAATGGCACGCTCAATCCTGTGACGCTCGTGAGCGTCGGTACGCAAGTGTCCGGGACTGTCAGAAAGCTCTACACGGACTTCAACCAGGAGGTCAAAAAAGGTCAGGTGCTGCTCGAACTGGACGACGCGCTGTTCTCCGCGCAAGTGCGCCAGAGCGAAGCCAGCATCCGCAATGTGCAGGCGACGCTCGATCTGGCCCGTGCCAATGAAGCGCGCATGCGTAGCCTGTTCGAGATGGAGTACGTGTCCAGGCTGGAGCTGGACCAAGCAGTGCAGGCCCGCAAATCGGCCGAGGCGCAGATTGCCCAGGCCCAGGCGCAACTCGCGCGCGACCGGGCCAACCTCGGCTATACCGTGATCCGCTCGCCCGTATCAGGGGTGGTCGTCGCCCGTCAGGTGGATATCGGCCAGACCGTCGCAGCCAGCTTCCAGACCCCCGAACTGTTCAAGATCGCGCAGGATCTTTCCAAGATGCAGATTCATTCGAATTTTGCCGAGGCCGATGTCGGGCAGATTCGCGTGGGGCAGCAGGCGAGCTTCAGTGTGGATGCTTATCAGGATCGCAAATTCAGCGCCGTGGTGCAGCAGGTCAGGCTTAATCCGACCATTCAGTCCAACGTCGTCACCTACGATGTGGTGCTCGGCGTGGATAATCCCGAGCTGATCCTGCTGCCGGGTATGACCAGTTACGTCAATATCACGGTCGCCGGGCAGCAGAACGTGCTGCGCGTGCCTAACGCGGCGTTGCGCTATCACCCGCCCCAGTCGGATGCCGAGAGCGTCCAGCCCAAGCGCAAGACGGACGGTTCGACGCGCAAGGTGTATGTACTGCGCAATGGCCGCGTGATGCCGGTTCCCGTCGAGATCGGTATTACCGACAATCGCTACACCGCCATACTCTCCGGCGATCTCAAGGCTGGGGACCGCGTGATCGTCGGGGACAGCTCATCCAGCGAGGCGCGCTCGTCCGGCCGTGGCATGCGCATGAGACTGTTCTGATGGCGGGAGCGCCGCTGATCAGGATCAGCCATCTGCGCAAGCACTACGACACCGAGGCCGGGGAGGTGCCGGTGCTGCATGACGTGTCGCTGAATATCGAAGAGGGCGAGTTCGTCGCCATCATGGGGCCTTCCGGCTCCGGGAAATCGACCTTCATGAATATCCTCGGCTGCCTCGATGTGGCTTCCGGCGGAAACTACGAACTGCAAGGTCATGATGTCGCCCGCCTGGACAGCGACGAACTGGCGCGCTTGCGGAATCAGGTGATCGGCTTCGTGTTCCAGGGTTTCAATCTTCTGCCGCGCGCTAACCTCGAAACCAATGTCGCGCTGCCGCTGCTCTACAGCCGCGTAGGCAAGAGCGAACGGCTTGCGCGCGCACGCGAACTGCTCACCCAGATCGGCCTCGGCAAATACGCCAAATCGCTGCCCAACCAGATTTCTGGAGGCCAGCAACAGCGTGTCGCCATTGCCCGCGCGCTGGCGGGCCGGCCCAGCCTTATCCTCGCCGACGAGCCGACCGGCAATCTGGATACACACACCAGCCAGGAAATCATGGATATCTTTACCCGCCTCAACGCCGAGGAAGGCATCACCATCGTCCTCGTCACTCACGAGCCGGATATCGCCGAATACGCGAAGCGGCTGGTGCGTTTCGTGGACGGCAACATCGTGCACGACGGCGGCGTGCGGGAAGGGGTGGCATGAAACGCAAGGCAATCTACCGAATGGCGCATACTCCAATGCCACAGGTGCTCCCATGCTAGGCGCGATGCTCGGGGAAGCCCTGCATGCGATGGGCGCCAACCGCATGCGCACCTTCCTTACCATGCTGGGCATGGTGATCGGCGTGGGGGCGGTGATCATGATGATGGCGATCGGGCAGGGCGTGCAGCTCTCGGTCAACCAGTCCATCGCATCGATGGGGAGCAACCTGTTCATGGTGGTTTCCGGCTCGACAACCTCCGGCGGGGTGCGCATGGGCGGAGGCGTGGCGCCGACGCTGAACTTGAGCGATGCGGAAGCGATCGCAGAGTTGCCCGGTATCGCCGCCACTGCACCGGTAGCCTCCGGCAGCGCGCAGGTGATTTACGGCCCCAATAACTGGAGTACCGGGATTTCCGGTGTCACGCCGGATTATCTGCAGGTTGCCAACTGGGAACTGGCAGACGGGTACTGGATATCGGATACCGACGTGCGCTCTGCTACCCGTGTCGCCGTGCTGGGGAACGCCGTTGTCCAGAACCTGTTCGGCGACGAAAATCCCATCGGCAAGACGATACGCATCAAGCAAAGCCCTTTTCTGGTGATCGGAGTGCTGTCTCCCAAGGGGCAGGCGCTCGACGGGCGCGACCAGGACGACATCATCCTGGTGCCGGTGCGTACCGCGCAGCGTCAGCTGTTCGGGCAGCAGTTCCAGAATACGGTGCGGCATATCATGGTGCAGGCCGTCTCCTCCAGCGCGATGAATCAGGCGGAGCGCGACATGAACGATTTGCTGCGCCAGCGCCATCGTATCCGCACCGGCGCGGACGACGATTTCACCGTACGCAACATGACGGCGATGGCCAACGCTGCCGCGGAGACCGCGCGCCTGATGTCGCTGCTGCTCGGCGCCATTGCTTCGATTTCGCTGGTCGTCGGCGGGGTGGGCATCATGAACATCATGCTGGTGTCAGTCACCGAGCGTACGCGCGAAATCGGCATTCGCATGGCCATCGGTGCGCGCCGTCGCGACATCCTCACGCAGTTTCTGCTGGAGGCCATCAGCATTTCGGTCGCAGGCTGCGGCATCGGGGTAGCCCTCGGCATTGGAGGGGCTCTGTTACTGAATCATCTTAGCCAGACGCCAGTATTGATTACATTGTCGTCGATCGTGCTGGGATTTGCCGTCGCTACCGCGGTTGGCGTGTTTTTTGGCTATTATCCCGCCCATAAAGCGGCCGGATTGAGGCCGATCGAGGCTCTGAGGTATCAGTAAAAGTGTTATAAATATATGATAATTAATGGAAAAATTTATTGCCTAAAGTCCCTGAAAAAATTGTATCATTGAGCCCGCAACGAAACGCACTGCGCATAAAGCATAACCCTGCAACTCAATAATTCGGAGGACATATCGTGGCTAAGCCATTAATTCAAGTAGCACTGGATTCTTTAGATTACGAGCAAACCCTGGCGCTGGCTCGCCAAGCCGCTCCCTACGTCGACATCATTGAAATCGGCACCCCCTGCTTGAAGGTGAATGGTATCGCGATCGTCAAGGCCATCCGTGCTCAACACCCGGACAAACTGATTTTCGCCGACCTGAAGACCATGGACGCCGGTTACTACGAAGCCGAGCCGTTCTTCAAGGCTGGTGCCGACATTACTACCGTGCTGGGCACTGCCGACATCGGCACCATCAAGGGTGTGGTTGACGTGGCCAATGCCTACGGCAAGCAAGCTCAGGTCGACCTGATCAACGTGACCGACAAGGCTGCTCGCGCTGCTGAAGCCGTCAAGGTTGGCGCACACATCATCGGTATTCACACCGGTATCGACCAGCAGCTGGCCGGCCAAACCCCGTTTGCCGACCTGTCCGCTCTCGTGGCTCTCGGCCTGAACGTGAAGATTTCCGTGGCTGGCGGCATCAAGCAAGCTACCGTTCAGCAAGTCGTCAAGGCTGGTCCGAACATCGTCGTCGTCGGCGGTGCAATCACCGGCTCCAAGGCTCCGGACGTTGCCGCTCGCGAAATCCGCGAACTGGTGGACGCTGCCAGCGGTGAAAGCTCCAGCGGCGGCCTGTTCGGCTGGGTCAAGAAGCTGTTCGCCTAATCGCCCGCTGTCCCGTGCGGCACACACGGGACGCGCGATGCAGCACGATGCCGCCATTCGCAAGAATGGCGGCATTTTCATTTCCGCCGCCCGTTGCGGCTTCACGTTAAAATGCCGTGATTTCCGTTTCCGGTATTGCCATGGCTATCCAGCTTCTTCCCGACTATCTCATCAGCCAGATCGCCGCCGGCGAAGTCGTCGAACGCCCGGCCTCGGCACTCAAGGAACTGCTGGAAAACAGCCTGGATGCGGGTGCCGACAACATTTCCGTTATGTTGCAGCAGGGTGGGATCAAGCAGTTGCGCGTTGCGGATGATGGCAGCGGCATTCCCCCGGATGAACTGCCGCTCGCTTTGGCTAGGCACGCGACCAGCAAGATCGCCAGCCTGGACGACCTGGAGCGCGTCGCGAGCCTGGGCTTCCGCGGCGAAGCGCTTGCGAGCATCGCGTCGGTTTCCCGCACCAGCATCGTTAGCCGCGCCGCCGAGCAGCGCCACGCTTGGCGCATTGCCTCGGAAGGCGCGATGCTGATCCCCGCCGAGCCAGCCGCGCTGGACCAAGGCACGGTGGTGGAAGTGAACGATCTCTATTTCAACACGCCGGCACGCCGCAAATTCCTCAAGACGGAAAACACCGAGTACGGCCACTGCGAGGAAGCGTTCAAGCGTATTGCGCTTTCGCGGCCGGATATCGGCTTCATGTTGCAACACAACGGCCGTGCGCAATGGCGCATGACAGCGGGTGAGCCGCAGAAACGCTTTTCCGAAATCCTCGGTTCCGAATTTGCCGAGCATGCCTTGATGCTGGACGAATCCGCCGCAGGCATCCGGCTATGGGGCATGGCGGCAAAACCCGCTTACTCCAAGCTCTCGCGCGATACCCAGTATTTCTACTGCAACGGCCGATTCATCCGCGACAAGCTGGTGGCCCATGCCATCCGCCAGGCCTACCAGGATGTGCTGCACCATGAGCGCCATCCGGCTTTCGTGCTGTTTTTCGAGATCGATCCGACGCTGGTCGACGTCAACGTGCATCCGACCAAGACCGAGGTACGTTTCCGCGACGGGCAGGCCGTGCACCGTTTCATTTTTCATGCGCTGCACAAGGCGCTGGCCGCATCCGCCAATGTGCCGGCAGCTCCGGTAGTTTCCGATTCGGTACTTCCTATCCCGACGCCGACCCAGGCCTATGCCGCGCCTTACCAGCCGCAAATACCGCTGCGTGCCGCGCAAGGGTTAGGGTTTTACGAAACCTTGTTCGCTGGTACTGCGGCTCCGTCAACTGCGAGCAGCGAGTTGCTGCCGGCGGTGGAAACCCCGGTGATAGCAGCAGATGCGCCTGATGAGGCGCAGGAGTTTCCGCTAGGTTTCGCCATCGCCCAATTGCATGGTGTCTATGTGCTGGCCCAGAACAGGCAGGGCCTGATTGTCGTGGATATGCACGCCGCGCACGAACGCATTATGTACGAGCGTCTGAAGAATGCGCTCGATAATCGTGCTATCGCCACCCAGCCGCTGTTGCTGCCGGTCAGCTTCCATGCTGATCGGCTGGAGGTGGCAACCGTGGAGGAGCAGGGAACCGTACTGCATGATCTTGGCTTCGAGATTGCCGTATTGTCGCCGAATACGCTGGCCGTGCGTGCGGTTCCCGCAATGCTGGCGGAAGCCAATGCGGTCGAACTGGCGCGGGCGGTCATCGCCGATATTCGCGAGTATGGTGGCAGCCGCGTATTGACCGAACGCCGCAACGAAATGCTCGCAACCATGGCGTGTCATTCTGCCGTGCGCGCGAATCGCAGCTTGACCATACCCGAAATGAACGCATTGCTGCGCGACATGGAGGCCACAGAGCGTTCCGATCAGTGCAATCACGGCCGCCCAACCTGGTTCCAGGTGACGATGAGCGAGCTGGACAAGATGTTTATGCGGGGAAAATAAATATAATCAATGCATTGATTAATCAATCTAATGTAATTTCATAAATGAATACCACCGTATCCACCGCTCGAATTGCACTGGCCAGTTTCATCGGCACTGCCATCGAGTTCTACGATTTCTATATCTACGGCATGGCCGCGGCACTGGTGATCGGCCCGATTTTCTTTCCGCAAAGCGACCCGGCCGTACAGGCGTTGAATGCCTTCCTGACCTTCGGCGTCGCTTTCCTCGCACGTCCATTGGGGGCCGCGTTGTTCGGCCATTTTGGCGACCGCATCGGACGCAAGGCGACATTGGTCGCTTCCTTGCTGGTGATGGGCATTTCGACTCTGCTGATCGGCCTGCTGCCGGGCTATGCAGTCATTGGCTGGGCCGCACCGGTATTGTTGTGCCTGTTGCGCTTCGGGCAAGGCATTGGCTTGGGCGGTGAGTGGGGCGGAGCGGCCTTGCTTGCGACCGAGCATGCGCCGCAGGGTAAACGCGGCTGGTTCGGCATGTTTCCGCAGTTGGGGCCGCCGGTAGGATTTCTGTGTGCGACCGGCAGTTTCCTGCTGCTCGCGCATTTTCTCGACGATGCAGAATTTCGCGTCTGGGGCTGGCGCATCCCGTTCCTGGCGAGCGCCTTGCTCGTAATTGTGGGCCTGTACGTCCGGCTCAAGCTGTCAGAGACGCCGGTATTCGCGAAAGCCTTGCAGCAGCAGGAGCAGGCGCGCGTGCCTTTGCTGGAGATGTTGCGCGGCCATGCATTGCCATTGTTGCTGGGCTCGTTCGCGATGGTGGTGTGCTATGCGTTGTTCTACATCTCGACGGTGTTTTCGTTGAGCTACGGCACTACGGCTCTGGGCATTCCGCGCGAGCGCTTTCTTGTCATGCTGTGCGTCGCCGTGATCTTTATGGCGTTGGCTACGCCGCTCGCGGCTCATGCAGGCGACCGCTATGGACGCCGTCCCGTACTCATAGCCGCGACGTTCGCCGCCCTGTTATCCGGCTTTCTGCTCGAACCCATGCTCAACAGCGGATCGCTGCTGCTAATCACGGCCTTTTTGTCGCTGGAACTGTTCCTCATGGGAGCCTGTTTCGCCCCCATGGGCGCCTTGCTGCCGGAGTTGTTTCCTGTGCGCATCCGCTATACCGGCGCAGGCGCGGCCTACAACCTGGGCGGTATTCTTGGTGCTTCCTTCGCGCCCTATATCGCGCAAAAGCTGGTGACTTACGGCGGCCTGGCTTTCGTCGGCGCTTATATCACGGCTGCCGCTGGCATCAGCCTCGGCGCGGTGATCCTCATGCGCGAAACGCGTGGCAATGCGTTCTAGATAATTACCGGTTTTTTTCATTAAGCGATGGCGCGAATAACGCCGCCATCGACACGCATGGCGGCACCGGTCGTGGCGGAGGCCTGCGTACTGCATAGATAAGCCACCATCGCAGCCACTTCATCCGGCGTGGCAAAGCGCTGAATGAGCGAGGTGGGGCGCGCTGTGGAAAAGAATTCGCGCTCCACGGTTGCGGCATCCTTGCCCTGGCTTGCGGCCAGTTGAGCCACGAACTCGCCCACGCCCTCGGAGGCCGTCGGGCCGGGAAGTACGCTATTGACCGTGATGCCCGTGCCCGTCAACGTTTCTGCCAAGCCGCGGGCCACTGCAATCTGGGCGGTTTTGGTCATGCCGTAATGGATCATCTCGGTCGGTATCTGCAGCCCGGATTCACTGGAAATAAAGATGATGCGCCCCCAGTTTCGGCTACGCATGCCGTTCATGTAATGTCGCGAGAGGCGGATGCCGCTGAGCACATTGATCTCGAAGAAACGCAGCCAGTCTTCATCCGGAATCTGCTCGAACGGTTTGGGTTCGAAAATCCCGAGATTGTTGACGAGGATATCGACCTCGGGAAGCTGCTCGATCAGCGCTTGGCAGCCTTGCGCGTTGCCGAGGTCAAGGCTGACTCCTTCCACGGTCGCATTGGGAATTTCCTGTTTCAGCGCCTCGACCGCTTGCGTCACTCGTCCTTCAGTGCGGCCGTTGATGATGACATGTGCGCCTTCAGCTGCCAGCGCTTTGGCAATCGCAAGCCCGATGCCTGCGGTAGAACCCGTAACGAGCGCGCGTTTTCCCTTCAGTCCGAAATCCATGTTTTATCCTTTGTATGACGATCAAGTGCACATACGGCAGACCGGCTGCGCAGACGGAAAGTTTTAAGCCAGCAGCAGAAATACCGTGGGTTTCTTGTGCAGGTCGGGCAACGGTGTCTTTTTCCAGTCCGCGATCCGCTTGGTGAGGATCAGTTCGGAATCGAGGCTGACGTTGCAGGCGATGCATAACCGGCTTTCTCCATTGCAGGTCGCCAGGATGTCTTCCAGCAAATGCTGATTGCGGTAGGGAGTCTCGATGAAAATCTGCGTCTCGCGGCGCTTGCGCGAATCCTGCTCGATCTCGCGCAGTTTCTGCACGCGTGCAGCCTTGTCGCTCGGTATGTAGCCGAGAAAGGTAAAGCGCTGACCGTCCAGTCCGGACGCCATGAGCGACAGCAAAATGGAGGAGGGGCCGACCAGCGGGGCGACGCGTACGCCTTTCTTGTGCGCGAGCGCCGCGAGTTGCGCGCCCGGATCTGCGATGCCGGGGCAGCCGGCTTCGGACATCAGGCCAACGTCTTTGCCTTCGAGCAGAGGCGCGAGCAAGGCAGGCAATTCCTTTTCCGTCGTATGCTCGTTGAGCGTGAGCAGCTGCAACTCGCGCACCGGCTTGAGCGGCTTTATCGCGCCGAGGAACCGGCGCGCGGTCTTCTCGTTCTCGACGACGAAAGTCTCCAGCCGCTGGGCGATACTCACGGCATCTGGCGGGAGAGCCTTGGAAACGATGTCATCCCCGAGCGTGACGGGGATGAGATACAGGGTACCCAGGCTCAATATTTCACCTGCACGCGATAGGTCAGCGTCGCCTTGCCTTCGGCCGGCACGTCGATCTTCCACACGGCGGTGTTGCTCGTCGCTTTCTCGTGCGGATGGCTGGATTTGAGCATCTTCCAGTCGGCGGGAATCGGCTCCTGAATCGTCACGGTGACGGCTTCCTTCTTGGCATTCTTGAGCACGATTTCATAGGCGCTTTCGAACAGCGAATTGCCCTTTGCCGGGTTGGGCAGCTTTTTGAAGTCGGTCTGCTTCTTGTCGGCAGTCACGTCGAATGCCTCGCCCAGTTTCAGCCGTACTTTCTCATTCTTGGGCGTGTGGTCGATGCGATCCTCGCCGACGAATTGTGCATTGCCGGCACCGTCTTTCTTGTAGACGCGAATCACGCCCTTGGGCAGCGGCATGCCGAGACGCGCGCTTTCCTTGTTGTCGAACTCGACGAACACGCCTACCTTCATCTTCTGGCCCAACTCGCCGTAACTGGAGCTGTAGTAATAGTCATTGCCGCGCAGCAGCAGTTCCTTGCGCACCGGCACTTGGGCGGCGGAGAGCAGGGAGACCTGCTTGGTCTGATTTTCGGCGATGGTGGTCGGGCGATCCAGCGTATAGAGGTGATATTCCAGCAGCGATTCCTCGCGCATTTCCTGCGCCGGGGCAGCGGCCATGTCCATCGCCTTCATCATCGGCCGCGCCATTCGCATCTCTTCCTGCACGCGGTTCACGTCGCCTGCGACCAGTTGCAGCTTGGCATTGCGGTAGGTCGCACCGCTGGTATTGGTCAGGGTCACCCAGCCCGAAAGGTCCATCTTGTCGTCCGAGGCATTGAGCTCAGCCACATAGTCGGCCTTCCAGCCCAGCCCGCCGGAAAGGTAGCTCAGCTCCACGTCCTGCTGCGCCGCGCCGCCGTTGTTGAGCGACATCACTAGCGTGGGGCGGTCGCGCAAATTGGCTGGAACATCGCTGTAGACGATACGCCCGGGTATGCCGGTCTCGATGCGGTTACCCATCTTGAGCACCACGCCATTGTTCGCTGAAAGTACCTGCGCCTGCTCGACGCTTTCCGCGCCAGTAGTAGGGTGCGTCTTGACGATGCCGACGGTCTTGCCGACGAATTTCTCCAGCAGTTTCTGCGGCGTCAGCAGGTCGAAATCGAAATTTTGTTCGATCACAGCGAGCTTGCCGGGCGCGCTCAGGCTGCGCAGCAATGCCGTCTCCGGACGCATTTGCGCGCTTACGTCACGAAAGGCGAGGGTGCTCTGACTACTGCCGAGGCTGACCTTGCGCTGGTCTTTGATGAGCGCGAGATTTTCGTTGTAGATGGTAACGGCGACACTCTTCTGGTCGTCCAGCGTGCTGCGGTTTTCTTCCGCCGACGCGGGATAGCTGATCAGTAAATGGATGGCGATCAGGGTTGCGAGTGGGCTTTTTTTCATGGAATTCCTTTCCTCGATGACCGCATGCTACGTGGCGCTTACATGTGTGGCGCCAGGCAGCAAAGCCTAGATTGTATTAGAAGCCTCGTGCAGCCGATACCAGTCCATGCGGCGCGTGAGCATCATCACGACGGCGAGGGCTGCAAACAGGATTAACGCGCCCATGAGCAAAGCGTTGTCTTCCGATTGCAAAACTCCGTAAAGCACGCCGTAAAGGAGGGCGATGCCGCCGGAAAACATGAGCGCCGGCCGGCGACTGCGCAAGACACCGGCGAGGTAGAAGCCGATCAACAAAACGCACACACCACCCGATACAGCGTAGGCGACCATGAAAGGAATATGCTCCGACAAGCTGATGATCAGCAGGAAAAACATCGCCATACTCAGTCCGACCAGCAAATACTGTATGGGGTGAACGCGCAAGCCGCGCAGCACTTCGAACAGGAAGAATGCGGTAAATACCAGTACTACGAACATCAGGCCATACTTCACCGCGCGCTCTGACATGAGGTAGATATTGACCGGGTCAATGAAATCGATCGACAGGGCTTCGGCCTCGTTGGTTTGGGCATTATCGACTTGGCCCACGGAGTTCTTTGCCAGACTACTAACCAGCCATTGCGCATTGAAGCCCTGATCGGAAACGCTGCGTGTACGGGGCAGAAAGCTGCCACCAAACGAGGGATGGGGCCAGGAAGACTTGAGCGCAACCTCGGTGGTCTTGGCAGACGGCTGGATTGCCAATGTCGACGTGCCTTGCAGTTCGAGCGGAAAGCTGAAGTTGAAGTTGTGCGCCTGTGTCGGATCAAGTGCCGGCAGGAAAACATGCATGCCATTTCCTGCCAACGGCGGCACGCCGCCCGCACCGAATTCATGCGCCGTACCATTCAGTGTCAGGAGCGGTGCATTACGTATTCCGCGGGAGTCGCTGAGGCGCATCACGAAATAGGCGTTGAGCGGGATCACATCTTCCGCCGCCTGGGCAAGGCCATACACGCGTGGTACGGCAAAGCTGCCGCTGATTTCGGCATGCAGGTTGTAAAGCTGCGCCTTGTAGATGCCGCGCTGGCGCGATTCGACTTCGGCGCTCCCGATGATCTTCAATGCATGGGGCTCGAGCACCGTCTCCTTCGGTTCGCTTGCGACGATGAGAGTTCTTTCTTTGCCATGTTCATCCTTCTCGATCTTTTTCTCGCGCAGCTGATAACGCACGACCAGATACGGGCCGCTCAATGTCTGCGGGCGCGCCGCGCTCCGTGCGATGTCCTGCTGCACGCTTTGCTGCAGCGCCTTGCGTTCGGAGATTTTGGATTCGATCATCCCCAGCGGTATCAGCAGCAACAGCGCCAGAAAACCGATCATGAGGGTCTTGGAAAACAATGGGTAACGATGCATGGCAATTCCTTTCTTGTGAGTTGTATTCATACCGTGCTGCGCTGCCACACGGCGCGCGTCAGAAGCAAGGCAAAACCGATCATCCCGGCCAATACACAGGCGAGATGCATGGGCAGCACCCAGTCATGCATGAGCAAAGGGTTCGCGTCGGTGAGTGGCGCAAACGGACGCATGTCGGCGTGCATTACCGCATCCAGCAGCAGGTGCGAGCCGGCCCCCAGCAAGGCGCCCAGCCACGCTTGCGTCGAAGTGATGCAGAATTGCTCTTCATCCTCGCCCCCGAGCTTTTCATAGAGTCGCCAACTGGTCGCAAGCAATTTGCGGCCGAACATGGCTGAGCCGACGGCAATCAGGAGCATGCCTGTGAGTGTGTGGGAAAACCCATGCAGCGGCATTTCAATGCGCCACATGCGATATAGCGGTTCAATGTCCATGACAACATTGGCGAGCGCGAATATGGAAAAACTGAAGTGCCTGGGTATCAGCCCCTTGATGGCGAGGCCGGGGCCCAAATGCAGTGGCGTGAATGGCATGGCGATCTCCCTGTGATATGGAGTCGCCATGATGGGCGGGCTTTATGTGCGGACGATGGAGAGAATGTGTGGCGAATGTGAGGTTTCTGAAAGTGCCCCAGTTTAAAGACGCTATGCTCTTTGCTGTGATCAGGCGATGGGTAGCGTTAGTCGTGCCTCGGCTCCGCCTTCAGGGAGGTTTCGTAATTCGATATTGCCGTTGTGTAGCGCTGCCACTTCCTTGACGAAAGGCAGTCCCAGCCCGGTGCTCTTCTGCTGAGTGGCGGGACGGGGCAGGGAATAGAAGCGCTCGAAAACGCGCGGCAGGGCAAACTCGGGGATACCATTGCCTTGATCGCGGACGCATATCACATGCCGTTCAGGCAAGACTTCGTGGGCAATCGTGATAAGGCTGGCATTCGGCGCGAATGCAATCGCATTGTCCAGCAGATTGGAAAGTGCCTGGCGTAGCAGGAAAGGCTCGCCGTTGACTTTGGCATCCTGCGATATGGTGTTGTCGCAGTTAATGCCGCGCGACTGCATCGCTATCGCGTGATCTGCGATTACGGTGTCGGCCAGCTCATGCAGACTGACGCTGACAGTCTCTTCCAGAGAATTACGATGTTCCAGCCGTGCCAGCGCGAGCAGCTTGTCCAACATGTCTTTGAGGCGGCGGCTTTGCTCACGGATGTTGGCGGTAAAGGTCGCCCGGTCCTGCGGCGGCATGTTCTCGTCCAGTAGCTCGGCGGCACCGATGAGCGCGGTGAGCGGGCTTTTCATCTCATGGGCAAGATGATGCACGTAGTTCTCGACGTATTCCCGGCCATCCAATTTCTCGCGCATTTCGGTAAGTGCGCGGCCTAACTCGGCGAGCTCGCCGCTACCGAGATTGGGCAGTTGCGCCTTGTGCCCGGCGCTGACTTCACGTGCATAACGGCGCAGCAGCCCAATAGAGCGCGTCAGCCACCATGTGAACAGTAGGCCGATCAGCAGCGCGCCGCCCATGAGCCACCAGCCGGCGCGTTCAATGCGCTGGCGGCTGCGGTCGATGAAGGGTTGCACACTCATGGTAGGCTTGGCGACAGTGAGCACGCCGACCAGCTTGTCGTCGTGTCGGATCGGCGCTGCAATGTGCATCACAGCAGTATTGTCGTTGCCTGGTACTTCGCGTGTGCTGCGGACACCATAGCGGCCATGCAGGGTGAGGTAGACATCGTTCCAGCGCGAGTAATCCTGGCCGACGGCAAGGCCCTGTGAATCATAGAGCACGATGCCTTGGGCATCGGTAATATAGACGCGCAGATTGACGGCGTCCTTGCGAAAGCCCCAGATCTCTGCATGCGGGTCGCGCGCCTGGTAGCGGCGAAAGGCGGAGTCGAAACGAGCGGTATCAATGCGGTTGCCGCTCATGTCTTCTGTGGCCAGTTCCGCGAGCAGATGAGCGGTATCGACCAGTGTTTCCTCCATGGTCTGTCGTACGCCGGGTTTTACCTCCTGCACGAAGCTGTTGAGCACGAACCACGCGGCGAGGCCGACGATGAGAAAGTAACCCAGCAGCAGGCGCAGGCTGATGCTCATTTACGCGCGCCGTTGCTTACACTGTAGCCCATGCCACGGTGCGTAACGATGGGGTCCGATTCTTCATGTATCGCTTTCAGCTTTGAGCGCAAGGTCTTGATATGCGTATCGACCGTGCGGTCAGAGGTGTCAAGAGCATCGCGCCAGATGCGATCCATCAATTCGTCGCGGCTGTATATACGCCCTGGATGTTCCAGCAGAGTTTTCAGCAGTAAAAATTCGTAACGCGTGAGGTCGAGCAGGATGCCATGAAAGTGGATGCGTGCGCTGGCAGTATCGATCTGGAACAAGAGACGGGCTACTGAAGCCGATGAGACTCTGCGCAATCGTACCCGCACCCGTGCCACCACTTCTCGTGGAGAGAACGGCTTGGCAACATAGTCGTCCGCGCCGATTTCCAGTCCCACGATGCGGTCGATCTCGTCCGTGCGCGCCGTTAGGAAAATAATGGGCAGGTCGGTGAAAGCGCGCGCCTCGCGGCAGACGTCGAACCCACTCATGTCTGGCAAGCCGATATCCAGAATCGCCAGCGCATAAGCTCCGCTGCGCAATTCTGCTAGCCCATCGCCGCCTAGTGTGCAATGGTGCGGCTGATAACCTTCGCTTTTCAGCGCGTAAATCAGTGTGTCCGCAATCGCGGGTTCGTCTTCGATGATGAGGATGGATGCGGCCATGAATTCTCCCTGAGCGGGATTATATGACCGTGATGCCTTCGTTTTGCAACATGGAGATTAGCGAAATCAGCGGCAAGCCGATCAGTGCATTGGGGTCATCGCCGCGCATATACTCC
>CAMLDO010000033.1 GCA_946478865.1 uncultured Methylobacillus sp.
TCACCGTCATGATGCCCATGCCGTAGGTGCCGGCATCCGCCTTCACGATGACGAAAGGTTCCTGCTCCACACCGTATTCGCGGTATTTTGTCCGGATGCGGGAGAGCAGGTCGGAGACCTGGGCAGCAAGGCAATCCTCGCCCACGCGCTCATGAAAATCGATCATGCCGCAGCTCGCGAACAGCGGATCGACCATCCATGGATCGATGCCGAGAAGTTCCGAGAATTCACGGGCGACGCGGGTATAGGCCGCGAAATGGCGCGACTTGCGGCGCACGGCCCAGCCTGCATGCAGCGGCGGGATGAGCGACTGTTCGAGATCTTCGAGGATGGGAGGAATTCCGCCCGAGAGGTCGTTGTTGAGCAGGATCGCACAGGGGTCGAAATCATCCAGCACTAGCCGGTTGCCTACGCGCTTTACCGGTTCGAGCACCAATTCGCCGCCGTGGGGCAGCGGAAGGCGTGTTACTTCGGTGATGTCGGGCGAGATGCTGCCGATGCGTATCGTAAGCCCCGCCTGGCGCAGGATGTTGGTGAGAGCGGCGACGTTCTGCAGGTAGAAGGTATTCCGCGTATGGTTTTCGGGGATCAGCATGAAGCGCTGCGCCGATGGGCATACTTTCTCTACCGCCGACATGGCGGCCTGCACGCAGAGCGGCAGGAAGTCGGGATTCAGGTTGTTGAAGCCACCCGGAAACAGGTTGGTATCGACCGGTGCCAGTTTGAAGCCGGCATTGCGCAGGTCAACCGAGGCGTAGAACGGTGTGCCGTGTTCCAGCCATTGCGTGCGCAGCCAGTATTCGATGCGCGGCATGGCGTCGAGGATACGCTGTTCGAGTTCGAGGAGGGGGCCGTTGAGTGCGGTAGTAAGATGAGGGACCATAGTCCGCTGATTGTAGCGCAAAAAAAAATGCGGGCCGAAGCCCGCTGAGGGAGGAGAAGGAGAAAATGAAAACTGAGCATGTAAATCAGCAGTTTCAGTTAGTTAATAGCATTAAGCATGCCAGAGATATTATTTGATAATAAACAGTATGTTATGGAATCCATGCTTCTTATGGAGCCAGCCCGCTGCACAGGACTGGTGCAGAAATGCATCAAAAGTGCTGGATTGAAATCACACGCATGATTGAGCTGTTTCGCCCGGACAGCGATGGGGTGGCTCCAAATTGGCTGTTTCTTCTCGATTCTTCATGTGTTTAACTCTTTTTCTTTCTGTGAAACAATCGCGCCCATGAGCGAAAAAGAACCCAAACCCCTCGAGCATTATCTCGGTAATGCAATCCGCGATTTGCGCACCCAGCACGAGCTGACCATTGCAGAAGTCTCGGAGCGCGCCGGCATCAGTCGCGGCATGCTTTCCAAGATCGAAAATGCCCAGACGGCCACCAGCCTCGATACGCTGGAGCAGGTTGCGAATGCGCTGGGTGTAACCTTGGCCCATCTGTTCCGCAATTACGGTCAGCCGCAAGGAGGCGCGCAGCTGGTCAAGAGCAATGAGGGCATGGAAGTTGTGCGGCGCGGCACCAAACGCGGGCATACCTATCATCTGCTGGCTTACGACCAGGGGCCGCACAAGACTTTCGAACCTTTTCTCATCACGCTGCAGGATGCCGGCGAAGAGTTCGGGCCTTTCGAGCACCCCGGCACTGAATTCATCCACATGCTGGAAGGCGTGCTGGAATATCGTGTGGGGAATGAAACCTACATGCTGGAACCGGGAGATTCGCTTACTTTCCGCGGCGAAATTCCGCATCGGCCGGAGAAGCTTCATGGAACGCCGATTCGTTTTCTTTCCATCATCCATTACGACCACCCCGAGGACATGAAGGGTGAGTGATGCCTGCGTTTGCACGCCGGCCACCCCAGAGGATGTGCCGCAACTGGTGCAACTGCTGAATATTCTTTTCGGTATCGAACAGGATTTCCGCGCCGATCCGGAGAAGCAGGAACGAGGGCTGCGGAAGCTGCTCGCGACGCCTGAAAATGCAGTGATCATGACGGCCCGGGATGCTCACGGCAATGTAATCGGCATGGTAAGCGCGCAACTGGTGATTTCCACGGCCGAAGGCGCTTATTCCGCCTGGATAGAGGATATGGTGATCGCGGAAGGCTGGCGCACTCAAGGCATAGGTCGGCGATTGCTGTCCTCTGCACTGGATTGGGCGCGATCCCGAGGTGCGACGCGTGCCCAGTTGCTGGTGGACCTCGATAACGAACCGGCATTGGGGTATTACGATCATCTCGGCTGGCAAGCGACCCGCCTTGGTGCCCGCCGCATTTCTCTCCAGTCCTGATTTTTCCTGCCTCCGCCTTCTGCGATCTGGTTTGGAAGGCAATAAAAAAGCGGGCGCTTTCGCGCCCGCTTTGTCATGCTGCTTCAGCTACCGAACAGCTTAGTAGTTGTAAGCACGCTCGCCATGGTCGGTGGTGTCCAGACCTTCGCGTTCCGCTTCTTCCGGTACGCGCAGACCGATCACGATATCGACGATCTTGTAGGCGATGAAGGAGACCACTGCGGACCAGACGATCGCGGTCAGCACAGCCTGGGTCTGGATCCAGACCTGGCCAGCCATGTCGAACTCGGCTGCAGCGTTGGCCACATAGTCGTACCAGCTGGTGCCGCCCAGGGACGGGCTGGCGAACACGCCGGTTGCGATCGCACCGAAGATACCGCCGATGGCGTGGACACCGAAGACGTCCAGTGCATCGTCGTAGCCGAGCATGTACTTCACCTTGGCGACGAAGAAGTAGCACAGCGGGGAGACCAGCAGGCCGATCACGATGGCGCCCATCGGGCCGACGAAGCCGCAAGCCGGGGTGATGGCAACAAGGCCAGCCACCGCACCGGATGCCGCACCCAGCATGGAAGGCTTGCTCTTGCCGAACCACTCGATCAGTACCCAGGACAAGGTGGCTGCGCCGGTGGCGACCATGGTGTTCAGGAATACCATGGAGGTCAGGCCGTTGGCTTCCAGGTTGGAGCCGGCGTTGAAACCGAACCAGCCCACCCACAGCATGGCAGCGCCCACCATGGTCAGCGTCATGCTGTGCGGATGCAGTGCTTCCTTGCCGTAACCGAGACGTTTGCCCAGCATCAGTGCGCCCACCAGGCCGGCAACACCGGCGTTGATGTGAACGACCGTACCGCCTGCGAAGTCGAGCGCACCCTTCTGGAACAGCCAGCCAGCGGTTGCAGTCGCAGCCGCACCGGCTTCAGCAGAGGTGTAGGCATCCGGACCTGCCCAGTACCACACCATGTGAGCGATCGGCAGGTAGGAGAAGGTGAACCACAGCACCATGAACAGCAGCACGGCGGAGAACTTCATGCGCTCGGCAAAGGCACCGATGATCAGCGCCGGAGTGATGGCGGCAAAGGTCAGCTGGAACACGATGTACACGTATTCCGGGATGACCACGCCCTTGCTCCAGGTCGCGGCGACGGATTCCGGAGTCACGCCAGCCAGGAAGGCCTTGGAGAGGCTGCCGAAGAAGGCGTTGCCCTCGGTGAAGGCGACGCTATAGCCATACAGGGCCCACAGCACGCCGAGCAGCGAGAAGATCACGAAGACCTGCATCAGCACGGACAGCATGTTCTTGGAACGCACCATGCCGCCGTAGAACAGTGCCAGGCCAGGGATGGTCATCAGTGTGACCAGAGCGGTTGCGACCAGCATCCATGCGGTATCGCCCTTGTCCGGAGTCGGAGCCGGGGCGGCCGCCGCTTCGGCCGGTGCAGCTTCTGCAGGAGTGGCAGCCGGAGCAGCCTCGGCGGGAGCCGCTTCAGCAGCAGGCGCCGGAGCGGCTTCGGTAGTGGCGGCCGGAGCAGCAGCATCCGGCACGGCAGCCTCTTCGGCGAAGACCAGGCCGCCAAAGCCCAGCGCGCCGATCAAGGCGAACATCGACAAAATACGCTTCATGAGTGTTCTCCCCTTACAGCGCATCCGGACCGGTTTCGCCGGTGCGGATACGATAGACTTGTTCGAGATCGAAGACGAAAATCTTGCCATCGCCGATTTTGCCGGTGCTGGCGGATTTTTCGATCGCTTCGATCACTTGGTCGAGCATGTCGTCCTTGATAGCGGCTTCGAGCTTGACCTTGGGAAGGAAATCGACGACATATTCGGCGCCGCGATACAGCTCGGTGTGCCCCTTTTGCCGACCGAAGCCCTTGACCTCGGTGACCGTGATGCCCTGGACGCCGATGGCGGAGAGGGCTTCACGCACTTCGTCAAGCTTGAACGGCTTGATGATGGCGGTGACAAATTTCATTTAAGTCTCCTGTTATAGAGTAGTTATTGGATGCGGACCGCTGTATGGCAGCCCGCAGCCGGTTGCCACAAAAATTAGAACAGCTTCTGAACGAAGACGGTGAATTGGCCATCACGCATTTCTGTCGGCCAGAAATCCTTGTCGGCATTGTTGTCGGTCCAGTAGCCGCCCAGCTTGACGCCATTGCTCCAAGCCTTGGTCAGGCCGACCTTCCAGTCTTCGTAATCGTACTCGTCGTTGTCGACACCGCCGACTTCGCCGTCGAACTGGAAGCTACCGACATGCAGGTTGACAGTGAGACCGGTCTCGCCCAGAGGAATGTCGGCGTTGGCTTCCCAATACAGAGTACCTTGGGCATCATCGAAACCCCAGGCTTCATCGGAAGCGGTGTAGGAAAGCTTGACGTTGGCCCACTTGTAGCTCAAAGCGCCATAGACTTCGGTTGCATCCGTATCAGGAGCGCCGCTGGCAGAAGTACCCGGATACAGGTATTGCAGCACGCCGACGTTATAGCCAATGCCGGTCTCGCCGATAGTATTGGCAAAACCGCCATAAAGATCGAGTTCCAGGCTATTGGAATCCATGTAACCATAGTCTTTGGTCCAGGTCACATTGGAAGCCCAGGTGCCTGCATAGAAACCGCTGGAGTGGGCATAGTCCACACCGCCTTGCAGCGCCGCAGCTTCATCGGTTTGGGTCATGCCGCGCCAGACATACTGGCTGAACAGGCCGATGTTATAGGTAACGGTATGGGGAGATGCCGGTTCGGCGGCTGCAGGAGCTGCGGCTGCTTCTTCGGCAAGCGCCATGCCCGGTGTGATGAAGCCAGCACCCAGCAAAGCGGCTAACAGGATTGATTTACGCATAGTGCACCCTTTCAGTTGGAACGAATGAAGAAAACAAGCACCAAACTCCAAGCAACACTCGTGCCAGTAAAATTCCGCCAATCCCGGCTGAAAGTGTCACCCAAAGAAGACGGGATTTACACGAATTTGTAATTTTCTTTTAATATCAATTGGATAATGAGCACCGATGTGGTGCGCTTCGAAAGCCTGCATGCACCGGACATCTGCTAGACTATGAGGCCGGATTAAAGGAAAGATGATGTTGAATACGAAAATTATCGAAGAAATATCAAGTAAAATCAGCGGGATGATGGCAAGTACGCCGGCGGCCGATCTGGAAAAGAATATTAATGCACTATTGCGGGGCATATTCACCAAATTGGAGCTTGTGACTCGCGAAGAATTCGATGTCCAGACGCAGGTTCTCCAACGGACTCGCGCGCAGCTGGAAACGCTGGAAAAACGCTTGGCCGAGCTGGAATCGCGCCAGCCGGAATAAGCAGCTTCGATTGGCAAGCAGTACGTTCCGTCGCAGGACGGAGTGAACACACTTGATAAAAAGAAAAACAAGAATATGGGACTCGCCGTTTTATATAGTCGCGCCCTCTCCGGCATGGATGCTCCACTTGTCACCGTGGAAGTGCATCTCGCCAATGGGCTTCCCGGTTTCCAGATCGTGGGCTTGCCGGAAGCGGAGGTGAAGGAAAGCAAGGACCGGGTGCGCGCTGCATTGCAGACTTCACGCTTTGAATTTCCGGCACGCAGGATCACCGTCAATCTTGCCCCTGCCGATTTGCCCAAGGAAAGTGGGCGCTTCGACCTCCCCATCGCGCTCGGCATTCTGGCAGCCTCCGGCCAGATCCCTGCCGAAAAGCTTTCCGAATACGAATTTGCCGGGGAACTGGCGCTAACGGGCGAGCTGCGCCCGGTACGCGGCGCGCTGGCGATGACGTTCAAGGCTAGCCGAGACGGGCGGGCGTTTATCCTGCCCCAAAAGAGTGCACGGGAAGCATTTTTGGTGAAGACAGCCACCGTCTTTCCAGCCAACAGCTTGCTTGAGGTGTGCGCGCACCTCGCAGGGCAGGAGAAGTTGATTCCGGTAGAAGATGAGGCGTTGGCTTTTCTTCCTGAATATCCTGATCTCGCCGACGTGAAAGGGCAGGCGCTGCCGCGACGCGCGCTCGAAATTGCAGCTGCTGGAAAACATAGCCTGATAATGGCCGGACCTCCTGGCACCGGAAAGTCGATGCTGGCTGCGCGTTTCCCCGGCATTCTTCCGGAAATGAGCGAGGATGAGGCGCTGGAGTCGGCGGCCATCCAGTCGTTGAACGGCGGCTTCAAGCCGGAAAACTGGAAGCGCCGTCCTTATCGTGCGCCGCACCATACGGCTTCCGCCGTGGCGCTGGTCGGTGGCGGAAGTCATCCGCGGCCGGGCGAAATATCGCTCGCCCATCATGGTGTGCTGTTCCTCGACGAGCTTCCGGAATTTTCGCGCTCCGTGCTGGAGGTTCTGCGCGAGCCTCTGGAGTCGGGTCATATCACGATTTCACGCGCAGCACGGCAGGCGGATTTTCCGGCACGCTTCCAGTTGATCGCGGCGATGAATCCCTGCCCATGCGGGTATCTCGGCCATCCCAACAACAAGTGCCGCTGTACGCCGGATCAGATCGCGCGGTACCGAGGCCGGATTTCCGGTCCGTTGCTGGACCGGATCGATTTGCATATCGAGGTTCCTGCCTTGCGCGATGACGAACTGCAGAAATCGGCTACGGGAGAGGCCAGTGTCAGCGTACGACAACGGGTCCAGGCGGCGCGCGAGCTGCAGATGGCACGCCAAGGGAAAGCCAACGCCGACCTCGGCAGCCAGGAAATCGACGCTTTCTGCTTCCCCGACGAGGCGGGCGCGGCGCTGCTGAAACAGGCGATCAGCCGCCTCAGTCTGTCTGCGAGGGCTTATCATCGCATCCTGAAGGTGGCGCGCACCATTGCCGATCTTGCGGGAAGCAGCACGGTGCAGTCCAGACATATTGCCGAAGCCATTCAGTATCGGCGCAACGGGATGGAGTGAGCATGCACGAACTCAACAGCTGGAAGGAAGAAAAGCGCTCCGCTTATCTTTATCGCATCATCTCCGACCGGGAGAGCGGTACTCCGCGCCAGCTGCTGTTTCTCGAACTGGCGCGGGAAGCGGACAACCAGGCGGACCTGTGGGCCGTGGAGGCGCGCAAATCGGGCCATGCCGTTCCGGAAAGATACGTGCCCGATCTGCGTGTACGCCTCATTGCCTGGCTGGCGAAAACGCTGGGGCCGCGCAAGATGCGTACTATTCTCGCTGCAATCAAGATACGCGGATTGTCGGTGTATTCGTCGCGCCGCCCGGGATTTCATCCGGTGCCGCAAACTGTCGAGGAAGTAGGCGCGAGCCACAAGGGGAACGGCTCATCGGGCGGATTGCGTGCGGCAGTATTCGGCATCAACGACGGCTTGGTGTCGATCGCGTGTCTGGTCATGGGGGTAGCTGGTGCCTCGAGCGAGCATGGCGTCATTCTGCTGACCGGTGTCGCCGGTCTCTTGGCTGGTGCATTCTCGATGGCGGCAGGCGAGTATGTTTCCATGCGTTCGCAACGCGAGATGTTCGAATACCAGATCGGCCTGGAGCGTGACGAGCTGGCGCAATACCCCAACCAGGAGGCGGCCGAGCTGGCGCTGATCTATCAGGCGCGCGGTATGAACCGGGAAGAAGCGCGCAGCCTTGCCGAGCGCATGATCGCCGACCCCGAAATGGGGCTGGATACGCTGGCGCGCGAGGAACTGGGGCTGAATCCGGATGAACTGGGCTCGCCTTGGGTCGCTGCCCTGTCTTCTTTCTTCTCTTTCGTGGGCGGGGGGCTGGTGCCTTTGCTGCCCTACGTGTTGGGTGTCGAGCGTCACCCATTGCTGGTGGCCACGCTGCTCACGGCGGGCGCTTTGTTCATCGTGGGTGCGGCGCTGTCCCTTTTCACGGGGCGCAGCGCATTGTGGGGCGGCCTGCGCATGCTGGGCATAGGCGGCGCGGCAGGGCTGGTAACCTATCTCATCGGCGACCTTCTCGGCGCCAGCCTGTTCTGATTCGGCCTTTGTGCCGTCGCTGTCCGGCTCCTTCGCAGGCGGACGAGATAAATTATCCTGCGGGCTTTATAATTATGAAGTTAAACACCGGCCGCCCGCTGGCGCGCCGGTAAATTATTGTTGTCGATGAAACAGGACCTTGCCTTGACCTACGCGATTTCCCCTACCGAAACCCGTCTGCGCGAGATACTCGCCCGCCGCATCATGATCCTTGACGGCGCGATGGGCACGATGATCCAGCAGTACAAGCTGACGGAACAGGATTATCGCGGGGAGCGCTTCAAGGACTTCCAGGGCGAGGCGGGCGAGCATGCGGGGCACGGTGTCGGCTGCGGTTGCGGTGCGCACGAAAAGCCGCAGCAAGGCGTGGGGCGCGAGCTGTTCCTCAAGGGCAACAACGAATTGCTGTCTCTGACGCGGCCGGACGTCATCAGCGAAATTCATGAAAAGTACCTTGCCGCCGGCGCCGACCTCATCGAGACCAATACCTTCGGTGCGACCGGTGTGGCTCAGGCTGACTACCAGATGGCGCATCTCGCCTACGAGATGAACGTCGAGGCCGCCAAGCTCGCGCGTGCTGCGTGCGACAAGTACTCCACACCCGACAAGCCGCGTTTCGTCGCGGGCGCGCTCGGCCCGACGCCCAAGACCGCGTCGATTTCGCCGGATGTAAACGATCCCGCCGCACGCAACGTGACCTTCGACGAGTTGGCCGAATCTTACCTGGAGCAGGTGCGCGGGCTGGTCGCCGGCGGTGCGGATATTCTGCTCGTGGAAACCATTTTCGATACGCTTAACTGCAAGGCGGCGCTGTTCGCGATCGAGACCTTCTTCGACGAAGCCGGCTACCGCATGCCGATCATGATTTCTGGTACCGTCACCGACGCGTCCGGCCGCATCCTTTCCGGCCAGACCGTGCCCGCATTCTGGAATTCGGTGCGCCACGCGCGCCCGCTTTCCATCGGCCTCAACTGCGCGCTGGGCGCTACCTTGATGCGGCCGTATGCGGAAGAGCTGTCGCAGATAGCAGATACCTTCGTCAGCGTCTATCCCAACGCTGGCCTGCCCAACCCGATGTCAGACACCGGCTTCGACGAGACGCCGGACATCACTTCGTCGCTGGTCAAGGAGTTCGCTGAAAGCGGCTTCGTCAACATCGCTGGCGGTTGCTGCGGCACGACGCCAGATCACATTCGCGCGATCGCCGAAGCGATCAAGGACCTGCCGCCGCGCCAGATTCCGCAGGTGCCGGTCGCGACGCGCCTGTCCGGCCTGGAGCCATTTGTCATCGACGAGCAGTCGCTTTACGTCAACGTCGGTGAGCGTACTAACGTCACCGGTTCCAAGGCGTTCGCGCGCATGATCCTCAACGGCCAGTTTGATGCAGCGCTGTCCGTCGCGCGCCAGCAAGTGGAAAACGGCGCGCAGGTGATCGACATCAACATGGACGAGGGCATGCTGGACGCGGTCGCCGCGATGACGCACTTCCTCAACCTGATTGCATCCGAGCCGGATATCGCGCGCGTGCCCATCATGATCGACTCGTCCAAATGGTCGGTCATCGAGGCAGGCTTGAAGTGCGTGCAGGGCAAGAGCATCGTCAACTCGATCTCGATGAAGGAAGGCGAGGCAGAATTCCTGCGTCAGGCCGAACTGTGCCGCCGCTACGGCGCCGCCGTGATCGTGATGGCCTTCGACGAGAAAGGCCAGGCGGACACCTTCGAGCGCAAGACCGAAATCTGCAAGCGCGCCTATGACCTGCTGGTGGAAAAGGTGAACTTCCCGCCCGAGGACATCATTTTCGACCCGAACATCTTCGCAATCGCGACCGGTATCGAAGAGCACAACAACTACGCCGTCGATTTCATCGAAGCCACGCGCTGGATCAAGCAGAATCTGCCGCATGCCCGCATTTCCGGCGGCGTCTCCAACGTGAGCTTCAGCTTCCGCGGCAACGAGCCCGCGCGCGAGGCGATCCATACGGTGTTCCTGTATCACGCGATCAAGGCCGGCATGACCATGGGCATCGTCAATGCCGGCATGATAGGCGTGTACGACGACCTTGCGCCCGAGCTGCGCGAGCGCGTCGAGGATGTGGTGCTCAACCGCCGTCCGGACGCGACCGAGCGCATGATCGAGTTCGCCGGTACGCTGGTTGCGGGCGGCAAGAAGGAAGCCGCGACGCTGGAATGGCGCGGTACTCCCGAAAATCCGGTACCGGTCGGCAAGCGTATCGAATACGCACTGGTACACGGCTTCACGGAATTCATCGTGCAGGATACCGAGGAAGTGCGCCGGCAGATCATGGATAACGGCGGCCGCCCGATCAACGTGATCGAGGGGCCGCTCATGGACGGCATGAACGTAGTCGGCGACCTGTTCGGTCAGGGCAAGATGTTCCTGCCGCAGGTGGTGAAGTCCGCCCGCGTGATGAAACAGGCGGTGGCGCACCTCATCCCGTTCATCGAAGAGGAAAAGGCCGAGGAAGAGCGCCGTACCGGCATGAAAGCCAAACCCAAGGGCAAGGTCGTCATCGCGACTGTGAAGGGCGATGTGCACGATATCGGCAAGAACATCGTCTCGGTGGTGCTGCAGTGCAACAACTTCGAGGTGGTGAACATGGGCGTGATGGTGCCCGCGTCCGAAATCCTCGCGATGGCCAAGGTGGAAAACGCCGACATCATCGGTCTTTCCGGCCTCATCACGCCTTCGCTGGAAGAAATGGCGCACGTCGCGCGCGAAATGCAGCGCGACCCGCATTTCCGCATGCTCAAGATTCCGCTGCTGATCGGCGGCGCGACAACGTCACGTGCGCATACCGCGGTCAAGATCGCGCCCAATTACGAAGGGCCGGTGGTTTACGTGCCAGATGCTTCGCGTTCGGTTTCGGTGATGCAGTCACTGCTGACCCCGGAGCAGCGCGATGCCTATATTTCCGAGATCGCCAACGACTACGAGCGCGTACGGGTGCAGCACGCGAACAAGAAGGGCACGCCGCTGCTCACGCTGGCCGAGGCACGCGCCAACAAGGTCAAGACCGATTTTGTCGGCCCGAATGCGCCGGTCAAGCCGAAGTTCATCGGTCGCCGCGTGATCGAGAATTTCGACCTCGCGGCGCTGGTGAACTACATCGACTGGGGTCCGTTCTTCCAGACCTGGGATCTCGCAGGCGCTTATCCTGCCATTCTCGAGGACAAGGTGGTCGGCGAAGCCGCGACCAAGCTGTTCAGCGAAGGCCAGGCGATGCTCAAGAAGATCATCGACGGCCGTTGGCTCACCGCCAACGGCGTGATCACGCTGCTGCCCGCCAACAGTGTCAACGACGACGACATCGAGATTTACACCGACGAATCGCGCAGCGAAGTCGCCTTCACCTGGTACGGCATGCGCCAGCAGACGGTGAAACCGGTCATCGACGGCGTGCCGCGGCCTAATCAGTGCCTCGCGGATTTCATTGCGCCCAAATCCTCGGGTGTCGCGGATTACATCGGCCTGTTCGCGGTAACGGCTGGACTGGGAATCGAAAAGCACGAAAAGCGCTTCCTCGATGCGCATGACGACTACAACAGCATCCTGCTCAAGTCGCTTGCCGATCGTCTGGCCGAAGCGTTCGCCGAATATCTGCATGAGCGCGTGCGTACTGATTTCTGGGGCTATGCGCAGGATGAAAAGCTCAGCAATGCCGAACTCATCAAGGAAACCTATCGCGGTATCCGCCCGGCACCAGGCTATCCTGCCTGCCCGGATCACACAGTGAAGCCGGACATGTTCAAGCTGCTGCGCGCGGAAGAAATCGGCATGATACTGACCGAATCCTTCGCCATGATGCCGGCAGCGGCGGTGTCCGGTTTTTACCTGGCGCATCCGGAGTCGAAGTATTTCAGCGTGGACAAGATCGGCCAGGACCAGCTGGACGACATGGTGGCCCGGCGCGGCCTGCCCAAGGAGTATCTGGAACGCTGGCTGGCCCCCAATCTCTGATCAATCACTGACGGCTACCAAACCTCATGCATATTCACATACTCGGCATCTGCGGCACCTTCATGGGCGGCATCGCCGTATTGGCCAAGGCTGCTGGCCATCGTGTCACGGGCTGTGATGCCAATGTCTATCCGCCGATGAGCACGCAGCTCGAAGCACAGGGCATCGAACTGATCGAAGGCTTCGGCACGGAACAGCTGAACCTGAATCCGGATATTTTCGTGATCGGCAACGTGGTGTCCCGCGGCAATCCGCTCATGGAAGAAATTCTCAACCGCGGTCTGCCTTACGTTTCCGGCCCGCAGTGGCTGGCCGAGAACGTGCTGCGCGACAAGTGGGTGCTTGCCGTTGCCGGTACTCATGGCAAGACCACGACCAGCTCGATGCTGGCCTGGGTACTGGAATACGCCGGCCTCGCCCCGGGTTTTCTCATTGGCGGCGTGCCGGAGAATTTCGGCGTATCGGCGCGCTTGCCGGGCGAGCCGCGGCAGGAAAAGGGCGGGAAATCGCCATTTTTCGTGATCGAGGCGGACGAGTACGATACTGCCTTCTTCGACAAGCGCTCCAAGTTCGTGCATTACCGCCCGCGTACTGCAGTGCTCAACAATCTCGAATTCGACCACGCCGACATTTTTGCCGACCTGGCCGCAATCGAAACCCAGTTCCACCATCTGGTCCGCACGGTGCCCGCGGCTGGCCTGGTCGTCGCCAATGGGCGCGAGGACAGCCTGGATCGCGTGTTGCAGCGTGGCTGCTGGACGCCAGTAGAGCGGTTCGGTATCGCCAGCGGCTGGACTGCCGGCACGCCGGATGATGACAACAGTTTCGAAGTATTTCTCGACAGTGAGCCGCAAGGCCGCGTGCAATGGGAGCTGCTGGGCGAGCATAACCGCATGAATGCACTGGCGGTATTGGCTGCGGCGCGCCATGTGGGGGTGCCGGTAGAAGTCGGCATCGTCGCATTGGGCGAGTTCCGCAACGTGAAGCGCCGCATGGAAGTGCGAGGCACGGTCAACGGCGTTACCGTTTACGATGACTTTGCACACCATCCGACTGCGATCGACACCACTGTCGCCGGCCTGCGCGCCAAGGTGGGCAAGTCGCGTATTCTCGCGGTGCTGGAGCCCCGTTCCAACACCATGAAGCTGGGCACGATGAAAGCCGCCCTGCCGGGCAGTCTCACAGGGGCTGACCGCGTGTTCTGCTATGCCGCGAACCTGGGCTGGGATGCGGCGGCAGCGCTGGCTCCGCTGGGCGAGATGGTAACGACACATGACGACCTCGATCGCATGGTCGAGGCGATTGCGCAGGAAGCCCGCTCCGGCGATCATATCCTGGTGATGAGTAATGGCGGCTTCGGTGGCGTCCACCAGAAGCTGCTCGAGAGGCTGCGTACTTGAATTCAAACGGGGTGGTGGAATGGCTGAAAAGCACGATGGGCATTGCCATCGTGTTTTCGGTCGTTACGCACGTTGTGCTCATCGCCGGCCTGGGTTTCGTCAAACCCGAGCCGAAAAAACTCAAGGACGATCTCAAGGCTCTCGAAGTGGTGCTGGTCAATGCCAAGACCAAGGAGGCGCCTTTCAAGGCGGAGGCGCTCGCCCAGTCCAATCTTGACCGTGGCGGCAATACCGATGCCGACCGCCAAATGAAATCCCCCTTGCCGGTGCCTAAAACGCCGCCCGAAAAGCGTGCCGAGAAAATCGCCGTCGAGAACAAGCAAGCCAAGGTCAAGGCAGCGCAAGCGCCGTCCGAGGCGCCGCGCAAGCAGCAGCGCGTGGCAGAGCAGGAGAAGCAGGCGCAGGAGGTGATGGTTCAGGCACAGGCACCGCAGAAGGTCGAAAGCCAGCCGACCCAGCAGGCGGCGGCCGTGGAGCCTGATCAAGGCAAGCATGAGGAAAAGCCGGTGACGCTGAACGCTGCCGATCTGGTTTCCCGCAGCCTCGATGCTGCCCGTCTCGAGGCGCAACTTTCCAAGAATATGGATGCCTATCAGAAGCGTCCCAAGCGCAAGTTCATTGGTGCCCGGGTGCGCGAGTACCGTTTTGCCAGTTACGTTGAAGCCTGGCGCCAGAAAGTCGAGAAGGTTGGCAATCTCAATTATCCGTCGGCGGCCAAGGAGAAAAAGCTCTACGGTCGGCTGCAACTCACGGTCTCGATACGCTCTGACGGCAGCGTCGAGAAGATCGAGCTGAACCGCAGTTCGGGGCACGAAATTCTGGACGAAGCAGCGCAGCGCATCGTCGAGCTGGGGGCACCCTATGCTGCTTTCCCCGAGGAAATCCGCGAAGATACCGACATCATTGAGATTACCCGGACCTGGACGTTTACCCGGGAAGATACGCTTGCTTCAGGAGATTGAGTTTTCCATGTCCACTTCGTATTACGAACGTCATGTTTTTTTCTGCCTCAATCGGCGCGACGACGGCGCGGCATGCTGCTGCGACCACGATGCCGAGGGCATGTTCGACTACATGAAAAAGCGTGTGAAAAAACTGGGCCTCAACGGCAAGGGCAAGGTGCGCGTCAACCGCGCCGGCTGCTTCGACCGCTGCGATGAAGGGCCGCTGCTGGTGGTCTATCCGGAAGCGGTGTGGTACACCTTCGTCGATCAGGAAGATATCGACGAGATCATCACCAGTCATCTGCAGCAAGGAAAAATCGTCGAACGCCTGCAAATGCTGTAGCGCGTCGCGCGCGCAATGGCTTTCAACCCAGGCGCGCGAACAGCTTGTCCCGCAAGTGAACGGTCAAATCGTGTGGCGTCTCGCGTCGCGCTTCCTCCCGCTTCACTTCCCCCCAAATCGGGTTCGGAAAATGCCGGTCCTCGGCAAAGCGCGGAATCACATGCCAATGCACATGCGGTACCATGTTTCCGAGACTCGCGAGATTGATCTTGTCCGGCTGCAGCACGTCCCGCACAGCAGCTTCCGTCGCGAATACCACCTCCATCACCCGTTGCCGTTCCTGCCCGAGCAGGTCGGTCATTTCTTTTACATGGCGATTCAGGATAACGCGGCAGAAACCGGGGTAATAGGCGTCATCCACCCGGATCACGCGACACAAATCGTCCTGCCACAGGATTTCGCCGCCGGGGTTCTCGCACAACTCACAGATCATAACTGCCTCGCAAAATAAAAACGCCGCCGGGCAGTTGCCCGACGGCGTTGGATTGTGCCAGCAAATATCGCTTAAGCGAAGTTGGCTTCGACAAAGTCCCAGTTAGCGAGGCTGTTCAGGAAGTTTTCCACGAACTTGGCGCGCAGGTTGCGATAGTCGATGTAGTAAGCGTGTTCCCATACGTCGATGGTCAGCAGCGCTTTGTCGCCGGTGGTCAGCGGGGTGCCAGCAGCGCCCATGTTGACGATGTCGACGGAACCGTCGGCCTTCTTCACGAGCCAGGTCCAGCCGGAACCGAAGTTGCCGACGGCGGATGCCTGGAATGCCTTCTTGAACTCGTCGAAGCTGCCCCACTTCTTGTTGATTGCGTCAGCCAGCGCGCCCTTGGGAGCGCCGCCGCCGTTCGGCTTCATGCTGTTCCAGAAGAAGGTGTGGTTCCACACTTGTGCGGAGTTGTTGTAGATGCCGCCGGAAGACTTCTTGATGATTTCTTCCAGTGCAGCATTCTCGAATTCGGTGCCCTTGATCAGATTATTCAGATTGGTCACATAAGTCTGATGGTGCTTGCCGTAGTGGAATTCCATGGTTTCCGCGGAGATATGCGGAGCCAGGGCGTCCTTGGCATAGGGCAACGGAGGGAGTTGGTGTTCCATGCTTGGTTTCCTTTCTTGCGGGGATTAATAATTCGGAACGCAGTATTTTGCCATAAAAGCCGAGTTGGCCGGTCAGGTATTGCGTGGACCGACCGGCAAGGATTTTGTTCGCGGTTATTTCTTTCTGGCGCGCGGATGCGCCTGATCGTAGACCTTGGTGAGGTGCTGGAAGTCGAGATGAGTATAGACCTGTGTGGTACTGATATTGGCATGACCCAACATCTCCTGCACTGCTCTGAGATCACCGCTGGATTGCAGTACATGGCTGGCAAAGCTGTGGCGCAGCATATGGGGATGAACATTGCCCGCGATGCCCTGCTTGATGGCCCAGGATTTCATGCGATATTGCACTGCGCGTGCCGTGAGCCGCTTGCCGTTCCTGCCGACGAACAGTGCCGTTTCGTCGGCGGATTTGAGCAGGTCGCGTTGCGGCAGCCAGGCGCGAATGGCTGCAATGGCATGGGCGCCCATCGGCACGATGCGGGTTTTGTTGCCCTTGCCGGTGACGGTGACAGTCGCCTCGTTGAGGTCGAGATGGCCGGGGTCGAGACCAATTAGCTCGGCGAGACGTAGCCCTGATGAGTAGAACAGTTCGAGTATGGCGCGATCTCGAATCGAGAGCGCGTCGTCGCCTTCGATCTCCACCAGCTTGCCGGCTTGCTCGGGTGAGAGCGCATGCGGCAGAGATTTTTCCGACTTGGGCGGGCGCATGCCGACACACGGATTATTGTCCATGCCGTGACGGCGATTGAGGTAGGTAAAGAACCCGCGCCAGGCGGACAGCATGCGCGCAATGCTTTTCCCGCCGATGCCCTTGCCATGCAGGGTGGCAATGAAACGACGGATGTGGGCCGCCTTAAGGTCCGCAAGCGAAACTTCACCCGCGAGTTCCTGCAAGGTATGGATGTCGCGGGCATAGTTTTCGCAAGTTAGCCGACTGAGCCCACGCTCGTTGGCCAGATGGGCGAGATAGGCGGCCAGGTAATCCACGTGCTAGAGAATGTAGCGCAGCAGAGCGACGCTAAGCAGTTCGCCGATGCGCTTGAGGTACAACGTGCCCATCTCGGGGTAGAAGCGTTGCGGGTCTTCGCTTGCCATCGCCAGCAGGCCGAACACGTTCTCGCCGCGAAGAGGAATCAGCGCGAACGATTTCAAGGGAGCATTGGTTTCACCGAACCAGCCTTCTACGCCCATTGCCGGGCTATGGCCGCAGTATGGAGCGCTCAATCCTTGAGCCCAGGCGGTCAGCGATTCGTCTACTTCGCCGAACTCACCGCCATTCGTATCGCCTTCGCTCTGCGGCTTGGCCCAGAGGCGGATCGCGACGTGCGGTACCTGAAAATCCTCACGCAGGTTATGCGACACCATCTGTGCCAGCGCGTCGAAGCTGCGAGCTGCAAGAATGCCGAGTGTGAGGCGATGCACCTTGTCGCTGATAACGTCGTTTTCCTCGCCGAACTGGATCAGTTCGGACAGCTTGACCTCAAGGATGCGAATCTTGTCGCGCTGTGCCAGCTGCTGGCGTTCAGCCAGCGAAATCGTGCCGCTGCCATGCGGGCTGGGCAGGTAAATTTCGGTCAGCAGGTGCGCATTGCGCTCGAAGAAGTGCGGGTTGGCGCGCAGGTATTCGATGAACTGCTCGTCGTTGTTTTGCATGGTTGTACTTTCGCTCATGTTCAAATCGTGATTTCACCTTCGAATACCGTGACGGCGGGCCCGGTCATCATGACCGGCTTGCCTTCGCCCTCCCAGCGGATGGTCAGATCGCCGCCGCGCATGGCCACTGTGACGGGCGTGGCAAGCTTGCCCCACTGGATGCCGGTCACGGCGGCTGCGCACGCGCCCGTGCCGCATGCAAGCGTTTCACCCGAGCCACGCTCGAACACGCGCAGGCGGATGTGATGCTCGTCGACCAACTGCATGAAGCCGGCATTGACGCGCTGCGGGAATCTTGCGTGATGTTCGATCAGCGGGCCTTGCTGTTCCACGGGAGCAGTGTCCACATTGTCCACGATTTGCACCGCATGCGGGTTGCCCATGGAGACTGCACCGGCCTCAACGGTAGTTCCGGCAACATCCAATGCGTAGGCGGGCGCGCGTCCATCGGCGACGAACGGGATTTCATCCGGAGCGAAGCGCGGTGCGCCCATGTCCACGGTTACCAGGCCGTTGTCTTCCAGCCGCGGAAAAATGATGCCGCGAGCCGTTTCGACGCGGATTTCCTTCTTGTCGGTGAGCCCTTGTTCATGCACGAAGCGCACGAAGCAACGCGCACCGTTGCCGCACTGCTCAACTTCGCCGCCATCAGCATTGAAAATGCGATAGCGGAAGTCGGCGTCGGGCACGGTGGGCTTTTCCACCAGCAGCAGTTGGTCGCAACCGACGCCGAAATGGCGGTCGGCAAGAAAGCGGATCTGCTCAGGCGTCAGGGAAATGTTCTGGCGGATGGCATCGATCACGACGAAGTCGTTGCCGACGCCCTGCATCTTGGAGAATCTGATTTTCATGCGGCTATTCTAAGTCATGCGCACGCGGCGGAACAGGCGGAGGCTCGACTCCCTTGGGGCGGCGATGGCGCGGATAGCTCCACAAGTACTGCTCCGGCTTGCGTCGGATCAACTTTTCCAGCCCCTGATTGATGGCCAATGGCGTAGGATCGCCTTCGAATGGCTCGATATGCAGCACATAGCCACGCCCACGCGGCAGCCGCTCGCCGAATGCCATGAGTACTGTCGCCCCGGTGGCTTCGGCCAGACGATGGGCCAGCGTCATTGTGTAAGCAGGTCGCCCGAAGAAATCTGCCCATTCGCCTTCATTTTTGCCTGGGTTCTGATCGGGCAGGATGCCAACTGCCTCTCCTTGCTTCAGTGCTTTCAAAAGATCGCGCACACCTTTCAGAGTAGTGGGCGCAAGACGAACATTGTCGCGGGCGCGGCCGGCATGAATGAGCGGGGCCAACCAGCTTTTGCGAGGCGGCCGGAACAGCACGCTGATAGGGCGGCGGGCCGCATAGTATTGTGCGGTGATCTCGAAACAGCCGAGATGGGGGGTCAGAAAAATGATGCCCTTGCCAGCCGACCACGCCTGTTCGACATGCTCCCAGCCATGGCATTCGCGTATCCAGTCCAGAAGTGTCGCTTGCGAGCGAAACCAGATTGCGAAAGTTTCGAGGGCGCCCTTGCCCGACTCGCATGCGGTGTCTCGAGCCAGCTGCTGCAGTTCTTTATTGCTGGTGGCGATGCCGCTGGCCAGAAGGTTGTTCGCGGTGCGTCGGCCCATGCGGCCACTGCCGAAATAGATCCGGCCGATGAGGCTGCCTAGGCCATGAAGCGCAGGAAGGGGCAGGTGCGCGAGGCCCCGCAGCAGCCAGGTCAGCATGAATTCCTTTTTCAGTCAGAGAGTAATTTGTTATTCTAGCAACCTTTTAATTGCGCATTAGATACAACATACACCAATGAGCGAATACCTGTTTACCTCGGAATCCGTGTCCGAGGGGCATCCGGACAAGGTCGCCGACCAGATTTCCGACTCCATCCTGGACGCCATCCTGGCGCAGGATCCAACCGCGCGCGTTGCTGCGGAAACCCTGACCAACACCGGCCTCGTGGTGCTGGCAGGCGAGATCACGACTACCGCCAACGTCGATTACATCAAGGTGGCGCGCGATACCATCAAGCGCATCGGCTACGACAACACCGATTACGGCATCGACTACAAGGGCTGCGCCGTGCTGGTGGCCTATGACAAGCAATCGCCCGATATCGCCCAGGGCGTGGATGGCGCGCATGACGATCCCCTTGACCAAGGCGCCGGCGACCAAGGGCTCATGTTCGGTTACGCGTGCGACGAGACGCCGCAATTGATGCCGCTACCGATCTGGCTGGCGCATCGCCTGGTGGAACGCCAGTCGCATTTGCGCAAGGACGGCCGTCTGCCATGGCTGCGCCCGGACGCGAAGTCGCAGGTGACTGTGCGCTATGTGGACGGAAAGCCCGATGCCATCGATACCGTGGTGTTGTCCACGCAGCATGCGCCGGAAATGCACCTCGACGCGATCCGCGAGGCGGTGATCGAAGACATCATCAAGCCGGTACTGCCCAAGGAACTCATCAAGGGCGAGATCAAGTATCTGGTCAATCCGACCGGTCGTTTCGTGATCGGCGGCCCGCAGGGCGATTGCGGCCTGACCGGCCGCAAGATCATCGTCGATACCTACGGCGGCTCCAGCCCGCACGGTGGTGGTGCCTTCTCCGGCAAGGATCCGTCCAAGGTGGACCGTTCCGCAGCCTACGCAGGCCGCTACGTGGCGAAAAACATCGTGGCTGCCGGCCTTGCTTCGCGCTGCACCGTTCAGGTGTCCTACGCCATTGGCGTGGCGCGCCCGACCAGCGTCATGGTGGAAACCTACGGTACCGGCAAGGTCAGCAACGAAAGACTGACGGAGCTGGTGCTCAAGCATTTCGATCTGCGCCCCAAGGGTATCGTCAAGATGCTGGACCTGTTGCGCCCAATCTACGCCAAGACCGCCGCCTACGGCCACTTCGGCCGCGACGAGCCGGAGTTCACCTGGGAAGCGGTAGACAAGGCGGCTGCGCTCCGCGCGGATGCCGGGTTGTAACTCAAGCGCTCACCGTAATGCAAGAGCGGACCGGGAAACCGGTCCGCTTTTTTTATCCCCGGGGCTGGGCGATGGCAAGGTAAATACCCTATTCGTGTTCCGTCTATTGACCTGCCGCATGATCAAGAGCTATATGTGGACAAGGGAGGCCGCAGCGATGGCAATCAAAGGCGCGGTATGCTGAAAAAAATATCAGTCGAACATCTTGAGCTCGGCATGCATTTGCATGCCTTTTGTGGCTCGTGGATGGATCATCCCTTCTGGCGAACCAGGTTCGTTATCGAAAGCGCGTCCGATCTGCAGCTCATCCGTGCCAGCGCCATTCGCGAGGTATGGATCGACACGGCCAAAGGCAGCGATGTGCCTGCGGCAGGAGTGCTTGCCGAAGCGATCGAGACCGGGTCGGACGAGAATGGGGGCATGTCGCCGATTGCGCCGGAACTGGTGCCTATCGAGCAGGAGATGGAGCGCGCGGGCAAGATCGTCGCCAAGGCCAAGCAGGCGGTCGCCTCCATGTTTCAGGAAGTGCGCATGGGACGCGCGCTTGATACCGAAATTGCCTTGCCTTTGGTTGAGGAAATTTCGAATTCCGTCATGCGTAACCCCGGTGCGTTGATCAGTATCGCCCGTCTCAAGCACAAGGACGAATATACCTACATGCATTCGGTGGCGGTATGCGCGCTGATGGTATCGCTGGCCCGTCAATTGGGCATGACCGAAGCTGAAACGCGCAAGGCTGGATTTGCCGGACTGCTGCACGACATCGGAAAAATGGCGATTCCCGATGAAATCCTCAACAAGCCGGGCAAGTTGACCGACGAGGAATTCCAGATCGTGCGCAATCACCCCGTAGCTGGCCATGCCATGTTGCTGGAAAGCAAGGGTGTGGACGAGGTGGTTCTGGATGTTTGCCGTCATCACCACGAGAAACCGGACGGTTCTGGATACCCCGATCAGTTGAAAGGGGCTGCACTCAGCGTGTATGCGCGCATGGGAGCCATCTGCGATGTGTATGACGCGGTGACTTCCAATCGTCCCTACAAGGAAGGATGGTGTCCGGCGGAGTCGCTGCGGCGCATGGCGGAATGGACCAAGTACGGCCAGTTCGATCCGCACATTTTCCAGACCTTCGTGAAAAGCGTGGGTATCTATCCGGTGGGCTCTTTGGTGCGACTCGGTTCCGGTAGGCTCGGCGTGGTCGTGGAGCAGAATGAGAAATCCCTGCTTGCTCCCAAGGTCAAAGTGTTTTATTCCATCAAGTCCGGCACGCGTATCGTTCCGGAAGTCATCGATATCAGCCAGCCGCTGACGCGCGACAAAATCGTCGCGCACGAGGAGGCGGCTAAATGGGACTTCCCGGATCTGGATGCCTTGTGGAGCGGGCAAGCGCTGTCGGCTTGACGATTGCAAAAAGCAGATATCGCTTTATAATTCACGCCTTACCGAGAAGCGCTGCGACGGAGTTCTCCGCCAGGCTCGGTTTCTATAGAACTGCGCTTACCTGACTCGTGCCGGACACGGGTGGGTGAGCAAAATGTCTCCCTGCCTTTCCGGCCACACATTCAAGGATTTTTAAAGGATGAATACTGTGGCTGATTTCAACGATTACGTAGTGGCCGATATGGGCTTGGCCGACTGGGGCCGCAAGGAAATCGCAATTGCCGAGACCGAAATGCCTGGCCTCATGGCAATCCGCGAGGAATACGCTGCCAGCAAGCCGCTTCAGGGCGCACGCATCACCGGTTCGCTGCACATGACGATCCAGACTGCCGTGCTGATCGAAACGCTCAAGGACCTCGGCGCTGAAGTGCGCTGGGCTTCCTGCAACATTTTCTCCACCCAGGACCACGCTGCGGCGGCCATTGCCGCCACTGGTACGCCGGTATTCGCGGTCAAGGGCGAATCGCTGGATGAATACTGGGATTACACTCACCGCATTTTCGAATGGGCGGATGGCGGTTATTCCAACATGATTCTCGATGACGGCGGTGATGCGACGCTGTTGCTGCACCTGGGCGCACGTGCCGAAAAGGATGCTTCTATCCTGAACAACCCGGGCAGCGAGGAAGAAGTCTGCCTGTTCAATGCGATCAAGGCCAAGCTCAAGACCGATGCTGTCTGGTATTCCACCCGTTTGGCGAAGATCCAGGGCGTAACCGAAGAGACCACCACCGGAGTGCACCGCCTCTATCAGATGCACGAGCGCGGCGAACTCAAGTTCCCGGCGATCAATGTCAACGATTCGGTGACCAAGTCCAAGTTCGACAACCTTTACGGCTGCCGCGAATCGCTGGTCGACGGCATCAAGCGTGCGACCGATGTGATGGTTGCAGGCAAGGTGGCTGTTGTTGCCGGCTACGGTGACGTGGGCAAGGGGTCTGCGCAGGCGCTGCGTGCCCTCTCCGCACAGGTATGGGTGACCGAGATCGACCCGATCTGCGCGCTACAGGCCGCGATGGAAGGCTACCGCGTGGTGACCATGGATTATGCTGCGGAGCATGCTGACATCTTCGTGACCGCGACCGGCAACTACCACGTGATCACGCACGAGCACATGAAGAAGA
>CAMLDO010000034.1 GCA_946478865.1 uncultured Methylobacillus sp.
CCAGCGACCGCTACTTCCAGGACAACGAAGGCAATGCCGACAAGCTGGTACCGGAAGGTATCGAAGGTCGCGTGCCGTACAAGGGCAGCGTGCTCGCCGTGATCCACCAACTGATGGGCGGCCTGCGTGCCTCCATGGGTTACGTCGGCTGCGGCACCATCGAAGATATGCGCAACAAGGCGGAATTCGTGGAGATCACTTCCGCCGGCATTCGTGAATCGCACGTGCATGACGTGCAGATCACGAAGGAAGCCCCCAACTATCACATTGAGTAAACAGCAACACCAGGCGGGCGCGTTATCGCGCCCGCTTGCATTTCACCTTCACGGAACGTCTCCATGCACCAGAAAATCCTCATCCTCGACTTCGGTTCCCAATACACGCAATTGATCGCCCGCCGCGTACGCGAGGCCAACGTCTATTGCGAACTGCACTCCTGGGATGTGGATGACGCTTTCATTCGCGACTTCAAGCCGGCAGGCATCATTCTTTCTGGCGGTCCGAACTCGGTGTATGAGGACGAGACGCCCAAGGCAACGCAAGCGGTGTTCGAGCTGGGCGTACCGGTTCTGGGCATCTGCTACGGCATGCAAACCATGGCTGCGCAACTCGGCGGCAAGGTGGAAAGCTCCACTCACCGCGAATTCGGCTATGCCGAAGTGCGCGCACGCGGCCATTCCGCGCTGTTCCGCGATATCGAGGACCGCAGCAATGACGAAGGCCACGGCCTGCTCGACGTGTGGATGAGCCATGGCGACAAGGTGACCGAGCTGCCGCAAGGCTTCAAGGTCATCGCCAGCAATGCTTCCACCCCCATTGCCGCGATGGCGGACGAGGATCGCCGCTTCTACGCGATGCAGTTCCACCCGGAAGTGACGCACACGCTGCAAGGCAAGGCCATTCTAAGCCGCTTCGTGCACGACATCTGCAACTGCGGGCACGATTGGAACATGCCGGATTACATCGAGGAGGCCATCGGCCGCATTCGCTCCGAAGTCGGTTCCGATCAGGTAATTCTGGGCCTGTCCGGCGGCGTGGACTCCTCCGTAGCCGCGGCGCTGCTCCACCGCGCTATCGGCGATCAGCTCACCTGTGTGTTCGTAGACAACGGCCTGCTGCGTCTCAACGAAGCCGAGCAGGTCATGGAAACCTTCGCCAAGAACCTCGGCGTCAAGGTCATCCACGTCGATGCCAGCGAACGCTTCCTCGGCGAACTCAAGGGCGTCACCGACCCGGAGGCCAAGCGCAAGATCATCGGCCGCGAATTCGTGCATATCTTCCAGGAAGAGTCTGCCAAGCTGTCGCAAGCCAAGTGGCTGGCACAGGGCACCATTTACCCGGACGTGATCGAGTCCGCCGGCGCCAAGACCAAGAAGGCACACAACATCAAGAGCCACCACAATGTTGGCGGCCTGCCGGAAACGCTCAAGCTCAAGCTGCTGGAGCCGCTGCGCGAACTGTTCAAGGACGAAGTACGCGAACTCGGCGTCGCGCTCGGCTTGCCGCATGACATGGTATACCGCCATCCCTTCCCCGGCCCCGGTCTGGGTGTGCGCATCCTCGGCGAGGTCAAGCGCGAATACGCCGACCTGCTGCGCCGCGCAGACGCGATCTTCATTGAAGAGCTGCGTGCTTCCGGCTGGTACGAGAAAACCTCGCAGGCATTCGCCGTGTTCCTGCCGGTCAAGTCCGTCGGCGTAATGGGCGACGGCCGTACCTATGAGTACGTGGTTGCGCTGCGCGCCGTGCAGACACAGGACTTCATGACCGCGCACTGGGCAGAGCTGCCCTATACGCTGCTGGGCAAGGTATCCAATCGCATCATCAATGAAGTACGCGGCCTCAATCGCGTGGTCTATGACATTTCCGGGAAGCCGCCTGCCACCATCGAGTGGGAATAATGTCCGAAGAGCTGGGGACCGGCGTGTTCAATTCATCGATGAAGGCAGCGCCTTCCGGGACACGCTGATCGACAGCTCGCCTTGCACCATCCTCCTGCTGATACGAAACAATTTCACCAGGTACGTGCAACAACACCCCATGCCCGGCGTCAAACTGTTGATGGAAATCGCATGGCTCATCAGTCTGCGTTTGCGCCAAACCAGCGGGCTGCTGGTCGATGCGACGGGAGCATAAATGGACATCCGCATTCTCGGCTGCAGCGGCGGTGCCTGCGGAGAGTTGCGCACGACAGCACTCTTGGCCGGAGACAGCGTTCTCGTAGATTGCGGCACGGGTGTGGGCGATTTGTCCTTGCAGGAAATGGCGTGCATACACGATGTTTTTCTCACGCATTCGCACCTGGATCACGTGCTGTTCCTGCCGCTGCTCTCCGATGCCGCGCTTGCATTGCGCGACGGACCGCTTACGGTCCATGCATTGCCGCAGACGATAGAGGCGTTGCGCACGCACTTGCTGAATGGGGTTCTGTGGCCGGACTACGCCAGCCTGCCCTCGCCGGAGCGTCCGTACATTCGCCTCCGGCCTTTGGAGGTGGGAACCAGCGTCGCAGCGGCACGCGGTACAATAACGGCCCTTCCAGCCCGTCACGCAGTGCCTGCCGTCGGTTACCTCATCGACAGCGGGAAAGCGAGTTTTGCGTTCAGCGGGGATACGGCTTTTTGTGAAGCATTCTGGGATGTACTTAACCGGACCAGCAATCTTAAATACGTGATGATCGAGACCACCATGCGCGACAGCGATCGGGAAATAGCCGAGCGCTCCTGCCATACCACGCCCGCCAGCCTGATGCAGGGACTGGGTCGCTTGCAAGCCGGCGTACAGGTGCTGGTAACGCACATCGAGCCGGACAAGGTGGACGAAGTCCGCAAGGAAGTCGCATCGGTCGCAGAAAGATATCAGCCGCACTTCGTCATGCGCGGCGAAACATACACACTATGAGCAGAGCATTCGTCAAGGAAAACGACCTGGAGCATGCCGGCACCGACCTGCCGGAACGTCCGCAAAGCGAGCACCCGAATTACGTGACGCCTGCCGGGCTGATGCAGCTCGAACAACAAGCGGCACAATTCGATAGCGAGCGGTTACGGCTCGCGCCGCAGAAGGACGATCCAGTCGTGCGTCAGCAACTGGCTGTAATCGAGCGTGACCTGCGCTATTATCAGGGGCGGCTGGAACGTGCCATCCTGGTGAATCCGGCGGACCAGCAGCAGGATGTCATCCTTTTCGGCGCAATCGTCGAGGTTGAAGACGAAGAAGGCGAACCCCATGTATTCGAAATCGTCGGCGAAGACGAGGCAGACATTCACCACAACAAAGTCAGCTGGGTCTCGCCGCTGGCGCGCGCGCTCATCGGCCAGAAAGTCGGCGACAGCGTGATCTGGCGCCGCCCTGCGGGCGACTTGCCGCTGGAAATCACCGCTATTCGTTATCACCAGTCTTAGGGAGTCTTAATTCCATGCACGTCAAAGACGCGATCGAGCTACGTCGCTCGGTCAAGCATTATGATGCCTCGCATTCGATGTCCGATGCCGAGGTCGAGCAACTGATGTCGCTCGCGCTGCTTTCCCCGACCGCCTTCAACATTCAGAACTGGCGTTTCGTACTGGTGCGCGACCCGGAGCTGCGCAAACAGGTACGTGCCGTAAGCTGGGACCAGGCGCAAGTCACCGAGGCTTCGCTGCTGGTCGTGCTGACCGCGGACCTCAAGTCCTGGGCCCGGCAGCCGGAGCGCTACTGGCGCAATGCACCGAAAGAAGTACAGGATTATCTGGTACCCGCAATCCATAACTACTACAACGGCAAGGACCAGGTACAGCGCGACGAAGCGATGCGCTCGTGCGGGATGGCGGCCATGACGCTCATGCTGTCCGCAAAAGCCATGGGCTACGACTCCTGCCCCATGGACGGCTTCGATTTCGACGCCGTGGGCAAGCTCATCAATCTGCCGCAAGACCATGTCGTCGCGATGTTCGTCGCCATCGGCAAGCCGCTGCAACCCGCCCGCGCACGCGGCGGCCAGCTGCCGCTGGACGAAATCGTCATCACCAACCGATTCGATTAATTTTACAAAGACCACTCAATGCTCGTCGCCAGCAACATCACCATGCAATTCGGGGCCAAGCCCTTGTTCGAAAACGTCTCCGTCAAGTTCGGGGAAGGCAACCGTTACGGCCTGATCGGCGCGAACGGCTGTGGCAAATCCACTTTCATGAAGATCCTCGCCGGCGTGCTGGAGCCCTCCTCCGGCAACGTCTCGCTCGACGCCAACGAGCGCATGGCCTTCCTCAAGCAGGACCAGTTCGCCTACGAAGACCAGCGCGTGCTGGACGTGGTGATGATGGGCCACGAGGAAATGTGGAAGGCCAACGTCGAGAAAAACGCCATCTACATGAACCCGGAGGCGACGGAAGAAGATTACATGCGCGCGGCCGAGCTGGAGAATGTCTATGCCGAGTACGACGGCTACACCGCCGAAGCGCGCGCGGGCGAGCTGCTGCTGGGCGTGGGTATTCCCACCGACCAGCACAACGGCACGATGAGCGCGGTCGCCCCCGGCTGGAAGCTGCGCGTGCTGCTGGCACAGGCGCTGTTCGCCAACCCGGACATCCTGCTGCTGGACGAACCGACCAACAACCTCGACATCAATACCATCCGCTGGCTGGAAGACGTGCTGAACAACCGCAACAGCACCATGATCATCATCTCCCACGACCGGCACTTCCTCAATCAGGTCTGCACGCACACCTGCGACATGGACTACGGCACGCTCAAGGTCTACCCGGGCAATTATGACGACTACATGGAAGCCTCGCAGGCCGCGCGCGCCCAGCAGGCCAAGGACAACGCCCGTGCCAAGGAAAAGGTCGCGGAGTTGCAGGAATTCGTGCGCCGTTTCTCGGCCAACAAGTCCAAGGCCAAGCAGGCCACCAGCCGCTTGAAGATGATCGACAAGATCAAGATCGACGACTTCAAGCCGTCCAGCCGTCAGTATCCGTTCATCCGCTTCGAGTTCGACGAGAAGGAAAAGCTGCATCGCCAAGCAGTGGAGATTGAAAAACTCAGCCACGGCTACGACAAGCCGTTGTTCAACGACTTCAGCATCATTCTCGAAGCCGGCGAAAAGGTGGCCATCATCGGCGAAAACGGTGTGGGCAAGACCACGCTGCTGCGCTGCATCGCGGGAGACCTGCAAGCCAACCACGGCAACGTGAAGTGGGCGGAAAAGGCCAATATCGGCTATTTCGCGCAGGATCACGAGTACGAGTTCGACAAGGGCGAGCCGCTGTTCGAGTGGATGTCGCAATACACCCAGGCGGGCGACGACGACCAGTCCGTGCGCAGCATGCTGGGCCGCCTGCTGTTCTCCGGCGAGGAAACCAAGAAGTCGGTCAAGGTGCTTTCCGGCGGCGAGAAAGGCCGCATGCTCTACGGCAAGCTCATGCTGGGCCGCACCAACGTACTGCTCATGGACGAGCCCACCAACCACATGGACATGGAATCCATCGAGGCATTGAACACTGCGCTCGACAAGTACAAGGGCACCCTGATCTTCGTGTCGCACGACCGCGAATTCGTGTCGTCGCTGGCGACGCGCATCATCGAGATCAAGCCCGAAGGCATCGTCGACTACGCCGGCAACTACGAGGACTACCTCGCCAGCCAGGGCGTGGAGTAATTTCCATGTAAACGGCGACGGAGCCTACTCGCTGTCATCAGGCAGCGCTTCGGGCTCCTCGCCGTTTTCACGCTCCCTGCTTACCGCCCGCATTGCAGGTATATAGACGAACTGCCATTCCGAGTATCGTTGCCTGTTTTCAAAATCCATGTCGGATTCGTCAAAACCGACCTGCTTCAAAGGCATCAGCGGCGACAAGCTGTAAACGCCGCGAATCCCGCCCTCTTCCGAGAGAATCACGCCCCACCGGGGCGCTCCCGTCAATGGATCGGAATACAAACGTCGGAGATGGCGCTTGATCCCAGGATAACGATTGTCCTGCAGCAGATCCTCCAGCCTGGCCGGGTAGCGTTTGACCCCGTCGGGCATGGCTTCGTAGTAGCGCCCGATCGCCTGCCGTATCTGGTGGCCGGCAAAAAGCAGCTCACGTTCTTTTTCGCGACGGATATTGGTTTCCCAGACCTGAGCAGCCAGGGCCATCAGCAGGCCCATCGTTGCCACAACAAGCAGCAGGCCCAGATAAGTAAACCCATTGCCCGCACAACGCGGCGGCCTACCATTCGGAAAAATAGCTTCCATCTTGCGCCTGCCCTTCGGCACCGCTGAGAACATTGTAGACCTGCCCTTGCCCGGCCTCATCCGGCGGAACGACGACCCAGGTGGCGGCGCTTTCGGAAATAGGATCAGCCGGAATAGCGCGCAGGTAACGCTGGGCGACCAGATCTTCCAGGTTTTCGGGGTAGGCTCCCTGGTCGGCATGGAACTGCTCGATCGCTTCGCGCATGGTTTTGAGGTCCTGGCGCAACGCCGCCTCGCGTGCCCGATCCAGTCCCTCGAAATAGCGCGGCAAGGCGAAGGTCAGCAGCAGCGCGATGATCGCCATCACGATGGTCAGCTCGATCAGCGTGAACCCTCGCTTACCACTGGTCATAGGCAATGCCATTGAGTCCCTTGCGTTTGCTGAACGAGTACACGTCGAAAACATCGCGCCCTTCGCGCGGCGCTTCCGCACTGCTCTCGTAGCTGCGCTTTCCCCAGGTCTGGACAGCGCTTTCTGTCCGGCCCTCAAACATAGGATCCGGCGGCAAACGGCGCAAAAAATACATTTTGCGCTTGTAGGGGCTCCTGATGTCCTCGACACCCGCCACCAGCTCTTCCAGCTTCCGGGGATAGCCGGTTTCGTCGGCCCGCAGCGCGATCTTTCCCTCATCGGCAGCCTTTTTGTAGGCATCGATCGCCTCGCGTATCTGTCGCAGCGCGATGCGAAGTTCCTGCTCCTTGTTGCGTTGCAGCGAGAGCTCGATCATCGGCACGGCGGCCGTGGCCAGAACAGCCAGAATGGCGGCCGTGATCACCAGTTCGATAAACGTAAAACCATGCTGCGATCTCATGTGCTTACTGCCCGAGCGGATAGGTCAGGCTTTTCGGCAGCCCTACGCCGTTATCGTTTTTTTCTTCCTTTTCCTGCCCGGCGGGAGCGGCGGCACTGGCCGGAGGAGCGGCCGGCGGCGCTGCGGGGCGATTCATCAATGGCGCCAGTATGGCAGGCAAGGCACCGCCGCGGATGGAGGTCGGCACGCGGCCGAGGCTGCTTTCGGTGCCTATCATGACCTCGGCGCTGGCTGCGCTCTGCACGGGCAGATTGCGGATCACATGCGGCGTGATCGACAGGATGACGTCGGTCTTGGTGCGCTCATTCACCTTGTTCGAGAACAGCCTGCCCAGCAAGGGAATATCCCCCAGGCCGGGCAATTTGCTGATGTCGCTGCGGTCCTGATCGTTGATCAAACCGGCCAGTATCTGGGTCTCGCCATCATGCAGGCGCAGCAGCGTGGTGGCGTTGCGCGTCCCGATCTGAAATACGCGCGAACCGTTGATGGTCGTGAACGAAGGTCCCAGCGTGCCCACATCGAGGCCGATTCGGATCGCGACATCGTCATCGATATTGACCGCAGGCTCGACTTCGAGCTTAAGCCCCACATCCACGTACTGCACGTTTTCCGAGATGGTCCCGGTTGAAGACACATTCGAGGTAATCACGGGAATGCGGTCGCCGATATGAATCTTGGCTTTTTCGCGATTGCGCACCCGGATGCTGGGATTGGCGAGCAGGTTGGCTGCGCCGTTGGTGTCCTTGAAGTTGATAGCAGGGTTGGGCGTGACGCCGATATTCTCCGAAGACAGGTTCTTGAGCGTGCGCATGGTCAGCGTGGCATCGTCGCCCGACAGCACCGAAAGCTGGTTCGGATACTTGATGCCCAGTTCCGATGCCTTGTTGCGGTTGATCTCGAGAATCTCGACATCCAGCACCACCTCCGGGTCGGCGATGTCTTGCGCCAGCACCAGCTGCTCCGCCATGCGTATAACTTCCGGCGTATCGCGGATCACGACCAGGTTGATCTTCTCGTCGGTAAAAATGTCCTTCACCTGCAGCATGCTTTTCAGCAAGCCAGCCGTCTGCTTCACGTCTGCGTTGGCGAGGTAGAACGTGCGCATCGCCAGCTCCTGGTATTCGCGCGCCTTGACGGCATTATTAGGATACACCACCACGGTGTCCTCGTTGACCACCTTCTTCTGCAACTGGTTGGCCGAAAGCAGCGAATCCAGCACATCCTGCAAAGGAGCGCTCTTGATGAACACCGTGGTTTTCTGGTCGCTGCGAATGTCCTTGTCGAGGATGAAGTTGATGCCGGTCGAACGCGACAAGGCCTCGAACACCATCTTGAGGTTGGCTTCGCGGAACTCTAGGGAAATGGGCTTGCTGTTGTTCGTTTTCAGCACCGGCACCATCGCCTTCTTTTCCTCGCGCTTCTTGAGGATGATGGTGTAAACCGACAGCGCGTCGCGATCCTTGGGGTTTTCCATGAGTACCTGACGCACGCGCTTTTCGGCACCGAACTCGTCCCCCTTGGCCAGCAGCATCTGAGCCTCCACGACCATTGCCGGGTGACGCCGGAAATTGGCAATGCGGTCCAGTTCGCCGATGGCGCGTTTGTTCTGCGCATCCAATGCCAATACTTCGCGCAGCAAGCGCTCGGCTTCGTCGAGGTTACCGGACAACGACGCCTGCTCTGCGCTCTCCAGCAACCCCTGCACCTGTTCGGCCCGTTCCTTCAGATAGGCCATGCGATCCGGGGTTTCCGGCGCGGATCGAGGAATCTCTGAGCCCGGAGGGGCGCCAGGGTCCCTCGGCGGCGGGTTTTCCCATGGCAATGCGGTGCAACTGACCAACCCCGTCAGTAGCAGGACTATGGATATCCGGTTATTGATTATTCGCATCTTCGCCCTTTGCTTTCATCCCTGAAGCCAACTGTCTTGCCATCGCCTGTATCCCGCTTATCGCCTGTGCATCGACCACAGCTGGCGGGTTCTTTTCCGAATGGTTTTCTTCCACCTGCACCTCGTTTGCTGCGGCCGATTCCGTGGCGCGCATTTCCGGCATATCCTCGCCCAAGGGAATGACTTGCCTGACCTTCAAGGGCAAGTACGTCACAGTCACGACTTCGGGTGCAATCCCTTCGACGCGATAGCTATCGCCCAGCGTATCGCCCTCGCTGACCACCACTACCTTGTCGCCCTGGTACAGAAAGGCGCGCAGTCTGCCGTCTTCGGTCATCTTGCCAAAGTATCGATACGCAACCGGAGGTGCCTTGGGTGGCGCAGGCCGTGCTACCGGTGTGCGTAGAGGCGCGACCCACGTTTTGGCATCGAACGGGTTTCCGGTTGCATCCTCCTGCCAGCGGCGCTCGGGCAATGCCGCGAGCGTCGTGGGTGTCACCACTGAAAGAGCCACCGGCATTGATGGCCGGACAGGAACGCTGACCTCCGCGCCGGCGTCGCTGCTGGACTCACGCGCCGTCTGCAATGTCAGATAAAGCGTCACGAGCAAGGCGCCCAAGAGGAAGATGCGGATCAGGCGCGTGCGTCCCATCACTGCTCCGAAAGATAAAGCGTCAGTCTCAAGCGCGCCTCAACGACATCGCTGGCCGCATCCTCGCGCACCATGCTGAGATCATCCAGCACAGCGAAAGGCATGCGGTTCATGAGGCGCGCGCTGAAGCGGCGGACGGTCGGGTAGTCGGCATAGACAGGCAGGTCGATCTGATAACGCCCATAGGGTTCGTTGCCGTTTCTGACATAGCGGTAATCGCCCATGTCGAGCAGCACGTCCAGTTCTTTCGCCGTGCTGAAGATCAGCGACAGCCATTGGGGCAAGGTGCGGAATGACGGCAGCGCGGCGTAAACGGGCGCTTGGGAATTCGCAGCAACTCTCAGCGCAGGATCGGGGGCTGCGGCTTTGGCGAGCATGCTGGCATGACGCGCAGTCGCCTCCGTGTGCTGTTTCATCGCTGGAACAATCGCCAACACATGATATGCCAGCGCGAATATCAGTCCTGCCAGCGCCCCCAGCCACCAGCCGCGCCACTCGAGCAGCCGCGCCATCTCCCAGGATATGCGGCTCATGAAGCGGCTCTCCATGACACCGTAATCGTGAAGCTTACCGGCTGGCCGGGCGCATCCTCGTTGACCGTGTGATTGGTGAGATACGCCTGCAAAAAGCCCGGCTGGGCTTTCAGCCGCTCGATATAGTCCAGCACATCCGCGTACCGCGCCGCCTCCCCGTGCAGCACCGCTTCGCCACGAGTCAAATTGGGTTGCAGCGAGAGCAGAACGGCCTTGTCGGTCGCCGACTGCTCGATGCCATTCAACAGGGCTTCCCATGGCGCATCCAGACGCCGAACCAGGGAGTCGGCCCCTTCTTGTCTGTAGCGCCGGTCGACCGGCTTGGCAGTCGTGACAGGAGGAGCTATCGATACCATGTCCAGAGCAGCGGTTTCCTCCTGGATTTTCGCGTGATAAAGCACGGGCGCGATCACCAGCAGCGCAGCCAGCGCCAGCCATGCCAGATTAATGAACAGTTGGCGTTGCCGATGTGCATGAAAGTCCAGCCTGAGTGTCGGGACGCGACGCTTCATAGGAGGAACCCCTCGTCATGCAGGAAATGCAGCTCGACGCCGCCGGCATTCTCCATTCGCCCTGTCGGTTTATGTGCATGTACGAACACCGGTGGCGGCAGCGCGTCTCCCTTCTTGGCGATCTCACGCGTCACAACCGCCGCCAGGCTCTCCCGCCAGTTTTCTTCCAGGGGGTGCGCAAGCACCGTGTGTATTGCCCCTCCCCGCGCATACCATGCCGTGCAGGTTCCCGGCTCTGTGACAAACAGCCAGAAATCGCTCCCCAGGGTCCGCCGGAAGCGATTGAGAACGCATGCCGCATATGGCTCCATCGAGAGCAGACGCCGGCCTTGCTCCTGCAACTCTGAAACAGCGTGTCTGTACAGCACCTGATCGACGGCAGCCATGATCACAGGCTGCCCGTACCTCTGGCGCGACAAACCGATACGCCAGTCGCCCGGCTGGCCGCGAAAAATGGAGGCACATGCATGTTGGCCATACGCTTCCCACTCGGCCGAAGTTTCCAGCGACGCTTGCCAGGGAATAGTCAGCACATGCGCATAATGCCCGGAAAGGTTCAGTCGGATGGGTAAAGGCGCTTCACCCAGTACGGTTTTCAACGCAGCAAACGGAGACTCGACGGGAACCTCGATCTCTGCAACTTCGCGCCGGGTATGCGGGATACGCCTTATCCGGGCCCATTTTGCGCGCCCGGGTTCAAGATATATCTGGTGATATTCAAACCACGGCCGTAACACGATTGATCTCCTGCAGGGTGGTTTCCCCGCGCCGCACCAACTCCAGTGCCGATTCGCGCAAGTAACGGGTGCCGGCCTTGCGCGCAGCCTCCTTGACGTGCCGGATGGGTGCGCGCGCGACTATCAGTTCACGGATTTCGTCACTAAGCATGAGCATTTCGCTGACGGCCTTGCGTCCCTTGTACCCTGTGCCGCGGCAGGCCCCGCAACCGTGTCCGCGGCTGAATTGCATCCCATCCGCCTCGTCAAGGGCAAGACGGGATTCCGCCAGTAGTTCGGCAGACGGTCTCTCCGGTGCCGAGCATTGCGGGCAATTAAGGCGTACCAGCCGCTGTGCCAGCACTACATTGAGTGCCGACACGAAACTGTATGGATCGACCTCCATGTTGAGAAAGCGGCCGATCACGTCGAAGACATTGTTGGCATGCACCGTAGTGAACACCAGATGCCCGGTCAGAGCCGATTGCACCGCGATTTGCGCCGTTTCCGAATCGCGGATCTCCCCTACCATGATCTTGTCCGGATCGTGCCGCAGAATGGAGCGCAAACCGCGTGCGAACGTGAGCCCCTTCTTCTCGTTCACCGGAATTTGCAGCACGCCCGAGAGCTGGTATTCGACCGGGTCCTCAATCGTGATGATCTTGTCCTGCCCGTTGTTGACCTCGGAAATGGCCGCGTACAACGTGGTCGTCTTGCCGCTGCCGGTCGGCCCGGTCACCAAGATCATGCCGTAGGGCGCATGGAACGCCTGGCGCATTTCGGCGATGGATTGCGCATCGAATCCGAGATAATCCAGACGCAGGCCACGCAGATGATCGGTCAACGCCTGCTTATCCAGAATGCGGATGACAGCGTCCTCGCCATGGATGCTAGGCATGATGGAGACGCGAAAGTCGATGTCGCGGCCGCGCAAACTGATACGGAAACGCCCGTCCTGCGGCACGCGCCGCTCGGAAATATCCAGCTCCGACATGACCTTGATGCGGGAAATCATCTGCCCGGCCATTGCTGGCTCGCTGACACTGCCTATCTGTACCAGCACGCCGTCGAGCCGATACTTGATGGTCAGTCCGCCGGCAGTGGTTTCGAGATGGATATCGCTGGCCTCGGCCTTGAGGGCGTCATACAGCGTGGAATGCACCAGCTTCACGACCGGGCTGGTGCTTTCGGTGATGGATACCAGGGACAACTCCTCGCCGCCCGCCTTGCCCGCCGCCATGCTGCTCAAAGGCAGGGCATCATCCAGTGCCTTCAGCCCTTCCTCATAACGCGCAAGATAAGCCGCGATATCCGCATGATGCGCCAGGTACCAGCGAGCGCTGCCCCGCACTCTCCCTTGCGCCCAAACTGGCAAGGTATCGGAAAAAGCATCGGCGAACACGATGACGGACGTACCGTCCTGATCACGCAAAGCCAGGCATTCCCGCTGCGAAGCCTCGGCGAAACTGAGGGTGTCGAAGTCAGGCTGAAGCTGATTCAACCCTTCCATCGTCACCACGGGATAACGCAATGCCACGCCCAATGCCGCGATAAACTCGGCCGCCGGCATGCGGCTGGCCTCTTCCAGCGCTTCGATCAAGCGCTGCCCTCCCTGACGCGCCAGTTCGCGCGCCATCGGGAGATGCATCAACACATCCGCAGCCTCGCTCATCCAACCGCTCCCGCCAGTTCGAAAATCGGCATGTACATCAGCAGCACGACCGCCCCGACCAGCAAGCCGATCACCATCATCAAGATCGGCTCGAACAAACGCGTAAACAGATCCACGGCACGCGCAAGCTCTTCCTCATGAAATGCCGCAGCGCTCTCCAGCATTTCGCTCATGCTGCCGGTCTGCTCCGCCACGCGCAGCAAGCGTAGCGCAACCGGCGTGGTCAACCCGTGACGATGGAATGCTTCGGACAGCGACCACCCCTCACGAATGGAAGTCCGCGCCGCTTGCAGGCTGGGCCGCAAGCCGGGCTCCAGTACGCCAGCCGCCATGTCCAACGCACTCACGGTCGGAATGCCGCCGCGCAGCAGCATGCCCAGGGTACGGTATAGCCGCGCAAGGAAGAAAATCTGCAGGATGCGCCCGACTGCCGGAATTTTGCGCAGGCAGGACAACACCCAGGCGCGCGCCCATGGTTGCCGCAACCACAGCCAGACAGCCGCCAACGCCACCGCCGCATATGCCGCCAGCGCATGCCCATGCGTGGAGATCAGCTGTCCCCACTCCAGCAACATGCGCGAAGCAAACGACACGGCATCGCTGCGGTCCGCATAAATCGTGCTGAAGCGCGGCACCACATACCCCAGCATGAACAGCAGTACCAGGCTGCCGAACACGATAATCATCGCCGGATACACCGAGGCGCTCACCAGCTTCTTGCGGATGGCATCCACCTGCCCCTGGTAGGCAAGATAACGACTTAGCGCTTCTACGATCTCGCCCGACGTCTCGCTTGCGCGCACGGAAGCCGAAAACAAGGGTGGAAAAGCTTCAGGAATATGTTCCATTGCGTCGGCCAATGTTCGCCCTTCGCGCAGCAGGCCTACCAGACGCGCAATCACCACCCCGGCATGTGAGGCCTGCTCGCGCTCCGCCAGGGTATCCAGCGCATCGACGAGAGTGATACCTGCGGCCAGCAGAACTTTCAGCTCCTGACAGAACAAGGCCAGTGGAAATCCGGTACGCCGCAACGGCAACGAAAACAGCGGCCGTTCAGCCCGCGCACTCAGGACCGAAAGGCCTTGAGCTGCCGCAGCCTGTAAGGCCTCCTGCGAATTGGAAGCATCGAGCGAAAGCGAAAGCACCGTGCCCTGCCGACTCATCGCCTTGACCTGGAAGCGCATCGCCTAGCCCTTCGTCATTCCCGCATCATGCGAAGAGATATCCGCAGCCTCGCCGCTGCCGCCAACCTTCCCGTCCTTGCCGTAAGAGTAGAGATCGTATTCGCTATTGGTACCGGGAATCCGGTAGAGATAAGGATTGCCCCATGGATCAGGCGGAATGCCCTTGCTGAGGTAGGGCCCGGTCCAGCGCGTTTCGTCGGCCGGCTGTTCGACCAGGGCCTTGAGACCAAGCTCGCCCGAAGGATAGTGGCCAGTGTCCAGCCGATACATATCCAAGGCTTTTTCCAAGGCATTGATCTGCGCACGCGCAGCCTTGACTTCGGACTTTCCGACCTGGGAGAAATAGCGCGGTCCAACATAGCCCACCAGCAAGCCGATGATGACCATGACGACCAGCAACTCAAGCAGCGTGAAACCTGACGAACGACGCATATTGCTGACTCCGGACACAATCACTTTGGCATAAGCGCATAAAAAAACCCCCGCATATACGGGGGTCTTTTCATGACAGGACTAACGAGCTCCGAAATCTGACGGGCCGGAATTGGCCGCGCTGACTGTGGGATCGGCGACCCCGCAAGCAGGCTGTTCGAACAATGCGCTGGGCTCTGCAACGAACTTGAGACCATCGTCATTCGGCTGATTATTGAGACCGAGAGCGATACGCATGCGATACGCAAAAGCATGATCGCGGCATGAAGTATCGCCGGATGCCCCCAGACCACCGACCTTGTCCCCATTCGAGTTGTATAACGCCACGCCGCCGCCAAATACATTGACGCCACCCAGACGCTTGTCTTTCAGGTAATCAGAGTTGGTCCCATAATGCTGCGGACTGCCGAGATATGCCTGCGAAGCATCCACCGGATTGCTATGTTGCAATCCGTAGAGGCTGCCACCCGGATAAACGGCTACCGAAATGGCACCAGTGGAAATCGCCAGATCGTTGAGGCTGAATGCATTGGCCGTGTTCGCCTTTTGTGCCGAAATCACCCGACTGCCGAGCCATGCCTGATTGCCAGCCAGAGCTCCGGTATTGGCGACGCCACTAGCGGTGGAGTACACGTGGCACACCTTGCCAGTTTCATCCACCATCGTCGCCCACATCGGCAGATGAAATCCAAACCCATCGGTTTCGATCGCCGCTTGATTAGCCGCGGATTCGAATTGCTGGCGAGACACATCGTTGCAACCCGCCATCACACTCTGCGAGAACAGGGCAAGAACAGCAGCGCCCAATCCCACCATCATTCTGTTCATGATATTCCCCTTACCTTAAGTTAATGAAACAAAAGTGCAAACTGCCTCGCATTCCGTATCAATGAGGCGTGGGAAGATCATAAAATTCTCAAATAACGGTCACCATAACCCAAAGCGACTAACTCAATTGGGTTAGGGTTATTCGTAATATTCGTCATGCTCAAATCGCAGCCCGCTTCTAATCAGCACAATGGCTTCGCTTCTCGAATTTACTCTCAGGATTCTAAAAATATCCGCAAGATGGATACGCACGGTGTTATCGCTCAGAGAGAGTGATTTCCCGATCTCCTTGTTGGATTTTCCCTGGCATAACTGCGCCAGTACTTCCCGCTGGCGAGGCGTGAGCTTTTTGATGGGCAGGACGGAAACCTTGTCGTCCTTGGGATAAACAAAACAGCTGCCTCCGGCGATTATTTCCCTGAGTGCTCCCAGCAATTCGTCCACGGAAGCGGACTTATGAATGAAGCCATTCGCTCCGGCAAGAAGCGCCTCCTGTATCAGCCCCATATCATGGGAAGCGGAAATGAAAACAATGGGAGAAGAAGGAAACGCCTGGCGAACTCTTGCCATGCCATGCAATCCTTCGGCATCGACGACGTAGAAATCCATGAGCAGGAGAAAACTCCTGTTTACAGGAAGGGCATAGGCCAGCGCATCTTCAATGCTGCGCGCGTGATATACGAGGATATTGCCGCCCAGTCGTTGAAGGAGCAGTGCTAAACCTTCCCGGAACAGGGCATGGTCGTCGATCAGAAGGATCGACTGGAGTTCGCCAAACATTGTATTCACCCCCACTCTTTGACTTTGTCATTGGACGGTTGAACAACAACTTGTGACGGCAGGAGGATTCCCCTCCCGAATTATTGTATTAGCTCCAAAGCATAATCCAGGTGCAGTTTGGATTCACCAACTATCTTGTAGCTGCCTAGTTATACCACTCCGTACGATGCAATGTATTACGATTGAAAGTAATAATGACTACCAACCAGGGCACGGAGCAAAAAGTCGCCCGTTGACAGCCTTTTCATGAGCGAAAAAAAGCAATGCTGAAGCCAGATCCATGGCTCACATTCCCTTTTGTTTTTTCGCCACATACATCCGCTTGTCCGCCAGCCGGATCAGTTCGCTGGGTTCGATGAATGCATCGGGAGCCGCCTCTACGATCCCGACGCTGAACTCTACGTTAACCCGGTTTTTTACCAACTCCTGATGCAATCTCTCTACATAACGCTCCCGAGCCTCAGCCTCCCTGCAGTTGGGAAGAATCATGCAAAACTCATCCCCACCGTATCGAAAGCAGTTATCTTCGCCCCGGGATACTTTCTTGATGGCTGCGCCCATCTCTCTCAACAGCTCGTCGCCACGCTGATGGCCGTACAGGTCATTGATTTCCTTGAAATCATTCACATCGAGAAAAACCACCGAAACGTATTCCTGGCGACGCTGAGCCCCGCGCAATATGCGGGTAAGCGACTCGCCCAGATAGCGGACGTTCAGCAAGCCCGTCAGCCCATCGATAGTCACCAGTTCCTCAAGATACTTGATACGTTCGCCCATCGACCGTTCGAATTCCACGACATACTGCTCGGCTGATGTCCTGGAAATCTCGATTTCCGAATTCAGCGACTGGACATAGACCTCGATCAGCAATTTGATATCGAACATCACCAGCGAATCCAGAGCCTTGATCATGGAATTACGCTCGATACGCCCGGGAATCATCTCGAAAATCAGATCGAACAGCAGATTTTTCAGCATGGTCATGCTGGCCAGATATAGCCGCAGCTCAATATTCATGCGCCGATGCATAAGCGCGACGTGCAGGCGGTGATTGACATACTCCATGTCGTACAGCCCGCTGAAGAGGTCCAGAATGTATTGACGCTGGGATTTATGGAGACGCTCCAGCGTCTCCGCATCTCCGATCATGAGCGCTATTTCTGGCACTTCAATCTGGCCTTTATAGAAATGAGTGACCAGTTGGTCGATTCTGTTCATGACCGTGGGCTTGAATTCCTCGAGCAGATGGCATTCCCTGGGGGAAATGGAAAACAATGACTTGCACTTCTCGACCCCGAATGTGGATAGATTCAACTGCTCTAGCAACGTTTTGTCTGTAATGTTCACTAGTTTGTGCCTGGCTGAATTGACAAGAAGGTGCCGTGCTCTCAATAGACCCGGACGTTTCCCGTCTCACGCTTTCCGTATCTGCTCTACCGTCAAAGGCTTTGAATACAAGTACCCTTGGCCTTCATGACAGCCCATTTTCAATAGCACATCTGCCTGCGAGGCATTCTCGATACCTTCCGCAAGCGTCGCCATGCCCAGCCGCTTGGCCAGATCGATAATCGTCGCCACGACTGCCAGATTCTTTGGATCGTTGCCGATATTGATCACAAAAGATTTATCGATCTTCATCTTGTCGATGGGTAGCTCCTTCAAATATGACAGGCAGGAATATCCTGTCCCGAAATCGTCGATGCTCAACCGGCAACCCAGATTCTTGAGGCGCTGAAGCCGATGCATGGTTTCCTGCCCCACCAGCAACAGCGAACGCTCCGTCAATTCGAGTTCCATGCGCGAAGGAGGAAATCCGGTTTGAGCAAAAAACCAAAGCAGGCTGTCGTGCAATCGGTCAGATGCCAATTGCGACGGGCAAATATTCAATGCCAGGAATGCGTTATCGCCCAGAACATCCAGACAATCGGCAAGATATCTAAAAAGATATTCCTGAATCCGGTGGATGTATCCGGATTCTTCCGCCAACGGGATGAAGGTTTCCGGTGAAATGGCATGCCCATCGTGCCGCCATCGCGCGAGTGCTTCGTAGCCCAAGGTCACATCATGCCGGATATCCACGATGGGCTGAAAAACATAGTAGAACTCATGCCTCGTCAACAGCTCTTCCAGATGCGAATGCATCAGGGTCTTGGCTTCTATGAAAGGCAGCATGTTCGGATTGAAATACTCGATACGCCCGCCTCCCTTCTGCTTGACTTGCAACAGGGCCGCATCGGCACACTTGATCAACCCTTCCAGCATCGTACCCTTGTCCGTGTTACTGCTATCCGTGCTGCTGACGCCGATGGAGATGCCGCGCCATAATGCGTTACCCTCAATCAGCATCGGTGCAGAGCAGCGGGACAGAAGTGAACGGCAAGCCGGATCGATGCTGCGATGTGTGGACAGCAGCACAAAAACATCGCTGGCCAAACGATAGGCATGACATGCATAGCGCGATGCCGTGTCCTGCAGGAGCTCGCCTACCTTCGCCAGCATGTTGTCTCCGACGTGATAGCCCAAGCTGTCATTCACGTCCTTGAACCTGTCGATATCGATCAGCGCAAGCTCAAGCATCTCGCGGGTTTCGAGAATGCCTGGAAACTCCTTGTAGAGGGCGTTCCGATTACCGAGACCGGTCAGTTTGTCGGTAAACGCCATCGTATAAATCTTTTTTTCGTACTCTTTCTTGATCGAGGCATCCCGCACGATCGCGGTGGATATGACGTCATCCTCGGTCTTGAATTTGGAAAGCGAGGCTTCGATGGCAAACTCGCTACCGTCCTTGCGCCGTCCAAAAAGCTCGCTGTTTCTGCCCATGGCTCGGTAGGAGTGCGCTCCGTCTTTCAGATAATTGCCGACGTATTTCTCGTGCGCGACGCGGCTACGTTGCGGCATCAGGATATCCAGCGGTTGCCCGAGAACCTCTTCAGCCTGATAACCGAACATTCTTTCAGCCTCACGATTGAACAGGACAATCTTCTGGGCGCCGTCGATGGAAATGATGGCGTCCATCGCGGATTCGATCACATTCTTGTACTTGGACTGATTGTGCTCGGCAATCGCCACCAGCCGTTTGATTTCGGAAACATCCTGGATGGAGCCCATCAGTGCAATTCCGGGAATTCCGGCCACATACTGTCCTCGCATGCGGATATATCTTTTCGAGCACCCATCCCCTTCATCAAGGAGTGCCTCGATGCAGAACGGCTCATGAGATTTGAGCGTGGACTCCATTGCCTTACGGATAATCTCCCGGTCAGTTGCGGAAAATACGACCAAGGCACTCTCAAGCGTAAATCTGGCATTGTCCCTCTGGCCGCTGCCGAAAAAGCTGTGGACGCTATCGGTCCAATAGAATCGCTCCCCGCTGGCATTCATCCACCAGCCGCCAATTTTTGCCTCCAGTCCCATATGCGTCATCAGGGACTCACATACATGGGGCATTACATATTCCTCTCGAAACTTTGAAGCAGCTTGGTAAGCGCGGCGGCAAAACCATTGAGACGCGATGCGATCTGACGGCTTGCTTCAGTGCTTCGGCGGTTGTACTCGGAAGCAGCACTGAGAGCTTCCAGATTCTGGGCGACTTCCGTCGACGCGCTGGACTGCTGGGCAAGCGCGTTCGCGATGGTCCCCGTCACCTGTTCAATGCCTTGGCTCGCCATCCGGACATTGGCAAGGCTGTCCGCCGTATCCTGTATGCTGCGCTCGACGCTTCCCACACAACGCGTCATCACGTCACCGCCTGCCACGATTTGGGCGATCTTGCCCTTGAGCGCATCGATCGAATTCTGAATCCCCGTCGTGTTGCTGGAAGTATGTTCGGCCAGCTTTCGCACCTCGTCGGCTACCACGGCAAATCCCCTGCCTTGCGCTCCGGCACGGGCTGCTTCGATGGCGGCATTCAGTGCAAGTAGATTGGTTTGCTCGGCGATACCACGAATAACGCTGGTGATGGAGCCGATATCCTCGGAAATGCGTTCCAGCTCATGGAGTGCGGCATTGGTGTTATTGACTTCCCGAATGACCTGCCCCATGGCATCCCTGGATACCTGCATCTGCTGGCTGCCCTGATCGACCAGTGTCCGGGTGTGCTCGGCATGATGCGATCCCTCCTGGGCAGTATCGGAAATTTCCTGAATGGATATGGACAGTTGCTCCAGCGCGGCTGCGATGGATTCGATACTGTCCTGCGCTTTGGCGTTCTGCTCGTACAGCGCCTTCGCTTCATTTTCAACCTGGGCCGAGGTTTGCCCGACCGAATGACTGGCGGCTACGACATCACAGATCATTGCCCGCAGATTGACGCGAGTCGTTTCTATGGCGGCCAGCAGGTGCTGAAATTCCCGAGCCCCTTGAGGTACGACCGGCTGCTTGAAATTGCCTTCTCCGAAAGACGACAGGGCAGCCTGCATCGCCCCGCAAGCATTGAAAATACGATTCGAAGTGAACCAGAGCAGGCCTGCCGATATCAGGAGGGCCAGTGCGTTCAGAACGATAAAGGCGATACCCGACTGCATGAATGTCCCCGTTGCCATGGTACCCAGCAACGGCAGGAATGAAAGTACCATCCAGAACTTCAGGCTGTGGGCATGCAGCGGCGCGGTGGCGGGAAATTTCTCGAGCCCCTGATTTACGCGGGTATATAACTCATCCGCCTGCTTTTTTTCGATAGCAGTCGGCGCGACGCGTACCGACATATAGCCGACATGTTGCCCGTCCTCATAAACAGGCGAGACATAGGCCTTGACCCAGTAAAAATCCCCGTTCTTGCAACGGTTCTTGACCAGCCCCTGCCAAGCCTGCCTGCGTCTGATGGTTTTCCATAAATCCTCGAATGCGGCAGCAGGCATCCCTGGGTGACGCACAATGTTGTGGTCTTGCCCAAGAAGCTCGTCTTCCGAGAAGCCGCTGATGCGAATGAACTCGGGGTTAGCGTAAAGGATTTTTCCCTGCAGATTGGTCCGGGTAACGATAGGTCGGCTTCCATCAAGATAGACCTCTACATTACTGACCGGAAGATTTGATCTCATCGTGGTTTCCAACTCGTTAGAAATAGCCTTGGCCGAGATATTTTTTGTATTGGGCGCTGGGGAGACGTAAAACAAATTTAGATTCGGCCAGACGTGAAAAAAGCCTTGGCAACACAAGTGACACAGTGAGCAACAACTGTCGAACCGAACAAGGAGATGTTCTGATTTTGAGTAGGTGCCACCTGCTATTGCCAAGACTTGGAGGAATGCTACGGGAATGCATCTTGGCCGGGACCTAGGTAAACACCCAGCTTTGTCGGCATCAAGTCACCGACAGCATCAGACCAAGGTAGACTTAAGATTCTATGAGACCTGGCTGGCACAAAAACCAGGGTTAAAACCTAGGTGTTCACTGATTGCGAAAAATTTGAAAATGAATCGAGGTATCGGTCCGTTCATGGTTTGAAAGCCGGACCAAAACCGTAGCACTGAGGCGCCTCTTCATTACAAACAATAATTTTTCAGGTTAAATGACCTTGATCAGCATCGCCTCCGCTTCAGTACGCATCTGCTTGAACGGTGAAATGCCAGGGTCCTGTCTGACGAGAAAGGGGCTCATATGAAGAACCAAAAGATACTCGTCGCAGACGATCACCTTCTGGTGCGCATGGGTATCCGCGCCCTGATGCAGCAACTCGAAGGTTACGAAATCGTCGCCGAAGCCGAGAATGGAACGACAGCTCTGGAAAAGCTGCGCGATGAGCAGTACGACATTGCCCTGATCGACATTGCCATGCCCGATATCAGCGGGATAGAAGTGGTTCAACGAATCCGTCGATTCGATTCGCAGGTCAAGCTGATCTACCTTTCGGCTTTGAATACGGCGGAAATCGTGCAGGCGGCTTTTGCGACCAGCGCCAATGGGTTTCTGCTCAAGGATTTCATGCTCGGCGAGTTGGAGCAGGCCTTGAATATGGTAAGCCGGGGTGAGATTTACCTGAGCCCGCGGCTATTGCATCGCATCCCCCAAGAAAACTCGGCCAAGCAGGAAGCTGTTTTGCTTACCACGCGTCAGATCGAGATCCTCCGTGGCATCGCTTCCGGCTCATCCAACAAGGAAATTGCACGCGAGCTCGGCATCAGCCCCAAAACCGTCGATTACCATCGTTCTCAACTGATGAAACGGCTGGACCTGCATGATATCGCCAGCCTCACGCTGTATGCGGTCAGGCATGGCCTGTTCCCATCGACCTAGGTTGGTGCATGGTTCCAAACGATTGGTTTTATACAGTCATCAACGGTGAAATGAAAATGAGCACTTGATGAATCAAGCTCCGTTACAGACAGATTTGACCTCGACCTTGGCCGATCTGCGTGGCGACATGAATGCACTGAGGTTGCTCGCAGAGAAGTTTTCGAGGCGTTATCCGAGCTATATCGAAGCGCTGAATGCAGCCTTCGATACGCGAGACTTTCTTTCTCTTGCAGAAAATATTCACAAGCTGCGCGCAGGGCTGGGCATTTTTCATGCCTTGCGCGCCCAAGAGCTGGCCGTA
>CAMLDO010000035.1 GCA_946478865.1 uncultured Methylobacillus sp.
GGCGGATATGCGCGCGCGCCTTGCCGGTCGCGACGTAGTTGAGCCAGGCCGGGTTGGGCTTGGCATGCGCGGCGGTGATGATCTCAACGTGGTCGCCGTTATGCAGCTCGGTGCGCAGCGGCGCCAGTTCGTGATTGATCTTGACCGCGACGCAGCGGTTGCCCACGTCGGTGTGCACCGCGTAGGCGAAATCGACCGCGGTCGCACCGCTCGGCAGCGCCATGATCTGCCCCTTGGGCGTGAACACATAGACCTCGTCCGGGAACAGATCGATCTTGAAGTGTTCCAGGAATTCGACTGAGTCCGTGCTCTCGGACTGGATTTCCAGCAAACGCTGCAGCCACTGGTGGGTCTGCTTCTGCAGCGTGGAAAGATCGGCGCCTGTGCTCTTGTACAGCCAGTGCGCGGCCACGCCAGCCTCGGCGATGTTGTGCATTTCGCGGCTGCGGATCTGCACCTCGATCGGCGTGCCGAACGGGCCGAACAGCGTGGTGTGTAGTGACTGATAGCCGTTGGCCTTGGGAATCGCGATGTAATCCTTGAACTTGCCGGGAATCGGCTTGTACAAGGCATGCAGCGCCCCCAGAGTCAGGTAGCAGGTTGGCGTGTCCTTGACGATGATGCGGAAGCCGTAGATGTCGAAGATTTCGGAAAAGGTACCGGTCTTCTCCACCATCTTCTTGTAGATGCTGAAGATATGCTTTTCGCGCCCGGTCACTTCGGCCTCGATGTGCATATCGGCAAGGCGTTGCTTGATCGCCTCCAGGATCTTGCCGACCACTTCCTTGCGATTGCCGCGCACCGCCTTGATGGATTTGGTCAGTACCGCGAAGCGCATCGGGTAGAGATGCTTGAAGCTGAGGTCTTCCAGCTCCTGATAGATCGCATTGAGGCCAAGACGATTGGCGATGGGGGCGTAGATTTCCAGCGTTTCGCGCCCGATGCGGCGTCGCTTTTCCGGCGCCATGCTGTCCAGCGTGCGCATGTTGTGCAGGCGGTCGGCCAGCTTGACCAGGATCACGCGCACGTCCTGCGACATGGCCAGCAGCATCTTGCGGAAGTTTTCCGCCTGCGCGTGCGTCGCGGTCTGGAACTCGATCTTGTCCAGCTTGGAGACACCGTCCACCAAGTCAGCCACAATCGTGCCGAACTTTTCGGCCAGCTCCTGCTTGCTGAACTCGGTGTCCTCCATCACGTCGTGCAGCAGCGCTGCCATGATGGTGGGCGCATCGAGATGCAGCTCCGCCAGGATGCAGGCGACGGTGACGGGATGGGAAATGTATGGTTCACCGCTCTTGCGCATCTGCCCGGTATGGGCAATATCGCTGAAGCGGTAAGCCGACATCACTTGCGCGATGTCTTCCGGCTTGAGATAAACCTTGAGCAGCTGCGAGAGCTGCGAATCCTCGCTGTCGGCAGGCAGCAAGGGAGGGGCGGGTGGCGGCTTTACGGCGTGGACTCGACCACCCATCGCATCAGGCGACCCTTACGCCTGTCCGCGGTTGAGGATTTCCAGGCCCACCTTGCCGGATGCGATTTCACGCAATGCCATGACCGTGGGCTTGTCCTTGCCGGGCTGGGAAACCAGCGGATCGGAACCGTTGGCGATCTGACGGGCGCGGTACGCGGCAGCCAGGGTCAGATGAAAGCGGTTCGGAATCTTTTCCAGACAGTCGTCTACAGTAATGCGGGCCATGATGAATCCTTGTCAATGCAGCTCAAACGGTGAATTTTTGGAGCAATTCCTGATGCTGGCGCAACTGCTTCTCGCCGCGCAGACGCTGCGCGCGGATGATGGCCAGCAGGTCGTGAATTGCCGTTTCGAAACGGTCATTAATTATAACATAGTCGAATTCGGCCACATGGCTGATCTCCTCGCGGGCCGCGGCTACCCGCCGCGCGATCACGGCTTCGGTATCCTGCGCGCGGGTGTGCAGGCGACGCTCCAGCTCCTCGATCGACGGCGGCAGGATGAACACACCGATAGCGCTCGGATACAGGCTGCGTACCTGAGCCGCGCCCTGCCAGTCGATTTCCAGGATGAGGTCGCGCCCCTCGGCAAGAACCGACTCGACCTGCGTCTGCGAAGTGCCGTAGCGCGCGCCATGCACTTCGGCGCTTTCGAGGAAATCGCCCTCCTCCAGCATCTTGAGGAAGGTGTCTTCGCCGACAAAGTGATAGTGCACTCCGTCTTCTTCGCCCGGGCGCATCGCGCGCGTGGTGTAAGAGGTGGACAGACTCACCGCGGAGTCCGCTTCAAGCACTGCACGCACCAGGCTGGTTTTGCCTGCGCCAGAGGGCGCGGTCACGATAAAAAGACTGCCTGCCATTGCCATTCCTGTCATTCCAGATTCTGTATCTGCTCACGCATCTGCTCGATAAGCACCTTGAGCTCCATCGAGACCTGCGAAGTTTCGGTAGACACCGATTTCGAACCCAGCGTGTTGGCCTCGCGGTTCAATTCCTGCATGAGGAAATCGAGGCGCTTGCCCACCGCGCCGCCCTTGCTGAGGATGCGCTTCACCTCCTGCAGGTGCGTCGTAAGCCGGCCGAGCTCTTCGTCCACATCGATCTTCTGCGCGAACAGCGCCAATTCCTGGCGCACACGCTCGTCATCCACGGTCTGCATCGCCTCGCGCAGGCGCTGCGCGAGCTTGTCCTGATACGCCTGTATAAGCCCTGGCAGCAACGGGCGCACCTTGGCAACCTCGACTTCCATGAGCGCCACGCGCTCGAGAATGATGGCCTTGAGCTTGTCGCCTTCCCGCGCCCGGGAATCGACCAAATCCTGCAAGCATTGCTGCAGCGCTTCCAGTAGCTGCGCGGATAAAGCTTCGCCTGAAACCTGATCGGTGGCCAGCACGCCGGGCCAGCGCAGGATGTCGGCGACCGTGAGCGGCCGGCTTTCGGGGAAGCGCTGCTGCACGGATGCGCTCCATTGCGCGAGCCGGTCCAGCACGCCCGCATTGATCTCCCCACCCACCGCAGCCTCGGGCCGGGCCGCCAATGTGGCGCGGCATTCCACCTTGCCGCGACCGAGCTTCGCCGCAATCGCCTCGCGCAATGCGGGTTCCAGGCTGCGCAAAGACTCGTCGAGCCGCATGTGCACTTCGAGGTAGCGATGATTGACTGCCCGCAGGTCGAGCAGCAAAGTGCCGGCCACGGTTTCGCGCTCCAGCGCGGCGAAGCCGGTCATGCTGTAAATCATGGGAAAAATCCTGACAAAATTTGCCCTCCATGTTATCAAATCCGGACATGTTCATGCCAAAATAGCCAGCGCGCGCCTATTACCATTTCATCATGCAGGCACAACAGAATCGTTCATTGCCGTCGGGGTACCAACTGCAGGACTACCGCATCGACCGGGTGTTGAGCGGCGGTGGCTTCAGCTTCGTCTACCTGGCGCGAGATGCCAAGGGCAACAAGGTCGCGATCAAGGAATACCTCCCCAACCTGCTGGCGACCCGCCTCGATGACGATACGGTCGGGCCGAGCGCGCCCGAGAATGTTGCCGGCTTCAAGCACGGCCTCAAGTGCTTCTTCCAGGAAGGAAAGGCGCTCGCGCGCATCGAACATGACAACGTGGTGCGCGTGACCAACTTCTTCCGCGCCAACAATACCGTTTACATGGTGATGCAGTACGAGCGCGGGACCTCTTTGCAGGCTTACATTCGCAGCCATGCCGAGCCCGCGCGCGAAAACTTCGTGCGCCACCTGTTCAACGACCTGCTGACGGGGCTGCGCGAAGTGCATACCCACAAGCTGCTGCACCTCGACATCAAGCCGGCCAACATCCATATCCGGCTCAACGGCGAACCGGTGCTGCTGGATTTCGGCTCGGCGCGCCAGACATTGAACGAGATGCAGCCCATGCTGCCACCCAGCTTTACGCCCGGATTCGCGCCGCCCGAGCAGTATTTCGACCGCAAGATGCTGGGCCCGTGGAGCGATATCTACAGCGTGGGCGCCTCGATGTATGCCTGTCTCGTGCGCGCGGCCCCGCTCGCCGCCGACAAGCGCAGCGAGAAGGACACGCTGGTGCCCGCACTGGAAAAGGGCCAGGACATATACTCCCCGCGCCTGCTGGAAATCATCGACTGGTGCATGCAGCTCGACCCGCTCAAGCGTCCGCAAAGCGTTTTTGCGCTGCAGAAGGCTCTGCGCGAGCACCTCTTCGAAGAGCCCAAGCTGTCATCCCTACTGGGCTCGCTGCGCCAGAAACTGTCGGAAATCGGCTCCTGATGAAATTCACCATCTATCAGGACAGTCGCCAGGGGCCGCGCCCCGAAAACGAGGACCGCGTAGCCTATTCCTACAGCCGGGATTCGTTGTTGACCGTGCTCGCGGATGGCATGGGCGGCCACCAGCACGGGGAAGTGGCTGCGCAATTCGCGATCGAGGTGCTGACCACTTCCTTCCAGCGACTCGCGAAACCGCTGCTCACGAATCCGTTCAAGTTTCTCGAAGAAAACATTCGTCATCTGCACGACACCATCGACCGCCATGCGCTGGAATGTGACCTGATCGAGCATCCCCGTACCACGCTGGTGGCGGCGATTGCGCAGCAGGACAGCCTTTATTGCGCGCATGCCGGCGATTCGCGGCTGTATCACTTCCGCAATGGCGAACTGCTGTTTCGCACCGAGGATCATTCCAAGGTACAGAAGTTGTTCAACCAGGGCATCATCCGCCGTGACGAGATGCAGACGCATCCCGAACGTAACAAGATCTATAACTGCGTCGGCGGCGACATGCAGCCGCAAATCGCCTTGTCCGAGCGGCGTGACATTCGCGAGGGCGATATCGTGCTGCTGTGCACCGACGGACTGTGGGCGGTGCTGGAAGAAAAGGAAATCAACGCCATCCTGCAAAACGGCCCGGTCACGGATACCGTCCCGGTTCTGTTCGAACTTGCGGAGTCGCGAGCCGGCCTCGACGGCGACAACATGAGCGCAATCGCCTTCTCGTGGGGCAGTCAGGCCTATAGCGGCTTCTCGGTCTCGACCGCGATGATGCCGCTCGATCTCAACACCACCATTCTCGACTTCTCGTCGCGGCGCCGCGCGCGTGCGCATCCTCCCGCGAGTGCCAGCCCCAATCACGACGACGACATCGAGCGCGCAATCGCCGAAATCCATGCCGCGCTGGAGAAATTCCCGCGATAACTCCGATGTCCGGAGCTTATAATTCCGGCTTTGAATTATCGACAGGAAACCAACTAACATGCGTCCGAGCAAACGCGCCCCGGGAGAACTGCGTCCCATCGAAATCATCCGCCGCTATACCAAGCATGCCGAAGGTTCGGTGCTGGTCAAATTCGGCGACACGCACGTACTCTGCACCGCCAGCGTGGATGAAAAAGTCCCGCCTTTTCTCAAAGGCCAGGGCCAGGGCTGGGTGACTGCCGAATACGGTATGCTGCCACGCTCCACCGGCACCCGCACCGACCGTGAAGCCGCGCGCGGCAAGCAAACCGGGCGCACCCAGGAAATCCAGCGCCTCATCGGTCGCAGCCTGCGTTCCGTGGTGGACATGGGCAAACTGGGCGAACGCACCATCCAGATCGACTGCGACGTACTCCAGGCCGACGGCGGCACGCGCACCGCGAGCATTACTGGCGCCTTCGTCGCGCTGCATGACGCGGTGAGCTTCCTGCTGGAAAAACAGTCGATCAGCGAATCCCCGCTCAAGGATTTCGTCGCCGCAGTCTCGGTCGGCGTGTTCGAAGGCACGCCGGTACTGGACCTCGACTACATCGAGGACTCCGGCTGCGATACCGACATGAACGTGGTCATGACCGGCAGCGGCGGCTTCGTCGAAATCCAGGGTACGGCCGAAGGCACACCGTTCCAGCGCGATGAAATGAATGCGATGCTGGATCTGGCGCAAGCCGGTATTGCCGAGCTGGTCGCCAAACAGAAAGCCGTGCTGGGATTGTAAGCATGCAGAAGCTCGTCATCGCCACCGGCAACGCGCATAAGCTGCAGGAAATCCGCGTGCTGCTTGAGCCGCTCGGCATCGAAGTCGTGCCGCAATCCGACTTCAACGTGCCGGAAGCCGCCGAACCGCACTGGACCTTTATCGAGAATGCGTTGGCCAAGGCGCGCCATGCCGCACGCCTCACCGGATTGCCCGCGCTCGCGGACGACTCCGGCATTTGCGTGGAGGCGTTGGGCGGCGCGCCGGGCGTGATTTCCGCGATCTATGCCGGCGAGCCGCGTTCCGATGCGCGCAACAACGAAAAACTGCTGGAAGCGATGCGCGACGTAGCCGACCGGCGCGCCCACTATCACTGCGCACTGGTGCTGCTGCGCCATGCCGACGATCCGCAGCCCATCATTGCCGAAGGCCAGTGGCACGGAGTGATCCTCGAATCACCGCGTGGCGAAGGCGGCTTCGGCTACGATCCGCTATTCCTCGACACCGATCTGCAACAAACGGTCGCGGAAATTTCCACCGCAGACAAGAACCGCGTCAGCCATCGCGGCAAGGCACTGCGCATGCTGGTGGAAAAATTGCGCACGATACAGGGCTGATGACCACGATCCGCCTTCCCGGCACGCTCACTTCGCTGCCGCCGCTTTCGCTCTACATCCATATCCCGTGGTGCGTCCGCAAGTGCCCCTATTGCGACTTCAACTCGCACGAAGCACGCGCTGCCATCCCGGAAAACGATTACGTCGATGCGCTGATCCTGGACCTGGAGCAGGCGCTGCCTTTGATCTGGGGACGCAAGATCCACAGCATCTTTTTCGGCGGTGGCACACCGAGCATTTTTTCGCCCGATGCGATCGACCGCATCTTGAGCGCGGTACGTGCTCGAGTACAACTGACCTATGAAGCCGAGATCACACTGGAAGCGAACCCAGGCACCGTGGACGAAGCACGTTTCACCGGCTTCCGCGACGCCGGCGTGAACCGTCTGTCGCTCGGCATTCAGAGCTTCAACAGCCGCCATCTGGCCGCGCTCGGCCGCATCCATGATGAAGCGCAGGCTCGTAGCGCTGCCGAAATCGCGCTGAAGACTTTCGAGCGCGTAAACCTCGACTTGATGTACGCTCTGCCCGAGCAGACCATGGATGAAGCCTTGTCCGATGTGCGCACGGCGATTGCGCTCGGCCCGACGCATCTGTCCTGCTATCACCTCACGCTGGAACCCAACACGCCGTTCTACCGCACTCCCCCGCCGCTGCCCGACGACGACGCGAGCGCGGCGATGCAGGAAGCCATCGAGGATCTGCTCGCGGGCGCGGACTACCAGCACTATGAAACCTCGGCGTTTGCGAAGGCGGGCAAACGCTGCCGCCATAACCTGAACTACTGGCTGTTCGGCGACTATCTGGGCATCGGCGCAGGGGCGCACAGCAAACTATCTTTTCACGACCGCATCATCCGCCAGTCGCGCTACAAACACCCGGCGAGCTATCTGCAAAAAACCGGGACGGGCGAACACATCGAGCAGGAGCATACCCTCGGCACCGAGGATCTCGGTTTCGAGTTCATGATGAACGCCTTGCGGCTGACGGAGGGTTTCGAGGTGCCGCTGTTCGAAGAACGGACTGGCCTGCCGTTGTCGGCAGTACACCTGCCGCTGGCAGAGGCCGAAAGCAAGGGCCTGATTACACGGGATATGGCGAGAATCGCGCCGACCTTGCACGGCCAGCGCTATCTCAACGAGTTATTGCAGCTGTTCCTCGACTGACTTTAATCGAGACGTTTTAGCTGACGGCCTTTGGCCTCTTCGATGGGCTGTTTATTGGCCTGGATAGACTCCTGCAGCGCCTTGGACTCCTGCTCCAGCGACTTCAGGCGCTCATTGAGCTTGTCCAGCTCCTTCTGGCGCTGATCCACACGCTGCTCCAGCGTCTGCGCTGCGGCCTTCTGTTCCTTGCCCAATGCCGGCGGCGCCTGCTTTTCCGGTTCGAATGTTACAGGCTGTTCCTCAACAGGGGCAGGTAATGCAGCCACCGGCTGCGGCTTGCGTCTCGGCTTTTTGGGCGCATGACGCGATAGTTCAATGAGGGTAGGAATCCTCACCGTAGCCTTGTCCTCAAACTTGAAATCGCCGGTCAGATTCGGCATCTGCTCGCGGTTCAGGTTTACGGTGGATTTGACGAAAAGCCGCTGCATCGCGCTGCTTTTGGGATAAAACAGGCGGGACAGGGAGTTCAGGCTTTCGCCCGGCATCATCTGCCATTCCATCGACTTGCTAGAAGAGTTGGGCAGCGCACCTTCCTCGGCCGCAGCATAAGCGGCCGCCCCCAGCAGCAACCCACTCAAAATCAGGTTTACGAGCGACTTCCACATAGCGGAACTCCTGTTTTCCATATTCTTGTTATTGTGCCATTGATGATAGATGGCCGCGTGCCCGCTTGATGGCTGCGCGTACCTGTTGCGGAGAGGTTCCACCGATATGGTTGCGGCTCGCGAGCGAGCCTTCCAGTGTCAGTACCGAATATACATCGGCTGCCACCAGCGGCGAGAATTCTTGTAAAACTGCGAGATCGAGGTCGGCCAAGTCGCAGCCGCTCTTTTCCGCATGGCGCACTGCACGTGCCACCGCTTCGTGCGCGTCGCGGAACGGCAAACCCTTCTTGACGAGATAATCGGCAAGGTCGGTCGCCGTGGCAAATCCTTCCGCAGCAGCGAGGCGCATCGCGTCCTTGTCCACCTCGATGCCACGCAGCATGTCGGCATAGATTTCCAGCGTGACCAGCAGCGTGTCCGCGGTATCGAACAGAGGCTCCTTGTCTTCCTGGTTGTCCTTGTTATAGGCCAGCGGCTGCGACTTCATGAGCGTCAGCAAGGCGATCAGATGGCCGGTCACGCGGCCGGTCTTGCCGCGCACCAGCTCGGGCACGTCCGGGTTCTTTTTCTGCGGCATGATGGAGGAACCGGTACAGAAGCGGTCAGCGATATCGATAAAGCCGAAACGTGGACTGGACCACAGAATCAACTCTTCGGAAAAGCGCGAAAGGTGCGTCATGAGCAGCGAAGCTGCCGCCGTGAATTCGATCGCAAAGTCGCGATCGGACACTGCATCCAGCGAGTTCTCGCATACGCCGTCGAAACCCAGCTCCCTGGCGACACGTTCACGGTCGATGGGATAGCTGGTGCCGGCCAGCGCGGCGGCGCCCAGCGGCAGACGGTTGATGCGCTTGCGGGCATCGGCAAAGCGCTCGGCGTCGCGTTTCAGCATTTCGAAATAGGCCAGCAGGTGATGGCCGAAAGTCACCGGCTGTGCAACCTGCAAGTGGGTGAAGCCCGGCATCACGGTATCGGCATGCTGCTCGGCGAGATCCACGATGGACTGCTGCAGATTGCGGATACGGACCAGCACGTCGTCGCTGATCGCGCGCAGCCACAGGCGCACGTCGGTCGCCACCTGGTCGTTGCGCGAACGGCCGGTGTGCAGGCGCTTGCCGGCGTCGCCGATCTTGTCGGTGAGGCGCTTCTCGATATTGAGGTGCACGTCTTCCAGGTCCAGCAGCCATTCGAAGCGGCCGGCGCGGATTTCTTCCAGAATCTCGTTGAGGCCACGCTCGATCGCGGCCACGTCTTCCTGCGAAATAATGCCTTGGGCGCCCAGCATGCGCGAATGCGCAAGCGACCCCTGAATATCGAATTCGGCCAGGCGCTGGTCGAATTCGACCGATGCCGTGTAACGCTTGACCAGTTCCGCCACAGGTTCATTGAAGCGGCCGGACCAAGCCTTTGATTTATCTTGCATCGTAAAAACTGATTACCAATAATGTGGAGAATGGCAAGTATAAAGCAAAACAACCCGCCGAATTTCATCAAGCTCCCGGACATGCGCAACCTCGGCGTGCAACTCCGGGTGCTGGTGCTCGCCAATCTCATGGCGCTCATCGCTGCGGTTCTGAGCGCGGAAACGCCGCGGCAGATCTGGCAGCAACTCTTGCAGATTTCCGCCGGCCTGCAACCGGTCTTGCTTGCCAGCATGCTGTTGCTGTTCGTGCTGCATCGCTGGCTCGCGAAGCTGCCCTATCGTCAGGGCGTGCTCATGGTGCTGCTCATCGTGCTGCTGCTGACTTCGCTGCTGCAGCTGGCCGCCGGAGGATTGCTGGGAGAACTTTCGGCGCCTTCGCTGGTGCGCCTGTGGTTTTTCAGCGCGGTTGTCACCGGGACGATACTCGCCTACTTCAACATGCGCAGCCGTGCGCTCTCCCCCGCCATTACCGAAGCTCGTCTGCAGGCATTGCAGGCCCGGATACGTCCGCATTTTCTGTTCAACAGCATCAATGCGGTGCTGTCGCTCATCCGCAGCGATCCGCAGCGTGCCGAAACTGCGCTCGAAGACCTCGCCGACTTGTTTCGCGTGCTCATGGCGGATAATCGGCAGCTGGTTCCGCTACAGGGCGAGATCGATCTGTGCTGTCAGTATCTTGCGCTGGAAACCCTGCGCTTGGGCGAGCGGCTGAAAATCGTCTGGGACATCGACCCGGCCGCGACGGACGCCCTGCTTCCGCCACTGCTGTTGCAGCCCCTGCTGGAAAACGCGGTGTATCACGGCATCGAGCCTTCGAGCGAAAGCGGCGAAATCGTTATCGACATCGACCGCCTCGGCAACGAGGTGCACATCATGCTCAGCAACCCTTATCATCGCGCCAGCCAGCATCAGAGCGGCAACAAGATGGCACTCAACAATATCCGCGAGCGGCTCGCACTGCATTTCGATGCCGAGGGCCAGCTTAAAATCCGGATTGCAGACCAGCAATACCAGGTGCATATCGTGATCCCTTACCGGACGGAGCCATGAGCGACGACACTATCCTCAAAATCCTCATTGCCGACGATGAAGCGCCGGCACGTAACCGGCTGCGCGAATTGCTGGCCGAGATTCCGGACACCCTGGTGATCGCCGAAGCGGCCAACGGCAAGGAGGCCTTGGCCATGGCCTCCGAAACGCTGCCGCATGTGATGCTGCTGGACATCCGCATGCCGGAGATGGACGGCATCGAAGCTGCGGAGCACTCGCTCAAGCTCTACCATCCGCCCGCGGTGATTTTCACCACCGCCTTCGACGCGCACGCCATGCAGGCATTCGACATGAATGCAGTGGACTATCTGCTCAAACCGATCCGGCGCGAACGTCTCGGTATCGCGCTCAAGAAAGCGCGCGCGCTGCTGCCGACCCAGCTCGGCGGCATCAAGCAGTTGCGGCCACAGCGTACCCATTTCAGTGTCAGCGAACGCGGACGCATCCTGCTGATCCCGGTGCATGATGTCATCTACCTGCGGGCGGAACTTAAATATCTGACGGTACGCACCCGTGAGCGGGAATACCTCATCGAGGATTCGCTGGTAAATATAGAGAAGGAATTCCCCGACCTGTTCATCCGCCTGCACCGCAACTGCCTGGTGGCCCAAAACTCGATCCGCGGTTTCGAACGGCGCCATAACGAGGACGGCGAGAGTCATTGGGTGGCCTTGCTCAAGGAGCTGCCGGAAACCCTGCCGGTCAGTCGCCGCCAGCAGCACATCGTGCATGAAATCGGGGGGTAAGGCTGTTAAAATCCCCGTTTTGCAACCGCCGACACTCCTCCCGCCATGAGCACATCTCCCCGCAAGCTGGTCATCGCCTCGCGCGAAAGCGCACTCGCCATGTGGCAAGCCCGCCATATCCAGGCCCGTCTGCAAGCGCTTTATCCGGAGGCCACCGTAGAAATCCTGGGCATGACCACCACCGGCGACCAGATCCTCGATTCCCCGCTGGCGCGCATCGGCGGCAAGGGGCTGTTCGTGAAGGAGCTGGAACAGGCGCTCGCTGACGGCCGCGCCGATCTCGCGGTGCACTCGATGAAGGACGTGCCGATGAATCTACCGGATGGTTTTGCGCTGGCCGCCACCGGCGAGCGCGAGGATCCGCGCGACGCTTTCGTGTCCGTCAATTACCAACGCCTCGAAGATTTGCCGCAAGGCAGCGTGGTCGGCACGTCCAGCCTGCGCCGTCAGAGCCAGTTGCAAGCGCGCTTTCCACACCTCAAGATCGAATCGCTGCGCGGCAACCTGCAAACGCGGCTGCGCAAACTGGACGAAGGCCAGTATGCGGCCATCATTCTTGCCGCAGCCGGACTGAAGCGCCTCGGACTGGAAGACCGCATCACCCAGCTCATCGGACCGGAAAACAGCATTCCCGCCGTGGGCCAGGGTGCGCTGGGTATCGAAATCCGTGCCGATCGTGAGGATATGCGTAGCGTGCTGGCCCCGCTCAATCACCCGGACACCGCCGCATGCGTGGAAGCCGAGCGCGCCATGAGCCGTGCATTGGCAGGCAGTTGCACAGTTCCGCTCGGCGCTTACGCACATATCGAAAACGGCAGGCTGCGCATGACCGGTTTCGTCGCCAGTGTCGACGGCCGGGAAATGGTGCGGGATAACGTCGAAGGTCTGCCCGGCGATGCCGACGCACTCGGCCGCGAACTGGCTGCGAAGCTGATCGGCCATGGCGCGGACCGCATCCTCGCCGCGCTCGACCATGCCTGACTTGCCGTTGGCGGGCCGGGGAATTGCAATTACCCGGCCGGTCGATCAGGCGGCTGACCTGACCAAAGGCATTTTGCAAGCAGGCGGAAACCCGATTTCCTTTCCCCTGCTCGCCATCGCGCCCCTGGAAAACCACGCGACGTTCGATCACGTCATCGAAACGCTGCCGACTTGCGACTGGATCGTCTTTATCAGCTCCAACGCCGTGCAGCAGGGCATGCCGCGGATTGCCGCGCGCTTTCCCCAGCTGCCGGCCGGCCTGCGCTTCGCAGCTATCGGCCCGGCCACGGCGCAAGAGCTTGCCCGGTACGGCGTCGATCAGGTGCTCACTCCCCCCGCACGTTTCGACAGCGAAAGCTTGCTGGCATGCCAAGAATTCAAGGACATGCGACAGCAACGGGTCATTATCGTACGCGGTGTTGGCGGGCGGGAACTGCTGGCGGAAACTTTGCGCGAACGCGGTGCCGAGGTCGCATTCGCGGAGTGCTATCGACGCGTGAATCCCCAGCATGACGCCGGAAAGCTGCCCGAGCTGTGGCAAAATGATCGCCTTCATGCAATGGTAGTGACCAGCAGCGAGGCGCTGCGGAATCTGCTGCAACTGGCGCCTGAAGCGTCCTGGGTCAGAAACATCCTGATCTGCGTCAATCATGCGCGCATCGCAGAAACGGCGCGCCAGAGCGGCCTGAAGGTCGCGCTCGCCGATGCGCCGGGCGATGCGGCCATGCTGCAATGCCTGATCCATCACTTGCAGGATCGAACCGCCTTATGAACGAAGAACGACCAACACCGGAAAACACTTCCTCCAACCTGATTGCCCAATCGGCCATCGTGTTGTCGGTGCTCGCCATCGTCGCAGCGGGCTGGCAATGGTGGGACTATCGCGAGAAATCGCGCGAGCTCGAACAGACGCTTACGCAGCGCTTGAGCCGGTTCGACGAACGCAACAGCGAAAGCCACATGCTTTCCAAACGTGCGGAGGAAACAGCAGGCCAGGCAGCTGCGCGCGTCATGCTGCTCGAACAGCGGCTCGAAGCTTCGCGCGCCCAGCAGGAAGCCCTGCAGACCCTTTACATGGAGTTGGCCAACAATCGCGACGAATGGGCGATTTCCGAGGTCGAGCAGTTGCTCATCATTGCCAGCCAGCAGTTGCATCTCGCGGGGAATATCAAGCCGGCGCTGCTGGCGCTGCAAACCGCCGATGTGAGGTTGCAGCATCTGGACAAACCGCAGATCGTCGCGCTGCGCAAAATCATCGCGCTCGATATCCAGCGCCTGCAAGCGCTACCCAGCGTCGACTTCGTCGGCATGAATCTCAAGCTCGAAGGGCTGGTGGACGCGGCTGACAAACTGCCGCTGGCGAGCGAGCGTCATCCTTACGTCAAGGCGGTGCAACCCGACTGGGATACCAATCCCTGGCGCCTGCTGGCCCAGGAAATCTGGCAGGACATCAAGAGGCTGGTACGCATCGAGCGCATGGATCAGCCGGAGCTTCCGCTGCTGGAGCCGGAGCAGGCCTATTTCCTGCGCGAAAACCTCAAGCTGCGCCTGCTCACCGCGCGCATCGCGCTGCTCCAGCGCGATGAAGCCACTTATCGTACCGATCTGCAAATGGCTGTCGACTGGCTCAAACGCTACTTCAACACACAGGATTCCGACGGCCGCAATGCGCTCAACGTGCTGGAACAGCTGTCTTCCAGCAAAATCTCGATCGAGATTCCCGATATTGCCGCCAGCCTGAACGCCGTCGCCAATTACAAGCAGTCGCTGGAGCGGACGCAGCCGTGAAGTTTCTGATCGGCCTGCTGTTCATCCTCGTCGCAGCGGTAACGCTGTCGCTGCTCGCCGGTTCGAGCGATGGCTATGTGCTCATCGTGCAGCCGCCCTATCGCGTCGAAATCTCGGTCAACCTGCTGATCGTGCTGCTCGCGAGCAGCTTCTTCGTGCTGTACAGCCTGCTGCGGCTGGTGCAATACACGCTGCGCCTGCCGGAAAACGTACGCAAGTACAAACGCGAGCAGCGTCGCAAGAATGCACATCACGCCTTGCTGGAAAGTCTGCACGCCATCGTGGAAGGGCGCTATGCCAAGGCTGAAAAAGCTGCTTCGACTGCCCTGGATTTGGGCGAGGATGCAGGTCTGAGCGCGCTTGTCGCAGCCCGTGCCGCGCATAAGCTCAAGATGCCGGGCAAGCGCGACTATTATCTGGCCGAAGCCGAGCGCCTGGCGCCCGAGGCCATCCTGTCGCGCCTGCTGACGCAAGCCGAGCTGCAATTGGACGAGCGCATGTATGCCTCGGCCCTGCGCACCCTGCAGCAGCTGGACAAAATCGAGCCTCACCATCTGCCCGCACTGCGCCTGCAGCTCAAGGTTCATCAGCGGCTGGGTAACTGGGAACAGGTGCTGACGACCCTTGTTCAGCTGGAAAAACGCGATGCCATCGAGCCGGTGCAACTTCAGCAGCTGCGTTATCACGCACACTCCCAGTTGCTTGAGCGCCGCGCCGGTCATCGGGAAGAACTGCTGCGATATTGGGGAGCCATCCCTGAAGACGAGCGGCTGGACACTCAGCTCGCCCGCGCCGCAGCCCAGGCTTTTATCGCGGCGGGCGAAAGCGCGGCAGCAGCCCGTGCCATCGAAATGAGCCTGACACGGCAATGGGACTCATCTCTCGCAGCCCTTTACGGCGACAGCGGAAACGACACGGTGCGGCAACTGGAACAGGCGGAATTCTGGCTGCAAAGCCACCACGGCGATGCCGGCCTGCTGCTGTCATTGGGCAATCTGTGCATTCGGCAGGAGTTGTGGGGCAAGGCGCAAAGCTATCTGGAAGCCAGTCTCAGCGTACAAGCCAGTAGCGAGGCGCATCTCGCACTGGCCCGTCTGCTGGAACGCATGGGAAATCAGGAAGAGGCCTATCGACACTACCGGTTCAGCCTGGAATACGCGCTGAATCGATAAACCTCTTGGCACGCAGGACCGCGCGCCATGCTTTCAAATCAAACCTTGATCGAAACGGCCGGTATCAGGCTGGCACCTTGGCCGTAGTCGGCGGCGCATAGGTGAATGCATCCGAGAAGAACTCTTCGGGCGGCAAGCCGGCCGCGACAAAATCGCGATGCGCGGCTTCCACCATCGCGGGAGCGCCGCAGCAATATACCTGATAGCCGCTGAGGTCGGGATAGTCTTCCAGCACCGCCAGGTGCACCAGGCCAGTGCGGCCAGTCCACGCGTCTTCGGGGCGCGGTTCGGACAGCACCGGAGTGTAATCCACGCCGCTCTCGTGCTGCCATTGCTTCGGCAAATCTGCCAGGTAGAGATCACGCAGTGCGAGCGCACCGCGGTATAGCACCATCTTGCGTGGGCTCTTGTGATGCAGCGCGTGTTCGATAATGCCCTTGACCGGCGCAAAACCGGTACCGCCCGCGACAAAGATGATGGGTTTTTCGCTTTCTTCGCGCAGGTAGAAGCTACCCATGGGGCCTTCGAACCGCAGTATGGTCTTTTCCTGCATCTCGTTGAACACGTATTGCGTGAACTGCCCGCCGGGGATCAGGCGCAAATGCAGTTCGAGCATGTCGTCGTTGTGCGGCGCATTCGCGAGCGAGAAAGCGCGACGCTTGCCGTCCTTGAGCAGGAACTCGATGTACTGTCCCGCAAGAAATTGCAGGCGTTCGTTGTTCGGCAGCTTGAGCGTCATCACGATCACGTCGTGCGCCACGTGTTCCAGTTTCTGCACGCGACACGGCATGATGCGCGAGCGGATCGCACTGCCCACCGTGACTTCGCGGCATTCGATGGTGATATCGGATAGCGGCCGCGCGCAGCAGAACAGCGCCTTGCCGGCGGCAAGCTCGCTGTCGGTCAGCGCATGGGCCTGATAAGCATTGTGTTCCACCTGGCCTTCCAGCACGTTGCCCTTGCAGGCGCCGCAGGCGCCGTTACGGCATCCGTACGGAATGTTGTAGCCGGCTTCCAGCGCCGCGCTCAACACCGTATCCCCGGCCGGAACTGAAAACTCATGGCCGCTGGGCTGGAGGGTAACCCTGAATGACATGCTTATCCTTTGAATGGATTGGGGAAAAGGGTCGATTCTATCATATCGGGCGGCTACTCCTCACGCCGCCACTCGCCCTCGATGACGTCATCATTGGCCGCCGGACGCGGAGACGACGGCAAATGGATCAGCAATAACACCAGCGCCACAACATCGCTGATCACGCCCGGCAATATCAGCAGGATGCCGGCCACCAGCTTTTTGGCGCTGGTCAGCAGCGCGCGGACCGGATGCCGCCCCTCCTGCACGGTCTGAATGATGCGCGCGAAGACAACCACCCGCTCCTGGGCGATCAACGCGGCGCCAAACGCGGCACTCAGCAGCAGATAGCCCAGCAGCCACCAGCCGAAGCGATCGGCGAGCTCGACCAGCAGCATCACCTCGAGCACAGGGAAAGCGAGTAAAATCAGCAAAATAAGGAGTAGGCGCATTCGATGGAAAACCTGACGGATAAAATTCTTGTGATCAGCAATCTGCCGGACCGGGACAGCGCGATCCGGTTGGCTGAATTGCTGATTAGTCGTGGACAGGCAGCGTGCGTAAACGTTCTCGCACCCTGCACTTCAATCTACCATTGGCAGGACAAAACCGAAAGCGCGGAAGAAGTGCCGGTATTCGTGAAAACCACGCGCGAAAAATACCCGGACGTGGAGCGCACCATCAAGGCGCATCATCCTTATGAACTTCCCGAAATCATCCAGGTCCCAATCGCGGGCGGTTTGCCCTCCTACCTGGAATGGATTTCCAAAGAAACATCGCGCTAAAGCCGCCGTCCCCATGCTACGTTCCCTGATCCTGCTGTTCTGCCTGCTGGCGTCGCTCGCCCAAGCCGCGCCCTCCGGCCGCGAGCTGTTCGTCGCCGATACCGAAACCAAGGTGCTGGAACCCGACCAGGCCTTCGGCCTCAAGGTCGAGGCGGTCGATGCTGGGACGCTGGCCGCGCATTTCACAATTGCCCCCGGCCATTACTTGTACCGCGAGCGCATCACCTTCAAATTGAAGGATGGCGGCACGACAACGATTGCGAACGTCGAACTGCCGCCGGGCGAAATCAAGCAGGATCCGAACTTCGGCGAAATGCTGGTATTTCACAACAGCTTCGACGGCAAAGTCCTGCTGACCCATGCCGGCAAGGCGCCGGGGGAAATCACCTTGCTGGCAAGCTATCAGGGCTGCAGCGAGCAGGGCTTGTGCTACGCGCCGATCAAGAAAACACTCGCGGTCGATTTGAAAGCGACAGGCGCGGGCGTTGCCGCAACCAGCACCGGCAGCGAAACCGAGCGGATTGGCGAACTGCTGCGCGGCGGCAAGCTGTGGCTGATCGTCGTCGGCTTCTTCGGCTTCGGCCTGCTGCTTTCGCTCACGCCCTGCGTGTTCCCGATGATTCCCATCCTGTCGAGCATCATCGTCGGGCAGAACCAGCACCCTACGCGCATGCATGCTTTCAACCTCTCGCTGGCCTATACCCTGGGCATGGCGGTGAGCTACACCCTGGCCGGCATCGCCGCGGCATTTTCCGGACACCTCATCAGCAACGCGCTGCAAAACCCGTGGGCACTCGGTTTCGGCGCGCTGGTGTTCGTGCTGCTCGCACTGTCGATGTTCGGCTTCTATGAATTGCAGTTGCCGGCCGCGCTGGAAAGCCGGCTGGTCAACACTACCAACCGCATCAAGGGTGGGCGCTTCATCAGCGTATTCGTGATGGGCGCGCTTTCGGCACTCATCATGAGCCCCTGCGTCGCTGCTCCGCTCGCGGGCGCACTCCTTTATATAGGCCAGACGCATAACGTCGTGTTGGGCGGCACGGCACTGTTCGCGTTCTCGATCGGCATGGGCGTGCCGCTGCTGGTGCTGGGCGCTTCGGCCGGCGCGATCCTGCCCAAGAGCGGCCCATGGATGAATGCGGTGCGCAATTTCTTCGGCGTCGTGATGCTGGGCATGGCGGTATGGCTGATCGGCCCTGTAATCCCTGCACCTCTGCAATTGGGACTGTGGTCGGCGCTGCTGATCGTGCCCGCCATCTACCTGCATGCACTGGACGGTCTGCCCCCGCGTTCCGGCGCATGGGCGAAGCTGTGGAAAGGCGTGGGCATCATCCTGCTGGTAGCCGGCATCGCGCTGCTGGTAGGCGCCCTTTCCGGCAGCCGCAACCCGTTGCAACCGCTGGCCGGTTTGCGCGCAGCCGCGCCTGCGGCCATGCATGAGTCCGCGCTGCCCTTCAAAAGAATCAAGAGCGTGGCAGAGCTGGATTCGGCAATCCAGCAAGCGCAGGGCAAGGTCGTGATGCTGGATTTTTATGCGGACTGGTGCGTGGCGTGCAAGGAATTCGAGCAGTACACGTTTAGCGATCAGCGCGTGAGGAAGCTGCTGAATAATGCCGTGCTGTTGCAGGCCGATGTCACGCAAAACAATGACGACGACGGCGCGCTGCTCAAACGCTTCGGCCTGTATGGTCCGCCCGGCATCATTTTCTTTGATCCGCAAGGCCAGGAAATCAAGGGCGCGACCGTGGTCGGCTTCCAGGATGCGGACAAATTCCTCGTAACCCTGAATAGTGTCTATGGCAGTCAGGGAGGCGAATGCGCACCGTCCTCCGCCTGCTGATCAGCTTGCTGGTGCTCGCGGCGGCAGGTTTTTTCGTCTACCGCATGCTCGAACCCACTCAGGGAAACGCCCCCGCTGTCAGCGGGGTCCCGGCTCTCTACGCCGCCACCTTTCCCGACCAGGACGGCAAGGCGCAAGCACTTTCTCAATGGCGCGGGAAGATCGTGCTGGTCAATTTCTGGGCGACCTGGTGCCCTCCGTGCAAGGAAGAAATGCCGGAACTGTCGGAATTCCAGGAGAAATATCGCGGCAGCAATGTTGTAGTGTTGGGTATTTCCACCGATGATGTCGTGAAAATCCGTGAATTCAGCAAGACATCGCCGACTCGTTATCCCCTGCTCGCAGGCGATTTTGAAGCCATGGCGCTCGCGGAAAGCCTGGGCAATTCCAAGGGCGTGCTGCCATTTTCAGTGTTGATCGGCCCCGATGAAGGCATTCTTCGCATCTATTTCGGGCGCCTTGACATGAAAAAACTCGAACAGGACGTCAAGACCCTTATTCCGCCCGGGTAAGCAATTGTAATTACTGCAATTTCGTCAAACTTCAGCGAATTCGCTAGACAACTCCACCGAACTTGCGGCAAACTTGCCTCCTTGCAAACCATTCACTGGCTATGGCAACCACCTGAAATGGCTGAAAAAACAGGCAACAAATCCATCCTTGTCCTGCATGGCCCCAACCTGAATCTGCTGGGATTACGCGAACCCGAGCACTATGGCAAGGCCACTCTGGAAAGCATCAACCAGCAATTATCCGTCCGGGCCCAGCAAGCCAAGGTCGATCTGGAATCCTTTCAGAGCAACAGCGAAGCCGAACTGGTCGGCAAGGTGCAGTCATTGGCCGTAAACAAGGTCGATTTCATTCTGATCAACCCCGCCGCCTTCACGCATACATCCGTCGCACTGCGCGATGCGTTGTCGGCGGTCAAGATACCGTTCATCGAAGTTCATCTTTCCAACGTACATGCACGCGAAGCTTTCCGGCACCACTCGTATTTCTCCGACATCGCGGTCGGCGTCATTTGTGGGTTAGGTGCGCAAGGCTATTCGCTCGCGCTGGAATACGCTCTCAACGCATTAAGCTCAACAGAGGTTTAACATGGATCTGCGCAAACTAAAAAAACTGATCGATCTGGTCGAGGAGTCCGGCATTGCCGAACT
>CAMLDO010000036.1 GCA_946478865.1 uncultured Methylobacillus sp.
CCGCGACCCCCGGCGTGACAGGCCGGTATTCTAACCAACTGAACTACCACTCCAACATTCGGTACTTCCATTCGGCATGATTGGTGGGTGCTGAGGGGATCGAACCCCCGACATTCGCCTTGTAAGGGCGACGCTCTACCAGCTGAGCTAAGCACCCTTGCTGCCGAACAAAGACCGCTAGTTTACAGCATCCTTAAGCGCTTTGCCAGCTCTAAATTTTGGAGAGTTTGCGGCCTTGATCTTGATGGTCGCGCCGGTACGGGGATTGCGGCCGCTACGTGCTGCACGTTGGCCAACGTAAAAAGTGCCAAAACCGATCAGGGTCACGGGATCACCCTTTTTGAGCGCTTTAGCGATAGCGCCAGTTGCTGCATCCAACGAACGTCCTGCTGCAGCCTTTGACAGGCCGGCTTCTTTTGCGATTTGGTCAATCAGTTCAGACTTGTTCACGAGCAATCCCCTTTCGACATGTTTATCAATGACAGGCAAACCCTGTACTGAGCTTTATAGCAAGCGGGAAAAGCCTGTGTCAAGGCCTTTCCCGCCATCTCGAAGGGATATTTCCGGCGGTCGTCGGAAGCTGTTGCGAAGCCGTCAGTGAGTGACGACGGAGGACGGTTTTTCCGGGTTTTCGCTGTTAGGCGTATCCGAAGCACGCTCCGAGGCTTCTGCCGGTTCAGGCATGCGTTCAAGTGCAATTTCCAGCACCTGATCGATCCACTTCACCGGATGAATGTCGAGCTTGTTCTTGATATTGTCCGGAATATCCACCAGATCCTTCACGTTCTGCTCCGGGATCATTACGGTCTTGATGCCGCCACGATGTGCTGCCAGCAGCTTCTCCTTGAGACCACCGATAGGCAGAACCTCACCACGCAATGTGATTTCGCCCGTCATGGCTACATCGGCACGCACCGGAATGTCACACAGGACAGAAACCAGCGCAGTGCAAAGCGCGATACCAGCACTCGGGCCGTCCTTCGGCGTAGCACCTTCCGGGAGGTGGATGTGAATATCCTTCTTCTCGTAGAAGTCCTCGGAAATGCCGAGACGAGCAGAACGGCTGCGCACCACGGTACGCGCGGCCTCAATGGATTCCTTCATCACATCGCCCAGTTGGCCGGTGCGGATGATATTGCCCTTGCCCGGCATAACTGTGGCTTCGATGGTCAGCAGTTCGCCGCCCACCTCTGTCCAGGCCAGACCCGTGACCTGCCCGATCTGGTTCTCCTTGCTGGCGAGGCCGAAATCATAGCGCTGCACGCCCAGATACTTGTCCAGGTTGCGCGGAGTCACAGTCACACGCTTGGTCGCACCGGACTTGCTCTTGGACTTGCTGACCAGCAGCTCCTTGACGACCTTGCGGCAAATCTTGGAAATTTCGCGGTCCAGACTGCGCACGCCCGCTTCACGCGTGTAGTAACGCACGATATCGCGCACGGTATTTTCGGAGATGTTGATCTCCGACTCTTGCAGGCCGTGCGTCTTCAGCTGCTTGGGCAACAGGTAGTTCATCGCGATATTGACCTTCTCGTCTTCGGTATAGCCCGCGAGACGAATCACTTCCATCCGGTCCAGCAGCGCCGGTGGAATGTTCAGCGAGTTGGAAGTCGCGACGAACATCACGTCGGACAAGTCGTACTCGACCTCGACGTAGTGATCAACGAAAGTATGGTTCTGTTCCGGATCCAGCACTTCCAGCAAGGCTGAGGATGGGTCGCCGCGGAAATCCTGACCCATCTTGTCCACCTCGTCCAGCAGGAACAGCGGGTTCTTCACCCCGACCTTGTTCATGCTCTGCAGTACCTTGCCCGGCATGGAACCGATATAGGTACGGCGGTGGCCGCGGATTTCGGATTCATCACGCACGCCACCTAAAGCCATACGCACGAACTTGCGGTTGACTGCCTTGGCAATGCTCTGGCCGAGCGAGGTCTTCCCCACGCCGGGTGGGCCTACCAGGCACAGAATAGGCGCCTTGAGCTTGTCCACGCGCTGTTGGACTGCGAGATACTCGATAATACGTTCCTTGACCTTTTCCAGGCCAAAATGATCGGCATCGAGAATCTTCTCCGCTTCGGCAAGATCCTTGCTGATCTTGGTCTTTTTCTTCCAAGGCAGGCCAACCAGGGTATCGATGTAGTTGCGCACAACGGTCGCTTCCGCGGACATCGGCGACATCATCTTGAGCTTCTTCAACTCGCTTTGAGCCTTGGCCAATGCCTCCTTGGGCATGTGCGCTGACTTGATGCGTTTTTCCAGCTCGTCGATGTCGGCGTTCTCGTCCTGCTCGCCCAGTTCCTTCTGGATCGCCTTGACCTGCTCGTTCAGGTAATACTCGCGCTGGCTCTTCTCCATCTGGCGCTTGACGCGGCCACGGATGCGTTTTTCAACCTGCAGGATGTCGATTTCAGCTTCGAGCAAGCCGAGCAGATGCTCAAGGCGCTTGCCGATATCGAACATTTCCAGAATTTCCTGCTTTTCCTCCAGCTTGAGGGTCAGGTGCGCAGTAATGGTATCCGCAAGACGACCGCCATCATCGATAGTGGCCAGAGACGTCAGAATCTCGGGCGGGATCTTCTTGTGCAGTTTGACGTATTGGTCAAACTGCGTGAATACGGTGCGCATGAGCGCCTGAATCTCATTGCTGTCGCCAGCCTCCGGATCAATGCGCTCAACTTTTGCAGCAAAACAACCGTCCACCTCGGTAAATTCGGAAACCTTGGCACGGTAAACGCCTTCGACCAGCACTTTCACTGTGCCATCCGGCAGCTTGAGCATCTGCAATACGGTCGCCACCGTTCCGACGCCATACAGGTCTTCGGCTTGGGGTTCGTCGTTATTGGGGGATTTCTGTGCGACAAGCAGGATTTGCTTGTTTTGCTCGGACGCTATTTCCAAAGCCTTGACGGACTTGGCTCGTCCCACGAACAGGGGGATGACAAGATGCGGATAGACAACGACATCGCGCAACGGCAGCAAGGGGAGCAAGCCGGATTCCGCGGAGAAAGCTTGATCTGTAATTTCTGTCATGGACGGACCTTCACTATGGGCCGTCCCGGCAAAACGCCGGGACGTAGACTGTAAATGGGGATGATCCGGCGCCCTTCAAGGGCACGCTCAATCCAAAGCGAGCTTTAGTTGGCAGACTCGGCAACGCGCGGCTGATCGGAGTACATCAGGATAGGCGGCGTTTCACCGCGCACCACACCTTCGTCCACCACTACCTTGCTCAGATTTGTCAGGGAAGGCAAATCGAACATGATGTCGATCAGCGAATGTTCCAGAATGGAGCGCAACCCACGTGCACCGGTCTTGCGTTCCAACGCTTTCTTGGCAACCAGCTTGAGCGCGGAATCGCGAAACTCCAGTTCGACGCCTTCCATTTTGAAAAGTTTGACATACTGCTTCGTCAAGGCGTTCTTGGGCTCGACCAGAATTTTCATGAGCGCGGCCTCATCCAGAGACTCCAGCGTAGCCACGGCAGGCAAACGACCGACGAACTCAGGAATCAAGCCGAACTTGATGAGGTCTTCCGGCTCCACATCGCGCAGCACTTCTCCGACCGCACGCGCATCGTCCTTGCTCTTCACTTCGGCGCCAAAACCGATGCCGCCCTTTTCAGAACGGCGACGAATCACCTTGTCCAGGCCATCGAACGCACCGCCGCAAATGAACAGGATGTTGGTCGTATCCAACTGCACGAACTCCTGATTCGGATGCTTGCGGCCGCCTTGCGGAGGAACCGAAGCGATCGTACCTTCGATGAGCTTGAGCAGCGCCTGCTGCACGCCTTCGCCCGAGACATCGCGGGTGATCGACGGATTGTCGGACTTGCGGGAAATCTTGTCGATTTCATCGATATAGACGATACCACGCTGCGCCTTCTCGACGTCATAGTCGCACTTCTGCAGCAGCTTCTGCATGATGTTTTCGACATCTTCGCCCACGTAACCGGCTTCGGTCAGCGTGGTCGCGTCCGCGATCACGAACGGCACATCCAGCAGGCGCGCCAAAGTTTGCGCCAGCAGCGTCTTGCCTGAGCCAGTTGGCCCGATCAGCAGGATATTGGTCTTGGCAATCTCGACGTCGTCCTTCTGCCCGGCCTGTCCCAAACGCTTGTAATGGTTGTAGACGGCTACAGAGAGGATTTTCTTGGCTGGTGTCTGGCCGATCACGTACTGATCAAGGATTTCGCAGATTTCCTTGGGCGTGGGCAGGCTGTTGCTACGGGGCTTCAGGCTGTTCTCGTCCAGAACCTCTTCACGAATGATGTCGTTGCACAGATCGACGCACTCGTCGCAAATGAATACGGAAGGACCGGCGATGAGCTTACGCACTTCATGCTGGCTCTTGCCGCAGAACGAGCAATACAGCAGCTTTTCACCTTCCGACTTACTGGTCATGGCAGATTCCCAATCAATACTAACGTTTATATCTTATGCGGCCTCGCCCCGGCTCGCAATCACCTTATCCACCAAGCCATAGGCAACCGACTGCGCGGCGCTCATGAAATTGTCACGATCGGTATCGCGCTCAATGGTTTCAATGGTCTGACCGGTATGGGAAGCCAGAATTTCATTCAGGCGCTGACGCAGGAACAGGATTTCCTTGGCGTGGATTTCAATATCCGAAGCCTGGCCCTGGAAACCGCCCAACGGCTGATGGATCATCACGCGGGAGTTCGGCAGACAATAGCGCTTGTCCTTGGCGCCAGCCGTGAGCAACAGGGCACCCATGCTGGCCGCCTGCCCGATGCACAGGGTGCTGACGTCCGGCTTGATGAACTGCATGGTGTCGTAAATCGCCATGCCGGCCGTCACGGAACCACCGGGGGAGTTGATGTACAAGGAAATATCCTTGTCCGGGTTTTCCGCCTCCAGGAACAGTAGCTGCGCGACAACCAGATTGGCCGTCATGTCATTGACCGGCCCCACCAGGAAAATCACGCGTTCCTTCAGCAGACGCGAGTAGATATCGTAGGCACGCTCACCCCGGCCGCTCTGCTCGATCACCATCGGGATATACCCGAGGCCCTGCGGTTCCCAGTGGCTTTGCATTGTCATTTAGGCTTTCCCCATCAATTCGTCAAAAGTTACAGCCTTGTCGGTCGCCTTGGCGCGTTCCATGACCCAGTTCACGACATTTTCTTCTGTCGCCAGGCCCATCGGTTCGTCCAGGCGTTGCGGATCGGCGTAATACCAGCGCACGACCTCTTCCGGCTGCTCGAAGCTCTTTGCAAATTCGTCAACCATTGCGCGAATTTGTTCCGGAGTCGCATGCAATTCGTTCTTGTTGACCAGTTCGGCCAGAATCAGACGCAGCTGAACATTACGCTTGGCTTGCTCTTCGAACATGCCCGGCTCCAGGTTGACCTGAGACATATCCATGCCGCGGCGCTGAAGGTCGGCACCGGTGGCTTGCATCAAGCGATTCACTTCCATGCCGATCAGGGCACGCGGCAGCTCGAGGCTGACATTGTCCTGCAAACCCTTGAAAACCTGCTCTTTCAGCTTGGCGCGCACGCGCTTGCTGACTTCCTGCTGCAGGCTTTCCTGAATATCGGCGCGCATCTTCTCAATATCGCCGTTCTCGACACCCAGGCTCTTGGCAAATTCGGCATCCAGCTCAGGCAGTTTGATCTGTGCTACTTCGTTGACGGTCACTTCATAGGACACCGTTTTGCCAGCGAGTTGCGGGCTGGGGTTATCCTCGCCATAAGTGATTTCGAACTTCTTGGTAGCGCCAGCCTTGGCACCGATGATGTTGTCATCGAATTCGGCGATGCGGCCGTCTTCACCCAGGATCAGGTCAATGTTGTTACCGTTGGTGCTTTCCACTTCCTGGCCGTCGATTTCCGCACGGAACGCGACGCTGACCTTGTCGCCCTTCTTGGCAGCGCGCTTGACCGGCTCGTAAGTTGCACGCTGCTTTTGCAGCACTTCGATGGTGCGGTCGATGTCGGCCTTGGAAACCTCAATCACGGGACGCTCGATCGTGACGGCAGACAGATCACCGACCGTCACTTCCGGGAACACTTCGAAAGTCGCCACATACTCGAAATTGTCGGGCGTATCGGCACTGGGCTTTTGCTCGATGTTGGGATAGCCCGCCACGCGCAGCTTGTTCTCAGTCACCGCTTCGCTGAAGGTGCGCTCAACGGTATTGGAGATGACTTCGTTGAATACCTGCGGACCGTAGTTCTTCTGAACCAGGTTCATCGGAACCTTGCCCGGGCGGAAGCCTGCCATCTTGACAGTACGAGCCAAGCGACCAAGGCGCTGCCCCACTTCTTCCTCGATCGGCTTCATGGGCACCGAAACCGTCATGCGGCGCTCCAGATTGCTCAGGGTTTCCACGGTTGCTTGCATAGCTCTTCTATCCTTAAATCAATAATCATCTGGTGCGAAAGGAGAGACTCGAACTCTCACGCCTTGCGGCGCTGGAACCTAAATCCAGTGCGTCTACCAATTCCGCCACTTTCGCGTGTTGTCGTGGGTTCTTGTCGGACAATGATGACAAGACGAAATTCCGCTATTGTAACCGACTCTCATTCCTCGCGGAACCTTCCATAGCAGGCGCTCCAATTTGACAAAGGCGGCTAGCGGGTAGCATGATGAAAAGCGCATACTCGATGGAATTCACCTTACATGTCCGACACCATTTCCCCTGAAGAAACCGTACTCCTCCGCGCTGAAATCGAACTGTTGATGAAAGAGCGCCAGGCATTGCTGCGCGTCAGTGGTGCAGCAGCCAGCCTCATCGCCGAGCTTCGCAGCAGCGATCTGCCCCGTCCAGCCGTAGAGGCGGCTGAACTCCTGGCAGGGTGCATCAACACGCTGCCCGAGGAAACGCTGCAGGACGCATTGGTGGCGGTTCGCGCCCAGATTCTGGAAGGCTGATCGGCTCAGGCCAGATATTCGTCCAGATAGCTTTCGATCGAACGCTCGATTTTCCCCTTGGCGGCCGATAGCAGCCAGGAGAGTTTTACCGATACTCCCACCTCATTCGGCAAGACATCGATGTTGCCTTCGGCACCGGGACATTCGAAACGCAGACTGTCCCCTTCCCAACGATACTGTGCCCCGAGCTCGCCTTTGAGCTTGTCTGCAACAGATTGAACAGATTGCCTGGCCTGCTCGTGCGGCAGTGCATGGCTACGTTTCACGTGGATTTCGGGCATCTTTTAAGGCTCCTTTCCTAATGCGGGCGGCTTCCAAATTGCAGAAATCGGAAGCCTGCGGTTAATATCTCGCTTCCTAATAATGACAGCCTATCGCCTTGCGCTCGAAAACAAAACTCGCGAGTTTGACGATCGCAGCCTGCCTGACAGGCGCCTGTGCGCATCAAACCTATCAGCCGAAGGCGATCACTCCCGAGCATACAGCGGAACAGATCCGTGCGAAGAGTCTGAGCTCGCCTGAATTGCGCCGCTACATGGAAAGCCAGGGCTATGGTCCGGAAGCCTTCCCCCTGCAAACCTGGAATTTGCGCGCATTGACACTGGCCGCCTTCCACTACCATCCGAAACTGGCCGTCGCACGGGCTGAATGGCGCGTGGCACAGGCCGAGGAAATCACGGCCGGCCAAAAACCCCTCCCCTCGCTCTCAAGCGTCGCAGAACATCACAGCCAAACCGAAGGAGGCATCTCTCCTTGGGCGCTAGGCGTGGGCATCGACATACCGATCGAAACGGGTGGCAAACGCCAGGCTCGCCTCGATCAGGCGATGCATCTGTCCGAAGCCGCTCGCCTGTCAATTGGACAGCAAGCATGGGAAATTCGCAGCGGCGTGCAATCATCGTTGATCGAACATCGCGCAGCCACCCGAAAACTGGAGCTGCTGAACCGGGAAATCGAACTCCAGAGCGCGATCGTGCAGATGCTGCAAAAGCGTCTCGAAGCCGGATTGATTTCGGATATAGACCTTGCCACTTCACGCCTGCAATTGCAAAGGCTGCAAAACACACAGGCAGCCGATCTCGCGCAGTTGGCAGAATTGCGCGCCCGACTCGCAAGCGCAGTAGGTATTCCCGCCGCAGAACTCGATAAAGTGCAGTTGGACGAATCCCTGCCTTCGGCACAAAGCTTCGAAAAACTGCCGAATCAAGAAGCACAGCGCGCCGCTCTGCTCAATCGACTGGACATCCGTAGCGCCCTCGCTCGCTATGATGCGGCGGAATCGCGGCTGCGCCTGGAAATCGCCCGCCAACAGCCGGATATTGTGCTATCCCCCGGCTATATGTTCGACCAGGGCGACAATATCTGGTCGCTGGGCTTCTCGCTGCTGCTCAACATGGCTCACAAGAACGAAGGGCCGATTGCCGAGGCCGAAGCTGCGCGCGAACTAGAAGCTCGTCAGTTTGAAGCTTTGCAGACGCGCGTGATTGGCGAGCAGGGACTTGCGCTTGCCCAATACGAAAGCCGTCTTGCCGAGCTTGAAAAAACGGAGTCCATGGTCAAGGCTCAGCAGCAGAACATGGCCCGCAGCGAACGCCAATTCAAGGCCGGACATATCGATCGCCTTGAATGGACAACCGCACAGTTGGAAGGACTGATTGCCGAGCAAGCCCGGCTCGCGGCCGCCATTCGCGTGGAAAAAGCGCTTGCCGCGCTGGAAGATGCCTTGCAACGCCCATTGGACGGAAACGCCGCTCCAGCCCTCCCCGACCAGAACTCCGAGGAACTCCCCCGATGAATCGAAAAACGCTCACGATCATCCTGCTGCAAGCCCTGATCATCATCATCATGTTCTGGCTGCTGGTGTTCTACGGCAAGGATGAGTACGAAGCCTATTCGCAGCAGGAGCAGGAAGAAGAAATCGCGAGTCCGCCGCGCGTATCGAGCGAGCAAGGCTCGGCTATCGTCACGCTGTCCAAGGATACGCAACTGCAGAGCGGGATTGTCGTGAGCCCATTGCAATCCGCCAATTACCAGAGCGGCCTTACCGCCTTTGGCACGGTGATCAACCTCGATGCCTATAACGAGTTACGTACCCGCTATCTGGCTGCGCGCGCCGAGGCCGGAGTAGTCAAGGCATCGATCGCGAATAGCCAGAAGGAATACCAGCGGCTGGCGCAACTCAACCAGGACGATCATAACGTTTCCGATCGGGCCGTCGCAGCAGCGGAAGCGGCCTGGAAAGCGGACGAGGCCCGGCTGGCCGCGGCGGAAACCTCGGCAGCCAGCATACGTGACACGTTACGTCAGCAATGGGGAGAGTCATTGGCAAGCTGGGCGACCCAGCAGCCAGCAAGCGAACAATTACAGCGTCTGCTGCAATATCGCGAGGTGCTGATCCAGGTCACGCTGCCGTTCGACACCCCCAATCCGGCCAAGGATTCGGTGCTCATGGTCGAGCCCGCAGGATCGCGCGGCAAGCCGGTAAAGGCGACATTTGTTTCGCTCGCGCCGCAAACGGACAGCGCCATCCAGGGCAAGACCTTCTTTTACCGCGCATCGTCCGACGCTTTGCGGGTGGGCATGCGCGTGACTGCCCACCTGAACCAGAACGGCAAGGCTGCGGCCGGAGTCATCGTTCCGTCGGAAGCCATAGTCTGGTACGGCGGCAAAGCCTGGGTCTACCAGAAGCAATCCGGCGAGCGCTTCGTACGTCGCCAGGTCAGCGCCGAACGCGAGGCCGGCAATGGCTGGTTCAACGCGGGTACACTCAAGGCTGGAGACGAGGTCGTGACGAGCGGCGCGCAGCTGCTGCTGTCCGAGGAGTTCAAGTACCAGATCACGAACGAGAATGAGGATTAGACCGGCATGATGTCGGCCATCGTACGTTTCTCGATCCGTTTCTACGGCGTCATTATCGGGCTTGCCAGTCTGGCGGTAATCTATGGGCTTTACAGCCTGACCCAGGCCAATCTGGACGTTTTTCCGGAATTCTCGCCCACCCAGGTCGTAATCCAGACCGAGTCGCCCGGCCTTTCCGCAGAACTGGTGGAGGTGCTGGTCACCCAGCCTATCGAAAACAGCATCGCAGGCACCGTCGGCATCGATATGATGCGCTCGCAATCCATGCCGGGGCTGTCGGTGGTCACCATCATTTTCAAGGAAGGCACCGACATCTACCGCAACCGCCAGGTGATTGCGGAACGACTGGGCACGCTGGGCGGACAGCTTCCGCAAGGCATCATCCCCAATATCACGCCCCTCACCTCCTCCGCCAGCACGGTATTGGGCGCGGGGCTGACTTCCGACAAACGCTCGCTCATGGAGCTGCGCACACTGGTCGACTGGACGATACGTCCGCATTTGCTGGCCGTGAACGGCGTAGCGGATGTAAACGTGTTCGGCGGCGATGTGCGCCAGTTCCAGATCCAGGTCGAGCCGGACAAGCTGATCCAGTACAACCTCTCGCTACAGGAGGTGGTAGAAGCCGCAGGCCGCGCCACGGGCGTGCGCGGCGGCGGCTACATCGAGAACAACAACCAGCGCATCGTCATCAACAGCGAAGGCCAGGCGCTGACCCCAGCTTATCTGGGGCAGATGCCGGTGGTTCACCGCAATGGCCAGACGATACGCTTGAGCGATATCGGACAAGTGGTCGAAGGCGCAGCGCCTTCGATCAGCGCCGCCGCCATCAATGGCAAGCCTGGAGTCTATCTTTCTGTGCAGGGCCAGCTGGGCGCCAATACCAAGGCCGTGACGGAAGCCGTCGAAAAGGCACTACAGGAGCTTGAGCCGACGCTGGAGAACGAGCAGGTCAAGCTTTATCCTCGCCTGTTCCGCCCCGCCAACTTCATCGAAACCGCGGTGGATGGCGTGCAGACCGATATCCTGATCGGCTCGGTACTGGTGATCACTGTGCTGTTTCTGTTCCTCTTCAATGCGCGGACTGCTTTCATTTCCGCCACAGCGATCCCGCTCTCGCTGCTGACGGCGATCATCGTGCTGGAGTATTTCGGTATCGGGCTCAACATCATGGTGCTGGGTGGCTTGGCCATTGCATTGGGCGAGGTGGTGGACGATGCGATCATCGATACCGAAAACATCTTCCGCCGACTGCGTGAAAACCGGTTACTCGAAACCCCGCGGCCGATGTATCAGGTCGTGTTCGACGCCTCGATGGAGGTGCGCAGCTCGGTGGTGTATGCCACTTTCATCGTAGTGCTGGTATTCCTGCCGCTGCTTACACTTTCGGGCGTGGCCGGAAAAATGTTCGCGCCGCTGGGGCTGGCCTATATCAGCGCCATCATGGCTTCACTGATCGTCGCACTCACGCTGACCCCTGCCTTGTGCTACCTGATGCTCGGGCGCGCCAAGCTGGAAAGCGAAGATCCTCCGCTGATTCGTGTCATCAAGAGCGGCTACATCCGCATGCTGCGAGGCATCGAGAAGCACTACAAGATGAAAGTGGGGCTGACCATGCTGTTGATCGCACTCGGCCTCGGGCTGTTGCCGCTGTTCAAGAGCCAGTTCATTCCCAATCTGAACGAAGGCCACTTCATCCTTCACATGACGGCAGTACCGGGAACCTCGGAGAAGGAGTCGCTGCGCATCGGCGAAAAGGTCGCGGCGACGCTGGCCCAGATCGAAGGCGTGCAGTCCGTGGCGCAATGGGTAGGCCGCGCGCAAAACGGTGCGGATACCTTCGGCACTCATTACAGCGAATTCGAAGTCGAGATCGGCACCTTGCCGGGAGAAGAGCAGGCTCGCATCCTGAATGAAATCCGCGAAACACTGGCGGGCGGCGAGAACGGCAGCTTGGGCTTTCCGGGTGTCAACTTTGCGATCAACACCTTCCTTACCGAGCGCATCGAAGAAACCATTTCCGGTTATGCCGCCGCAGTTGTGGTCAACATTTACGGACAAGACCTGGATGCACTCGATCGCGACGCCCGTGCCATCACCAACATTCTTACCGGCATGGAAGGCGCGGCGGACGTACAGGTGCAGTCCCCTCCCGGGACCCCGCAACTGGTAATCCGCCTGCGACCTGAACGACTGGCGCAGTGGGGCATGAGCCCGGTGGACGTTCTCGACAGCATACGTGCCGCCTACGAAGGCATACAGGTTGCGCAGACATTCGAAGGCAGCCGCATCATCGGAGTAGATGTGGTGCTGTCGCGCAATGCGCGCGGCAATATCATGCAGGTAGGAAATCTCCCGCTCAAGAACCCGGAAGGCAGGGTGCTGCGCCTCAAGGACATTGCCGACATCCGGCAGGAAAATGGCCGCTCCAAGATCCTGCACGCCGGAGCCAAGCGCATCCAGACCGTGACTGCCAATGTTGTCGATCGCGATATCGCAAGCTTCTCGGCCGAACTCAAGTCTCGCGTGCAAAGCGAGGTCACCTTCGCACCGGGCAATTACGCCGAATTCACCGGCGAGGCCGAGGCGCAAGCCCAGTCGCGGGAAGACCTGATCGTGCATTCGCTGCTCGCCTGCGTCGGCATTTTCCTGATGCTGTATATCGCATTCGGCCGCCTGCGCAACCTGCTGTTGACGTTCGCCAACCTGCCTTTTGCACTGATTGGGGGCGTACTTGCGGCGATGTTCACAGGCGGATGGATTTCACTCGGTTCTCTGGTCGGGTTCGTCACGCTGTTCGGGATCACCCTGCGCAACTCCATCATGCTGGTTTCGCATTACCAGCATCTGGTGGATGAGGAAGGCATGGAATGGGGACTGGAAGCAGCGCTCAAAGGCGCATCCGAGCGCCTGCCTTCGATCCTGATGACCGCGCTGGTAACCGCGCTGGGCCTGTTGCCGCTCGCTGCCGGCAGCGGACAGCCCGGACGCGAGATCGAGGGGCCGATGGCCACGATCATCGTCGGCGGCCTGGTGACTTCGACCATACTCAACCTGCTGATCCTGCCGTCCATCATGCTGCATTTCGGCAAGTTCGAACGACGGCGGCAGGATTAACGGATGCAAAGGCATGTAAATTGCTAATGCACTACTGTGGAATTCCTGCCCAAAAAAGAACGTGATCGTTCCCGGCTGCTTTATCTGGGAATAGGGCTTTTTCTCCTGCTGGATCTGTCAGTGCTGGCGACCAGCTACTGGCTCTCCTACCAGATTGCGGAAAACGCGGTCACCATCAACCTTTCCGGCCGGCAGCGCATGCTGTCGCAGCGTATGGTCAAGACCTTGCTGCAGCTCAAGCACGCGGAGAACGAGTCAAGCAGTGCTGCCGCACTGGCCGAGCTGCGGCTTACCTTTACCCTGTTCGATTCCACGCTCTACAGCCTGCATCGCGGTGGAGTCACCATCGGAGGGGATAGCCTGCCGATCAGGATGGCTCCTATCCGGATCGAGCCGGCACAGGAACTGATCGAACAGGCGGAAGCGCTATGGAGCCCGTATCGCGACAAAGTGCAGGCCTTGCTGCACGGACCGGGAACTCCTTCGGGCGCCGCCATTGATGCAGCCATCGCAGAAGCCAATGCGAGCAATCTGGAATTGCTGGAGTTGATGAATTCACTGACCACCGCCCTCGAAGAAAGCGCTGTCGCCAAAACCTCCCGCATTCGCATGCTGCAGATTGTCACTTTCACGCTGGCGATGCTGAGCTTCATACATATTATTCTGCTAATGCGCAGACAATTGCGCAGGGCTAGCAAGCATCGTGAATCGCTCAACCGCGTCATCCACAAGATCAATGCCGGCATCCTGGTGTGCGATGAAAACAATATCATTCAGGCGGCCAATCAGTCGGCGGGAACTCTGTTCGGTTATGACGCAGTCAATCTGATCGGCATGAATGGCAGCGAACTGCTGATACTACAGGACAATGTTTTACACGGCCGCCGTCAGGACGGATCGCTCTTTCATGCTGAAGCGCAATATCGTGAGCTCACGCTCAACAATGCGACAGTCAAACTGAAAACCGTCGCGGACGTGTCGCAGCAACGCTCCATGGAAAAGACCCTGAGTCACCTCGCCTATCACGACGCACTCACAGGGTTGCCGAATCGTCTGCTTTTCGATGACCGCCTGCAGCAAAGCATACTCTCGGCGCGACGGCGCGGGAGCCGGCTGGCCATGCTGTTCGTCGATCTCGACAAGTTCAAGCAGGTCAACGACAACCACGGCCATCACATCGGCGACCTGCTGCTCAAGGAAATCGGATTGAGATTGCGCAGCTGCCTGCGCGAGGAGGACACCGTCTCACGCTTTGGCGGAGACGAATTCGGGATACTGCTGAATTCGATTTCGGATCGCGAGGATTGCATCCGGATCGTGACGCACATCCTCGAAACCCTGCGCGCAGGATTCGTCGCGGAAGGCATCATGCTGTTTCCCGATGCCAGCATAGGCATCGGGATCTACCCGGATGACGGACAGGACGAAAAAACGTTGCTGCGATGCGCGGATCAGGCCATGTATACCGCCAAGCGCAACAGCACGGGCCACTTCGCGTTCTATGCGAATTCCGCCCCGGTAATGGCTAGTCGTCGTACTTCAGGTACTTGAAGCGCGGATCGTCGTTAGGTGTGCCTTCCAGCGCACCACCCTCCTTGCCCGGTTGCCACTGGATCACATCCTCGATCTTTTTCGCCAGCAGGAAATCCTTGTCGGTGATGCCCTTGGCGGTATGGGTGCATAACTTGACGATCACGAAAGCGTACGACACCGTAAGATCGGGATGATGCCAGGCTGCTTCGGCCAGGTGGCCGACAGTATTGACGACCATGAGTGTGCTCTTCCAGCTGCTGGTCTTGTACTTGCGGCGGATCCAGCCATCCTCAAAATACCAGTGAGGCAGTTCGGCAGCCAGTTTCTGCTGCACTTCCTCTTCCGAGTAAACGCGTTCTGCAACCTTTTCCATAATGCTCCTCCTAGAAAGCCAGTGCGGGTGTAGGGCCGCCGTCCCACGCCTCGGCGAAGGCCGTATGGTCGGACTTGCCGTAGATGTGAACAGGACAGGTCAGGCGTTGGGAAAAATTTCCGAAGGCGGCATCGAGCATGCCCTCTTCTTGCAGGCGACTAACCGGCAATGGTTGTTCTGATACAGCCTCATACTTCACCAGGACCAGCCTGTCGGCGCCAATTTTTGCTGCGAGCCACGCCGCCAGGCTATCCGATGTGACATCCCAGCTCTGCGGAATATCCTCATCCGCCAATACCATGCGGCTGGGCATCCACACGATTGCCCGGTGCTGCCACGAACGCTCGGCAATCTCCAGCTCCGTCGATGCCGTCACCAGATTAGGCTGCAGGGACTGCAGCACATGCCCGTACTGCTCCATGGCCAGCAGCGCCATGAAATGGGCTGCGGCATCGTCATACTGCCCGAACGTCTGCCGATCCCGTATCGTGTCGGCGAATACGCCGCCGCCAGGCACGATCACAATGCGGCCGTCGCTTTCTTTCGCCAGCAACGTCAGCCATTGCTTCAACTCAGGTGTTCCCAGCAGACTGCCGCCCAGCTTAACGACCCACATCCGCCCCCCTCAAGTAATTCATCAATTGCAGCATGCCGGAAGCCTTATCCAGCGTCTCGCGATATTCCTTCTGCATTTCAGAGTCGGCCACGATTCCGCCGCCGGCCCAGAAACGGATTATTCCGTTTGAGTATACCGCCGTTCGAATCGCGATATTGGTATCCATGTTTCCATCGAAACCGATATAGCCGATCGCTCCGCAATATACGCCACGACGATGCGGCTCCAACTCCTCGATGATTTCCATGGAACGCAATTTCGGAGCACCGGTGATCGACCCACCGGGGAAGCAGCCGCGCAGCAGATCCAGTGCATCTCGCCCCGGTGCAAGCGCTCCTGTCACGGTACTCACAAGATGGTGGACGTTGGCAAAGCTTTCCAGCTCGAACAGCTTGTCCGCACGTACAGAACCCACCGCGCAATTCTTGCCGATATCGTTGCGCAGGAGATCGACGATCATCACATTCTCGGCACGATCCTTGAGGCTGGACTGCAATGCGTCGGCATAGGCCTTGTCCTGCACCGGGTCTGTCGAGCGCGGTCGCGTGCCCTTGATGGGCTTGGTTTCCACATGGCCGTCCTCGACGCGCAGAAAACGTTCCGGCGATGCCGAAAGAATCTGGGCGTCCGGCGTATTGAAATAGGCGGAGAACGGCGCCGGACTGAATTGCCGCAGCTGGCGATAGGCGCTCCAAGGGTCGCCTTGGGCTTCCACCGAAAAACGCTGGGCGAGATTGACCTGGTAGCAATCGCCATCGGCGATATAGCGCTTGATGCGATCGAAGGCGATGCCATAACTCGCCTCGTCCATATTGGAGCGAACCTGCCCCTTGACCTCGAATACACCGGTTTCTGCCGTCTCGTCACTGCTCAGCAGTCGGAGAAGCTCCGGCCACTGCTGCGCTGTCCGTGCATCGTGCCCTTGCCCGACCAGCCATGCCCGTCCGGCATGATGATCGAACACTGCCGCCCAGTCGTATATGCCCACCGCCATTTCCGGCATGCGCTCCGCATCCATAGCCTGCTCCGGCAAGGACTCCAGCCGACGCGCCAGGTCGTAGGCGAAATAGCCGATCGCCCCTCCGGCAAACGGCAAGTGCGTTGCCTCCGTACCAAATCGCTTCAGAATGCTTTTGAGTACGAGGAAAGGGTCTTCGTCGGTAACACTTACCGATTGATTTTCACGAACCTCGGTCTGCTCGCCCTGTGTGGAGATTGTAATGAAAGGCTCGGCAGCCAGGATATCGTAGCGTCCATAATGACTGCCCGGCCAACCGCTATCCAGATAGACCGCCCAAGGCCGATGCGCTATCCGCGCAAACAACGATGCGCTATCCGCGCGATAAGGCAGCTCGGCCAGCAGCAAACTCATGCGGCCTCCTTCGCGCGCAGCCAGGCCACGGCGTAGGCCGGCAGGCAGATGCCTGCCCACTCCGCTGCCGAGGCATCACCTTCGACATAATCGCGGGCCTCGACGAATGGACGGCCCATAAGGCGCGCCAATTCGCGTACAAGAAACATCCCGGCCCCAGCGCCGATAAAAGGAGCGTCATCGGGCAAAGCATGCAACGAAAGCTGGCGCTCGACTGCCGATTGCAGAGTCCGCAATTGCTGCGATCTGACCGCCCGGGCCAATTGGCGCCACTGTTCCATGCCGGCATCTCCGAGATCGCGCCCGACCATGCGTGCCAAGCGACGTGCGCTTTCCTGTTCGGACTTGCCCTGACCGTCGGCGGTATCGCTCATGTCATACCCCTCCGGGAGCTCGCCTGTCAGTCGATATACATCGGCCATCGTCGCAAAATGCTCCGCAGCCAATCGTTGCCACTCCCCGCCGAAAGGCAATTGCTGCGAGACAGCCATGACGGGCGTACGGATCACACCGGTATATACCAGCTCTTCGGTCTGCATGCGCTCGGCATCGGAATAACCGCGAGGAGCCGGTTTTTCGGAATTCAATACGATGAGATCGGCAGTCGTACTGCCCACATCGATGAATATGGAGGGACTGCGACGCCGAGCAAGATATTCAGCGCTTGCATACCAGTTGGCGGAAGCAATGGCATCGGCATAGGCCGGTATGGAATCCAGAGAGATGAAGCCTTCGGAGCCGGCATAAATGGCAATATTGCTCTCATTCAGCCAGCTGCTCATATTTTGTGCAAGAAGCGCCACACCCGTCTGGCGATCGGGAAAAATGTCGACCAGCTCGCCGGTCATGGTGATTGCATGGCGCATCGGCAGCGAAGACAACTCGCCCAACACCTCAGTGACAGCCTGCTGCAATTGATCCATGCCGCGCCATAGCGGGCACGCGCGTTGTATGGCCTGAATGGCACGGCCATCGGGCTGTACCAGCACCGCTTTGAGATGCGCGCCACCGATATCCCAGCCTAATGTTGCGTTATTGTTCGTCAAGGCGGACTTCCACGATGTTGCGTTCAATCAGGAGGGGGGATGAAAAGCCGCCATTATAAAACATGTCCAGGATCAGCTCCGCCGGGTTGCATCCAATGGCCTGTTCCAAGCCGGCATATGAAGTCGTCAGACGCGGATTGACCTCAAGCACCCGGATATCCGTGTCCACCACGATCACATCGACACCGATATATCCCGCCAAGCCCGGCATTGCACGAGCCACTTGTTTCGCCAACGAATCGAATTGCGTCCAGTACGACCACATGTCATTGAGAACACTGCCTCGGTAGCAGAAGCTGTCTTTCACGCGCTCGACAAGTTGTCGATTGCAGGTCAGCAACCATGCCTCTCCTTTCATGCACAGCATGGAAATACTGGCAGGGATACCCGCTACCAGAGGCTGCACGATAGATGAGCTCGCATGCGCCTGGGCGTTCAACCACTCCGACAGTGCCTGCTTGTCTTCGAAAATTCGGCTGCCCTCGCAACTAACGCCGTCATCCGGCTTCACAACCAGCGGCCCGCTGCTCAACCTCTGAAAATCGTTCGATCGGAAAGTTTCGATAACCGGGATGCCCGCTTTCGCCAAATGCTGGCTGGTCGCGTATTTGCTTGCCCCCAACCTGACCGTATCGGGGCTGCTGGCTAACAATAACTTGCCGTGACGTACCGCAAGATCGCACAGACTCGCAAGAATATCATCGCTTTCCGGAGCAACGGGCCACACAGCATCGGCAGCCTGCATGCACTGCTCCCAAATCGCCCATACATCCTGTTCGGGGGTAACTCTTACGGAAGGAAATTCACGCCTGGGCGTGAGGCGGAAGTCATGGGTCGTGATCAGCTCGGCGCCCGGCACTCGTGATAATCCATTGAGCACGGCATTCAGCATCAGTTGCCCCTCTTTCGCAAGAGAGGATGGCAATGCCTCGCGGTATAATCCACCGCCAGTCACGAACTCACAGACGAAAATCTTCACGTGGAAATCATTCCGGTTATTGATCTTTTGCA
>CAMLDO010000037.1 GCA_946478865.1 uncultured Methylobacillus sp.
TTCCCAACGCATTTCCTGTTTTATGAGCGCTGCCATCTTTTGCCCCATGTCATCAGAAAAATAATCCGAAGCTTCAATTCACTTTCTCCTTATTGATAGGTTTTTGATTGGTACGCGCGAATGCCTTTTGATACCAAGGGATGATACTCTAGCGGAAATATGCGTTGTAGGTATCTGAAAGGACTGGATTCTGGGGCAAGCCAGGAATGATGATGCTCTCCCTAGCCCTCGGCAAACCCCATAAATTTACAGGCTCAATAACTTTTCCGCGTCTCTTACTGGATACCCCAACGCTTCTCCAACAGCCTTGTGCGTCACCTGTCCCCGATGCACATTCAATCCGTTCCGCAAATGCCTATCCTGCCGCAATGCCTCCAACCCTTTATCCGCCAATGCAATCACATAAGGCAACGTGGCATTGTTGAGCGCATAGGTGGAGGTAATGGGGACCGAGCCGGGCATATTGGCGACACAATAGTGCAGTACACCCTCCTCCAAATACACCGGGTCGTCATGCGTCGTCGGCCGCGCGGTTTCGCTGCAGCCGCCCTGATCGATGGCGACATCGACGATGACGGAACCGGGCTTCATGCTGCGCACGATGTCGCGGGTGATGAGCTTGGGTGCCGCCGCGCCGGCGATGAGGACGGCGCCGATGACGAGGTCGGCCTGGGCGCAATGCAGGGCGATGGCTTCCGTTGTGGAAAACACGGTAAAAAGCGCATTGCCGAAACGCGTCCGCAAGCGTCGGAGCGCTTCGGGATTGCGGTCCAGCACCCAGACTTCCGCGCCCAGGCCCACGGCCACGTCTATCGCCTGCGTACCGACTACCCCCCCGCCGATCACCACGACCTTGGCCGGAGCCACGCCCGGCACGCCGCCTAACAAGATGCCGCGCCCGCCATGCGCCTTTTCGAGAAAATACGCCCCGGCCTGCACCGAGAGTCGGCCCGCGACTTCGGACATGGGCGTGAGCAGCGGCAGACTGCCGTCATCGGCGGTCACGGTTTCATAGGCAATGCAGGTAGCGCCGGAGGAGATGAGGTCGCGCGCCTGTTCCGGATCGGGCGCGAGGTGGAGGTAGGTGAAGAGGATTTGCCCTGGCTGCAGCCAGGCGCGTTCCACGGCTTGCGGTTCCTTGACCTTGACGATGAGATCGGACGCGTCGAACACTTCGCGCGGCGTGGCGACGAGGCGCGCCCCGGCATCCGCGTAGTCCTGATCGGCCGCACTTATCCCGGCACCCGCTCCGCTCTCCACGACGACTTCGTGCCCGCGCGCGACAAGCTCCTGCACACTGGCCGGCACGAGGCCGACCCGGTATTCGCGAATCTTGATTTCCCTGGGTACGCCGATACGCATTTTGCCCTCCGCTTTGGACAGTCTTTATTCCCGCTTGCGCCGGGCTCGCCTGGAAGTCTGCCATCTCATTTGCTCTGACCACGTACTCGGCCATTCGTCCTCGCCGAGCCGTGGCACATGGCGCGGCAGCGGGAAATAGCCCTTACGTACCCCTCCCCTGCGGAACAAATTTCGATGGCTCAATGCCCAATAGCTGGATAGCTCATGGTCAAGGGAGGTAGAACATGAAGACCGATCCCAGATTCGCGGTATGCGTATCTTTGGCAATGTATGCCTTCTGCTTTGCGGCGGGCGTGTTTGCCACCTATCTCTGGGTGCGTGGTCCGCACGAGTGCACGACGAGTGTTCGACACGAGCACGTAACCGTGGAGTACGTTACGCAATGCCATTTGTAGTTTCAACCGGTTCGCGCGATTGATTTAGCCCTGATTTATTCCCGCCAGTTCGCCAGCGAAGCGGCGGCAGATCGCCGTACGCTTCAAAAATCCCACTGACTCAGCGACAGAAACGTTCTGGACGACGGCCTTACTTTGCGGCCAGACGCCAGAGCGACGTGATTTCCTGCGCGCGCGCAGCATGCAGCGGGTCTTCCCGATCGAAGGCCTTGGCATGCTGCGGACGGGTATCGAGGCGGTCGATGACCTTGAGGCCGGCATTCTCGATGGCGGAGAGCAGCATCTCGCGCGAACGCAGGCCGAGGTGCTCGGCGATGTCGGAGAGGATCAGCCAGCCTTCCCCGCCCGGTTCCAGATGGTCTTTCAAACCGTGCAGGAAACCTAGCAGCATGCGGCTGTCCGGGTCGTACACTGCGTTTTCGATGGGCGAGCTGGGTTTTGCCGGTATCCATGGGGGATTGCAGACCACGAGCGGCGCCCGGCTCTCGGGAAAAAGATCGGCACGGACGATTTCGACCTGCTGCGCCAGCCCGAGCCGGTCGATGTTTTCGCGGGCGGATTGCAGTGCGCGCTCGTCCTGGTCGGTGCCGATCACGCGCTGCACGCCACGCCGGGCGAGCACGGCGGCGAGTACGCCAGTGCCGGTGCCGATATCGAAAGCGAGGGTTTTCTGCGGCAACGGCGCCTGATCGACCAGCGCGACATATTCGCCGCGCACCGGGGAAAACACGCCGTAGTGCGGATGGATACGCTCGCCCAGCGTGGGAATCGCCACGCCTTTCTTGCGCCATTCGTGAGCGCCTATCAATCCGAGAATTTCGCGCAAGGAAACCACTGAAGGCTGGCCGCCGGGGCCGTAGGCTTCCTCGCATGCCGCTTGCACCTCAGGCGCGCGGCGCAAGGGAATGCGATAGTCGGCATCCAGCGGAATCAGCAGCATGCCCAGCGTGCGGGCGCGTTGCCCTTGCGCCTGACGGTGCAGGTGAAATGCCTCGGCAGGCGTCGCGCCCTGCTTGCGCGGCTTGCGGTCGATGCGGCGCGCCATCGCTTGCAGCAATTGCTTCGCGTTCTGGTAATCGCCGCGCCACAGCAGCGCCGTACCTTCGCAGGCCAGGCGGTAGGCCGCATCGGCCTTGAGCATATCGTCCGCGATCTGCACGCGCCTGGGCGGCGGCACGGCGGCTTCGGAACGCCAGCGAGCAGTATGCTCCGTCCCGCCTTCGGTCCAGCTGATGATCGGAAAATCCGGCATCAGGCGGCCCGCGCAGCCTTGTAGAGTTTGGTCGCCAGCGTGACGACCACGAGGATGATCGCACCGGCGATCACGCCTGCGACAGCGTCGATAAGCATGCCGGAAATCGTGGCGAGGCCGGGGATACCCTGCAAGCCGTGGGTGAGGCTTTCGACCACGTGATGCCAGCCGGGGATGCCGTGCATGAGGATGCTGCCGCCGACCATGAACATCGCGACGGTACCCGCGATGGAGAGCGTTTTCATGAGGATAGGCGCAGCGCGCAGGATCACGGCGCCGAATGCGGCGAGCGCCCCGCCCTTCTTGCTGAGGTACAAACCGGCATCGTCCAGCTTCACGATGCCCGCCACCAGACCGTATACGCCGACCGTCATGAGCAGCGCAATCACGACCAGGACGCTGACCTGCGTCATGAAGGGCGCGGTCGCGACCGTGCCGAGCGTAATTACGATGATTTCGGCGGAGAGAATGAAATCGGTACGCACCGCGCCCTTGATCTTCTCCTTCTCGAAGGCGACCAGATCGACCGCCGGATCGGCAATGGCCTTCACCTGCTCGGCATGGTTGTGGCTGTCCTCTTCCTTGCTGTGCAGAAAGCGATGCGCGAGCTTCTCGAAGCCCTCGAAGCACAGGAAAGCGCCGCCCAGCATGAGCAGCGGAATGATGGCCCATGGCAGCAAGGCGCTGATCGCGAGCGCCGATGGCACGAGGATGGCCTTGTTGATGAGGGAGCCCTTGCCCACCGCCCACACCACGGGCAGTTCGCGGTCAGCTGTGATGCCGGACACCTGCTGCGCGTTGAGCGCGAGGTCGTCGCCAAGTACGCCCGAAGTCTTCTTGGCGGCCACCTTGCTCATCGCCGCCACGTCGTCGAGGATGGTCGCAATGTCGTCGATGAGGGTTAACAGACTGCTTCCGGCCATTTAATTGCTCCTTGTGTTAGCGCGGATTGAGGGAAATGAACGGTGTATTCGCGCCGCTCACCTGGGGCAGCTGGCCGTTCCACTTTTCGATAGCCTTGAGCTGTACATACTCGGCACCGCCCTGCGCGCGGATGGCTTCCGCCTGAATACGGATGGTTTCGGCTTCGGCCTTGGCCATCGCCACCTTCTGGTCAGCTTCGATCTTGATGCGCTCCAGATCGTTCCTGGCCTTGAGCGCATTCTGCTCGGCCGTTTGCTTGGCTTCGATGGCATGGTCGAACGAGGCGCTGAACTGGAAGTTGGTGATCTGGATCGCTTCCACCACGATGTTGTACGGCGCGAGCTGGTTGCGCAATGCGAGCTCCACTTCCTGCTTCACTTCCTCGCGCTTCGCCAGCAGATCTTCGGCGCTGTAGCGCGCCACCACGGCCTTCACCACCTCCTGAATGCGCGGGTCAATCACCTTGGTTTCCACATCGAGGCCCACTCGACTGTAAGTATCCTTCAAGACGTTGGGATCGAGGTGATAGTTCAGCGCGACCTTGGTACTTACGCGCTGCAAATCACGCGTGCCTGCGTCAGCCGGGCTTTCGGCCTTGAGGGTACGGACATCGACTATGACAGTACTGTCCATGAACGGCACCTTGAGATGCAAACCTTCGGACTCGACAGCCTTGATCTGGCCGAAACGGAAAACAATGGCGCGTTGGCCGGAAGTCACAGTGTAGAAACAATCCGAAATAATGCTGAGACCGATAATGCCGGCGATGGCCAGCACCGCGTACTTGATGATATGCGTTGGCATGCTGCTTCCCCTTTGAAAGAAAGACTGCTTATTGTTGTTGTGCGCCCTTGCAGCGCGTGAGCAGTATAACGCGGAGTCGGCAGCTAACGACGGGGCCGGATAATTTTGCGACGCAGCAGGTACATCGTGAGCCCGGTCACCATGAGGATGGCGGGGACCAGCCCGGACGCGAACAGCAGCCAGGTATGCCAGCCACCTAGCACTTCACCGGTATGCAGCGGGTATGCCCAATTGAACCATTGGCGTCCCGCATCAGCCTTTGCAATGGGAATATTTTTCACGATTTGGCCGGTATACGGATCGAGATAAATGAAATTCAGCCCATTGGTATGCGGGTCATCCGGCATGCGCTTGCGCACCAGTACTGGTTTATCGGCAGCCCCAGGAATCGCTATGATGCTGACGCGTCCGCCAGGCATGTTCTGATTGGCTATAGCGACGAGCCGATCAAGCGGCAGCCTCGCGTCGCCTGCCAATACTTTGGGAATCTTCGGGGTGGATTTATCGAACATCCGATTGAGGAAATCGGTCGTGGGCGCAGAAAAACAGAGCGTGATCCCCGTAATCAATGCCACCAGGAGCGCCGGCAAAGCCAGAATGCCGGCTTGGGCGTGCAGGTCATGGTGCGTGAGAAACAGGCTGCGGCCGAATCGCATCTGCCACAAGGTTTTCCAGGTACGGGGCAGCCACAGAACCAGCCCCATGATAGTCAGCGCGAGGAAGCCGACGGCGAGCCATCCGGCTACTTTTTCTCCCGGCTTGCCATTCAGCAACTCGGAATGCATCTCGAACATCCAGCCGCTCGGCCAGTAATCGGAAGGTCGGACTTCGATAATCCTGCCGCTGTACTGGTCGATGACGATGTGCGTCGAGTATTCCGGACCTCCCCAAACCTGATAGGCGCGGTCATTCCTGCTCGACATGCGAAGCAGGATATCGCCCGACGGCAGCATGGGCGCCGCCTTGTCGAGCAGAGTTTGCAGCGGCAGCGATTCGGCCTGAGTGTCCAGGCGATAACCGGGGCTGGCAATCTCACGCTCGTAGATCAACCAGCAACCCGACAAGGTGATGACGACCATCGCCAACCCGAGCGTCAGCCCGAGCCAGCGATGCAACCAGCGCAACGCAGCTTTCATGCGATCAGAAGTCAAACTTGACGCTAGCCTTGACGGTGCGCGGAGCGCCAACGCCGAGGAAACCGTTGCCTGCGGTATTCCAGTAGTTCTTGTCGGTCAGATTATCCACGACCAGTTGGAAGGTCGTTTGCTCGCCGCCAACCTTGGTCACGTAGCGGGCGCCAGCCGTATAGGTGGTGTAGCCGCCGATGAATGCCTGGTTCTGGTTGTTAACTGCACGCTCACCCACGTAGAACATACCACCGCTCAAGGCGAGCCCCGGCACGGAAAGCAGACGGTACTCCGCGAACAGGCTGGCCGTCTTCTCCGGCGTGTTTTCCGGCGTCTTGCCGTAGGTAGAGGCATTAGCCCGGTTTAACTGCTCTGCATCCATCAGCATGGCCGAAGCAGCCAGCGAAAGGCGCGGCAGGATTTCGCCGGTAGCCGTAAATTCCAGCCCTCGGTATTCGGCCAAGCCGTTAAGTCCGAAGATATTGGTAACTGGGTCCGTGAAGGTCGATGGACGTTCGATCTCGAAATAAGCCAGCTGCAGAAGCAGGTTATGCAGTACCTGCGACTTGATGCCGAACTCGTGCTGCTTCGACTTCACCGGGTCGAGTACATCGCCGTTATTGGCAGCAGTTGCAGGTGCCTGGCCACTTTCTTCCAGGCCTTCGACATAGCTGGCGTATACCGACGTATTCGGGAACAACTTGTACAACAGCGAAACCGAAGGCGACACTTCGTTGGCGCTATAGTCATCCTGGTCATAATTGCTGGCGCGTGCGCCGACCATGGCCTGCCAGCGATCACCAATCAGGATGCGGTCGAACAGGTAGAAGCCGCGATCGTAAATGATAGGGTTGGAGAATCCGGTGGGTGCATTGGGTCCGACCGCTGCGATATCTACCGGATTGTAATAGTTCTGCGTGAAATCCTTGTTGGCGTAGTTGGTGGTCCGGCTTTCGCGTTTGTTGGCGGTATAACCGAATGACACCTCGTTGATCACGCTGCCCATCGGAATGCGTCCGAAAAGTTCGGTACGTACGTTATCGTTGATGAACTCCTGGTCGCGCGTATAAGAAACACGCAAAGTACCCGCTCCTGTCGCCATATTGCTGAAGCGAAACTGCGAGAAATTACGGTCGCGCTCGGTTTCAGCGTGGCCGGTTTCAAACAGCAAGGACCAATTGTCATTAAAGACGTAATCTGTGCGGAACAGAATGTTGGTGGCTTCGGCATCGTACTTCTGCCATTCGCTTGCGTGATTACGCTCTGCCGGCGGAGTACGCGGAAGCGCGATACGGCCGTTTACAGCTGCCGGCAATGCAATCGCAGCCTGTTCGGAAACATCCTTGCGGTAATGTTCGATGTCGAGCTTGAAGGCCAGGTTATCGGTTGCACGCCAATCCAGGGCCACAGCTTCCAGCGCCCGATGGCCTGAAAAGTTGTCGATGCCGATATCTTCTTTGCCCGTGACAAGGTTAATACGCGCACCGAACTCCTGACGCTCGCCGAATCGCTTGCCGTAATCCACATGCGCGGACATCGCACCGAACTCGTTGGCGCCGAGGGTAACGCTCTTTACCTCTTTCGGTCCGGCACGCTTTGTCACCATGTTCACGATGCCTGAGGGCGGCACAAAACCGTAATATAGGGAGGAAGCGCCTTTCAATACCTCTACTCGCTCCTTGTTTTCCAGAGGAATGTCGATCAGGTTGATGATCGGAAGCGAGCCGTTGAGGCGATAATTTCCCCGATTCTCGACCAGGATGCCGCGAATGGAGATATTGTCGTAAGTCGAACCATTCAGTTGCGAGCGCGTTACGCCCGCGGTATTCCGCAGCGCACCGAAGAGACTATTCGTTGCCTGAGCGTCAAGCACTTCACGCGTCACGACATTAGTCGTGAGCGGTACATCAACCGGATCCATGTCGCGAAACGTACCGACCTGCACGGTTTTCGAACTATAGCTGCCGGTATTTTCAGCACGAACTTCGATTTCTTCGAGTTGGATCAGATCTTCTGCATAAGCGGGAGGAATAGTTGCCAGAACGAGCAACCAGACTTTCTTGAGTTTCACGATAACTTTTCCACGAATAGCGATTAAACACGGCTACAAAGGGTGCGTGCCGTTAGAAAGTCGCCATTATAAATGAGAATAATTCTTGTTATCTCATTTTTTGTATCGTGAAAGCTTTATCTCCGGCGCCAAACAACATGATCAATGCCCTGGAATCGGGCTGGCCTTGCGTTTGGGGGCGTATTTGTCGTTGATGCTGCCGTCGGGTTCGAGAATTTTCTGTTCGCGCGTCCACAGATTGAGGGCACGCTGCTTCATTGCCATGCTGGGATAAGTACGTTCGATGATAACCATGCCGAATAACTGGCGAAACTGCGCCTTATAGGCCTTGCTTTCGGGTTTGCCAGCGGAGGTATTGGGATTCTTGAGCATCTCGTCCACTTCGCTATCGCTGAATGCGAGTGAATTCTGTGCAGGATCGCCGCCCGCCCCGGCTTTATCTTGAGTCGAGGCGAGCGGCTGCGGCTGGGGGTCTGTCTGCAGGGATTCGGCATCGGGCGCAGGGTTGGGCACTGCAGCCACGGATTCGGAAATGGCCGGATTGGACTGGGGCACGATGTCTTCCGGAATGGGAAGCACGGCGGGTGGATCGGGCGCGACGCCGGAAGTCCGGAAGTCCGATTGCGGCGGCATCTCGAAATTGGCCGCCTCCGGCAACGGCCTGTACTCGTTGTGGGCAGCTTCGGCGCGTTCTGCCTTTTCGCGCAGCAGATCGGGACGGGATTCGCGCAGGTTGAAATACACGCCGCTGGCACCGACCGCGAGGATGGCGAAAAACACCAGCGCCAGCACGATCATGATGGTGGCGTTGTCATGATCGCTGGAAGCGTTGCTGCGTTTGCGCTTCGGCTCCGGCGTGGTGATCTCGACATCGGAATCCTGCTGGATACGCCGATGGAGGGCTTCCGCGCTCAGCATCGGTTCATCCTCCGGCAAGGACAATTCCCGCTGGCGGGCCGAAGGCATGGGAGCAGCCGGCTCGCGCCCGGACTTAATCGCCTCTCTTGGTGCGGCTGGCGCAGTCGTTTTCTGCCTGCGCGGGATAACCTCCGGCGCGGCTACCGCAGCCGCGTATCCAGAGGACGTAGCTTCACGCTTGGGAGCGGCAGGCGGAGGCTCGCGCCGGGGAGGCGGAGGTGTCGGCTCGCGTTTCGGCGGCGTGGCAGCCGCCTGAGCCGTATCCTGCGGCAAGACGTCGCGTGCGGCGGATCGCCGGTAACGCATGCCCGGCTGTGGGCCGGGGATAGGCGCTTGTGCAACAGCCGGTTTCAATGACTGACCGCACTCGTCGCAGAACTTCGCGCCAGGTCGGTTCACCGCACCGCATTTCGTGCAGATCATCGGATTCTCCTTATTGCCCGCCCACGGATGCCGCTGCATGCGTGCATCGTCTGTAGAAACAGGCACTTTTCGGCAGCAGCGCTGCCGGTTGAAACCCCGGAAAAGAAAATAAAGGCGCTAGCGCGTCCAGTGGACGCGCAGCAGATCGCGGGCGGCGTTATGGTGATATTCGAGATCGCCCTGATAGTGGTGGTGCAAAGCCGCGCCAAGGAAGTGGGCGAGCCGGATATCGGTGGTTGTAATCAGCATGTAGCCATCGTCGCGCGCCTCCTCCATGAGGCGCATCAATGGATTTTCCAGCCGTTTGCGTTCCGCCTGATCGTGTAGCAGCGCGATGATCTCATCGAAGTGCTCGCCGAAAAATGCTCCGCTCAGCAGAAGATAGCCGGCCGGCTCGTGCTTCTCGATACGATCGCAGGCGGGGCATATGGCCTGGTTGGCGCTGACCGGAACCGGCCCCCAGCGCCAACGCCCTTCCATGTAGATGGCGTCGCATTTCGGGCATACCGTGGGCTCCAGCAGCTTAGTCGCGGCTTCCAGATAAGCCTTCTTTGCCCGCTCCTCGAAGAACACCTCGTCAGGCAGAATGGGGTTGTAACCGAAGGACAGGTCCTTGGGGATCTCCATACCGTCTCCTTGTCTTGTGACTCAATGCAAGCGGGGGTTATGGTGGCGCCCCACGCTCACACGCTTGGCCTGCGGACCCTCGCTGCTCAGCTCATCGATGAATTTCACCTCATCGCCCGCTTTCAGCTGATCGAAGGTCGTGCTGGTAACGTTGTCGCGATGAAAATAATGCAGAGTGCCGTCCGGGCTCTCGATGAAGCCATATCCTTCTTCCGGATGAATCTTGCTGACCAGCCCCACCTGCTCCTGCGCATGCACCTTGGTCTCGCGGCGCAGTTTGCGCACATAGCCTTCCAGCTGGCGCTTGGCGAGCTCGAATGCCTCGCGCACGGCAGCATACGGATCTTCGTGATGGTCGCGGTTGACGACGATCTCGTTGCCGTGAACACCCATGTCGATGCGTACGTTGAACTGGTTGCCTCGCTGGTTGTGCCGGTGCGGCATATCCACCACTACGCGGCACGATACGAGCTGCCTGCAAAACCCCTCCAGTTTCGCCACTTTTTCGCGGATAACGGTTTCAAGGGCATCGGAATGGGGCATGTCGCGTATGGTGATCTGCAACGGAACTTGCATGACGGTCCTCCTGAAAAATCGTTGGGCACTGCCTGAATACCCGGCAGCCCTCTGCACACTTATCCCCGTGCTACAGACGCATACCGGCCTTACAGGATGTGATCACAACTTTGCGGCAAGGTTCTCGCGGGCAGGAGCCCGTTCAGGCCATTTTCCGGCAGCCGGTAAAACTTTATGGGAACTGAGGGCGTCTCAAGGGATGGCCGCCGCATACGGCCCGGCCATTTGATCAATAGGAGAATTCATATGGAACAGCATTACATGGACCCGCGCGAGGAAGAAAAGATTTCCTGCGCCAGCTGCATGAAGGATATACCGCGCTCCGCAGCCAAAAGCTCGGAAGCATCCGGATATACCCTGTATTTCTGCGGTGCGGACTGCTACAACGAATGGAACCGCCAGGCGGAGCGCGCCCATCTCAAGCAACCTGCGGAACACCAAACCCGCTAATCCCGCCTTACTTCTCACCACCGCAACACCTTCCGCGCCCGCGTTCCGGGCGGTACTCCCTGAAAAACGAATACCTTCCGGCAAACCGGCGTGAGGGGTGGCTGCGCTCGTTTATTGCTGCCGACCCGTGCTTTACGGCATCAATACCGCCGCGCCGCGCACCCTGCCATGGCGCAGCGCATCCAGCGCCTCGTTGGCATGCTCCAGCGGATAGCGTTCCACCTCGGTGCGCACGCCAGCCTTCCAGGCCAGCTTGAGGAATTTCTCGCCGTCGCGCCGTGTGAGGTTTGCGACGGAACGCACGGTGCGCTCCCCCCACAGCAGATCGTAGGAAAACGCGGGAATCTCGCTCATGTGGATACCGGCGCAAACCACGGTGCCGCCCTTGGCCGTGCGTTTCAAAGCCTCGGGGACCAATGCACCGACCGGTGCAAAAATGATGGCGGCATCCAGGAGTTCGGGAGGCGGTTCGGTACTGCCGCCGGCCCAGACGGCACCGAGCTCGCGGGCGAATTGCTGGCCTGGCGTGTCGCCGGGTTTGGTGAAGGCATAAACCTGTCGCCCCTGCGTCCTGGCAAGCTGGGCGACAATATGGCCTGCGGCGCCAAAACCGTAGATACCCAGCCGATACGCATCGCCCGCCGCCAGCAGAGAACGGTAGCCGATCAGCCCGGCACAAAGCAGCGGCGCGGCTTCCGCATCGCTGTATCCCTCGGGAATCGCAAAGCAGTAGCGCTGGTTGGCAACGGCGTATTGCGCATAGCCGCCGTCCAGCGTGTAACCCGTGAACTGCGCCTGATCGCACAGGTTCTCGCGCCCGCTGCGGCAATAGAGACAGTGTCCGCATGTCAGGCCCAGCCACGGAACGCCGATGCGCTCGCCGATAGCGAAACGTATCGTTCCCGGCCCGATTGCCGCCACAGTGCCGACGATTTCATGGCCAGGCACCAGTTGATGTTTCGGATGCTCCAGCTCGCCGTCCACGACATGCAAGTCGGTGCGGCATACTCCACAGGCGCTGACCTTCAGCAAAAGCTCACCCGCCTTCGGTTCGGGTACGGGCAATTCAGCCGGTACCAGCGCATGCTGGGTGGCGTCGAGCATCATTACTTTCATCGATATTCCATTCGCAGTAGCGGCACACAAGGGCGCCGGGCCGGAGGCAAGTGCTCCGACCCGGCGATTCTCGGTTATTTTTTCAGACTTATTGCGGGATATGGTGCTTGCCGATACTGATGCGCTTGGCTTGTGGCCGGCCGGAGGCGAATTCCTCCACGAAGCGCACTTCGTCACCTTCTTTCAGCTTCTCGAAGCGGGGAGCGACGACGTTGTCGCGATGAAAATACAACTCGGTACCGTCCTTGCCGGCGATGAAGCCGAAGCCTTCCTCGTGGGAAATCCGCGCAATATGGCCGCTGTATTCCGCCACATGCGCCTTGGTCTCGCGGCGCAGGCGGTGCACATAGTCTTCCAGTTGCCGCCGCGCGGCGTCGAACGCATCGCGCAGAGCCACGTACGGGTCTTCATGATGACGGCGATTGACGACGATTTCGTTGCCGGGCACGCCGAGGTCGATATTGACGCCGAATTCCTTGCCCTGCTGGTGATGCCGATGTGGCATTTCCACCACCACGCGGCAGGAAATCACATGCGCGAACAAGGCTTCCAGCTTCCTGATCTTGTCGCGGATGTGGGTTTCGAGCGCTTCAGAGTTGGGCATATCGCGCAGGGTGATTTGTAGCGATGCAGGCATGACTGACCCCTTTCTTATCAACGACGTGTTTGTATTTCCTTCTGTTGCTCGCGCGTGACCATTCGGGCCAGCGCGTGCAATTCTTCGGACAGCAGCCCCAGCAGGTCGTCCAGGGTGACGATACCGACCAGATCGCCGCTGTCGCTGACGAGGGGAAGGCGGCGCACGGCCATCGTGCGCATTTGCTGGATGGCCTCGAACAGGCCGACGCTTTCCTTCACCGTCATGAGCTCGGCCGACATGATGTCGCCGATGGTGAGCACTTCGGGGTCGAGGCCGGGCGCGACAATTTCCAGCACGATGTCCCGGTCGGTAATGATGCCGACCGGCAATTCGCGACCGTCACGGTTTTGCACGACGACGACTGTCCCGACATGATGGTGGCGCATGAGCTGCGCCGCTTCATAAACACTGGTGTCGACGCTCGCGGTGACCACTTCCCTGGTGCAGAACTCTCCGAGAGGCATGCCGTGCCCTCCTTGGTCTATTGTTGTTCAACAGGTACCCGATTCAGAATGAGCGGCTCGCGGCGCGGTGTCGGCGGCGGCTCTTCCGCCGGATAACCCACGATGATGGGCGCCACCGCCGCATACTTTTGCGGAATGCCGAAGGCCGATTTGATGGAAGGCTCGTTCAGCGCCGTCAGGGCGCACCCCACCACGCAACTGCCCAGCCCCATCGCACACGCTGCCAGCATGAGGTTTTCCGCCGCCAGCCAGCTATCGGCCGCGGAAAACGGGCACGAGGTGTCGCCGCAGATGACGATCAGCGTGCCGGCATCGTAGAAGATATTGAAATCGGAATCCGCGAAGGTCTCCAGATCGTGTCTGGAACGCATCTGTCCGAGACGCCGCACCTCATCGAGGAAAAGCGGCTTGGCCAGGTCGGAAATATGTTGCAGCGCGGATTTGTCGTCGATGACGGAGAAGGCCCAGGGTTCGCCATGGAAGGCGCTGGGCGCGTGGATGGCGGCTTCGAGCAGCAGGCGCACGACTTCGCGCTCAACCGGCTGGGAAGTGTAATGCCGGACGGAGCGTCTCGCCAGAATCGCCTCGTAGACATTCATTTCCACCGCGTGCCGCATTCCTGAAACCTCGCCTCTTATGCGATTTCAAGGTAGCAAGTTTCAGCAGCGCATGACATCCGCGCAAACACGTATGCGCAGCGCATGAGGTTAGTCAGGCCGGAACGAGGCCGCCCTCCTGAGCAATACGGGCAAGGTCGAGCAGATTCAGCGCGCCGGTCTTGTGCATGATCTTCGCCTTGTGGATTTCCACTGTCCGGTGGCTGATGCCGAGACGGCGCGCAATTTCCTTGTTGGGATGGCCGACCACCGCCAGCAGCATCACCTCGCGCTCGCGTTCGGTCAGTTCATCCAGCAGCGCGCGGGTTTGCTGCATGCGTGTCACCTTTTCCAGCAGCTGCGAGCCCGACTGTACGGCGGCATGCACGCTCGTGATCAGCTTGTCGCGCGTGACCGGCTTGGTGAGGAAATCCACCGCACCCGCCTTGATCGCACGCACGCTCATTGGAATATCGCCATGCCCGGTAAGGAAAATCACGGGCAACAGGATTCCACGCCGCGCCATTTCTTCCTGCAACTGCATCCCATCCATGCCTGGCATGCGGATATCGATGATCGCGCAGCCATAGGCGTCGGTTTTGCAACTTCCCAGGAAGGCTTCGGCGCTTTCGAATGCTCGCACGGGGAAATCCGCCTGCTCGATCATGAGACTTAACGAATCGCGAATCGCGGGATCGTCATCGATGATGAATACGGTCGCTGGGAGAGTGGTCATGACGAAAATGGCAAAGTGAAATGAAAGATGCCGCCGCCGGGACTGGCATCCGCCCAGAGTTCACCGCCGTTGGCCTCGACCAGCGCGCGGCTGATTGCGAGCCCCATGCCCACGCCGCGCGACTTGGTGGTGAAAAACGGATCGAATATCCGCCGAGCCTGATCGGCATCGAGACCAGGGCCGCTATCCTGTACAGTCACCAGAGCAAATTTGCGATCCGCCATGGACTGGATGCGCACGAGGATCTCCCCGTCGTCCAACCCGTGCTCGCGCATCGCCTCACACGCGTTGCGCATGAGATTGACCAGCACTTTCTGAATCTGCAAACGGTTGGCTTTGACCGGCGCCATTTCCAGCGGAAATTCAAGCACCTCGCGATACAGCCCTAGGCCATCGCTCTGCACGACAGCGGCGGCTTCGTTCACGACTTCCGCCAGGTCCATCGGCTCGGGGATGAGATCGCCCTGATGCAGAAACTCCATGAGCTCGTGCAGCTTGCTCCCCGCACGCTGCGCCTGCTCGACACAGCAGTTTAGCGCACGTGTCAGCTTTTCCGGCGCCTCGATATGGTTCAGCTCGTGCAGCGCGACCTCGCTATAGGCCGAGAGTGCGGCCAACGGCTGGTTGAGCTCGTGGGCGATCGCGGAGGCCGTCTGCGCCGCCACCTGGCGCTTGAGCAGGGTTTCCATCGCTCCCCGCTGCTCGCGCAGCTTGAGCTCCGACTGCTTCTGCTCGGTAATTTCCTGGATCACCCCCACCACCCGCACCGGCTGCCCGTCCTCGAAAATGACTCGCCCGGTCGAGGCGATCCAGCGCGCTTCGTTGTCGCCTGGCCGCAGGACACGGAAATCAGCGCGGTACTCGCCATTGCCCGCAGGATCGAAGGCCCGCTCCAAGGCCGCCTGGCGCGGAATGCGGTCATCAGGATGTATGAGTTCGAGGAATTGTTCGTAGGTGATGCCGTCCTCCGGCAAGCCGAGAATAGCGAGCGAGCGGGCATCCCAGTGCAGCGTGTCGCTGCCGAGATCGCGGTCGAACACACCGAGCCCGGCGGCATCTTCGGCAAGACGCAGGCGCTCCTCGCTTTCCTGCAGCAGGCGCTGTGCCTCACGGTTATAGGTGGCATCGAAAAAAGAAATCAGGACGTAGGTGCGGCCCTGATGCAGCAGCGGGCTCAGGCCGATATCGACTTGCAGCTCCCGTCCATCGCGGCTCAGCGCCAGCAGATTGCGTCCACGTCCCATCGGGCGCTTCTCGGGGCGGGAAACATACTGACGCATGTAACGTTGGTGGTGTTCGCGCAAACGCGGGGGTATCAGCATCTCGACAGGCTGGCCGTGTAGCTCATCGCCAGAGTAACCGAACAACTGCCAGGCAACCGGATTGGACACCTGCATGACGCCATCGCTGTCCGCCAGCACCAGGGCTTCTGCCGACGCTTCAAACAGGCTGTAAAAACCCAGATCTTTCAGTGGATTGGAAAATTCCACCCGACTCCCCCACGTGGCCTAGCCGATAGCTTACGCCAATTGTCCGAACCTCCGCAATTCAGCTTTCCGCATACGTGCAGGCCCTTACGTGCTTACCCGCATTTTGACTTGAAACCAAGCGCGCTAAAGTGCTGTCCATCCGGTCATTAGATGATTTGTCAGGGGTTAGTTAAATCATTTCACGGAGCCCGCAATGAAAACCAGCAGAGTCAAAAACAAGGCGGCCATCTCACCTGCCGCATTAACCATGCAACAGCAATCACAGCCTCCATCCGAGAGTATCGCCGAGCAAGTCGCAATAGCAGCGTATTTCAAGGCAGAAGCGCGAGGATTCGAACCCGGCCACGAACTCGAAGACTGGCTGGCCGCGGAAAGCGAGGTGCATTGATGGCTACCCAGCTAAAACCGCCTGCCACGACCGGACACGTGCATACCGAATTTACAGAATCCACCACCGACGAGCCTGCGGTATTCACTCTGGATGCCAATGGCCTAATCCGCAACTGCAACAAGGCTGCCGGTCAACTGCTCGGATGCTCCAGCAGTTTGCTGGTGTGGCAACACGTCTCGAACATCCTGCCTCAGCTGTCAGGCACAACGCTGATGCTGGACGGCCACGTCAATCCCCGACTGCGTTTCCTCTCCCGTATCGGGCATCACTTCCAACTCGCCATTCCTGGCGGCAAGCGCGATTCAGGACGCATTTTCATCAATGATCTGGAAAATGCGGGGCGCCATATCGTCCGCCTGATCGTCTATCCCGACGGGCATCCGACACTGACTGACAGTCCTCAACACCACTAGCCGGCAGGCTTTCCACAGCGCAGGCCCATGCAATATGAGCCTGCGATTTTTTTGCCGGCTGTTTGCTCTTCCGGCGAACCTTCCCCAGCCCCTCACTGTCCTTTCTGAAGTCAACCGCATCGAAAAGAAACGACGCGCCTGAACCGCGCCGACCTCCCGCCAACCCGAGACTGGGGGAAAAATGAAGGAGCCCGAAACGTACCCGCATTTATGGCGCGGACTGCCGGAACGCGTGCGGCTGCCCGTACCCATGATTCCGCAGCCGGATGAAACCACCTGCGGCCCGACCTGCCTCAACGCCATCTATCGATACTGGGGAGAGGACGAGCGCCTCCTGGATAGCATTGGTCGCACCTGGAAAATGGAACGCGGCGGCACTTTCGCGGTTTTTCTCGCCTGCGACGCCTTGCGCAAGGGTTACAAGGCGACCATTTACACCTATAACCTGCTGGTGTTCGATCCCACCTGGTTTCGGCCAGGCGTGGATATCGCCGAACGTCTGCGGGCGCAACGTGCGCTCAAGCAGGATCCCCGGCTGCAGCACGTGACCGAGGGGTATCTGGAATTCCTCAGCCTGGGCGGAAAATTGCGACTGGCCGATCTTTCACGGCACCTGATACGCGGCTGGCTGCGGCGCCGCATTCCCATACTCACCGGGCTCAGCTCGACTTTCCTGTACCGCGCACCCCGCGAGTTCGGCTTGCAGGACGTGCCGGACGATGTGCAAGGCACGCCATCCGGGCATTTTGTCATCCTCTCCGGATACGACCGCAATGCGCGGACCGTGCTGGTATCGGACCCTTATCAGCCTCATCCCTACGGCAAGCAACTGGAATACTGGATTAATATCGACCGGCTCATCGGCGCAATCATGCTGGGTATCGTCACGCACGATGCCAATATGCTGGTCATTCATTCTCCGCGCGTCACTACGGTTGGAGGGCTCGATGCAACCGCTGATCGTGGTCAATAATCTTCCCGACTGGCCATTCGATATACCCGGCGTGCATGTCGTTTCCGCCCGCAGCTATCTCAGCGATCCCGCTTTCGGGCAGGACCGCAATTTCAAGGTTTACAACCTGTGCCGCTCGCACCACTACCAGAGCCTGGGCTATTACGTCTCGCTGCTCGCCGAAGCGCGCGGACACAAGCCGATTCCGCGTGCCAGCGCCATGGAGGACGTGCAGTCGCAGAATCAGATCCGGCTGCTGACAGGCGGTATCGATGACCTTATCCAGCACGCGCTGGCGCCGATCAAGTCCGACCGCTTCGAGCTAAGCGTGTATTTCGGGCGCAATATCGCCCATCGCTACGACAAGCTGAGCCTGGAACTTTTCGATCTGCTGCAAGCGCCGCTGCTCAAGGC
>CAMLDO010000038.1 GCA_946478865.1 uncultured Methylobacillus sp.
AGCGCGGCGCAGCCGATGCGGAACGCGACATCCGCGGCTTTGCAGTCAAGTTCTACACCGAGGAAGGCAACTGGGATCTGGTCGGCAACAACACGCCGGTATTCTTCCTGCGCGACCCGCTCAAGTTCCCGGACCTGAACCACGCGGTCAAGCGCGACCCACGCACCAACATGCGCAGCGCCAAGAACAACTGGGACTTCTGGACCTCGCTGCCGGAAGCTTTGCATCAGGTCACCATCGTCATGAGCGATCGCGGGCTTCCGGCCAGCTACCGCCACATGCACGGCTTCGGCAGCCATACCTTCAGCTTCATCAACGCGCAGAACGAGCGCACCTGGGTGAAGTTCCATTTCCGCACGCACCAGGGCATCAAGAACCTGACCGACGCGGAAGCGGAAGCCATTGTCGGCAAGGATCGCGAGAGCCACCAGCGCGACCTGTTCGAGGCCATCGAGAACGGCGATTACCCGAAGTGGACGCTGTATGTGCAGGTGATGCCGGAGAAGGAAGCGAGCCAAGTGCCGTACAACCCGTTCGACCTCACCAAGGTGTGGCCGCACAAGGACTACCCGCTCATCGAGGTGGGCGTGATGGAGCTCAACCGCAATCCGGAAAACTTCTTCGCCGAAGTGGAGCAGTCGGCGTTCAACCCGGCGGCGGTCGTACCCGGCATCAGCTTCTCGCCGGACAAGATGCTGCAGGCGCGCCTGTTCTCCTACGGGGATGCGCAGCGCTACCGGCTGGGCGTGAACCATCACCAGATTCCGGTCAACGCGCCCAAGTGCCCATTCCACAGCTATCACCGCGACGGGGCAATGCGTGTAGATGGAAACCACGGCAGTCGCATCGGTTACGAGCCCAACAGCTATGGTCAATGGCAGGAACAGCCGGACTATCGTGAGCCGCCGCTCTCGATCGAGGGTACGGCCGACCATTGGAATCATCGTGAGGACACGGACTACTACTCGCAAGCAGGCAATCTGTTCCGCCTCATGACGGCGGACGAGCAGCAGCGCTTGTTCGAGAACACCGCCCGCTCCATCGGCGGCGCCCCGCGCGAAATCCAGGAGCGCCATATCGCCAACTGCACCCAGGCCGATCCGGCTTACGGCGCAGGGGTCGCAAAGGCGTTGGGAATCATCTTGTAATGCAGCATGCCCGCCCTGCGGGGCGGGCTTACATCAATAAGGAAAAATCATGAAAGCGATGGTCTTAAGGGTTTGGGAATTTCTCAGCACACAAATAACGGCTGCCCAGTCCGCCAACAGCAAAGAAGAAGAAACCTGGCTCGGCATTTGAATTTACCTCAAAAATTTGCAAATAAAGCCTTATATAAATAATATATTGCTTTAAACGCAAAATTTGAGGTAAATCATGCCGCTTGGAGAAGCGCTACGCAAACGCCGCAAGGCCCTGGGGCTCACTTTGCAGGAGCTCGCCACTCGCGTTTCGGCTGACAGCGGCAATCTCTCCCGTATCGAGCGTGGAGAACAAGGCCTCTCCGAAGCCATGCTGCGCCGCCTGTGCTCGGCACTGGATTGCACACCGGCCTTCCTCTACGCCCAGGCAGAAGCCGCCGCAGGCTCTTCGCCACAAGCCGGGCCGCGCCTCTCGCTGACCCAGCCGCAGGAGTTCGTGCGCTGGTTCCGCTCCGTCGCCCCTTATATTCACGCTTTCGGCGGCCGCACCTTCGTCATTGCCTTCGGCGGTGAAGTGGTGGACGACGGGCAGTTCGTCTCACTCGCGCACGACCTCAACCTGCTTGCGAGTTTGGAAGTGCGCATCGTGCTGGTCCACGGTGCTCGCCCGCAGATCGAATCGCGCCTCAAGCGGGCCAATATCGCCTCGCGCTTCGTCAGCGGCTTGCGCGTCACGGACAAGGAAACGATGGAGGCCGTCAAGGAGGCCAACGGCGCCGTGCGCGTCGAAATCGAATCCCTGCTCTCGATGGGCCTGGTCAACTCGCCAATGGCGGGTGCGGACATTCGCGTGGCGAGCGGCAATTTCGTTACCGCCAAACCGCTCGGCGTGCGCGAAGGCACTGATCTGCAGCACACCGGCGAGGTCCGCAAGATCGACGCAGAAGGCATCCAGAAGCGCCTCGACGACGGCGAAATGGTGCTGCTTTCCCCGCTCGGCTATTCGCCCACGGGGGAAACCTTCAACCTCACGCTGGAAGACGTGGCAGCCCACACCGCGATCGCGCTCGACGCCGACAAGCTGATCTTCCTCATGGACTCGGTCGGCGTACATAACGTACGCGGCGAATTACTGCGCGAGATGACGACAGCCAAGGCCAAGAACCTGCTGCGTCATACACAGCAGGAAGGCGCGATCAACATCACCGAGGACGAACGCTACTACCTGCCGTATGCGATCCGCGCTTGCGATCAAGGCGTGGCGCGTACCCATCTGATCTGCCGCCACACCGACGGCGCGATTCTGCAGGAGCTGTTCACGCACGACGGCATCGGCACCATGATCACAGAGGAACCGCTGGAGCTGCTGCGTCCGGCGGATATCGGCGATGTGGGCGGCTTGCTGCAACTCATCGAACCGCTGGAGGCGGAGGGCATCCTCGTGCGCCGCGGCCGCGAGCGGCTGGAAATGGAAATCGGCCACTTCTTCGTGATGGAGCATGACGGACTCATCATCGGTTGCGCGGCGCTGTATCCTTTCCCGGACGAGAGCAAGGCGGAACTCGCCTGCCTCGCGGTCAATCCGGCCTTCCGCCGCGGTGGTCGAGGGGACCGCATGCTCAAGTACAGCGAAGAACAGGCCATGAAGCGCGGCATCAGTACGCTGTTCGTACTTACCACGCGTACCGAGCACTGGTTCATCGAGCGCGGCTTCGTCGAGGCAGGCATCGAAACCCTGCCGCAGGCCCGCCAGCAGCTCTATAACTACCAGCGGCGCTCCAAGGTTTTCATCAAGGAACTGGGCTAGACCTCATTTCAAACACAGCTGTCCAATGGGGGTTGCAATTCAGGTTGCAGCCCCCATTTGCTTTTCAAATCCCTAGGAAAAGTCATGGAACAATATCACGGCACCACCATCCTCTCCGTCCGCCGCGGCAACCGCGTTGCCATGGGCGGAGACGGCCAGGTCACCCTCGGCAACGTCGTCGTCAAGGCCAGCGCGCGCAAGGTGCGTCGCCTCTACAACGGCCAGATCCTCGCCGGATTCGCCGGCGGTACAGCGGATGCCTTCACGCTGTTCGAGCGCTTCGAGGCCAAGCTGGAAAAACATCAGGGGCATCTGCTCAAAAGTGCGGTAGAACTCGCCAAGGACTGGCGTACCGACCGCATGCTGCGCAAGCTGGAAGCGATGCTGACCGTTGCAGATCGCGAATCCTCGCTCATCATTACCGGCAACGGCGACGTGCTGGAGCCAGAAAAAGGCTTGCTCGCCATCGGCAGCGGCGGCGCCTACGCCCAGGCCGCCGCGCTCGCGCTGTTGGACCATACCGAATTGCCACCGGAAGAAATCGTGAAGCAGGCGCTCGTCATCGCGGGCGATATCTGCATCTACACCAATCAGAACCACACCATCGAAACCCTGGAGTAACGAGGCTTGCCCTCGACACCATCATGAGCCAAATGACCCCGCAGGAAATCGTCCACGAACTCGACAAGCACGTCGTCGGCCAGTCCGCCGCCAAGCGCGCTGTCGCCATTGCCTTGCGCAACCGCTGGCGCCGCGCCCAGGTGCAGGAGCCGATGCAGCAGGAAATCAAACCCAAGAACATTCTCATGATCGGACCTACCGGAGTCGGCAAGACCGAGATTGCGCGCCGTCTCGCCCGCCTCGCGAATGCACCTTTCATCAAGGTCGAGGCCACCAAGTTCACCGAAGTCGGCTATGTCGGCAAGGACGTGGACTCCATCATCCGCGACCTCGCGGAAACCGCGATCAAGCAGACGCGCGAGCAGGAAATGGAAAAAGTCCGCGTGCGCGCGCAGGATGCCGCCGAGGATCGCGTGATCGACATCCTGCTGCCGCCGGCGCGCAGCTTCAGCGACGCGCCGCCATCTGCCACCGATACCGAAACGCGCCAGAAATTCCGCAAGATGCTGCGCGAAGGCAAGCTGGACGACAAGGAGATCGACGTGGATGTCGCCATGCCGGCGACCCACATGGAAATCTTCGCCCCGCCCGGCATGGAAGAACTGACCAGCCAGATCCAGAACGCTTTCCAGGGTATGGCCGGGGGCAAGTCCAAGACGCGCAAGCTCAGGATTTCCGAGGCGATGAAACTGCTGACCGAAGAGGAAGCAGGCAAGCTGGTCAACGACGACGAGATCAAGCAGCGCGCGGTCCGCAACGTCGAGCAGAACGGCATCGTCTTCATCGATGAGATCGACAAGATCACGAGCCGCTCCGAAGGCAGCGGCGCGGACGTTTCCCGCCACGGCGTGCAGCGCGATCTGCTGCCGCTGGTCGAAGGCACCACCGTGACCACCAAGTACGGCATGATCAAGACCGACCATATCCTGTTCATTGCCAGCGGCGCCTTCCACCTGGCGAAGCCCTCCGACCTGATTCCGGAACTGCAAGGCCGCCTGCCGATTCGCGTCGAGCTGGGCTCGCTCACGGTGGAAGACTTCGAGAAGATTCTGACTGGCACCGATGCCTGTCTCACACGGCAATACGAAGCACTGCTGGCCACCGAAAACGTCAAGCTGGAGTTCAGCCCTGATGCGGTGCGACGTCTGGCCGAAATCGCATGGCAGGTGAACGAGCGCACTGAAAACATCGGCGCGCGACGCCTGCATACAGTCATGGAAAAGCTGCTGGAAGAGATTTCCTTCGATGCGGACAAGCACGAAGGCAGCACCAAAGTCATCGATGCCGCCTATGTGGGCGAAAAGCTGAACACCCTATCGCAGGACGAAGACCTGGCTCGCTACGTACTGTAAGTCATGCGCGGAATCAGTCCACGAGCATCTATTAAAAAAACGGCCCTCCAGAATAGCCCCACAGAAAATAATTTAAGATAACTTTGTCCTTATTTTAAAAACTTCTGCTACAATGGGTTCCGTGAAAGCTTGGTTTCACAGTATCTCCTCCTTTGAGCGGCTCTAACTGGGCCGCTTTTTTTATTTACTGCATCCTCCCTCTTGAAATTCTCCATCAAGTCACCATTTAGCCATCAAAGGCAGTTAATCCATTGATTCTGATTTGAATGAAAGGAGACACAAATGGCTAATGTGACACGTTTCGACCCATTCCAGACTACTGGTATTTTCAGCGGAAATGACCCGTTTGACGAAGTATTTAAAGGATTCTTCCGCCCTGTTCGCGTGGAGAATCAGGCCCCCACGCAATTCAAGATGGATGTGAAAGAGGACGATAAAGGCTATCAAGTGCACGCCGAGATCCCCGGCGTGAAGAAAGAAGATATCCACGTCACCATCGACGGCAACCAGGTATCGATCAGCGCGGAAGTGAAGCAGGAAAAGGAAGTGAAGGAAGGCGAGAAGGTCCTGCGTTCCGAACGTTACTACGGCAAGGTCGCCCGCAGCTTTGCGCTGGGGGCGGATATCGACGAAAACACCGCTCAGGCCAAGTATGACAACGGTGTGCTGGAGCTGACCCTGCCCAAGAAGGTCGTGGCTCCGACCAAGCGGCTGACGATCAACTAACCGCTCTCATCTTCAGAATCTCCTCCCTGGGCGGTCGCAAGGCCGCCATTTTTTTTGCCTCGCACTCCACTTGTGTCAGCAGCGGATCAGATATCGATGAGTTCGATCCAGTGTCTGACCGGCACCCCCGCCGCAGAAGCCAGATGCGCGATGCAGCCGATATTCGCCGAGACGATCAGTTCCGGGCGTCCGCTCATCAACGCCGTGATTTTCTGCTCCCGCAGCTGGCGCGACATTTCCGGCTGCAACAGCGAATAAGTCCCCGCCGCCCCGCAGCACAGATGCGCATCGCTCACCGACACGAGCTCGTGCCCCAGCTTGCGCAGCACATCCTCCACCAGCCCCGGGAGTTTTTGCCCATGCTGCAGGGTACAGGGGGGATGATAGGCTACGCGCCGCGATCTGCCGGCGAGCAGCTCCAGGTTCTCGCTCGCCAATACTTCACCGATATCCCGCGCCAGCGCGGAAATACGGGCCGCCTTTTCCGCATATTCGGGATCGTCGCGCAGCAGATAGCCGTAGTCCTTGACCTGAGCACCACAAGCGCTGGCGGTCATGACGACTGCCTCCGCTCCCGCAACCACTTCCGGCCACCAGGCATCGATATTGCGGCGCATGAAATCGCGTGCCTCTTCGGGCGCGGAAAGATGCTGACTGAGAGCTCCGCAGCATCCAGCACGGCGCACCCGGATCAAACTGATGCCGAGCTTGTCCAGCACACGCGCTGCCCGGGCATTGATATTCGGCGCCATGACAGGCTGTACGCACCCGTCCAGCACCAGCATGCGGCGCGCATGACGCGGCTTGAGCCAGGCGGGCGCGGATTGTTTTTCGGGAATCTTGGCGGCAAGCATGGCGGGCAACAGCGAACGGACGAGACGTGCCAGGCCGAGAAAGGGGCGGAATAGCCAGGGACGCGCCAGCACCTTGCGCAATAGCGTTCGTGAGATCCGCTGCTGCCAGGAGCGCGAAACGCGCGCTTCCACGGCGACGCGCCCGATATCCAGCAAACGGCCATACTCGACGCCCGAGGGACAGGTGGTTTCGCAGTTCCGGCAAGTCAGGCAGCGGTCCAGATGCAGCATGGTGCCCGCCCCGGCCTCCTGCCCCTCCAACATTTGCTTGATCAGATAGATGCGGCCGCGCGGCCCGTCGAGCTCGTCGCCCCGGAGCTGATAGGTCGGACAGGTAGCGTTGCAGAAACCGCAATGCACGCATTTGCGCAGGATGGCATTGGCCTCCTGGCCTTGTGCGGTATCGAGAAAATCGTCGGGAAGACGGGTTTGCATTACAGCCTTCCTGTGTTGAATACGCCATGCGGGTCGAGCGCAAGGCGGATGCGCTCATGCAACGCCGCAAGCGGTGGAGACAACGGCGTGAATGCCTCGGTCAATGGCTGATGGCTACGGAACAAGGTCGCATGCCCCCCGGCCTGAGCAGCCAGCGCACGCAAATTCATCGCGGAGAGATCGGTGGCATACCAGCGCACTCCGCCGCCCCACTCGATGATGGGCTGCCCCGGCGCTGTCATCACCTTGGCGGCCGTAGGCAGGGAAAGCCGCCACAACGGTCGCTGCGCAAAATCGGGCATGGTTTGCTCGCGCAAGGAGAGCCAGAATCCGGCGCTGTCCGGGATAGGCTCGCCCCCGATATTCTGCATCGCTGCCGCCACCGCGCTCTCCGTGCCTGACAGGCGCGCATACAGATGCCCGGCACGCCACACGGTCGCGGACAAGGGTAGCGGACTGGCCGCCCAGCGATTCATCGTCTCGATTGCCCGGTCAGCCGACATTTCAAGCATGACGGTGCATTCGTTTTCCGGACACGGCAAGACCTTGACCGTGGCCTCCAGCAACAGCCCCAGCGTCCCCATGGAACCCACCAGCAGCCGCGAAACATCGTATCCGGCCACGTTCTTGATTACCTGCCCGCCGAATCGCAGCACTTGCGCGCGGCCATCCATCACTTTCACGCCGAGCACGGCATCGCGCACAGCGCCTGCGTAGGGGCGGCGCGGCCCGGACAAACCGCTCGCCACGCATCCGCCCAAGGTCGCTGCCTGACCGAAATGCGGCGGCTCGAACGGAAGCATCTGGTTGTTCTTGGCCAGCAGCGCCTCGATCACCTCGAGACGGGTGCCTGCCCGCGCCGTCAATGTAAGTTCGCGCGGCTGATAATCGACGACGCCGGTATATTCGGCCATCTCCAGTGTTTCCGCATCGACGGCATTGCCGTAAAACTGCTTGGTGCCGCCGCCTCGAATCGAAAGCCGCGCTCCGGAAGACGCCGCCTCACGAATGCGCTCGCCATAACCGGCAAGCAGAGTGTCGTAAATGTTCGTCAAAATCTCGGCAACTCCGGATGCGGCAACTGCCCGTGATGCACATGCATTGCGCCCAGCTCGGCGCAGCGATGCAGGCTGGGCACCGCCTTGCCCGGATTAAGCAAACCGGCCGGGTCGAAGGCTGCCTTGAGGGCATGGAAGACTTCCAGTTCGGCCGGGTTGAACTGCACGCACATCTGATTGAGCTTTTCCACTCCCACGCCGTGCTCGCCGGTAATCGTGCCTCCCACGGCAATGCAGGCTTCCAGAATCTTGCCGCCCATTTCCTCGGTTTTCTCCAGTTCACCCGGCGTGTTGGCATCGTAAAGAATGAGCGGGTGCAGGTTGCCGTCGCCGGCATGAAAAACATTGGCAACGGCCAGGCCGTATTCCTGCGACAGTTCGGCAATGCGCACCAGCACCTCCGGCAAGCGGCCGCGCGGAATGGTGCCGTCCATGCAGTAATAGTCCGGCGAGATGCGGCCGATGGCGGGGAAAGCCGCCTTGCGGCCGGCCCAGAACCGGGTGCGCTCGGCATCGTCCAGCGCGGTTCGCATTTCCGTTGCGCCGCAAGCCTTGACCACCTCGTACACCACGCGCAAGCCGTCCGACACCTCCTCGTTCACTCCATCGACTTCCACCAGCAACAGCGCTTCGGCATCGACCGGATACCCGGCATGGACATAATCCTCGGCCGCCCGAATCGCGAGCTTGTCCATCATCTCAAGTCCAGCCGGGATAATGCCGGCGGCAATGATCTGGCCCACCGCCACACCTGCTTTCTCGATACTGTCGAAAGCTGCCAGCAGAACCTGCGCACGTTCCGGCTTGGGCAGCAGGCGCACGGTAATTTCGACGATCACCGCCAGCATGCCTTCCGAACCGGTCATGAGCGCCAGCAGGTCGTAGCCCGGGGCATCCAGCGCCTGGCTGCCCAGAGTCAGAATCTCGCCATCGATCGTGATCGCGCGCACTTCCAGAATGTTATGCACGGTCAGGCCGTATTTCAGACAATGCAGGCCACCGGAATTCTCGGCGACATTCCCGCCTATGCTGCAGGCAATCTGCGAGGACGGATCGGGGGCGTAATAAAGACCGTAGGGTGAAGCTGCTTGCGAGATGACGAGATTGCGTACGCCGGGCTGAACGCGGGCGGTGCGTGCCATCGGATCGATGTGCAGGATGCGGTTGAGGCGGGCCAGCGAAAGCAGCAGCGCATCCTCGATGGGCAGCGCGCCGCCGGACAGCCCGGTGCCATGCCCTCGCGCCACGACCGGCACATCGTGCTGCCGGCAAAGCCGCAGCACTGCGGCGATTTCTTCCTCGCTGCGCGGCAGGGCAACCGCGGGTGGGCGGCGGCGATATGCCGACAAGGCATCGCACTCGTAAGGAGCGACGTCTTCCGGCGCAGTCAGCAGCCCGTCTTCAGGCAGCAGCGGCCTCAGCTTGTCGAGAAATCCGGCAGGAAACGACATGGCACTATCCTGCGCCCAGCGCCGCCTCAGGCGTCACCAGTATCGCGCGAAAATCATTGACGTTGGTCAGTGTGGGGCCGGTCATGATCGAATCGCCCAGCGCCTCGAAAAAAGTATGGGCGTCATTATTATCCAAATACGTCCGGGCATGCAGTCCAAGTTGCTCGGCCTTTCTAAGGCTGTCAGGATGCAGCATGGCGCCGGCAATCTCTTCCGTGCCATCGGCGCCATCCGTATCGGCGGCCAGCGCATGGATACCCTTATGCCCCTTCAGCGCCATTCCGAGCGCAAGCAGGAACTCGACGTTGCGCCCGCCTCGCCCCGTGCCGCGAACGGTAACGGTGGTTTCTCCACCCGACAATAGCACACAAGGTAGCGAGTGCTTACCAATAGCATCCCGTGCGTACGCTGCCATGACAGCACCCACCTCACGCGCCTCCCCCTCGATCGCATCGCCCAGGATGATCGGCGTGAGGCCTGCCTTTTCGGCCTCCGCCGCAACAGCTTCAAGCGCCAGGCGCGGCGTGGCGATGATGTGCGTGGAAACATTTCGCAAGCGCGCATCATCAGGCTTGATTGATTCGCCCGCACCGCTGCGCAGCAATTGATCGACATGCGGCGGGACGGCAATGCGATAGCGCGCGAGAATTTCAAGTGCATCGGCACAGGTAGTGGGATCGCCCACGGTGGGGCCGGAGGCGATATCGGCCGGATCATCTCCCGGTACATCGGAAATCAGCAGCGTCATCACGCTCGCCGGAAAACATGCCGCGGCAAGGCGCCCACCCTTGATCCCCGACAGGTGCCGACGCACGCAGTTGATCTCGCTGATCGTGGCACCGGACCGAAGCAGAGCGACGCTCAACTCGCGCTTGTCCTGCAGGCTGACGCCCGGCAGCGGCAAAGGCAGAAGAGCCGAGCCGCCTCCGGAAAACAGTGCGATGACGAGGTCGTTCTCCGTCAGCCCCTGCACTTTCTCCAGCATGCGTTGCGAGGCGTTCAGCCCGGCCTGGTCAGGAACGGGATGCGCAGCTTCCAGTATCTCGATACTGCGGCATGGACGCGCATGGCCATAGCGTGTCACCACCAGCCCTTCCAGCGCTCCCGGCCAATGGCGCTCGAGTATTTCCGCCATCGCGGCCGAGGCCTTCCCCGCACCGATGACCACCGTGCGTCCTCGAGGCGCCGGCGGCAAGTGCGGCGGCAGGCATACTTCGGCCTGGGCGGCATGGACCGCGGCATCGAAAAGAGTACGCAACAAAGCGGAAGCAGGCATCATGTGCGAGACATCATAGAGTCATTTATCCAAAATCGAGCTATAAGTATTTCTAATTAAGTTGATTAAAATCATCAACTATCTGATACGATTTTCATATCCTTGATATTGCGGATTTCACATGCCGAAAAACGCTGCCGCTAATCGCTCCGCCATTCAGGTCATCGACCGCCTGTGCGATCTCATGAATGCCCTGATGATCAATGGAGGGCAGACCTCCCTCAAAGTGCTGGCAGCGGAAACCGGCCTGCACCCTTCGACGGCATTCCGCATTCTTTCTTCCGCCATAGACAACGGCTGGGTCAGCCGCAACGATCATGGGCAATACATACTCGGCCGCCAGCTGATCGGCCTCGCACAGCAATCGCAGGTCGCGATCGACGTACGCCTCGAGGCCTTGCCGCTCATGAAGAAGCTGCGTCAGCAGCTAGGCGAAACAGTCAACCTCACCTTCCGTGAAGGCGATGCGGTGGTCTATGTCGAACGTGCCGTCTCCACGCGCACCTCGCATGTCGGCCGCATTGTCGGCAGTCGCGCGCCGCTGCACGTGACCGCCGTCGGCAAGCTGTTTCTCGGCAGCCGCGGCGAAAAGGAAATCCGTACCTACGCCTCGCGCCGCGGCCTGCAGGAATTCACCCCCAACACCCTCAAAACCACCGCCGAACTGATCGAGCATTCGCTCAACGCCTGGCGAGAAGGCTATGCGCTGGACAACGAGGAAGCCGAACTCGGCGTGGGCTGCATTGGCGTACCGGTCATTAATGCGCGCGGCGAAATGATCGCCGGCCTGTCGATCTCGGCACCCGCAAAACGGCGCAAGCTGGAGTGGATACCCGAAGTGCTGGCCTGCGGCCGCGCGCTCTCGGAACGCCTCGGCTATCAACCGCGCTGATCCCGCCACGTCCGTATTGCATCGGACAATCCCCACTTCTTTCGTATAAAATTCCCCCCATTCGGATTCCAGCCTGAACGGGATAGTAAATGCTCACCACAACCTCCGCCGCGCAAAAGGCGCAAACACTGGCCGAAGCGCTGCCCTACATCAAGCGTTTCTTCGACAAGACCATCGTCATCAAATACGGCGGCAACGCGATGACCGATCCCAAGCTGCAGGACTGCTTCGCGCGCGATGTGGTGCTGCTCAAGCTGGTCGGGATGAACCCGGTGGTGGTGCACGGCGGCGGCCCGCAGATCAATGAACTGCTCGACCGCCTCGGCAAGAAGGGCGAGTTCATCCAGGGCATGCGCGTCACCGACGCGGAAACCATGGACGTGGTGGAAATGGTGCTGGGCGGCGCGGTCAACAAAGACATCGTCAATCTCATCAATCGCCATGGCGGCAAAGCGGTCGGCCTCACCGGTCAGGACGGCGCCTTCATCCGCGCGACCAAGCTGCTCATGGAAGACAAAGACCATCCGGGCGAATATCTCGACATCGGCATGGTGGGCGACATCACCTCGATCGACCCCAGCATCATCCAGTTCCTCGATACCGGCGACTTCATTCCCGTGATCGCGCCGATCGGCGTCGGCCCCGAAGGCGAGACCTACAACATCAACGCCGACGTGGTCGCGGGCAAGCTCGCCGAGATCCTCGGCGCGGAAAAGCTCATTCTGCTCACCAACACCCCGGGAGTGCTCGACAAGGCCGGCAATCTGCTGACCGGCCTCACGCCCAAGAACATCGACGAAATGGTCGCCGACGGCACGCTGTCCGGTGGCATGCTGCCCAAGATTAGTTCCGCACTGGATGCCGCGCGTAGCGGCGTAAAGTCCGTCCATATCATCGACGGCCGCGTGGAACATGCGCTGCTGCTGGAAGTCCTGACCGACCAAGGCGTCGGCACGCTGATCCGCGCGAAATAATGGCCGGCGCGGTTCGTGCAAAATAGGTTTCACGAGGGCACGCGGCGTGTCTGGTTATTCGACCTCGACGACACGCTGCACGATGCCAGCGCACATATTTTTCCGCACATCAACCGCAGCATGACGGAATACATGATGACGCATCTTGACCTGTGCGAAGCCGATGCCTGCGCCTTGCGGCGCGATTACTGGCATCGCTACGGCGCGACGCTGCATGGTCTCATGCACCATCACGGTACGGACCCGCATCATTTCCTGCACCACACGCACCAGTTCCCGGACCTGACGGCGATGGTGGTGAAGGCACGCGGCTTGCGCCATACGCTGTTGCGGCTCCGAGGACGCAAAGTCATCTTCACCAATGCACCGAAGCTGTATGCCGAACAGGTGTTGCGTCTGCTCGGCATTCGCGATCTGTTCCAGGCAGTATTCAGCATAGAATCCGTCCGCTTTCGCCCCAAGCCGGCGCGCGCAGGTTTTCTGCACATCCTCAAGACATTGCGCGTCCCCGCCAGTCGCTGCACGATGGTAGAAGACAGTTTGCCCGCGCTGCGCATGGCCAAGCGCCTGGGCATGAAAACCATTTACATCAACCCGAATCCACGTCGCCCGAGCTTTGTCGATGCACGCATCGGCTCGATCCTGGCACTTCCCAACACCACCTTCTGAGGAGCACCATGGCAACCAAACCCGGTGAAAGAAAACAACAAATACTGGAAACCCTGGCCAAGATGCTGGAGTCGCCCAAGCGCGAAAAAATCACGACCGCCGCGCTTGCCGCCAAGCTGGACGTTTCCGAAGCCGCGCTCTACCGTCACTTTGCCGGCAAGGCACAGATGTTCGAGGGACTCATCGAATTCATCGAGCAAAGCCTGTTCGGCCTGGTCAACAAGATCACCGCCGAAGAACAGGAAGGCCTGCGTCAGGTGCGCCGCATCATCACCGTAATGCTGCTGTTCGCAGAAAAGAACCACGGCATGACACGCGTGCTTATCGGCGACGCACTGGTCAATGAGGACGAACGCCTGCAGCTGCGCATCAACCAGTTGTTCGATCGTGTCGAGTCCACGCTCAAGCAATCCCTGCGCATTGCCGAGACCCAGACCGGCCGCAAGCTCAACCCGGAAGCGCAGGCCAATCTGCTGATCTGCTTCGTGATCGGCCGCTGGCAGCAGTTCGCCAAGAGCGGTTTCAAGCGCAAACCGATGCAATACGTTCAGGAGCAGCTCACGCTGCTGTATGGCTTGGAAGAATAAGGCCTGTCGGATAACGCATGCTGACCAGCTTTTCGTTTCCTGCTACACGACGGCAAATTGCGGCAGCGATCCCCGGATTGCTGTTTTGCCTGGGCGCATTCGCAGAGCTGCCGCGCGAAGCCGACCTGTCGCTTTCCGGCGTCCAGCTCAACGACGCCGCAAGCGCCAAGGCGCCTTTCGGCATATTGCCCGAACTGGAAGATGCCGAGAACGACCGCCCTCTGGCTTATGTCTGCAATACCGACAGCAGCGAGCGGCTGGCGCTGGTCTATTACGAGGGCGATACGGCTTATGTGATCAGCGAGTTCCGCGTCGAACAAGTCGCCACTCAATACATCGATTGCGCCTCGCCGAAGAAGCCAATCGACCACTTCATTTCCGGCAAAGGTATCGTTCTGGGAATGAGTCGCGAACAACTGGAGCATGTGCTGGGCAAGCCGCATCACGAACATCCCCAGCTGGACGAGATCGTGCTCATCTACCGGATCGACAACAAGAACGCCTCGGACTTCCTCCAGCGCCACAGCGCGCCGGCCTATTTCGGGCAATACCATTTCAGGCAGGATCACCTCGTCAGGTTCAGCTTCGGATTCGAGCTCCCCTGACCCGAGGCGACTACGTCAAATCATCCCTCGCTCCGCGAACGAGAGCGCGACATTGCCGGCGATGACAAAATGGTCGAGAACTCGCACATCCACCAGTGCCAACGCCTCCTTCAAGGCTTTGGTCAGTAGTTCATCGGCACGGCTGGGCTCGGCTACGCCGGAAGGATGGTTGTGCGCGAGAATCACCGCCGCAGCATTGTGATGCAGCGCCCGCTTCACGACTTCACGCGGGTAGACGCTGGTTTGCGAGAGCGTGCCGGCAAACAGTTCTTCCTGCGCAATAACGCGGTTCTGCGCATCGAGAAACAGCACCATGAACACTTCGCGCGCTAACCCACCGAGTTTGAGGCACAGGTAGTCGCGCACCTGCTGCGGCGAGGTCAGCGCATCCCGCTGCTTCATCTGCTCGCTCAGGGCGCGGCGAGCCATCTCGAAGATGGCCTGGATTTGCGCGTACTTGCTGTCGCCCATGCCATTGACCGCCGTCAAGGCATCGCGGCTCGCATTGAAAATGCCGTTGAGACTGCCGAACTCCTGCAAAAGATCACGCGCCAGATCGACAGCGCTTCTTCCTATCACGCCGACGCGCAGAAAGATTGCCAACAGCTCGGCATCGGATAAGGCTTGCGGCCCCTGGCTCAGCAGCTTTTCGCGCGGGCGCTCACCCTCCGGCCAATCGGTAATCGCCATGCTAGCGCTCCTTGATCCACTGGATTTCTCGCGCGGTTTCCCGGCCGATCAGGGTCGCCTCAAGACCGTGCGGAATCTCGGACGCAGTCGCGGAAACCGGAATGCGGCCGCCCATCAATTCCGCCTTGCGTTGTGGAAAGCGCGGCTCACGATCCGGCTCGGCATAACCTTGGGGATATCGCGGCTGATTGGTGGCTAGATCGTACTTGTCGCTGGCACCGACCGTGTGCAGCAGCTCATGAGCGATGATGACGCGATTTTGCGCCTCGGCACCGGCATCGCCGTATACATGCACGAGGCCGATGCGCCCCTTGCTGAGTGCGGTAGAGTGCGACAAGGCTGTCGTCCTGGCGAGGTCATGGTATAGCAGGTAGAGCCGGATCTTGGGTTGCACCGGCATTGCAGGACTATGGCGCCACGCCCACCAACGGAATTGCAGGCTCCACAGCATGGCATCCATGGTCGAGGCGGAACGGGGTGGCAAAGGCGGATGATCCTGAACTGGCGACCCCAGCCGAATGGCGAAGGGCTGATACATTTGCAAACCGTAGCGTTGCGCCTCGGCGGCGAAATATTCGGTCAGCGGCTCGAATTGCTCCTGCCTGAGCGTCGCGATGTAGGCCTCGACCTTCGGGCTGCCATCCACATTGACCGGGTGCAGGGCCACATAGAAATTCCGTCCCCACTCCAGATCGCGCTCGCTTAGCCAAGCCTGCTGCGCCACGGTGGCGAGCACGAAGAGAAGAAGGGCAATCCGGATTTTTCGCCACATGACAGGACTCGTTATTATTGTGCCGCCATAATACCCAAGCCCACGATCTGCGCCAATGATCGCCATCCCAACCCCATTCGTATAGAATGGAATCAATCAGTTACCGACACGATTCATGGCACTTTCCTCCATCAAACGGCTCCTTGTGGGCATTACCGGCGGCATCGCCGCCTACAAGGCAGCCGAGCTGGTACGCCTGCTGGTACGGCAGGGCATAGACGTACAAGTCGTCATGACACAAGCCGCCTGCCACTTCATCACTCCCGTCACGCTGCAGGCGCTGTCGGGCAAGCCGGTCTTCACCGACCTGTGGGACGACCGTATCGACAACGGTATGGCGCATATTGAATTCTCACGTGACGCCGACGCCATCCTGATCGCGCCGGCCAGTGCCGATTTTCTCGCCAAGATTACGCATGGCATGGCGGACGACCTGCTTTCCAACATCTGCCTCGCACGTTCCTGCCCGCTTATGGTGGCGCCCGCGATGAATGTACAGATGTGGGACAACCCAGCCACCAAGCGCAATGTGGCCCAGCTCAAGCGCGACGGCGTGATCGTGCTCGGCCCGGATAGTGGCGACCAGGCCTGCGGCGACATAGGCATGGGACGCATGCTGGAGCCCGAAACCCTGCTGGAAGCGATCGACGCCAGTCAGCAACCCAAGCTGCTCGCAGGCAAGAAACTGCTGCTCACGGCGGGACCGACCTTCGAAGCCATCGATGCGGTGCGCGGCATTACCAATCTCTCTTCCGGCAAAATGGGCTACGCCATCGCGCGGGCCGCGATCGAAATGGGCGCCGAAGTCACGCTGGTGAGCGGCCCGACAGCCTTGAAACCGCCTCACGGCGCGGAAGTAGTCAAGGCGACTACGACCCAGCAGATGCTTAACGGCGTGATGGAACACCTCAAGGGCAGCGACATCTTCATCAGTGTCGCTGCCGTGGCCGATTACTACGTGCTCAATCCGAGCGAGCAGAAGATCAAGAAGGACGCACATATTCTCACGCTGGAGCTGGCGCCCAACCCCGACATTCTCGCCAACGTCGTCAATCTCCCCGATCCGCCATTCTGTGTCGGCTTCGCGGCCGAGAGCGAGAACCTGTACGAATTCGCAGAACACAAGCGCCGCCGCAAGAACCTGCCCTTGCTCGCCGCCAACCTCATCCAGGATGCGTTCGGCGGTGACGATAGCGAGCTGATCCTGCTCGACGACAAAGGCGCGCACCCTTTGCCGCGCGCCTCCAAGCTGACGCTCGCGCGCCAATTACTGAAACATGTGGCGGGCATGCTCAAGGAACAGAAAGCTGCCGCCTCTCAAACTGCTACGGAAAAGTCATGAGCCTCAAAGTCGATCTCAAGATACTGGATTCCCGCCTGCACGCCTGCATGCCCGCCTACGCTTCGCAAGGTTCGGCCGGTCTCGACCTGCGCGCCTGCATCGAGCATGTGATGACGCTGCAACCGGGCGAAACCG
>CAMLDO010000039.1 GCA_946478865.1 uncultured Methylobacillus sp.
AGGAAGCCGAGCAGACCCATGGTCAGCATGACCGAGAGCACGCCGCTCAGGTTGGCTTTCCACGCGCCGCGTTCCGCTTCCGGGCGCGCTTCCTCGAAGCGCTGGTCGAGGCGCTCGAACAGGCGCTGGCTGCTCTCGCCCAGCTCGCTACGCGGGATGAACACCAGATGGCGGCCCCAGGCGGCATCGACCGCCTTTTCGGTAAAGATGCGGGTTTCCATGTCGCTCGGGTAGAAGGCGTGCAGCTTGCCCTGCGACTCGACCAGCACGATGCGCTCGGAGACATCCCACTGCAGCTGGGTGTAGATCACGGAAATGCGCTGCACCGGGCGGGACTCGACAAAGCTCAGCAGCGAGCCGGCGCCGAATACGACAGGCAGTTTGTCGTTGAGCTTCCAGGCGTTGTCGGCGGTTTTCATCGCCTCCACTTCGCGGGCGAGTTGCGCCTGCTGCTGGATGAGCACGGCGGAATAAAGGCCGCTTGCCGCAATGAGCACAGCCACGGCGGCAATCGCCAGCTTGACCCCTATGGATTGCACCGCAAACCAGTCCTGAATGCGTGCGAGCGCTTTCTTGATGCTGAGCCAGAGGCTATTACCGGCCGGAGCGCCGTTGCCGAGTGGGGGCAGATCTTTCATGGGGTTTCCTTGATGCGGAATAAAGCAGGTCTTGATCGAGGTGCAGCGCGTGAAGAGCCTGGAAAACACGTTGGCAGCAAAGGGTTTACTTAATGCTGCTCTGCTTCCGTTATATCGACTTGGGGGCACAAATATCAAGCTCAGCAGTAGAAAAATTTTTTCTATCGGAAGTGCGTTTTTCCTTTATGGATTAAGAGGTAGCGGTTGAGCTTGGGCTTGATAACCATACTGGAGCAGGTGCTGCCATTATGTGATCTGAGTCACAGACGTCGCTTGCGAGTAGGCACACTATCTCTCACACACGCCTGCAATGGCGGGCAGGATGTTCATGGAAGGAGATGGCGATGCGCAATCATGCTCTCAGAGTTGGAGTGCTGCTGATGCTGGCCTGGAGTGCGGCGTCGGTAGCGGCGGAGTTCGGCGATCACTGCACGTCCGAACTATCCATGGGCCGGATGAACCGGACCACGTGCGATATCAAGGATGTATTCGAGGGGAAAACCTATTGTTTCGGTAGCGAGAGTGCCAAGGCCGAATACATGAAGGACCGCGAAGGCACGATACGCAAGGCGGAGGCGTTCTATGCCAAGAATGCCGAGCCGGAGCGGAAGAAAATGACGCAGGAAGAAGCCTTGCAGCAGATCGCAGACGCGAAGTGCGATCTTTCTAATCGGGATCTGGGCTATCTCGAACTCGACGGCAAGGACTTGCGCCACTGCAAGATGACGAATACCAGTTTTTTCGGCGCCTATCTGCGAGGGGCCAACCTGAGCGGGGCCAATCTGCAGCGCGCCTATCTCAATCTCGCCCGGCTGGAGAACACGAATTTCAGTGGCGCGGACCTGAAGGACGCGATCATCTTTCAGGCAATTTTCGACAAGACCAATTTCAAGGGGGCTAACCTGACGAATGCGCGCGTGATCGGTACGCTGGGTAATGTCGACATGAGCGGCGCCATCGTGCACAAAGGCCGTTTCGGGCTGGATGTGGGCAACCAGCCGATGGGCCAGATGAAGTTCGATTCGGTCGGCGGGAATTTTGCGAACACCGATTTCTCTGGCAGCGATCTCAATATTGCCGGCTTGCGCTTCGCCAACCTGACGGGAGCCAACCTGCGCGATACCAACCTGTACCGCGCCGACCTCAATCAGGCCGATCTCACCGGCGCGGACATGACCGGGGCTAACCTGACCGACGCGGAGCTCGACGGGGCGGTTCTCAAGGATGTGAAAGGGCTGGATAAGGTGAAGGGCTTGGAGTCCGTCAAAGGCAAGTACAAGCGTTAGCCGCTCGCCGGGCGATTAGTACGGAGCTTTTCTATAGCAGTTTCTGCAATGCGGCACGATCGGTGACGGCGATGGCGCCGCGATGCAGCGCTACCCAGCCGTTGCGCTCGAACTCCTTGAGCTGGCGGCTGACCACTTCCCGCGCGCTGCCCAGTTCGTCGGCCAACTGCTGGTGGGTGATCGTGAGCATGTCCTGGGGCATATCCAGCAGCACGCGGGCGAGCCGGGCGCTGACGCTGCTGAAAGCGACTTCCTCCAGCAGCACGATGAGGTTGCTGATCAGGTTGCCGTAATTGTGCAGCACAAATCGCCGGAAGACGTCTGAGTGCACCATCAGTTCATGGAAGGCGGATGCTGGGATGAAGACATCGCGGATGGGCTCTTCCACCACCGTCGAGGCCGGATAGCTGCTGTGGCCGAGCAGGCAGGTCGTCGTCAGCACGCAGGTTTCTCCTGCGGCAACCCGATACAGCAGGATTTCGCGCCCCGAGGCGGACAGCTTGTATACCCGGGAGCGCCCCGCGAGGCGCATCACATAGCCGCTGCAAGGATCCGCTTCCCGATACCCGATATGTCCCACTGGCGCTTCGACAATGCGCGCGCATTGTTTCAGCCTGGCCCTTGCCGTCTCGTCGAGGGCACCGAGTTCGGGGAAAAGATCCAGCCACTCCAGCGATGTATCTGAAGCTTCCGCAATTGTTTTCATGGCGCGCCTCGAGATGAGAGTTCGTCAATTCTATAGCGAACACGGAAATTCAGGCGGAGCACAAGGATGCGTTCGCGTTTTAACAAAACTGCAACACATGCGTAACGATTTTTGTATTAAGTTTTACACCTTGTTATCAGGGGGATGAATATGACTAAGGAAATCTGCAATCCGGAATATCTTGCCAAAGCGCTCCTGCTCAAGAAGGAAGAGAAGGAAAGACTGCTGTCGCGCATGTCCGGAAAGCTGCCGCGCCGTCTCGCCAAGGAAAAGCTGACCGTGGACGAGGCGCTGGCGATCCAGCTGGAAATCGAAGACGAACAGCTCGCCGAGTGGCGCGAGAAGATGCATGCGATCAAGGCCAGGGAAACGGCCAAGGATCAAAAGAAGGACGATCAGAAGAAAAAGGACAAAGCGGAGCAAAAGGAGCCAGCCAAGACCAAGGCCGTAAAACCGCAAAAATCCGAAAAGGCAGCAGCCAAACCGGCGAAAGCTCAACCCGCCAAGCCCGAGGTGGTCAAGACGGCGAAGCCTAAGTCCGCAAAGCCGGCAGCTTCCACGGTGCAGGTCAAGCCCAAGGCGGCGGCAAAACCCGCAGCTAAACCCGCAGCCAAAGCGACAATCAAGCCGGCAGCAAAACCCGCCCCAAAAAATAGCGGCAAGTAATACTCGCTCGCACTACCCACGCGTTTCGCGAAAGATGGAAAGGACGTCTGCAAGGGGCGGGAGTTACGCCCTGCGGACCGTCTGAAACTCCATCACCCATACCCACGGGTTCGCATCCCAACTGCCCACGCCGTGCAGGCTCTCCCACACGGCGCGATAGAGATCGACAGCCCCCAGCAGGTCCTCGTCCTCCTCGTCGGCCAGGTAGTCGTCTTCCTTGACGCCGTTGCGTATGACGCGCACGCCTTCGGCCACAGCCTCCTGATCGGTGATGTCCTGTAGCGGCTGCAGCCATATGTTCCTGATTTCCAGTTCCATGCGGCTTGCCCAGCGCGGCATGAACAATCCCTGACGCAACCGGCCGGGCTCGAATTGCGGGCCGTGGCATTGCCCGTCGGCTTCATAGCGCAGCGGCGCGGTGTGCGGCATTTTTCCGGGCGGCCTGTCGTCGTATTCCCGTAGCGTACGCCATGCTTCCCGCACCCAAAGCCGATCGCCCGGCTGACCATAGGGGCAGGAGGAGAGCGGGGGTAAATCGCCGGAATGGTCGGGCTGGAATTTCAGCTTGCGGCGGGTCTGGGTCTTGATCCCGGCCTGTAGCGCCAGCACCATGGGTTTACTGAAGATGATGCCGCGTTCACTCATATCTCTCCTCGGCTATGGCGGCTCCGTCAGGATGCCTCTTGGAGGACTGCCAGAGCCTCGCGGATTGCGGCGCTGCTTTTCGGACGCACCAGGCGACCAGTTTCCTGGCCGTTATTGAGAAAGATCAGCGTGGGCCAGAGCTTGATGGCGAAACTGCGCCCGAGGCGGCGGCCTTTGCCATCCTCAATCTTGATGTGCCTGATGGTGGCGTGTTCCAGTGCGCTGTTCAGCAACGGCTGCATTTCGCGGCAGTAGCCGCACCATGGCGCGCCGAATTCCAGCAGCAGCGGTTCGGCGATCGCATCGATCTCGGCGCGAGTCGGTTCCTGCGCGGCATATTCCCGGATGATTTCCATACAACGATTACAACGCGTTATTCGTAGCGCATCAAGTCTTCAGCCAGCATGTCGGGACCGTGGCGCTCGATGAGGAAATCGACCTCTTCCAGCAACGGATCATCTTCGTCCTCATCCAGCTCGCCATCGCCGACCATGCGGCTGGAAACGCCGGAAGAAAGCAGCATGCGGATATCTTCCAGCGTGGGCGGAGCCTCGCGATTGTTGTCGTTGAGCGCGGTTTCGATGATGCGGGTGAGGGCTTCGCTGGCATAGGCGCGCGTGAATTCCATCGCGGGCGCTTCCTCGCCATATTCCTCGATCAGTGCGTCCAGCTCTTCCAGCGGTGCGTCATTGTCGTCGAACTGGGGATGCAGGTTTTCGCTCTCGATGACGCTGCCGGGGATGACGGATTGCAGGTGGTCCCGCACGTCACCCAGTGTCACCGGCTGATCGATATCGGGGTTGTTGAGCCGGTTTTCGAGGATGACGGAGAGCTCGGGGCTGACGTTGTAGGCCGCATCGACAGGATTACGAATCATGACTTTCTCCTTTCTCTCATTGATCGGATATCGCATGTATCCGGTGCGACAAACCGATTTGCAAGGAATTCCCCGGCAGGCAACGCGGCCGGCGGAAGTGTATTAACGCAAGCCCGTGAATAGTCCGGATGAGCTAACAACTTAATGCGCTCTCGCCGTTCTGACCCGAAACGACCGGGCGTATGCCCGGCGGTAAACGAACGAGATGAGCAGATTGCATTGATGAAGCAGGGATTGGCGTTTTCCGGCGAGCAGGCCGGACATGTGCCGTGGCTGGACGGATTGCGCGGGCTGGCGGCATTGTGGGTACTGGTGTCGCACGCGATGATATTGACCGGAGTGCCGGGCATTCCCGTTCTCTCCTGGGGCGAGCTGGCGGTCGATCTTTTCATGCTGCTCTCCGGCTTCCTCATGGCGCATCACTATGTATTGCGCCGTGAGCGTGAGCCCTGGTCGGCCCGATCGACGTTTTTCACGTTCTGGATACGGCGTTTTTTCCGCATTGCGCCCTTGTATTACCTGCTGCTGACGGCAGCGCTGCTATTCGGGCCCTGGATAGGCGAGTGGCGCGAGGCGATTGCCCATGTCTGGCCGGTCACGGCCACTTCGCCCGCGCGCTATGACGATCAGGGCTGGGACAACATCCTCATGCACGTCACCTTCCTGTTCGGCGCTTCGCCGCACTACGCGTTCCGAACGCCTCTGCCTGACTGGTCCATCGGGCTGGAAATGTCGTTCTACCTGGCTTTTCCCTTTCTCATGCTGCTGGTCATGCGTTTGGGCGCATTGCGCGCCGGTCTGCTCACGATCGCGGTCTGCGGCGGGCTGATGCTGGCCATGCCAGGCTATATTGCCGCCTTCGCCATGCCGTCGTTCCTGCCGATAAAGCTCTACCTGTTCTTTATCGGCATCTGGATCGCGGTTACCCGGCTGGAAGGGGATATGCGGCCCGCGCTGGCTGCATCGCTGGCCGTGCTGGCCGGCATCGTGCTGCTCGAAACGAACTATCTGGCGATGGCGAGAATAGGCATGGTCATGATCATGTTCTACCTCATGAATAACGGCAGCCTGCCGGGTAGCGCATCCCTCGCATCCGCGACGGATCGGGCCCGGGAAGCGCTTTCCAGCCGCGTCGGCAAATTTCTCGGCGATACCTCGTATGGGGTGTACCTGCTGCATTTGCTGCTACTGATCCCGGTCGCCGGGATGCTCACGCGGCTTCCCGATTATCTTTCTCTGGCTAACCCGCTTCGCCTGGCGGTTTGCCTGCTGCTGGTGGCGCCCGCCGTGTATCTCCTCGCTTGGGCGCTGTTCCGGACAGTGGAAACAGGCGGTATTCAGTTGGGCAAGGCCGCGATCCGCTATCTGGCCGCGCGCAAGGTGCCGGACTGTCGTCCCGCAGAGACATAGCTTTTCATTTGTAAACAGTGCCTTAGGTTGAGCTGTGCCATTCTGTCGCCATTTTGCGACGGGCGGCTTTTGCTTGCTGTTCGTATCTTGTTGAATTTATTTGTTATTCCTTCTGGCACGAAAGTTGTAGTTATCCGGGGCAGAATTCAAACGAAAAGGGTGGTGCTATGTCGCGCATAGCTTTGCATGGGTTGCTGGGATTGCTCATTACTGTTGGGGCGGCAGGGTGTATGCCGCTAGGAGTGACGGCGCTGGGCGTGGGCGGTTCCACGGCCGTTTCGCACACATTGAACGGGATTACCTACCGCACCTTTACCGCCTCGAGCGGCAAGGTGAAGAAGGCCACCATCACGGCGCTGAATCGTATGGATATCCGGCTGACCTCCACCAGGAAGGAAAACAAGATCGAAGTTCTGAGCGCTGCGGCGGAAAGCCGCACGATCGAGGTTCAGCTGGAAGCGTTGACCCCGAATACCACCCGCATGCGGGTGACGGCCAAGAATGGCGGCTTGATCTATGACAGCGCCACGGCCACCGAAATCATCCTGCAGACAGAACGGGTGATGGAAAGCAATGCATAGGAGGAGACAACATGAATCCCTGGAAAATGGCTTTTCTGTTGCTAACTGTGGGCCTCTCTGGAGTGGCATTCCCCGTTGCGGCTATCGAACCGGAACCTGCCGTTACGATAGACGACGCTTATCTGCAACGTATCGAACCTACCTATCTCGCCACCGCCGGGTCTGCGGATAATCTCGCCAACCTGGCTGACGGCTTGCGTACCAGCACGCCGGTGACCCTGGTCGAGTCCAACCCGGACGGCACGTTGTCCAGCCTGACTTTCACGCCGCCGACCCGCCCCATGGGTTACGGCAATATCACCCACACCCTCGATTACGCCACGCGCGACCTCGCCGCCGCAGGGATCGACAGTCCGACCACCGAACAGCTCCATGCCGCGCTCATGGGCGGCAGCGTGACCAACGCGGCTGGCGAAACCACGCTGCTGCAAGGCGTGCTGCAACTGCGCAGCCAGGGCATGGGCTGGGGCAAGATCGCTCATACCCTGGGTATCAGCCCATCGCCCTACGGCAAGGCCGCGCCCGTGACCGCGCTCAGCCCTTCGACGTCCACCAGGTCCAGCGGTATCACGACTGCGGCCGGCACGCGTGCGAACGGCTCGGTAACGGCTGCCAAAGGCAGCAAATCCGGGGTTGTCACGGCTGGCGGAGGCGCCGCACCCAAGTCGGGCAATGCCTATGGACATGCCAAATCCGGCATCGTTACGGCCGCTGGCGGCGGCAACGCTTCGTATTCGGGCATCACCAACGGAAACGGCAGCAGCGCGAGTGCTTCGGGCGTTGCCGCGAGTCGCGTCAGTACCGCCGGAGGCTCCGGCAATGGTAATGCGTTCGGGAAAGTGAAGCATTAGTCGTCCTGCGAGCGTCTGTCCGCAAGGGCAGACGCGATGCTTTTTCTGAAAGGGGAAACGGAATGCATCGGCAAAAAAATCGAGGTTCTGTCATTTCCGTCGGCGATCTGGCGGTATACGCCGCGCTATTCGCCTTGTCTGCGGCGATCGCCTATTTCCTGCCATCGGCGATAGATAGCATGCTTTACCGCGGCTGGCCTTGGCTGCAGGGACATCCCGACTTGTTGCTGGGCCTGCAGGTGGGCATCGCGGCCATGCTCATGGCGTTGTTCGTCGCGATCAAGAATTCGCTGCATTTCGTCGACAGCGCCAAACTCGCCTCGCTCGTGCATGCGAGCCGGCGCGAAGGAGCCATGACGCCCCAACTGCTGCAGAAGCTGCCTACGGCGCAGCAGGCGTGCGTCATGACCGTGACCGGCCACGATACCTTCGGCCAGCCACACAGTCAGTTTCGTCAGGTGCTGGACGAAGTACGCGAGGTGCGAGTGATGCTGCTCAACCCTCTGAGCGAAGGCGCGCGTTTGCGGGCCGATTCGCTTTCCGGCGAGCGCGACTACTACGGCAAGATGCTGGAAGAGCTGCACGACAGCATCGACGTCCTGCGCGAACTGCGCCAGTCGGGCAAGCGCGTGGTGCTCAAGTTCTACGACAACCGCCCGTTCTGGAAGCTGGTCATCATCGGCGGCTACGTCTGGGTGCAGTACTGCCATGACGGCGTGGAAGTGAGCCGCGTGCCGGAATACGTGTTCGCACAGCCTTCCGACGGCGGGCAGCGCGGCCTGTACACGCCGTTCAACATGCTGTTCGAGGAAAAATGGAGCGAGGTCCCCACCATGGACTTCGATTTCGAGACCGATGAACTGGTGAAGCGCGATGCTGCCGGCAACGTGCTGGAGCGTTCGCCTTTGCCGCACTCGCCTCATGCCGGCCGCCTGCGCGCGATTGCCAAGCACTCGCAGTGTGCGCTCACGGGCTACATACCCAACCAGGCCTGATACCGTTTCCTGCTGGTTCCCGCATTCCGGCTTCGCTATAATCGGCTGGCCTCTCGCGCCTTGCGCCGCAAGGCGGGGCGACCTCATCAGCCGACCGGAGCCCCATGAACAACAACGACCTCCTGCAACGCAGCCGCTCCGCGGTGTGGCATCCCTGCACCCAGATGAAAGCGCTGGAAACGCTGCCGCCGGTACCAATTCGCGAGGCGGAGGGCGTGTGGCTGCATGACTATGACGGCAATCGCTATCTGGATGCGGTGAGTTCCTGGTGGGTCAACCTGTTCGGCCATCGCAATCCGCGTATCAATGCCGCGCTCAAGGAACAACTCGATACGCTGGAGCATGTAATGCTCGCCGGCTTCACGCATGAGCCGGTGGTCGCACTCTCTGAGAAGCTCGCCCAGTTGACGGGCCTCGGCCATGCCTTCTACGGTTCCGACGGCGCCTCGGCGACCGAAATCGCGCTCAAGATGAGCTTTCACTACTGGCGCAACAGCGGCCGGCCGGGCAAGAGCTGTTTCGTGAGCCTGGATAACAGCTACCATGGCGAAACCGTGGGCGCATTGTCCGTGACCGACGTCGCCATTTTCAAGGATACTTACGCGCCGCTGCTGCGCCAGAGCGTGCAGATGCCGAGCCCGGACTGGCGGCTCGCGGAAGACGGCGAGTCGCCGCAGGAATACGCGCGACGCTGCGCCGAGGCGCTGGAGTATTACCTCGCGTCCCATCACGAGGAAATCGCCGCCGTGATTCTGGAACCGCTGGTGCAGGGCGCGGCGGGCATGGCTATGTACCATCCGGAATATCTGCGGCAGACGCGCCAGATCTGCGACCGCTATCAGGTGCATCTCATCGCCGACGAGATCGCAGTCGGCTTCGGCCGCACCGGCACCATGTTCGCGTGCGAGCAGGCCGGCATCACCCCGGATTTCATCTGCCTGTCCAAGGGCATCACCGGCGGCTATCTGCCGCTTTCCGCAGTGCTGACTACCGATGACGTGTACGCCGCTTTTTACGACGATGCGGTGACGCGCGGTTTTCTGCATTCGCACAGCTACACCGGCAATGCGCTCGCCTGCCGCGCCGCGCTCGCTACGCTGGAAATCTTCGAGCAGGACGACGTGCTGAACGCCAACCGCGCAAAGCAGGCGCGCATGAACGCGGCGCTCCAGCCCTTGGGCGAACTGGCGGTCGAGCACCTGCGCAATACCGGCATGATCTGGGCATTCGATGTGGTGGATGCGCCTGCCGATTTCTCCGGCCGTTTCTATCAGGAAGGGCTCGCGCACGGCCTGCTGGTACGGCCCATAGCCAACACGGTGTATTTCATGCCGCCCTACGTGATTTCCGATGAGGAGATCGACTGGCTGGCGAGCCAAACCCTGTCCGTGCTGCGCAAGGTGCTGGCTTGATGCGGCTGGCGGTACTGTTTTTCGCGTTTTTCGCTTGTGCCGCGCAGGCCGCGTTGCCCGAACCGGTTGCACAGGCACTCAAGTCCGCCGGCATTCCCGAGGATTCGGTTGCTGTGTATGCACGCCGGCTCGATGCCGATCTGCCCGCGATCGCCGAGCATTCCGAACAGGCGATGAATCCCGCCTCGGTGATGAAACTGGTGACCACCTATGCGGGGCTGGAACTGCTCGGCCCGGCCTACACCTGGCGCACCGAATTCTATGCGTCCAAGCCGCCGGTCGAGGGGGTAATTACCGGCGACCTTATCCTCAAGGGTTACGGCGACCCGGCGCTGACGCTGGAAAAATTCTGGAGCCTGATGCATGCGCTGCGCGTTTCCGGCGTACGCGAAATCCGCGGCGACCTCGTGCTGGACCGCAGCTTTTTCGAGTCGATGGCGTTCGATCCCGGCGCGTTCGACGGCGATCCTTATCGCCCATACAACGCCGGGCCGGATGCGCTGCTGGTCAACTTCAAGTCCACCGGTTTCCACTTCCGTGTCGAGAATGGAACCGTGGCCATCACCGCCGACCCCGCTGCCCCGCAGCTCGAAATCGTGAACCGCCTCAAGGCCGACCGTGCGAGTTGCGGCGACTGGAAGAGCCGTCTCGGCTACGACGTGCAGGAGCGCGAGGATAGAATAGTGATCGCCTTCAGCGGCAGCTATTCCGCGAATTGCGGGGACAAGGTCTACGATCTTAGCCTGCCGCGCCATGCCGATTACGTCTATCAATTATTCAAAACGCTGTGGCGTGAGCAGGGTGGGGTGTTCGAAGGGCGATTGCGCGAAGGCACGGCGCCTGCCGATGCTGCTCCCCTGGTGTCCCTCGAATCGCCGCCGTTGTCCGATGTCATCCGGCAGATCAACAAGTACAGCAACAACCTCATGGCGCGCCAACTGCTCATCACGCTCGGTGCCGAGCGTGGGCAGGCGGGCAGCCCGGCGAAAGGCATCGCTGCGATACGCGCCTGGCTCGCGGCAAGCGGCCTCGATTTCCCGGAACTGGTACTCGAAAACGGCTCAGGCCTGTCCCGCGTCGAGCGCATCAGCGCGCGCCATCTCGGCGATCTGCTGTCCGCGGCCTATGCGAGTCCGTTCATGCCGGAATTCATGTCGTCGCTGCCGATCTATGCGGTGGACGGCACCTTCAAGCGCCGCTCGCAAGCCAATGCGGTGGCAGGGCGGGCGCATCTCAAGAGCGGTTCGCTGGACGAGGTGCGCGCGATTGCCGGCTACCTGCTCGACGCCCATGGAAGGCGCTGGGCAGTCGTATTCATGGTCAATCATCCGCGCGCCAGCCTCAGCAAGCCCGCGCAGGAGGCGTTGCTGGACTGGCTGTACCACCACGACGACTAGCGTTTGAGGTGTCGGTCGAGGAATTGCCGGATTTCTTCCGGCAGCTCCGCATGGAACGCTATCCGGTCGAAACCTTCCGGGTCCTGCGTGGGTGGGAGTCCACCTGCGGCCAGCTTGGGCGGAAAAGGGCTGAGGAAGGAGTAGTGCCCGGCTTTTTCCACCACGCGGTGCTCAACTTGCGCACGGTCCGGCACACGTTCCAGCACCAGGTCGGCATGCCATTGCGGCGTAATGTCGTCGAGTTCTCCCGTGATCATTAGGATGGGCACGGTTACGTCTTGCAGTGTCTCCTCCGGCTGATACCACGCAGTAGCTGGTGCGAGCAGCACGATGGCCCGCACGCGCGCATCGGTTTCGACCTCCACCGGCTGACCTTCCTTCGACCACGGTTTTCCGCCGACAACGGCGAGCGCTGTATATCCGCCCATCGAATGACCGATCACTGCGGCCTCATCGATACGCGTTACGCTTCTCAGCGCCGCATCCGCCGCGATCGCATCCAGCACCAGCCGGATATGGCGCGGCCGGTTCATGAGGTTGTCCACCGTACCGTACAGCGAATTGTCGAGACGATTATTGCCCGGATGCTCGGGCACGGCGACCACATAGCCATGCTGTGCGAGATGTATCGCGATTGTGCGATACAGAATGTGCGTGCCGCCGCTGCCATGCGAAATCACGATAGCCGGGAAGTCGCCAGTGATCGGCGGCGCATCCGGGCTCACTTCGAACTGATAGGGCCCCAGAGTCGCACCCGTAGGCGGAACATGGGTAGGGTAGAACACCAATACCGGCATCGTAGCCTGCTGTATCGGGTCGTGCAGGGTGAGCTGGCGGTATCCGGGGAACATTCGCATGGATCGGTGTCTGAAGAGTACGGGATGCGGGCGAAGCATCCCAGCATTGGGCGCGAAATGCAAGCGGCGCGATTCGGAGTCACGGCTCTTGCGGTATCATGCGCGTTCCCGAACTCCATTCGAGGTAGAACATGAAAAAGACCGCTTTTCTGGCCAGCGCCGTGCTGCTGGCCCTGTGCTCTGTCGGCGCCATGGCCGCCGACACCAATAAACCCAAGGAAAAAACCATGACCACTTTGCCCAAGGCAGTGAACGATCTCATGAAAATCGACCAGAAGGTCGGCGATGGCGCGGAAGCGATCCCGCCGGTGCAGGTCACCGTGCATTACACCGGCTGGCTGTACGACCCGAGCAAGCCCGAAGGCCACGGCAACAAGTTCGACAGCTCCGTGGATCGCGGCGAACCGTTCTCCTTCTATCTCGGCGGCGGTCAGGTGATTCGCGGCTGGGACGAAGGCGTGGCCGGCATGAAGGTCGGCGGCAAGCGTACCCTCATCATCCCGGCGCACATGGGCTACGGTTCGCGTGGCGCTGGTGGCGTGATTCCGCCGTATGCAACGCTGGTATTCGACGTCGAACTGCTGGGCGTGCGCTAGGCAATTTTCGGACGAAAGAAAACAGGCACCCTTCGGGTGCTTGTTTTTTACCCATAAACAGGATTAATATATCCGAATATATTATTTAAACAACAAACATGCGGAGGGCATCATGCTGAAAGTACTGTTCGGTTCCTGGGTCGGGATTGCATCGCTGGCGACGGTGATACTCACGGTGTGCGTGGTCAGCTTCTGGCTGGGCTACTGCATCTGGAACGAAGAAAAGACCAAAAAGCACGAAGGCAATCCGGGCTAATCCAGTCCCAGACTGCTCCACATCGCATCCACGCGCGATTTGACCGCCTCGTCCATGGCGATCGGGCGGCCCCATTCGCGCGTGGTCTCGCCGCGCCACTTGTTGGTCGCGTCGATACCCATCTTGCTGCCCAGCCCTGAAACCGGGCTCGCGAAGTCGAGATAGTCGATCGGCGTGTTCTCCACAATCACGGTATCCCGGGCCGCATCCACGCGCGTCGTCATCGCCCAGATCACTTCCTTCCAGTCGCGGATATTCACGTCGTCGTCGGTCACGATGATGAACTTGGTGTACATGAACTGGCGCAGGAAACTCCACACCCCCATCAGCACGCGCTTGGCGTGGCCGGGGTACTGCTTCTTCATGCTGACGACCGCAAGGCGATAGCTGCAGCCCTCCGGCGGCAGGTAGAAATCGGTGATCTCGGGAAACTGCTTCTGCAGCAGCGGCACGAACACCTCGTTGAGCGCGACACCCAGCACCGCCGGCTCATCCGGTGGCTTGCCGGTGTAGGTGCTGTGGTAGATCGCATCCCGACGCATGGTAATGTGCGTCACCGTGAATACCGGAAATTCGTCCACCTCGTTGTAATAGCCGGTATGGTCTCCGAATGGCCCTTCCGGCGCGGTTTCGCCCGGCATGATATGCCCTTCAAGCACGATTTCCGCGCCTGCCGGCACGTGTAAGTGGTTACTTACGCATTGCACGATTTCCGTCTTGCCGCCGCGCAGCAAGCCGGCGAACTGGTATTCCGAGAGCGTATCCGGAACCGGCGTCACCGCGCCAAGTATGGTCGCCGGGTCGGCACCGAGCGCAACCGAAACAGGGAACGGTTCGCCCGGATGCGCATTGCACCAGTCGCGGAAATCCAGCGCGCCGCCGCGATGCGCGAGCCAGCGCATGATGAGCTTGTTCTTGCCGATCACCTGCTGGCGGTAGATGCCGAGGTTCTGCCGCTCCTTGAGCGGCCCCTTGGTTACGGTCAACCCCCAAGTGATCAGGGGGCCTACGTCGCCCGGCCAGCATGTCTGGATCGGCAGCTTGGCAAGATCGACTTCGTCTCCTTCCAGCACCACCTCCTGGCACGGCGCACGGCTCACCGTCTTGGGCGCCATGTCGAGGATCTTCTTGAACTTGGGCCACTTGTCCCACGCGTCGCGCAGTCCCTTGGGCGGTTCGGGTTCCTTGAGGAATGCCAGCAGCTTGCCCACATCGCGCAGCGCGCTTACATCTTCCTGCCCCATGCCCAGCGCCACGCGGCGCGGCGTGCCGAACAGATTGCCCAGCACCGGCATGTCGTAGCCGGCAGGCTTCTCGAACAAAATCGCCGGCCCGCCGGATTTAAGCACGCGGTCGCAGATTTCCGTCATTTCGAGCTTCGGACTGACGGGCGCCTTGACGCGCTTGAGCTCGCCTTGGGCTTCCAGTTGAGAGATGAAGTCGCGTAAATCCTTGTACTGCATGGCGTGATCGGTCGTCGGGTTGAATTGGCGTTAGTTTACCGCCCCGTTTCGGATAAAATCGGAAAATTCAGAACTTGCACAGGAAAAATCATGCACGCACGCGTCAAATGGGTTGAAAACGTCTGCTTCGTGGGCGAATCGGAAACCGGCCACGCCATCGTCATCGACGGCGCCCCCGAGTCCGGTGGCCGCAACCTCGGCATGCGACCGATGGAGCTGCTGCTGATCGGCATGGGCAGCTGTACCGCTTTCGACGTCGTGACTATTCTCAAGAAGGGCCGCCAGGACGTTACCGACTGCTACGCTGAACTCGACGCCACCCGCGCGGACGAAGTACCCAAGGTGTTCACCAGGATCCACGTGCATTTCGTGGTGAAGGGCCGCAAGTTGAATCCGCTACAGGTCGAGCGCGCGGTCAAGCTGTCAGCGGAGAAGTATTGCTCTGCGTCGCTGATGCTGGGGAAGACAGCGGAGATTACGCACGATTTCGAGATCGTCGAGGAAGAGGCGGCAGCTTAAGTTGCCATAGGCGATGGATGTCATCTCTTCCAGCCAGCTTTGGGAAATTCTCAAGCACGCCGGAGCATGGCTTGCGAATTTAGGCCGCGCCAGCCGGGAGAGAAAAGAGCAGTCGGTCAGGGCGGTGAGAAATGTCATTACTGCTTCAAGAGAGACTGCCGTTTATGTTCGCCAATTGAAAGAAACCGGTAAACGTAACCATGCAACGGAAGCCCATTTATCCGTCCTCTGGACGGAATTGAGTTTTGCACTTGAGGACATAGGCATTTCCAAGCTTGCGAAACGTTGCCATATTAACGGCAAGCATTGGGCTGATCCTGACCATTACGATCGGGAGTTCCTGCAGAAAGCGGACGTTAGCCTTGATCGTATGGAAAAACTTGCCAATCAAATACTTATACAAATCAGACGTTAGCTTCGCTTGTGCTGGTGGAGCTAGCGCTGAATTAATGGAGTAATAAAAAGCCGGCATTTGCCGGCTTTTTATCAGGCTGCGATCTTGCGTATCGTCAGCGGCTGCTTATTCTCGATCACTTCAAACAACCGATCGATATTCGGGTGCTTACCCGGATTCTCTTCCGCATCCGCCGTATGCTCCGCATAAAGTTCCAGTCCCTTTTCCGCCGCTTCCGGCGTGATGTTGCCATACAGGTTAGCCAGATGCAGATACAGGCGCAGCGAGCCTTGGCTGCCGGCCTTGTTTTCGATCATGCCGGCGAT
>CAMLDO010000040.1 GCA_946478865.1 uncultured Methylobacillus sp.
GAGTTGCCGATGTTGGCGTTGATCTTCACGAGGAAGTTGCGGCCGATGATCATCGGCTCGATTTCCGGGTGGTTGATGTTGCAGGGGATGATCGCGCGGCCGCGGGCGACTTCGTCGCGCACGAATTCCGGGGTGATCAGCTTGGGCGTAGCAGCGCCGAAGTTCTGGCCTTCATGCTGTTTCAGGATCAGTTCGCTCAGGTTCTCGCGACGCTGGTTTTCGCGGATTGCGATGAATTCCATTTCCGGCGTGATGATGCCCTGGCGCGCATAGTGCATCTGCGACACGTTCTTGCCAGCCTTGGCGCGGCGCGGCGGACGAGTCAGGTTGAAACGCATCTCAGCCAGCGCCGGGTCGGTCTTGCGTTCGTGGCCGTACTTGGAAGTCGGGCCGTCCAGCACTTCGGTATCGCCGCGCTCTTCGATCCACTTGGCGCGCAAGGCGGGCAGACCATTGCGGATGTCGATCTGCACGTCAGGATCGGTGTAGGGGCCGGAGGTGTCGTACACCACTACCGGCGGATTCTTGTCCGCGCCGAACGCAGACGGCGTGTCGGACAGGCTGATCTCGCGGAACGGCACGCGGATATCCGGGCGGCTGCCGGTCACGTACACCTTGCGCGATTTCGGAAACGACTTGGTTGCGTCTTCGTCGAGCTCGGCGGAAACGTTGAGGAATTTGGGATTGGCGTTCATTCGATACTCCTAGCAATGAAACGTAAGGAGCATTAGGTGCTTCCCTACGGCGGCATGACCCGCATCAGGTTCGAAGGGTGTTTCTCACCACCGTCAAGATGGACCCCTAGCAATGCCGAGAAAGTACTCGAAAATGCCGATAATAGCAAGGAATGCGCCTGGAACCTGCTAGCCCGGAAGGGCTATTTTATGCATCCGAACGCGCCGAAAACCGCGCCCGTGCTCGCCTTCACGATGAGCACGGGAAACAGCAAAAGGATCAGCTCTTTTTCTCGGCTTTCTTCAGGCCCTCCTGGATGTCGGCACGGCGACCGGCATCGGCATCCTCGCGGCCGGGACGGGGCGGAGCGTTGAGCGCCTTGTTGAAGTACTCGATGGCCTTGGCGGTCTCGCCTTCTTCCAGCAGGAAATCCGCATAGAAGTAGTTGGGGTCGATCCCGTTCGGATTGATCTGCAATGCCTTTTCCAGGTATTCACGCGCCTTTTTCTTGTCGCCGAAACCGATGGGCCAGCGCGGCACCTTGTAGTAAAGCGAGCCCAGCGAAGTATAGGCCGAGCCCTGCAATGCCTGAGGATTGATCTTGGCCGCTGCCTGCAAAAGGTCGCGCGCCTGCTCGGCATGCTTGAGCGCACCGATACCGCCCTTGGCCTTGGCGTATCCGCTCTGCACGATAGCCTCCCAGATCATCGCCTCGGCCTTGTCATCGCTGGTCGAAGCAATTTGATGAGCCTTTTCCGCCAACGCCTTGAAGGCGGCCTCCTGCTGATCCTTGGGTGTGCTGTAGTTGGCCTTGGCCCAGTCGTGCTGCAACTGGACGATCGCCGGGTCGAGACCCTCATCCGCCTGGGCAGCGACGGCAAAAAATGTCGCTGCCAGTATGGCTAACCATTTCTTCATGTGTTTCTCCTTAGATCTAGAGTTTGTTGAAAACGCCGCGGTCCGCAAAGGCATGCGCGACGCGGGTCTTTTTCCTGAGGCCGAGATCGACCAGGCGCGGCAGAATGCCGTTGAGCCGTGCGAATACCGATTCGGGACCGCCGATGTAGCATTCCTTGCGACCTTGCTCGATGGCGTGGACGATGGCCTGCGCAACCACGGCAGGATCGTCCATTGCGATGCCGTTGGCTTCCATCATGCGTACGGCAGCGGAGTCGTTGAGTGCGGTGCGAGTGGCACGCGGCGCAATGTAGGTGACCTCGACACCGCTGTCGTCCAGTTCGCGGCGCAGCGCTTCGGAGAAGCCGCGCACGGCGAACTTGCTGGCGCTATAGACGGCATGATGCGGGAAACCGATGGAGCCGAAGGTCGAGCCGATATTGACGATGCGCCCGCTTCCCTGCGCCAGCATCTGCGGCAGCACGGCATGGGCGAGCTGCATGGTCACCGTGGCATTGATATGCATGATCTGCGCGATGCGCGCCGGGTTCTGCTGATGGAACAGCGTGAAATCGATGAGGCCGGCATTGTTGATAAGAATGTCGATGCCGCCCAGCGCCTGCTTCGCCATGACGACCGCCGTCTCGACAGACTGCGGCATGCCAAGGTCGAGCGCGATGCTGACGGCGTCGCCGCCGCTCAGCACGATTTCCTCGCAGATATCCTTCTGTCGATCACCGTTGCGATCCACCAGCGCGAGGCGCGCGCCCTTTTCAGCGAGCAGTTTCGCCAGCGGATACCCGATGCCGCCGGTCGCGCCGGTAAGCAGAATGCGTTTGCCCGCGAGATTCATGCCGCCGCCTTTTCCCGCACGGGCAGAAAGCGCGCTGCCAGTTCACGGAAAATATCGCCGTAGAGTTTGTAGAACGCGCGCGCCGCATGGATCACCGCCGCCTGATCGGCAGGATCGTCGATGCGGTCCATGAGCGTGGCGTAGAAATCGGTGTGGCCGACATCCAGCGATCCGTGCGAGGTAAGGTAGGTGAACGCATCGCTGCCGAGACCGAGGCTGGACTGAATGGCCCCGCCTGCGCGCGTCGCCACTTCGACGCTGGTGCCTTCCAGCACCAGCACCATGCCGAACATGGCAACGGGGTTGACGCGCGCAATGGCATCGTAGGCATATGCCACCATGAGCTCGGTAGCGAGACCGGGCTGGCCGTGGCGCACTGCCTCCTTGTCGGCGCCGCATGCCTGGATATCGTTGAGAATCCACTCCTGGTGTCCGACTTCCTCCTCGATATACTCCGCCACCGCCTCGCGCAGCCATTCATAACGCTCCGGCAAGCGTGCTCCGCAACTCATGAGCAGCGGGATCGTGTGCTTCACGTGATGATAGGCTTCGGTCAGGAAGGCGACGTACATCTCGCGCGTCACCTGCCCAGCCGCGCCGGCACGAATCAACGGCAGGTTGAGCAACTCGTTGCGCTCACGCTCGGTGGCGGCAAGCAACTGGTCATAAAACGGCATTCAGGTTTTCCTCATATAAACGGTCGAGCTGTGCTCGATAAACAGCGAGAATCGCATCGCGGCGGAGACGGCCATTGGGCGTCAGTTGCCCGTTGGCAGGCAGGAAAGGGGCTTGCGCCGGAATCCAGCGACGTATGCGCGCGTAATCCGGCAGACGCAGATTGGCCTCGCCGATTGCGGCATCGATACTGGCAAGCGTTTCCGGTGCCACGGAGGACGGCACGATCACGGCCGTGTTCCATGAGCGCGCCTCACCGAATACCGCCGCCTGCGCAATCGCGGGATGCAGCGTCAGTTCCCGCTCCACCCACTCCGGAGCGACATTGCGGCCGAACGAGGTGATGAAGATGTTCTTCTTGCGGCCGGTGATGTGCAGAAAGCCGTCCACATCGACAAATCCCAAGTCCCCCGTGGGCCAGTAGCCGTTGTGGAAAGCGCACGGCGTATTGCCGGTATAACCCAGCATGAGGGCGCCTGCCGCGAGAATCTCGCCGTCCTCGGCAAAGGCAAGCCGCACATGCGAAAGCGGGCGACCGGCGCTGCCGCGGGAATGGGTATCGATGGTATTCAACGAGACGACGGAAGCGCATTCGGACAGGCCGTAGCCCTCATATACCGGGATGCCGAGCTGCGCTGCCTGCGCCAGCAATCCCTCGGCGACGGGAGCACCACCCACCGCCACGAAGCGCAGGCTGCGCGGAAGCGGCACGCCTGATTGCGCGACGGCGACCAGTCCGCGCAGCAGCTCGGGCGTCAAGATGGTAGTCGTCGCGTTATGCGCAGCCAGCGTCGTCGCCATTTTCCTGACATCGACTCCGCTGGCGCCGCGCAGGCCGATTTCGTCGAATGGCAGCAGAGCTACGCTGGCACCCGCCAGCAAGGGAACATAAAGCCCGGCAATGTTTTCCAGCAGCGTGGACAGCGGCATGAGTGCGACGTGCCTGTCCGCAGGGCGCGCATTGGTGGCTTCAAGCAGGGAGTATGCGACGCTCAGCATGGCATCCAGCCCGAGACATACACCCTTGGGGTTCCCGGTGGTGCCGGAGGTATAGGTGATTTTGGCAGTACCCGCCGGCAGTTCTACCGGCTGCACGCCTGCGAGGCGAAACTCCGTCACCGACTGGCCGTGGATCAGGCATTCGTTGCGATCGCGCACGTTCACGCCCATGTCGGCGAACAACTGCTCGAACTGTTGCGGCTGATCGGTGTGCAGGCAATCGATGCCGGCATCGCGAATGGCATGCGCGAGCTGCCCCGCGGAAAAGAAAAACGGCAGCGGCACCAGCGGCACTCCGGCTTGCATCGCCGCGATATCGATCACCGCCCAGGCCGGCCCATTATCCACCGCCAGCCCGATAACGCGCGGCCCGGTCTCGCGGAAATGCTCCACGGCATGCTCGACCGAGGCACGCAAGGCGCCATAACTCACTTCGCCCGCGATGCCGCGCAGAGCCACCTGCTCAGGATGTTGCATCAAAATCGACTCCAATACCTGCGGCATTTTCAGCCCGCCGTGAAGTCGGGGCGCGAGGCACGGCGCACGGCCATGACCTGGGGGTTCTTGTCGTAGTAGCTGCCCCATTCCGGACGCTCCTTGGGAACGATACGTTCCAGACTCGCATCCGCGAGCACTTCCAGTTGCATGTTGAGTCGTGCCAGCGAGTTGCGCAGCACCGGAATCGCGGTGAACACCGCCCATTGCGTGCCTGTGCCGTGCAGGTAGTGGCTCACGCTCGCGAGCAGGTGCGGCGCGATGCCGGGCTCGGCTACGGCGAGGTTGCCCACCTCGACGATATCCTCACGCACAACTTCCTGAGCGGCATGCTGCGCGATGAGCGACTCGACCGGCGCATCCAGATAGGTTTCCAGGAACAGCGCCTCGCTCCCCGCATTGCGCAGGCCGCACACGGCAAGCAGCTTGCCGCCGCTGTCGCGCAGACTCATGAGCTGCGGCATGAAGTGGCGGATGGTGGCGCCGTAAGCACGACGAAAAACAATGCGTATGAACTGCTCCAGCTCCGCCCGCTCAGCCGCATCGGGGCCGCACAGAGCCGCCACAAAGCGGGGCGAACCGTGAACATGAATTTCCGCCGCATGAGGAATAGCGAGCGAACGGGTCGCCTGTTCTTTGACGAGTGGGACAGCAATGGGATGAGCGCACAGCATGACAACTCCTGCATGTATGTTTGCAATGAGTTGAGCAACCGCTATGCCAGTCGGGGCCAAGGGGGCAGGCGCCTCACCAAGGCCTGGTAATTATCAATAAAATTCAGTCAATTAGATGGATAATCAAGTGCAAGACGGCTACAAAGCAAAGATGTTTCTCGCAATGGCATCCCGCAAAATTTGCAGGAAATGCGCAACCCCGTCCTGCATGAATTGCAGAGCGGGCAACGACATCAAGGCATCACTCCTTCGGGCACTCGAATGCAGGCGCAGTTTCGCTGACCGTGCCCGCCGCATCGAGCCAGAGAACGGACTTCACCCGTGCATCGAGCTTGCAGCCCGGCACATAGCCTATGGCGCCGGCGGTATCGGCAACGTAGCGCAGCATCGCCTCCGGCGAGGCGACCACATGCGGCGGAAAGACGCCCTGAAAGTACATCGCGTTCCAGTACTGCGTCTGCGCTTCCGGGGTACTTTTGAGAATACGCTGCGAAAACACCCGGCGCGCGGGATGGTCGGAAGGCAGGTTGACGGCCTGGATGCGCGTACCGTCGTCCCACGCCAGCTTCTTGCGCTTGAAGATCAGCGCCAGTTCCTGGGTGCCGGGTTCGCGACCGGCGAAGGCGCGCGGCACGATCACGGCGATGGGTTCCTCGGCAGCGACCGCCGGGAACGGCAGCAGCGTCATGGCTGCGAAGAGAATAGCAAGCAGGCAGCGCATCAGAACAGGATCGCGTAGGAAGCGGCGAATCCGCGCGGCATTTCGGGATGTTCGTCCCGCCCTCCGGCATATTCCAGCTTGAATACCTGGTTGGTCTTCCAGCGCCAGGCCGTACCCACCAGCCAGCGGCCCTCATTCCCCTCGTCGGAGAGGCGCAGGTTTTCCACACGGGCAATCGCGAACCAGCGGTTAGCCAGCGGCGCGACCGCTTGCAGATACCCGCCGCCGCTACGGTCGTCATCGTCGCCGCGCTTGAAGCGCCGATAGGCTTCGCCACTGAATTCCCAGCCGTTGACGGCCTTGAAAAAGTCCAGCCCCAGCATGCGATAGCGCGGCTGGCCCAGCGTATCCTCCTCGAATTCGGACACGGTCATGCCGACCTCGGCGATGCCGGTGTAGGCCAGGCGCACGCCGCGCGTTTTCTCGAAGTTCCGCTCGTCATTGTCTTCGGTCTGGTCGCGCAGCGCCTCGCCGAACAGCGCATACTCGAAGGCACCTTCGTTCAGCGGCAGCGTGCCGTACAGCATCACGCCGTTGACCGCCTTGGGGAACAATTCCTCGGTCGCGGCGGGACGATTCGTAGTCCAGACCAATGGCGCGGCATGGATCACGTTCCAGCGGCCGATGGGCGTGAGGAAGCGGCCGCCGCGTACATTCAGCGCTCCGGTCATGCTGTAGTCGGCATACAGGCGCTCGACATCGAACTCGGCATTCTTGCTGTTGATCGATTCACCCTCTTCCCATGTCAGCGGGGTTTCCAGCTCCAGCTCGGAAAACAGCCGCAGCCGACCGCCCGCATCCCAGTTCAGGATCAGGCTGAGCTCGTGCAGGTCGGCGGCCGCCCGTCCGCCGGGGTGAATCTGGAAACCGCCGCTCGCATAACCGCCGACATGCAGGTTCTGCTCCGCAGGAGGCGCGGTCTCGTCCGCCGCAGCCGGGTTGCAGGCCAGCAATGCGGCGACTACACTGGCGGCGACCGAAAAAAAGGGGTAGCGCATGTTTGCTCCATTCGATGCCTGCGCTGGCAGGCATAAGCCTATTTGGAGTAGGCTCTAAAAAATAACCGGGCCATTCTCCCACCGAAACCCATGTTGCGAAAAGCCTACTCCATCAGCCGCATCCTGCTGGCCGCATTTTTGATTGCGGGCCTGGTGCCGGCAGCGGTACTGACCTGGATGGCCTTCACCACGGCCCGCGAATCCCTGGAAACCGAGATCGGGCATGACCTGCAGGCGCGCGCCTACGCCACGGCCGCCGAAATCGACCGCATGATGTTCGAGCGGCTGCAGAACGTCTCCTCCTGGAGCAAGCTGGAAATCATGCAGGAACTGCGCGTGGGCGACGTGGACAAGCGATTGTCGCGTTTTCTGGCCGAATCCAAGGCGAGCTACGGCGCGGCCTATGTCGAACTCAATGTCGTGGACGCACACGACCTCGTCATCGCTTCCAGCGAACCCGGACGCATAGGACAACGCTATCTGCCTGCCAATGGCGGACAAGGCATTCCGCTCGCGCAGGGCGACGTACATACCGCGCGCCTCGTCGCCGACCGGCTGCCGCTTTCCGCAAAAATTCCGGATGCGATCGAGGGCACGGAAGCGGGAACGCTGTACGCGGTGTTCGACTGGACCCAGGTGCGGCAGGTGCTGGCCGGAGCTTCGGTCAACGGCAGCACGGCGGCGCTGTTCGACCGGCACGGCAAGCTGCTCGCGGCTACCGACGGCTGGACGCCGGGCAACGATGCGCAAGAGATTTCAGCCGCCGCGGTTTCCCGCGGTTTCGAGGATTTCCCCGGATTCGGCTGGCAGGTCGTCGTCGCGCAGTCCAAGGCCGTCGCGCTGGAGCCGGTACGGCAGATGGGCCACACCTTCGTCGGTCTGTTGCTGATCATCGTCGCGCTCGCCGCCTTGGCCGCGATCCCGGTCTCCGCCAATATCGCCGGACCTCTCGCCCGCCTGACCTATTTCGCGCGCAACTTCATCCGCGAACAGCGCATGGCGCCGCCTCCGGCCGGCGGCCCGGCCGAAGTGCGCGAACTGTCTGCTGCATTCGGCCAGATGATCCACGATCTGGAGCGCCTCAAGGAAAATCTAACGCGCGCCGCCAAACTGGCTGTGGTCGGCGAAATGGCAGCGGCGATGTCGCACGAAGTACGCACGCCGCTCGGCATCCTGCGTTCCTCGGCGCAACTGCTGCTGCGCGAGCCCGGCCTGAGCGAGGAAGGACGCGAGGTGTGCGGCTTCATCATCAGCGAAACCGAACGCATGAACCGACTGGTCTCGACCCTGCTCGACTGCGCCCGCACCCGTCCGCCCGAACTCAAACCGGTGAATCTTGCCGAGCTCGCCGCCCAAGGCATCGCCATGCTCAAGCCTCAGGCCGCCAAGAAGAACATCGCGCTGGAACTGAGGCACGACGGCAGCGATGCCACGGCGTTGTGCGATACCGAGCAGATCACGCAGGTGCTGCTCAACCTGCTGTTGAACGCGCTGCAAATACTGCCAGAAGGCGGACGCATCGAAGTCGGCGTGCGGCGCGAGCGGGAAAATCTCATACTCGAAGTCGCGGATGACGGCCCGGGCATCGCCCCCGATCTGTACGAACGCATCTTCGACCCCTTCTTCACGCAGCGCAGCGGCGGCATCGGCCTCGGGCTGACTGTCGTGCGCCAGATCGTGGGCGCGCATCGCGGCGAGATCATCGCGGGCAAAAGCGCACTCGGCGGCGCCCTGTTCCGCGTTACCCTTCCCCAGGACGATACCCTATGAGCAAGATCGAGAAAAAACGCATCCTCGCAGTAGACGACGAACCCAATATGCGCCGCCTGCTGGAAATCATGCTGAAGCAGGCGGGCTACCAGCCGCTGCTCGCGGCAAACGGGAAAGAGGCGCTGGAACTGCTCGCCCGCGAAGGCGCGGATCTCGTCGTGAGCGACCTGCATATGCCGGGCATGGACGGCCTCGGCCTGCTCGCCGCGATGCAGGAAGCCGGCACGAGTATCCCGGCGATCATCGTCACCGCGCATGCCGAGGTGGAAACCGCCGTGGCGGCGATGAAACTGGGTGCAGCAGATTACATCGTGCGGCCGTTCGACCTGGAAACGCTGGAAATCGCGATGGTACGCGCGCTCTCGCTCACCCGCCTCAAGATCGAGAACCGCTTTCTGCGCGACGAGGCCGAGCGCGATGTGGACAACATGGTCGGCAGCTCGCCGGCGATGCGCAAGGTGTACGAGGCCATACGCCAGGTCGCGCCGGAGAAAGCCACCGTACTGGTCGTGGGCGAGACCGGCACCGGCAAGGAATTGGCTGCGCACGCGATCCACCAGCTCTCGCCGCGCAGCGAAGCGCTGTTCGTCGCGGTCAACTGCGCTGCGATTCCGGCAGAAATGATGGAGTCCGAGCTGTTCGGCCATGAACGCGGTGCATTCACCGGAGCGGTCAAGGAGCGCATCGGCAAGTTCGAACTGGCCGACGGCGGCACGCTGTTCCTGGATGAAGTGACCGAAATGCCGATCGCCTTGCAGGCCAAGCTGTTGCGCGCCTTGCAGGAAGGCACGATCGAGCGGCTGGGCGGACATCGGCCGATTGCGGTGGACATCCGCATCGTCGCCGCCACCAATCGCGACCCCCAGCAGGCGGTACGCGACGGTCTGCTGCGCGAGGATTTGTACTACCGCCTCAACGTGTTCCGCCTCGATCTGCCGCCCTTGCGCGAGCGGGTCGAGGATATTCCCGTGCTCGCACAGCATTTCGTTGCGCGCCGCGGCATAGAGCTCGCGCCGGATGCGAACGACCGCCTTGCCGCCTACCGCTGGCCCGGCAATGTGCGCGAACTCGAAAACGTGCTGGAGCGCGCTGCAATCGTATGTGGCGGACGTACCATTACCGCTGCCCACCTGCCTGCCGATATTTCGTCGCCCTCGCCTGCTGCGCTGACCACACAGACTGCCGTCGTACCCGAAACGCTTTCCATCCCGGAAGCGACCGAAGCACTGGAGCGGCAGATGATCGCCGCAGCGCTGCGCGAGACTGGCGGCAACAAGAGCAAGGCCGCTCGCCTGCTGGATATCAGCGAGCGCTCGCTGTGGTACAAGCTCACGCGCTACGATCTGGGCTGAGTTAGAGCCTACTGAAACAAGCTCTTGGGCTATAATCCATCCACTCAACGACTTGCGAACGAAACCACGATGAACGCCGATCTCGAACTGTCCCGTTTCAACATGATCGAACAGCAGATCCGCCCCTGGGAGGTGCTGGACTCAACCGTACTGGAGTTGCTCAAGGAGGTGCCGCGCGAGAAATTCGTGCCGCCGCAATACCTCGGCCTCGCCTTCGCTGACCTCGAAATCCCCACCGGCCACGGCCAGATCATGCTGGCGCCCAAGCTGCAGGCGCGCATCGTGCAATCGCTCAACCTCAGGAAAACCGACCGTGTGCTGGAAGTCGGCACGGGCACCGGCTTCATGACCGCGCTCATGGCCAAGCTGGCGCAGCATGTGCTGAGCGTGGACACCGTGTCGGAACTGACCGCCGAGGCTGGCCGCCACCTCGCCGCGCAGGGCATCACCAATGTCACGCTGGAAACCGGCGACGCCTCGCGCGGCTGGAGCAGCAAGGCGCCATTCGATGTCATCGTGCTGACCGGCTCGGTCCCGTTGCTGCCCGCCGATTTGCAGCAGCAACTCGCCGTCGGCGGTCGCCTGTTCGCGATCGTTGGCGAAGCGCCGGTCATGCAGGCCACGCTGATCCGTCGCGTCGCGGAGCATGCCTTCCGTTCCGATGTGCTGTTCGAAACCTGCGTACCGGCCTTGGCCGGAGCGCCCCAACCGGAACGTTTCAGTTTCTGACCGCCATGCGTCGGGAACCCACCGCCTGAACCCAGCCTCGCAATGAACCGGTTGCTGCCTGGTCTCCTGATTCTCCTTCCGCTGGTTTGTCATGCGGAAACGACAATGCAGGACCTTGTCGCGACCTTCCAGCAGGCGCGCGCCAGCGACCCGGCGTGGGCCGCCGCGCAGAACGCCAATGTCGCGGCCCAGGAAAAGCTGGTGCAGGGCAAGGCCCTGCTGCTGCCCAGCGCGAGCATGGGCGCCAGCACTTCGCATATCCAATCCAATCTCGACCGTGCCAGCGGCCGTTTCAATATCGGCACCAGCGGACACGACGACTACGAGACCTGGGGCTACAGCCTCAATATCAACCAGCCGCTGTATCGCAAGCAGAACCGCATTCAGTACGAGCAATCCAAAACTACCGTGGCGCAAGCGGACGAGCAGCTGAACAGCGCCTACCAGGAACTCATGCTGCGCGTATCGCAAGCGTATTTCGACGTACTGCTGGCACAGGACAAGATCGACCTCATCCAGGCGCAGAAGAATGCCATCACGCGCCAGCTGGAACAGGCCAAGGCCAATTTCGAAGTCGGCACGGCGACCATCACCGACGTGCACGAGGCGCAGGCTCGCTACGACCTGACGGCCGCGCAGGAGATCGCGGCATTCAACGAGCTGGAAGCGAAAAAGCATGCGATTCAGGCCCTCACGGGCGCCCCGCCGCAGCGTTTGGCCACGGCGCGCGAGGATTTGCGCGCCGCCATCCCCGAACCGGAAGAGATGGAACGCTGGGTATCGATCGCCGAACAGAACAACCTCGCGCTCAAGATCCAGCAGCAGGCGCTGCAATTCGCCACGCAGGAAGTCGAACGCACCCAGGCCGGGCATCTGCCGACGCTGGACGTGGTCGGCAGCTACAGCGATAACCGCGCCAATGGCGGGGTAAGCAGCGATCTCGTGGGTTACAACAAGGCCACGAAAACCGCCGCGGTCGGGCTGCAGCTCGAAATTCCGCTCTACCAGGGCGGCGCGATCAGCTCCCGTGCCCGCGAAGCCGTGGCCAATCAGCAGAAGGCGCAGGACGAGGTCGAGGCCGCGCGGCGCAAGGCGGACCTGCAAACGCGCCAGGCTTATCTCAATGTGGCGAGCTCCGTCGCTCAGGTACAGGCCTACGAACAGGCGCTGGTTTCAAGCCAGAGCCAGCTCGACTCCACCACGCTTGGCTACGACGTCGGCGTACGCACCAGCGTGGATGTGCTCAATGCGCAGCAACAGCTCTACAGCGCCAAGCGCGACCTTTTGCAGGCACGCTACAACTGGCTGCTCTCCGTGCTGCAGCTCAAGGCTGCCGCCGGCGTGCTGACCGAAGACGACCTCGCCGCCACCAACAAACTGCTTGCCGGATCATGAACAACCCACTCGTTTGCCATCAGGAGCTGAGCCAGCTCGCCATCGTCGATGTCCAGGAAAAGCTGTGCGGGGTCATGGAACCTGCCGCCCTCGCTGCTGCGGTCAAGAATTGCGGCATCCTGCTGCAGGCCGCGCAACTGCTGGAAATCCCCGCTCTGCATACCGAGCAGTACCCGAAGGGGCTCGGGCCGACCGTTACCGATCTCCAAGCATGGCTCACCCCTGAAACCGCAATCGCCAAAACCTGCTTTTCCTGCTCCGACGAACCGGCTTTCACCGCGCGCCTGCACCGCGACCGGCCGCAAATGGTCCTGGCGGGAATGGAGGCGCATATCTGCATCCTGCAAACCGCGCTTCAGCTGCAAACTTCGGGCAAGCAAGTGTTCGTGGTCGAAGATGCGATCATCTCGCGCCGCGAAACCAACAAGCAGAACGCACTCTCGCGGCTGCGCCATGCCGGCGTGATCGTCACCAATACCGAATCCGTGGTGTTCGAGTGGCTCAAGGCCGCCGAGGGCGACGCGTTCAAGCAGATCAGCAAGCTGGTGCGCTGACCGGGCTCGCACTGTGCGCTGGAAAACACTGGCTTTCATCGCACTGGTCGCCTACGGCGCGTGGCATTTCAGCCAGAATCGTCCTATCGAAATCAGCCGGACCGGCATGCTCATCGCACATGAGCCGGTACAGGCCGCTGTCCGCACATCGCCCCGTCTCACGCTGGATCGTTACCGCGTCGAACCGCTCGCGGCCTACACCATCGAAGCGCGCGTTCTAGGGACCGAGCGTTACCGTTTCGGCAGGGAAGCCGAGATTTCTCCGGTGGATTTCGCCGTGGGCTGGGGAGCCATGTCCGACAGCGCTGTGCTCCAGAAAATCGACATCACGCAAAGCGGTCGCTTCTACTTCTGGCGCGTGCAGCAGTTCCCGATTCCACAACAGGAAATCGAGAGCCACAGCGCCAACATGCACATGATTCCCGCGAATGCAGCGGTCGCCCGCACACTGGAGAAAGTCCGGCCCGGCCATATCGTGCGGCTGCGCGGCTATCTGGTGGCGATCAGTGCTGACGACGGCTGGCAGTGGCGCAGTTCGCTGAGCCGCACCGACACGGGCAACGGCGCCTGCGAATTGATGTGGGTGGAATCGGTGGAATTCGGGACGATCGGATAGAACCATTCATTCGGCGAATGCCGGAATGACGATCAAGGCGTCAGGGTAGTTTCGATAATCATCATGACGCGCTGCGACGCGCCGCTATGGCTGCCGCTGAAATTCGCCGCTTGCGCCGCCATGCCTGCAAGCGCAGGCTGATCCTCAAGCAACTCACGCACGCGCTGCCCCAACTCCGCCGGATTTGCGACACGCAACGCAGCGCCCGCTTCCAGCGCGCTATTCGCCACCGCCTCGAAGTTCCAGGTATGCGGACCGATCAATACGGGCTTGCCCATCGCGCACGCCTCGATCAGGTTCTGCCCGCCTAGGGGCAGCAGGCTACCGCCGATGAACGCGAGATCGCACGCGGCATAGTAGGCGAACATCTCGCCCATGCTGTCGCCCAACACCACCTGAACATCGGGAGGAACCGGCGCGGAGAGCGTCGAGCGCCGCACGTATGGCAAGCCGCGCTTTTCCAGCAAGGCGGCGACTTCGTTGAAGCGTTGCGGATGGCGCGGCACGATAACCGTCAACAAGCGCGGTACGCGTGCCTCGGCAATCGCATCCAGCACCAGCGGCTCTTCGCCATCGCGCGTGCTGGCCGCGAGGAACACCGGGCGATCCGGTCCCAGCAGATGGCGCAATGCGGCACCTTTTTCCTGCGCTTCCAGCGGCGGGGTAACGTCAAACTTGAGATTGCCGGTCACACTTACCTCTTGCGCCCCCAGTGCACGCAGACGCTCCGCATCCGCTTCAGTCTGCGCCGCCACATGGCGCAGTCGGCGCAAACCCTGATCCACCAGCCCTCCCAACCTTGCGTAGCCTTGGGCGGAACGCTCCGATAAGCGCGCGTTGACCAGCAGCAAGGGCAAACTGCGGCGCTCGCATGCGGCAATCAGGTTGAACCAGAGCTCGGTTTCCATGAGCAACCCGATGCGCGGCCGGAAATGATCGAGAAAGCGCGCCATCGCGCCTGGCAAATCGTAAGGCAGATAGCAGCGTAGCACTTCGTCGCCGTAGAGCTGTTCGCCCGCCTCGCGCCCAGTAGGCGTGGTGTGAGTCATGAGAATGCGGTAATCGGGATAGTGCTGCCGCAGCAAGGCCACCAGCGGCGCGGTGGCGCGCGTTTCGCCCACCGACACGGCATGCAGCCAGATGATGGGCTGGGTCGGGTGCGGTAGACGGTAGAAGCCGAACCGTTCAGGCACGTGTTGCAGATACTCGGGCTGACGCAACGAACGCCATACCAGCTTGAGCAGCGCAAACGGCAGCAACACGGTCAGCAGCAGTGTATAGATCCAGCGGGGCATGGCGGGATTCTCGCACGAAATGTGCGTTTTTTCGCCACGCACCCTCGAGCTGACTGCCTCATTCATATCGTCGAACACCTTCAAAACAAGAAGGGCGGCGCACCGTTTAGAGCTCCGTTTTTAAGTTAGCCAGCACTCACCATCGCCTGGAATACTTGGCGTTTCTGGGCTCTTGAAAGTCAACCGGAAAATTTTGCTTTTCGTTCTTGACGATCACTAGTTAAAGGGG
>CAMLDO010000041.1 GCA_946478865.1 uncultured Methylobacillus sp.
GTGCGATGCTGTGCTACGTGACCCCCAAGGAGCACCTGGGCCTGCCGGACAAGGAGGACGTGCGCGTCGGCATCATCACCTACAAGATCGCCGCGCATGCCGCCGACCTCGCCAAGGGCCACCCGGGTGCGCAGATCCGCGACAACGCGCTGTCCAAGGCACGCTTCGAATTCCGCTGGGAAGACCAGTTCAACCTCGGCCTGGATCCGGAAAAGGCCAAGGAATTCCACGACGAAACACTGCCGCAGGAAGGTGCCAAGCAGGCGCACTTCTGCTCCATGTGCGGCCCGCACTTCTGCTCGATGAAGATCACCCAGGACGTGCGCGATTACGCCGCGACCCAAGGCGTGAGCGAAGAGGAAGCCTTGCAGAAGGGCATGCAGGAAAAAGCCATCGAGTTCGTCAAGAAGGGCGCCGAGGTTTACCAGAAGGTCTGATGCAGCCTTCGCGCCATTCGATTGCCCGGCCGCAGATGCTGGCCGGGTATCCGACGTTTTGATGTCTGTTAAAACGAGATTCTTGGCTTGCCGCCAAGGCTGCGGTGCTTGTTGCATCGCGCCTTCGATCCGCTCGCCGCTGCCTGGCATGCCACACGGCAAGCCAGCGGGGGTACGCTGTGTGCAGTTGACCGAGGACTATCGCTGCGCCGTATTCGGGAAGCCCGAACGGCCGGCTTTCTGTGGTGGGTTGCGGCCGTCGCCGGATATGTGCGGGGAAACCCGTACCCATGCCCTGCTATGGCTGGAAAGGCTGGAGCATGCCACGGCTCCGGCATCCGCGCATGACGCGCTGTTGTAACCTGCGACTGGATAATCACGCTGTATGGACATATTGATACTGCTCAAAGCCTTCATCCTCGGCATCGTCGAGGGTGCCACCGAATTCCTCCCTGTTTCCAGCACCGGCCACCTCATCATCGTGGGCGATCTGCTGCACTTCAATTCCGAGCGCGACAAGGTATTCAAGATCGTGATCCAACTGGGCGCGATTCTCGCAATCTGCTGGGAATACCGCGCTCGCCTCGGCCATGTAGTTGCCAACGTCAGGGAGCCGGCTTCGGTGCGGCTATTCATCAATATTGCGCTGGCTTTCCTGCCGGCCGCGATATTGGGCGTGCTGTTCCACGACTTCATCAAGGATGCGCTGTTCTCGCCGATTACCGTCGCGATGGCGCTCATTGTGGGCGGCTTCGCGATCCTGCTCATCGAAAAATTCAAGCCGGCATCGGATACGCCGACCATAGACGACCTCGATTGGAGGCATGCGCTCAAGATCGGCCTGGCACAGTCGTTTGCACTGTTCCCCGGTGTGTCGCGGGCGGGCGCCACGATCCTCGGTGGCGTGATGTTCGGTCTGTCGCGCAAGGCGGCCGCCGAATTTTCGTTTTTTCTCGCAATCCCCATCATGTTCGCCGCCACCGCGTACGACCTGTACAAGAACTGGTATTTGCTGCATGCGAACGACCTGCCCGTTTTCGTTGTCGGATTCGTTACGGCTTTCATCAGCGCGCTGCTGATGGTGCGCGGCCTGCTCAAATTCGTTTCCAATCATGATTTCAGATTTTTTGCCTGGTATCGCATCGTGTTCGGCGTGATCGTGCTGGCTTATTTCCTCAACAAATAACCGGGTAGCCAACCTTGTGCGACTACGACACCCTCGTCAAAACCCTGCATCGCTTCGCTGATCAATCCAAGGAGCGTCCTTTAACGCTGGGCGAGGCGATGGATTCGCTCGATGAAGCGGCTTACGCCTTTATCGCGATCATTCTCGCGCTGCCTTTCGTGCAGCCGGTACCGCTGGGGCCGATTACCGTGCTGGGAGGAATTGCTTTCGCCACGCTCGGCTGGCAGCTCATGCGCGGGCACGAGTCTCCAGTACTGCCGAAGAAGATGCAGGCAGTGGAGTTCAGCGAAAATACCTGGCGCATTCTCGTGAATGTATGCCTCAAAATCCTCGGTTTTTGCCGCAAGTTCACCAAGCCGCGCTATATGAACCTTGTCTCCGGACGCAAAGGCCAGAAGGTGGGCGGTTTCGTGCTGCTGGCCGGCGGTCTGCTCATGGCGATACCGTTCGGCGTGCTGCCATTCAACAACGTGCTGCCTGCACTGGCGATCCTGTTTTACGCGATCGGCGAGCTGGAAGAGGATGGCGTGATGGTGTTCATCTCCTTCTTCTGGCTGGTGGTGACCGTCCTGTATTTCGGCGCATTCTTCTTCGCGCTCTGGTTCTTCGGCCAGGAAGCCCTCGCCTACTTCAAGTGGTAGGCCGATGTTAAACTAGCCTCTTAAGCAATATTCGAGGAAGACCAGAATGAATAAAGCCCTCAAATATTCCCTCTACGGCATCGGCGGCCTTGCCGGCTTGGCCGTGGTTGGTGCCGGCATCCTCGCCGCAACCTTCGATCCCAACGACTACAAGCCGCTGATCATCCAGCTGGTGAAGGACAAGAAGCAGCGTACCCTCAACATCGAAGGCGAGATCAAGCTCGCTTTCTGGCCTAAACTCGGGGCGGATCTGGGCAAGGTCACGCTGTCCGAGCACCAGAGCGACAAGGAGTTTGCCGCGATCGAAAGCGCCAAGGTGTTCGTCGCGGTCATGCCGCTGCTCAAGAAGGAACTGGTCATCGACACCATCAAGGTCGATGGCGTACGGGCGCATATCGTGCGTGGCGCCGACGGAAAATTCAATTTCGACGACCTGATGTCCAAGGACGAGGAAGAATCCGAGGAGCTCAAGTTCGATATCGACGGAGTGCAGGTGACCAACGCCGCAGTCGATTTCGAAGATCAGTTGGGCCAGCGGCGCCTCAAGCTGAGCGATCTCAAGCTGGAAACCGGTCACGTCGCCAAGAACGAGCCTATCGATGTCGATACTGCTTTCCATATTGCTGGCAACAATCCGGTGCTGGATGCCGACATGCAGTTCAAGGGCACGCTGCTCGCCGACAGCGAGAAAAAGCAGTACGGCGTGAAGGGCATGGCGCTCGCTTTCAAGGGCACGGCGGCTACATTACGTAATGTCGATCTTTCCCTGTCCGGTGACGTGGATGCGAAACCGGAACAGACCGAATTCACCGTGGATGGCCTCAAGCTCGCGCTCAAAGCCGAGCAGGAAGCGCAGAAACTCGACGTGAAGCTGGAAGCGCCCAAGCTGGTCGCACAGAAAGACCAGGTCAGCGGCGATGACGTGAAGCTGGATGTGACGCGCAGCCAGGGCGATGACACCATGACTGCCAAGCTCGTGATTGCCGACATGAAGGGTTCGCCCAAGGCATTCGAAAGCTCCGGTATTTCCGGTGACATTTCCGGCAAGCAGGGCAAGCGCAGCCTGTCCGGCAAGTTCTCCTCGCCGTTCAAGGGCAATCTGGAAACTCTGGTATTCGACCTGCCCAAGCTCGCGGGTAATGTGGATATCAAGGATCCGTCATTGCCCAACGGCGCCGCCAAGGTCGGCTTCAACCTCGACACTCACGTCGATGTGAAGCAGGAAAAGGCCGCGGTCGACCTTGCGATGAACATCGACGGCAGCAACCTCAAGGGCAACGTCGGCGTCAACGGTTTCAAGGAGTCCCACGTCAAGTTCAACCTTGCCGCTGACCAGCTCGACCTCAACAAGCTGCTGGGCGCCAACCAGAAAAAGGACGAAAAGCCCAAGGCTGCGGCGGATAACAAGCCGGCGGATCTGTCCTTCCTCAAGACCGTATTTGCCGAGGGTGCCATCAATATCGGGGCGCTGCTGTACGACAAGTACCGGGTGAGCAATTTCGCGGCCACCGTCAAGGCGGACGGCAAGGCGCTCACCGTCAACCCGCTGTCGCTCAAGCTCGACGACAGCACGATCAAGGGGCGCGTCGGCGTCACCCAGTTCGAGCGCGCACTGTATACCTTCGACCTCGACATCGACCGCATCGACGCCGACCGCTATATCCCCGCAAGCAGCGATACGGCCAAGGGGCCGGCACAGCCCAAGGACGCCAAGCCGCTCGACCTGTCCGCGCTCAAAGCGCTCAATGCCGACGGTAGCCTGCGTATCGGCAGTCTCAAATACGGCAAGACCAATGCCTCCAATATCCGTATCGATCTCAAGTCGAACGGCCAGAAGCTGGATGTGGCGCCGTTCTCTGCCAAGGTGGATGACAGCCAGATCAAGGCCAATCTCGGCATTACGCGATTCGAGCGTCCGGTGTTCAGCTTCGACGTCAATATCGACAAGTTGGACGCCGACCGCTACATCGCCAAGAGCGAAGCCAAATCGAGCGACACTACAGCAGACCAGCCGCTCGATCTGAGTGCGCTCCGAGACCTCAACGCGAACGGCAATGCCAGGATTGGCTGGCTCAAGCTTGCCAACGTGAAGACCAGCAACGTGAATGTCGGCCTCAAGGCGAATGACGGGCTCGTCACGCTGGCGCCATTCGCGGCCAACCTCTACGACGGCAGCATGGACGGCACCTTGAGCGTGGATGCCCGGGCTACACCCAGCATCGCCTTCAAGCAGGACATGAAAGGTATCAACATCGGCCCGCTGCTGGTGGATGCGATCCAGAACGACATGCTGGAAGGCAAGGGTACGCTCGCAGTGGACGTAAAGACCAGCGGCGATACGGTGATGGCGCTCAAGAAGGCGCTCGCCGGCACGGCCGCGATCAAGCTGACGGAGGGTGCGGTCAAGGGGGTGGACATCGCCGGTACCGTGCGTGATATCAAGAGCAAGCTCAACTTCGCCAGCAATACCTTGGGCGCCGACCAGAAAAAGAAAACCGACTTCAGCGAAATGTCGGCCAGTTTCAAGATTGCCAAGGGCGTCGCACACAATGACGACCTGGCGATGAAGTCGCCTCTATTGCGTATCGCCGGTAGCGGTGACATCGACATCGGCAATTCGACGCTCAATTACACTGCGAAGCCGACCGTGGTGAATACCCTCAAAGGGCAGGGCGGCGCCGAGATGGAAGCGCTCAACGGCCTCACGTTTCCGGTACGCGTGACAGGGCCGTTCGCGGCACCCAAGTACGGTTTCGACTTTGCTGCGATCGGGTCGGAAATCGCCAAGAAGAATCTGCTCAAGGGCACCAAGGCCGAGCCGCTGCAGCAACTCATGGAAGGTAACAAGGAAGACGCGCTGAAGAGCCTGCTGGATCGCAAGAAGAAAACGACTGAACCCGCGCAAGCTGCCCCGGCACCAGCCCCGACTCAACAGGAGGGTGCGACCACCGCTCCTGCAGAGCAGCAAGCTGCTCCGGCGCCCGCTCCGGAAGAAAAGAAGAAGCTGACGCCGGAAGAAAAAGCCAAGCAGAAACTCAACAAGTTGCTGGGACTGTAACTGTCTAGTATTGAGTGGGATGTCCGGGGACTGGCCCAGTTTCCCGGTCCGAAGCGCAGCCTGTAAGCATGAGTGCGATTGTCAGCATCAGAGCGAGCAGAAATTTCATGGCGACCTCCAGTATGATGGCCGAAAATCCAATCTACTCCTGCGCATGACCGATTTCCAGTATCCGATTCAAGATTTCGCCCAACGCCTGATTGCGTGGCAGCAGGCCCACGGCCGTCATGACCTCCCGTGGCAGAACACCACCGACCCATACGCCATCTGGGTGTCGGAAATCATGCTGCAGCAGACGCAGGTTTCCGCCGTCATTCCCTATTACACGCGCTTCATGGCGAGCTTCCCCAATGTCGCTGCATTGGCCGCGGCGCACGAAGATACCGTACTGGAACACTGGAGCGGGCTGGGCTACTACTCGCGTGCCCGCAATCTGCATGCTGCCGCCAAACGCATCGTCGAGCAGTATGGCGGACAGTTTCCGCAGCAGGTCGAGTTGATCGAGGAACTGCCCGGCATCGGACGTTCTACCGCTGCGGCGATTGCTTCCTTCGCCTTCGGCCAGCGTCATGCGATCCTCGATGGTAACGTGAAGCGCGTACTCGCTCGCGTATTCGGCATCGAAGGCTGGCCAGGTCAGCCTTCGGTGGAAAAGCGCATGTGGACGCTCGCGGAAAGTCTGTTGCCCGACGACGAAGGCATCGAGCCCTATACGCAAGGCATCATGGATCTGGGAGCAACGTTATGCACGCGGAGCAAGCCGCGTTGCCCGGCATGTCCCTATGCCGATGCTTGCGTAGCGCATGCTGAGCAGCGGGTGTCCGAATTGCCGTCGCCCAAACCGCGCAAGACGATACCTGAAAAACGAACGACCATGCTGCTTCTGCTCTGCGGCAACGAAATCCTGCTGGAAAAGCGCCCTCCCACGGGTATCTGGGGCGGCTTATGGAGTTTACCGGAGGTGGACGAGGCGTCGGATGTGCTGGCCGCGGCGGAACAGCGCTATGGCTTTTCGGAAGCCGCACTTGCGCTGCCGCTGCTGCCGTTCTCGCACACTTTCAGTCATTTCCGGCTCGAAATCACGCCGCAGCCGATATGGGTGAAAAAAGCGATCAAGGCGGAAGAGAGCGGCCGTATCTGGCTGGAAATCGAGGATGCGCTCAGCGCGGCATTACCCGCCCCGGTGCGCAAGCTTCTGGAAAATTTCCTGCAGCAAAAACCACTTAATTTTGCAGGAAAAGAAGAGTAGAGTTTCCCTATCGCCCTTACGTATTGATGGAGTTCTCGATGGACAACAAGTACGGTCTAGGCAGTGCGAAAGTCTCGCATGTCGCGCACGAGCGGCATGCTTCTCATACCCCTTCCATGGCCTGCCGCTTCTGCGGCAGCGAGCACCTGATTCTGTGCCCGACCATGAACGATCACTTCTGCAAGGATTGCGGTGAGTACCAGGCCGACGTTCCCGCAGGGTATTCGACGGGCCGCAGCGCGGATTATTAATCCCGCTTACGGGCAATAAAAAAGGGCAGCCTCGGCTGCCCTTTTTGCTGCATCAAAGCCGGATTACTTCTGATCCCAGCTGTCTTCCCACATGCAGTGCTTGATGGTGTGGCGGTTCTTGATGAGTTCTTCGACGGAGGGTTCGTCGTTCAGCGCGCGCTTGATTGCCAGCTTGGTCGCGTCGTAGTTGTTCTTGTACATGTCGGCCTTGTCCAGCTTGCCTTCCTTGGCCAGCGGACCGCAGCCCGGGTCGATCCAGACCAGGCTGATGATGCACAGGTCGTTGACCTGGTCGCGCGGGATGATGCCTTCGATCACGCAGTCCAGGATCGCATCAGCGGTAGCAGCCTGCACCACGCCGCCGAACAGTTCGATGTTGATGGAATCCTTGAGGGTGACCTTCGGCACCATCATAGTGGCGGGGCGCACCATCTGGTTGATGTCGCGCACGGCGAACATCGCGGAGTGGCCCTTGCTTTGCGCCATCATGTTGGCGAAAGCCTGGCCGACCGGGCCGTCCACGGCGCCGATGAGGATTTCCGGCATGGCGGCGGTGACGTCCTTGCCTTCGCTGAAAATGGTGGCTTCACCAGCCTTGAAGATGATCTTGTTGGACATGATTGTTCCTTAGGGGAGGTTAGGAGAAGTTGCGAAAACCGGCTATTTTATAGAATCGACCCGAACCCGGCAAATCAAGCGCTTAGCTTGAGTTTCATGTCGCGGTGGGGGATACCGGCATCGTCGTAGACCTCGCTGCAGACCGTAAAACCGCATTTCTCGTAAAAGGGAATGGCGTGCGTTTGCGCGGAAAGCCGGGCTTCGGAAACACCCTGTGTCCGCAAATGCTCGAGAATCGCGCACAGCATGCGGTGCCCGATTCCGCGTCCACGCCATGCCGGCAGAATGGCCATGCGGCCTATTTTTCCACCCGGCAGCAGGCGAGCGCAGCCTACTGCTTTTCCTTCATGTTTTGCCAGCACATGCCCGGCGGTTTCATCGAGCCCATCCCATTCCAGCTCAAGCGGCACGGATTGCTCCTCGACGAACACGCGGCGGCGGATATCGGCAAGCTCCGTTTGCGCTTCCGCCCAAGTGACGAACGAAATGCTAATGCTCACTCGTCTGCCGGTCGATTTCCTGGCTTTGCTGTTCGGACTGCTGCTGCAGTTGGTCCTGCAAGCCTTTCGCCTTGTCCATCGCGTTGCGCTGACTTTCGAACAGCTTGGGCGGTGGAGGCTGCTCATCCCGGCTGCAGGCAGGCAGCAATATGGCGAAGAGGGCCGAAAGCAGTAGGGCGCGTCGCATTTGAGTCTCCTTTCCGGTATTGCAGGGGCACTGTGAAGCGTGCATCATGTGCCCACTTCTGATTTTCAAGGAACAATTGCATGAACAAGTATATCCCCGTTGCCGCACGCCTGCTGCTGGCCCAGATATTCGTCGTGGCTACCGTAATCCAGCTGATGCTGTTCACGAGCAATCCCGAGGGTTACGAGGGCTTCCGCATGTATCTCGGTGCACACGGCCTGCCCGGCATCTTCGCGCCGCTGATCATCCTGGTGCAGCTGGTAGGCGGTCTGGCGCTGCTGCTGGGCTTCAAGACGCGTACTTTCGCATTCGTGATGGCGGGTTATTCGCTGTTCGTCGCATTCGCGCTGCGCCTTAACGAACCGGTGATCTTCATGCAGTATCTCGCCATTGCAGGCGGCCTGCTGGCGCTGGCTGCTATCGCTCCGACGGCTTGCAGCCTCGACAACCTGCTGAAGAAGAAGTAAGCGGAATTTAGATATTGGGCAGCGCGACGCTGCCCCATTTTTCGACCAGTTGGTGCTCCACGCCCAGCTGGTCGAGTATTTTTGCGACGACGAAATCCACGATGTCGTCCACGCTCTTGGGCAGATGGTAGAAGCCGGGATTCGGCACCAGCATCACCGCGCCCATGCGCGACAGCTTGAGCATGTTTTCCAGATGGATCGCCGAGAATGGCGTTTCGCGCGGCACCAGGATGAGCTTGCGCCCTTCCTTGAGCATCACGTCCGCCGCACGCTCGATGAGGTTGTCGGAAAGTCCATTAGCGATCGCCGCCAAAGCGCCCATGGTGCAGGGGCATACCACCATCGCATCCGCGGCGCCAGTGCCCGAGGCAATCGGCGCATTCCAGTCTTCGCGCGCAAATACCTGCAGTTGTTCCGGCTTGCAGCCGGTGCGCTCCACCAGGATGCGATGCGCCTCGAAGGTCTTGGCGGGCAGGTTGATACCCATTTCCTGCGCAGCGACGAACTGCGCAGCCTGCGAATACACCAGATAAACGCGGTGACCCGCAGCGAGCAGCGATTCCAGCAGCCGCATCGCATACGGCATGCCGGACGCGCCGGTAAGCGCCAGCGTGATGGTTTTCGTCATGCGGCAGCCGTCAAATTCTTGGGCAGCGGGAACACGACGTTTTCGATAATGCCATCCAGCTCCTGCACATCGGCTGCACCCAGAGCCTGCAGCTTTGCGATCACTTCCTTGACCAGCACTTCCGGGGCGGAGGCGCCGGCCGTGACGCCAATACGCGTCTTGCCTTTGAGCCAGTCCGGATCGAGATGGCTGGCGTTGTCCACCATATAGGCTTCGACGCCGTTGTTTTTTGCAACTTCGCGCAGGCGGTTGGAGTTGGAGCTGTTGGGCGAGCCGACCACGATGACCAGATCGCAGCGCTTCGCCATGATCTTGACCGCATCCTGGCGATTCTGGGTGGCGTAGCAGATGTCGTCGCTCTTGGGGGCGACGATGTCGGGAAAACGCTGCTTGAGCGCGGCGATCACGCGCGCGGCGTCATCCAGCGACAGCGTGGTTTGCGTGACGTAGGCCAGCTTGTGCGGGTTCTTTACTTCCAGCTTTTCCACGTCCTCGGGAGTTTCCACCAGGTACATGCCTTCCCTGGACTGGCCCATCGTGCCTTCGACCTCCGGATGCCCGCGATGGCCGATCATGACGATTTCCCGGTCCTTGCCGCGTAGCTTGCCGACTTCCACGTGAACCTTGGTTACCAGCGGGCAGGTCGCGTCGAACACGCGCAGCCCACGGCGCTCGGCTTCGGCCCGTACGTCCTTGGAGACGCCGTGCGCGCTGAAGATGACAGTGCCGCCAGCCGGTACTTCGTCCAGTTCCTCGACGAATACTGCGCCCTTGCGTTTCAGTTCGTCCACGACAAACTTGTTGTGCACGACTTCATGGCGTACGTAGATAGGAGCCCCGAAGCGCTCGAGTGCCTGTTCTACGATGATGATGGCGCGGTCTACGCCGGCGCAGAAACCGCGCGGGTTTGCGAGTACGACTTCCATGTTAATTTCCAAGCCAATGGGCAAAAGTTAGGAGGAGCATCAAGCCCATCATGACGACGAGTACGCGCCAGACCAAACCGGTCGCGCTTTGCAGGTAGTCGGCATCGGCGTCGTCTCCCATGCCGAGTTCGGGGCGGTATTCCAGCACACCTTGCGTAGGCAAGGTTTCGCCCAGGCGGACACCAAGTGCCCCCGCTCCGCTGGCGAGGATGATGCCTTGCGATTCGTTCGGCCATGCTGCGGCCTGCGTGCGCCAGCAGTAGACGGCATCCTCGAAGTCGCCGACCACGGCGAAGCTTGCGGCGGTGAATCGCGCCGGTAGCCAATCAAGCCAGTCGAACACCTGCGCTGGGAATAGGCCGAAGCCGTCGTGTTTGTCGGCCCACTCGCTTTTCAGCAGCCAGGAGAGCCGGTATAGCAAGGCGCCTGCCGGGCCCAGCAGAAAAAACCAGAAGATCGGCCCGTACAACTCATAATGCGCATTGCGCAATGTGCATTCGATGCCAACCTTGGCGATATCCGGCGCACCATAGCTCTGCGTATCGTAACCCTGCCATTCTTCCAGCATCGTGCGCGCCTCATCCAGCCGCCCTGCTCGGAGCCTGTTCGCTATCTGTTCCGGCTTGTGGCTGAAGCGCCCGACGCGCAACGTCAGGTAAAGCACCAGGATGGAAAACAGTACGCCCAGGATCGCATTGGTGCGATATAAAACGTACGATGCGGCGCCTACGGCCAGCACCGGCACCATGACCGCAATGGCCCAGGCCAGCATGCCATGCTGTTTGCGGCCGTCGTTGAAATTCTGCTCCAGCCACCCGGCATAGGGGCTGATCAGGCTGCGCAGCCAGTCCGGCTGGGATTCCGGCCGGTAGTAGCCGAGTATCAGCGCAACGAGCAGCGAGAGAAAACTCAAGGGCTGGCCTCCAACGGCATTTCGACGGTCAACACGCTGAAATCGTATAGCTCAACCGTGGGCAGATGCAAGGTCATGTCGTGCTGCTTCGTGAAATCGAGCAGTGCGCCGTATGCCTTGCCGTATGCGAAGACCGGATGAGCCTTGATGCTGGCGGACGCGACCTTGCGTTTAGGCAATATGTCCGTTTTCAGCGGCTCCTTGGGGGCTGCATGCTCACCAATGACGAAGCCAGTGCGGGCACGGCGCTTGTCCGTTTCCGTTGTGCGCGGGTCATCGAATATGAGTGCAATCGCGCTGCCGGGTTCAATTCCCTGTTCGCGCAGCATTTTGTCGACTTCGCCTCGCTTCGCTCCCAGTTTGGAGTAAGGACCTTCTGCTTCCAGATAGGCGTAACGGTAAGGGCCGCGCTCTGCGACTTCGACCTTGGGTGACGAAAACAGTCCCCACCATGCGAACACACCGAGCACAGGTAGCGCGAAAGCTACCAGAAAACTGATCCAGGATTTCTTCAAGTGTCTGTACAAATTCGGGATTCGGGCCGGAAAAGATACCACAAACCCGCCAGCGAGGGGCATGAAATCGGTATAATTGCCCGCTTTCGCATCAGCACCATAGACGATGAAAAACACTGCCACGCTCCTCATCAACTCGCCGGACCGCAAGGGTCTGGTCGCCGCGATTGCGGATTTTCTGTATCGCCACGACGCCAACATTCTGCATGCTGACCAGCATCAGGACGCCGAGCTCAGCCTCTTCCTCATGCGCGTCGAATGGGATTTGCGCGGTTTCAGCCTGCCGGTCGAGCAGTTCGAGCAGGCGTTCGCTCCCATCGCAGAGCGCTTTCAGATGCAATGGCAGCTCAAGCTGGGCGCGCAGAAGCCGCGCATGGCGATTTTCGTCTCGCAGTACGACCACTGCCTGGCAGATTTGCTTTATCGCCACCAGAGCGGCGAGCTGTGGTGCGATATTCCGCTGATCATCAGCAATCATCCGGATACGGCGCGTCTCGCCGAGTTCTACCAGATTCCGTTCCATGTGATTCCGGTGACCAAAGAGACCAAGGCACAGGCCGAAGCGCAGCAATTCGAGCTGCTGGAGAAGCACAATGTCGATCTGATCGTGCTCGCGCGCTACATGCAGGTGCTGTCACCCGATTTCGTTGCCCGCTATCCGAAACGCGTCATCAATATCCACCATTCCTTCCTGCCGGCATTCGTCGGCGCCAAGCCTTACCATCGTGCCTTCGAGCGCGGCGTCAAGCTGATCGGTGCGACCAGCCATTACGTGACGGAAGACCTGGATGAAGGTCCGATCATCGAGCAGGATATCGCCCGTGTGTCGCACCGTGACCAGTTGGAGGATTTGATCCAGAAAGGCCGCGATCTGGAAAAGATGGTGCTGTCGCGCGCGGTGCGCTGGCATCTCGAGAGCCGCATTCTGCTGTATGCGAACAAGACGGTGATTTTCGATTAAGGAAAGCTTGAGATAATAAAAAAGCGGAAGCCTCGGCTTCCGCTTTTTTATTGCTGGTTACTTGTCGCAGGTTCAGGCTTCGGGAGCTTGTTCGGCCGGGTCCATCAGGGGCGGAAGCTGGATTTCGCTATCATCGGCCGGAATCTCCGGCAGGTCTTCGGCGTAAACCAGGGGTGTGGCGAACAATGCGAATAAAGCGAGCCAGGCAAGCAATACTTTCTTCATTTCTTCCTCCCAAGTCGATGGTTTTTGATTGCGCGGCGTCTGCCGCGAATCGCTAATCTACGCTCATCGATCTGGGGAGACAATCCCCTTGGTTTTAATAAGGAAATGCAGCCTTCAGCCGGGAATTACCCGCTCTCCCGCGAATAGTTGGGGCACGGTTTCGCGCGCGCGTACTTCATACACCTGACCGCCGTCGACCATCACTTCCGCTGCGCGCGGACGGGTGTTGTAGTTGGAGCTCATGCTCATGCCGTAAGCGCCAGCGGACAGGATTGCGAGCAGATCGCCTTCGCGAATCGCGAGCGAACGGTCATGACCGAGAAAGTCGCCGCTTTCGCAGACAGGACCGACCACTTCATACACCTGCCCGCTCTCGTCGCAGCTCTTCACCGACAGGATGTCATGCCATGCGTCGTACAGCGCCGGGCGCATGAGGTCGTTCATGGCGGCATCGACGATCGCGAAGTTCTTCGTCTCGCCGTGCTTGAGGTATTCCACCGTGGTGAGCAGCAGGCCGGCGTTGCCGACCAGTGCGCGGCCGGGCTCCATTACCAGCTTGAAGCTGCGGTTGCCGAGCTTGGCGCGTATCGCTTCGGCATAGGCGGTAAAGGCGGGAGGCGTCTCGTCCGTGTAGCGGATGCCGATGCCGCCGCCGATGTCGAGATGCTGGATCGCGATGCCGGCTGCTTCGATCTGATCGACCAGCGCGAGCACGCGATCCAGCGCGTCGAGGAAGGGCGACAGCTCGGTGAGTTGCGAGCCGATATGGCAGTCGATGCCATGCACGGCGATGTTCGGGAGGGCCGCGGCGCGCTTGTACAACGTCAGCGCATCCTCATAGGCGACACCGAACTTGTTGTTCTTGAGGCCGGTGGAGATGTAGGGGTGGGTCTTGGCATCCACGTTGGGATTGACGCGCAACGACACCGGCGCGCGCTTGCCCATCTCGCCGGCTACTTCGTTGAGGCGCTCCAGCTCCGGACCGGATTCCACATTGAAGCAGAAAATCCCGGCTTCCAGCGCCTGGCGCATCTCGGCGGCCGTCTTGCCGACGCCCGAGAACACTACCTTGCCCGGATCGCCGCCGGCGGCAATGACGCGCGCCAGTTCGCCGCCGGAAACGATATCGAAACCGGCACCGAGACGCGCGAACAGGTTGAGGATCGCAAGGTTGGGATTGGCCTTGACCGCGTAGCAGACCAGATGGTCGGTGCCGGCGAAACCGGCGTCGAAGTTGCGGAATGCTTCCGTCAGCGCGGCGCGGGAGTAGACGTAGGTCGGCGTGCCGAACTGGGCGGCAATTTGCGACAAAGGCAGATCTTCGGCGTACAGCTCGCCGTTGCGGGATTCAAACGGGGTCACGGGTTACCTTGGGGATACGTTTGTTCAGGAATGTAGAGCGGGCCCTTGGAACCGCAGGCGGTCAGGGTCAAGGCCAGCAAGAGGCATAACAGCAGCAAGCGCATGTTATCGGTCCAAAATCATTATTTTAGCATGCGAATCAGATTGTTCTGTTCGCATGCGTTTCGGCGATCGCCTGCGAGATCGCGCGGCTCAAGGGGGTGAATTCGTAGTTGAAGACGGTGCTGGTGTACTGGGCAAAGTCTTCCAGGATATCGAGCGG
>CAMLDO010000042.1 GCA_946478865.1 uncultured Methylobacillus sp.
TCCTCCGGTCCACATTCCCCACCATTTATCGCCCTGTTTCTCTCTGTTCCTAGCAGCATAATAGTGCCGCCACGGAACAGTTATGCTGCCACTCTGAAAAACTGCGTATAGCGCTCCCGCCTAGATACGACTGCATCATTAAAAAAGAAAACGCCCGCAATTGCAGGCGTTTGGCACTTCAGCTTTAGTGACCCTCGAGTGGATGCCTAACCTGACTATAGATTTACTCGCGATAATTTGTCATAGCGGTCGCGGCGCTCCTGGCGATAGTTGGTAACCTCCAGGCGGATGCCATCGGGGTCAGCAAAGAACGTGGCCCAATAATCCGTCGCATATTCACCGTAGAGTTTTGCTTCAGATGCTTCAATCCCTGCCGCACGCAATTGATTGGCAACCGTGATGACATCGGCGATGGAATCAACGCGAAGGCAAAAGTGATGAAGTCCGGGAGCATAGGCATCATGACCAGATGAGCTATGCGACGGACGCAGAACAAACCCGAAATGACGGTTGAAGTATTGGATATGCGGATCACCATCGATGACGAACTCATTCTTGTGGAAACCCAGCGTATCCTGCAGCACACGATCATAAAAAGCTGCTGAACGAGACAGATCGGAAACAGTGATATAGATGTGATCGATGCCGATAACTTCAGTCATGACTGACGACCTGTACGCAGGGATTCACTTGGCTCAGGCGTAGTGTGCACAAGCCTTGATCACTTTCCCTTGTGCATTAAAGAAAAACACTTCCGCAGCCATGCCCCGTACACCGCGGTAGTAAAGCGTGATGCTTTCGACTCCGACTAACAGCTCAACCAACTCAAATCTGAGTGTAGGCATTTTTTCTAACGCCATGGCCCAATAGGCACTCACCGCAGCCTTGCCTTTTAGGTTGCCAGACGGCTCTCCCCAAATTTGCGCAATATAGGGAGATGACATCTCGAAGTCTTCTGCATAGTGGGACAAGATGTGTTCAAGATCATGAGCGTTCCATGACTCGATCCAGTGCTTGGCAAAATGCTCGGCGAATTCATGAGTAATCATCTAAAACCTCAGTCGTACGGCGTGCCGTCCTTGTGGACGAATGTCCAATGTCCCGCAATAAGCAAAGCCTTCAGGTCGTCGTCGGGATAGCTGCCTTCGTCTCCAGACGTCCTGTCGCCAATCTCCAGATACACGACTTCCTCTCCGGTTTCGTTAATCAGGTGGTGTCCGTTGCCGGAGCCTGCCTTAAAACCTGCGCACATTCCCGGCGCTAGCTGCGTGCTGCCTTCATCCGTGCGGAGCGTGGGTCGGCCTTGAAGAATATAAATAAACTCGTCTTGCTTACTATGCGTATGACGTAAGGAGGACATAGCGCTGGGTGCAAGGCGCGTGAGGTTCACTCCGAAGTTGGTGAGCCCAAAAATATCGCCGAGCGGGCGTTTTTCTCTACCCGCCATCCGTGACGCAAACGGTTCTGGATAAGCGGACAATTTCGCTCGTGCAGGCGCGTTTTCCGCAAGAACTGCAATTGGCTTTTTTTCCTCTGACATTGGGTACCTGATGAAGCAAGCTGGCTTGTTCAACAACTCTATTAACCCTACTAAATGCAGTTTAAATTCCCACTTCGAACATCCGCAACTACCACTTCTGATAGTTCCGACATCTGCCAGCATTAAGCCCTTCATCCTGCAAAACTTGCAGGTTTCTGCCGCAAATTTTGCAGGACTCTTCTTCGGGCATATCCAGCATTTCATCCAACCCGGGCATCCAACAGTTCCACAGGCTACTGTTTTTTAATAAATTTATCTTACCGCCCTATTCAAGAGACAAGAAACAAGAGGGGTGGCACGAATCATGATCCATATAGATCCGTTGCAACTCAATGATTCGAGAAAAATGAGCCAGCATCGGCCGGACAACCATGTCCGTTGCCTATGCAAGGCTCCATAGCCTATGTTCAAACTGTCGTCTTTCACTACCCCGCAAAGCCGTTTAGCTCTTGCGGCTTCGCTATTCCTCATGCTGACCGGCAACCGCGAGCTGTTCGAGCGCCTGCTGGAGGTGTATCCCCTCACGGTTAGCAATCTGCCGTTCCTGATCTCACTGGCCTTGTTCTTCACGGCGGCAACCATGCTGTTTCTGGTCGCCGTCACGCCGGGGCGGGCGGGACGCTGGATATTGGCCGGATTGCTGCTGCTAGCGTCGCAGGCGGCGTATTACATGGATCAGTATGCAGTGGTGATCGATACGGTGATGCTGGACAACATATTAGCCACCAATCCGCATGAGGCTGCGGGGCTGCTGAGCTGGAACCTGGCGTGGCGCACGGTGGTGTTCGGGCTGATTCCGGCGTGGCTGGTGTGGCGCTATTGGCCGAAGGCGCAGTCGCTGCGGCAGGAGATCAGGTCGCGGTTGAAGCTGGCGTTGTTGCTCGTGGTCGGGCTGGTGATCGTGGTCGCGCCGTTCACAGCGGGCTATGCCTCGTTCATCCGTGAACACAAGACGACGCGGATGTATGCAAATCCGACTTTCTTCAGCTACTCGGTCCTCAACTATCTGGGGCAGAAACTGAAGCGCCCTTACACCGGGAAACTGACTCCGGTCGCTCAGGACGCCCGCCTGCTGGATAACGAGCACAGGAAGGAACTGGTCATACTAGTGGTAGGGGAAACCGCGCGCGCAGACCGCTTCTCGCTCAACGGCTATCCGAGGCTGACCAATCCGCTGCTCGCGAAGGAAAACGTGGTGAGCATGACCAACGTGACCTCCTGCGGCACTTCGACCGGCGAATCCGTACCCTGCATGTTCTCGTCGATGAAGCATGCGCATTTCAACCGCGAGAAGGCGCTGCATATCGAGAACGCGCTGGACGTGCTGTTCGAGCACGGCGTGCAGGTGCTGTGGCGCGACAACAATTCGGACTCCAAGGGCGTGGCGACGCGCATGCAGTACCAGGATTTCAAGTCGCCCACGCTCAATCCGGTGTGCGAGAACGAGTGCCGCGACATCGGCATGCTAAGTGGGCTGGACAACTATATCGCGTCGCAAAAAGGGCGGGATATCCTGATCGTGCTGCATCAGATGGGCAACCACGGGCCGGAATACTATCGGCGCTACCCCAAGGCGTTCGAGCGCTTCACGCCGACCTGCAAGAGCAGCGAATTGCGCGAATGCAGCCAGCAGGAAATCGACAATGCCTATGACAACGCCATTTTGTACACGGATTACTTCCTGTCGCAGACGATCGAGTTTCTGAAAAAGTACGACGGCGAGTATGAGACCGCGATGCTGTATGTCTCGGACCACGGCGAATCGTTGGGCGAGCACGGTATCTACCTGCATGCCGCGCCGTACCTGATCGCCCCCAAGGAACAGACGCACATTCCTGCCATCGTGTGGCTAGGCCAGCATTTCGATTTCAATATCGAGCAGCTCAAGCCTTACCGCGACTCTCCGGTCAGCCATGACGATTTGTTCTGCACCTTGCTGGCCGGCTACGAGATCGACACGAAGATGTGCGATGGGCCGAGAGACATTCTCTACAAGAATAAGGAGTTATGGAGCCAGGCATTATCGTGACCGCCGAACCACGCAGCTGCGATTCTCCTGCGAGACGCAGTACTTAATTACACGGTCATGAGAACCAGGGTGCCGCTCACGATCAAGGCGCCGCCGATGATGAGTTTGGGCGTGAGCGGTTCACCCAGCAGCAGCACTCCCAGCACGATGGCAAACACGACGCTCAGCTTGTCTATGGGAGCGACCAATGAAGCGGGAGCCAGTTGGAGCGCGCGGTAATACATGAGCCAGGAGAATCCGGTCGCAATCGCGGAAAGTACCAGAAAAACCATGGGCATCACGTTCACCGGCTTTCTGGGAAGTTGCCAAGCATCCTGAAAACTCACCGCCAGGGCGGTGACGATGAGGATGATCACGGTGCGGATAAAGGTCGCCAGGCTCGAATTCATCCCGGCCACGCCGAGCTTCCCGAAAATGGCGGTCAATCCTGCAAAAAAAGCGGAGCCGAGAGCAAAGAGTTTCCAGGACATTTCGCCTCCTCAAGCAGCACTGCCTTAGAACAAAGACTTGGTATAAACGGGCAACTTCAACTTCGGAGCTATCCGAGCCAACACTCATCAGTTCGCTCACAAGAGTTTTATCGCCCTTGATCGTCCGGATCCGGCCAATCAATCAACGCTTTCTTGTAGGCCTCTTTCTCAAACGCATTGTCGCGGTACATTCTGCGTCCCTTGACGAACTGCCACAAGCTGGAGAGCAGGTAGGCCGGAATGAAAAAAGGCCCCCATCGTTCGCACTGGCCGACGTGGACATGCTCATGCGCCCGGAACCGGTCGAGTTCAGTCGCGTTTGCTCCAAGGATGACATGGCCGAGCGTCATGGCGCTGAAGCGGCAACGCCTGACCAGACGCCCCAGCATTCCGCCATGAACTTCCATGGCTGGACGCACCCATCGCACCTTGGCTCCGGTTGCCAGAAACACCATGGCAAAGGCCAATCCGATCAGGGTGGTAGGCAGGGACCAGAAATACGCAAGCAGCCTTGGCACGGGTCACATGCTGACAAAATTCATGGGGAGAAACAAGGAAAAAGTAATACCCGCCCGGGGTTGGAAGACGGGTATTACATGAAGTAGAGGTGTTACGGGAGCAATGGTAGCGGCGAGGCCGTGCGTACGCATTAGGGCAACAGGACTATTTCATGGATGCTGGCATTGAGGCAGGGAACCTAAGGAATGGATTCTTTGTGAGATCAACCCGCTGAAACGGACAGGCTGGGCAGGCCGTGCGAAGCAGCCTGGGCAATGAGGTCTTCCAGCATGGCGCGCAGATGTTTGCGCAAGGGAGATGCCAGGCGTTCATCGTACCGGGCCGGCGATGAGGATTCATTCATATAGGCACGCTGGGCGATTTCCATCTGGATCGCATGCACACCTGCAGCAGGATTTCCGTAATGGCGGGTGATGTATCCGCCCTTGAAGCGGCCGTTCAGAACCCAGGAATACCCACTCTCGTCCGCCCTGTCGGCGACGGAGGAAGAAAATTCGGGCGAGCATGCGGCGTGATCGGCCGTGCCGATATTGAGGCACGGCAGCTCCCCGCCGAACAGTCTGGGAAGGTGGGAGCGGATGGAATGCGCATCCCACAGCACGACATTGCCATGCAGGGCTTTCAGCCGTTCCAGTTCATTGCTCAGCGCCTGATGATAGGGCTGCCAGTACTCACTGATCAAACCGGGCATTTCCTCCGGCTGCGGCCCGTCGTCGCGGGCATACAGCGGCTTGCCATCAAAAGTCTCGATGGGGCACAGCCCGGTCGTATGCTGACCCGGATAAAGGCTGGTATCGTCGGGGGGCCGATTCAGATCGACCACGTAGCGTGTGTATGTCGCCGCGATAATGGTGACATCGAGTTCATGGGCGAAGTCGTAAAGCTGGTCCAGGCACCAATCGGTGTCCGGAAGCGCCTGCGCTCCGGGCAGTAGCCGCGGCAGCAGCCATTCGGGAATGGCCGTTCCGCCGTGGGGAATGGAGATCAGAAGCGGAGCATTGCCCCGCTTCAGGCGATAAACGGGCGGTTCGGTCCGCATCGCGCGCCGAGGCTAGAGCTTTCCGTCCAGACCCATCTGGTAATACTTGTGCACGGTCTTTTCCTGGTTCTCGAGCAGCCAGTCGATGCTGGGCTCCTGGCGCATGGCCTTGGCGATCGCCTTGGCGGTCGCTTCGCGATGGATATTGAACAGCACCTTGTGATCTAGGTCCTTCTGCTCGACCACGATGGGATTGAGCCAGACGGAGACGATGATGCCCAGGTCGTTGGCTTTTTCCTTGGGGATATCGCCGTTTCTGACAGCATCCAGCACACCGTTCGCCACGGCAGCCTGCACTGTTCCCATGAGAATATTGGTGTAGCGGCTGTCGTTCACGGTTACCTTGCTGACCATGATGGTGGCAGGCCGTACCATGACATCGGTATTAAGGATGGCCAGCACACGGGTATGACCCTTGACCTGGTCGCCGAGCAGCGTGGCGAAGGCCGTCCCCATCGGTCCGTCCATTTCGCCGATCGCGATTTCCGGTTCCGCTGCCGTTCCGGGAGGCCCGCCCGCTACCAGGGCTTCGCCAACACGCATGACTATCTTGTCGCTCATTCCTTGACTCTCCATTGAGATGAATAAATTAGTGAATGTAGGTAAAATTATATTACCTATATTACACAAATTAATGCGTCCCGTACATTCTCGGACTCATTGCGCTTGAGTTCAATTCCTTCTTATTGAGTACCACTTAGGTGTAATTGCCTGCAATTTCTTCCAAAGATTAAATTGAGGCTCGCTTTTAATTACTTAGTTACCACTCAGGAGAAAGAAACATGAAAATCAAACATCAAGCGATCAAGGATCAGCAGCCGTCCATGAACGTGAGCGGCGTAGCCGCCTGGCTCGGCGATACCTTTGTATCCTCCCTCGCCTCCGCAGCCAACAAGGACCAACCGCTCTGCGCCGGGTTCTTCCATCTGGAAGCAGGCAAGGCTCTGGACTACACCTATGACTACGAAGAAATGAAGATCGTCGTGGAAGGCGAATTTCATCTGACCGAAGTCAAGACTGGCCAGAAGGCCGTAGCCAAGATGGGCGACGTGATCTATTTCGCAGACGGCGATCACATCATTTTCGAAACGCCGAAGCGCGCCGTCGGTTTCTTCTGCGGTCAACGCAAGCCGCTGTAAGGAATCCAAGCCCGATATCCGGAAGCCCGAACGGGGGTCCGGAATCGAGGCTTTTTAACCAGCATTCAGCAGCAAACAAAGGGCGCACCGCTCCGGCCAGCAGGTCACGATCGGGGACGCATGCCCCTTCTACTTCAACTCAATGAAAATGGGAGGCAGCAATGACATTAGCTTCATTCGGCACACCGAGTTCCCCGAATTCGGCGCCCATCACGACGGACCTGGAGGGCTGGAAGCCGGTTGACGGCAAGCCCACGATGAAGACCTGGATCGAGCATGCGACGGCGGACGGGAAGTTTCTGACCGGCTTCTGGGAAGCGACGCCCGGTACTTATCAGGTCACTTACCATGTCGACGAAATGGTGCACATGTTCGAGGGCAAAGCCACGCTGACAACGGCGGACGGCGGCTCGAAAACCTATGTGGGCGGCGACAGCTTCTTCGTTCCCGCCGGCTCCACGGTCACCTGGAAAACCATCGTGCCGGTACGCAAGATTTTTGCGATCAAGGTGCCGCAGGACGCGACTGCACTGTTCAGCTAATGTCTGCTGCCTGCTTCTGAAAACCACGCCACGACGGCGTGGTTTTTCATTTCAGCTTCTCGGCTTGTGCTGATGCTTCCAGACAGCGGCTTCCAGCCGGCTCGTGAGGTTCAGTTTTCTCAACAGATTCTTGATATGCACCTTGACCGTGGTGTCGCTGATGCCCAGCTTGCGCGCGATGGTCTTGTTGTTCATGCCGTCCGCAAGGCATTCGAGAATCTCGTGCTCGCGCTCGGTCAGGGCGGCATCGGTCGTGGTCTTGTGTACCGTCGGCTCGAGCAGCGCGTTCTTGAGCACCTCGGTCAGACTCTCCTGCAGCACGGTGACGCCGGTCGTCGCCTTGAGCAGGCTGGAACACAAGTCTTCCGGTTCCATGTCCTTGAGCAGGTAACCATCCGCGCCAGCACGCAGCGCTTCCAGCAAGTCGTCCTCGGCATCCGACACCGTGAGCACGACGTAGATCGCATTGAGATCGGTCGCCTTGAACCGTCTCAGCGTTTCCAGGCCGTTCATGCCCTTCATGTTGAGATCGATCAGCACCATGTCCGGCCGCAGTTGCTCGGCCAGATCCAGACCCTCCTGTCCCGAAGCGGCCTCGCCCACAACCTCGAAATGAGGATCGGCTGAAATCATCTGGCCCACCCCCTTGCGGAAGAGGGCATGGTCGTCGATCAGCATTACTTTGTATTTTGTATCCATGGCATTCACCTTTTCATGCTTGCGGCAATTTGGGAGTAAAGATCAGGCGGACACGGGTACCGCCGTTGCGTCTGGCCATCACCTCGATGTCTCCCCCCAGGCTGTAGGCACGCTCCTTCATGATAGCCTGCCCGTAATGATCCTGTCCGTCGTTGCTCGGCTTGTAGCCGATGCCGTCGTCGTCGATCGTGATCATCACGCTTCCGTTCGACTGATACACCAGAGCGATGGAAACATGATTGGCGCCGGAATGACGCACGATATTGGAAAGCGCTTCGCGCACGACGTGAAGAATATGGAATTCCTCGTTGACGGTCAGCCGGCAGTTGACCAGCCGGTTGTCGAGCGTAATCGACAGACTGGAGCGCTGCGAGAATTCGTCGATGGCCGACTGGATGGCGAAACCCAGCCCACGAACGTCCATGTGCACGCGGAACGTCGCGAGCAGTTCGCGCAACTCGCGATAGGCATTGTCGAGACCTGTCCGCAACTCCGCGATCACGCTCTCGCTGCCGCCCTGCCCGTTCCCGGATTGCAAACGCGCGATCTGGATTTTCATGAAAGACAGCGACTGCGCGAGGGAGTCGTGAAGCTCGCGCGCGATGGCCGCCCGTTCTTCCAGCAACGCAATGCGCCGCCCCTCCTGGTCGCGCCCCTGATAGCCGATGACCATCGCCAGCAGCTTGGTCGTCAGTTCCAGCAGCTGGACCTCGTGATCCTCCAGCATGCGGTCGCGCTCCGTCTCGACCAGCAACACATCCATGGCATCGGTGACGCTCGAGAACATCAGGGCGAAACAGCGTACCTCGAGCCGGTCAGGGCTGAGCTCCAGGAAACTAAGCTGCCCGGACACCGCCAACTCGCTCATCAGGTCCGCCGGCATCGGAGGAGGCAGATGATGCGAGAAAACCACGCGATTCGACGAGATATGGGTATTGCCCTCGCCGAAAACGATCGCCGCATTATTGGCGTTCAGCGCCTTTTCCAGCGCATGCAGCAGCTTGCGCAGGGCCATCTCGCTCAGTACTTCATTGGTCACGGTATCGACGAAACGCAGCAGGAACTCCTGGGAGCGCATCATGCGTCTCAGCCGGTCGCTCGTCTGGTCTGCCCAGGTCCGTCCGGCAAGGAATCCTTCCAGCCGCGTCATCACGCCGAACAGCTTCTGCTCGAGCAGGGAAAATTCATCTTCCCGGGTATTGGGCGTCATCTGAATGAGACTATCGGGCAAAAATGAAAGAAGGCGGTCTACCCGATCCACGAGAACGCGACGTCCACCTAGTGCAATAGCGGCAATACAGCTGATGATGAGGACCAAGGACACCAGCTGCAACAGGGAAATAACGGACTGCTTCACCTCCAGATCGTGTGCCAGCGCCTTGGCCAAGTCGTCGTAGGCGCCATCCACCCGGTAAGCCAGGTTCAGCCGTGCTACAACCGGATCCCGCATGGTGCGGGCGTGAGAGTATGCTTTCTGGGCTTCGGTGAGTTGTTGCACGGTTCGCATCAGGCCCAGGTTCTCCTGATGAAAAAGCCAGGTCATTTCATCGTCGTCCACGTCCAGGAGATGGGCATCGAGATTGTCGAGAATAATGACTGTTTCTTCGGAATTCTTGCTTTTCGCTGACTCAATCGACGTTTTCCACAATAATCTCTGATCCTGGATCTTTTCAAGTGCGGATTGGCTGACAGGGATATAATCTACGAGAAACAGCGCGCCGCCCATGATGAGCACGACAGCCATGGAAATACACAACAGCAATACCAACAAACGCAGATACAGCGTGTGTTGTTGGAGTTGTCTCAGCTGCGCGAGCCAGTAGTCGAACATTTTCATGAGCAGATCTGGTAAAGCCACCTTGATTTCGAAATACGACGATCAGTATAGGACCATCCGGCAATGAGTTTATACATATTCAGCATGGTCGTGCTAAGTCTTGTCTTCATGCTGGTTTTCAGCACGTGGTGGGACGGCAGCGCCCCTTTCAAGATCCATGTCGCGGCCCTGGTCGCCGTCATGGCTTCGCTTCTTTCCGCAATGGTGATGATCGCCATTTATCCAATACTGTCGACACGGTTGTCCCATGGCCTCAAAAAGAGGCATCTGGACAATATCACCTGGGGGCGCGATGTCTCCGCCAATCTTTCGATGCCTTCCGCGGTACTCGACGGATACAACATCGTATTCGCCAATCGCGCTTTCCTGAGCGAGCTCGGCATGATCGGCATGAGCGATCAGATCATCGGCATGCCGCTCACCAATATCGTACATCCCGGCGATCATCATAATCTTGCAAAATTCATTGCCGGAACGGCGCACAATCGCCAGCAGAACGAAACCCTGACGGTGCGCATCCTCTGCTCCGACGGGACCACGCTCCCGGTACAGATGACTCTTTCGCCGCTCAAGGAAGATGGCAGTTCCAACCTGAGCCTGCTGCAATTCTCTTCGCAGTCCGGAACGCATCCGGCAGCACCGCCGGCCGGGGACCAATCCGATTACCATCTGCTGATCGACCGCATCGAGCAGATCGTTTTCCACGTCAACGCCAACCGCGAGATCATTTTCCTCAATCCTTCCTGGGAGCACCTGCTCGACCATTCGATCAAGGACAGCCTGAATAAACCACTGATTTCCTTCGTGCATCCGGAAGACAAGCCGATGGTCGAGTCGCGCATCAGCTCGCTCACCCAGGGCAAGCGTACCAGTTGTCATCTCCAGACCCGACTCATCGCCAAGAACGGCAACTCGTTCTGGGTCGAGTTGCGGGCCAAGGCCACCTCTTCACACAAGGGCGAGCGCACGAGCGTGGTCGGCACCATGACCGACATCAACCGGATGAAATCGACCGAAGCCAGCCTGCGCGCCAACCGGCGTTCCCTGAGCACCCTGCTCAGCAATATCCCCGGCATGGTCTACCGCTGCAAGAACGACCGGAACTGGAGCTTCGAGTTTGCGAGCGACGGCTGCCTCGAAGTCACGGGTTACGAGCCCTACGAAATGGTAAACGCCCCCAACTTTTCCTTCGTCCAGATCATTCACCCGGAAGACCGGCAAAAAGCCTGGGAATGCGTCCAGCACAGCGTCGCCGACCAGAGGCGCTTCCAGCTCGTGTATCGCATCATCACCCGCTCCGGCCAGGTGAAATGGGTATGGGAGCAGGGCAAGGGCGTCTACTCCAGTGCGGGCGACCTGCTGGCGCTGGAAGGCTTCATCACCGACTTCGCCACCGAAGGCGATGCGGAAACGATGATGAAATTCCAGAACCTGTTCGTCGACCATACGCTGGGCTGACACATTCAGGACTGACGCCAAAAGCTGACATCAAAAAGGGCGCCGTGGCGCCCTTTTCTCCTTGCAGTCGCCGCGTCGCTTAGAACGTGCGCTTGAGGAACAGGATCACGTGATCGTCGCCGGTTTCGTGGCCCTTGGCATCCACCCAGATGTCGTCATCGGCGTCGGTCGTCGTGTAGTTGACGCCAACGTTCCAGCCAGTGCTGGACCCAACGGAGAAGTTCTTGTTCACGCCGATCAGGAAGTCGGTGTAATCGAAATCCGAGCGATCTTCCACGGTCTGGTGACCCACGTGCAGCGCGAGGTTGATGTCCTTCGGCAGCACGTAGTTGAAGTTGAGTTCCCAGTAATCGCTGCCCTTGGTATCGCCCTTGCCGTCGCCCAGCGAAACGCTGTTGAGACCGAAAAAATCGGTTACGGCGCGGGAATACTTGAGCGTGAACCACTTGTAGCTCACTGCGGCGTTCAGCTCGGTGGTGTTCGGAGACTGGCCGGCGATCTTGTCGTTGTCCGGGTAGTAGAACTGGAGGAAGCCGACGTTGTAGCCGATGCCGGTATCGCCGATGGTGTTGGCAAAGCCGCCGTACAGGTCGATTTCCAGCGTGTTGCCGTACAGGCCGGCATCATCCACGTTGGTGCCCCAGATGCCGAGGAAGGCGCCGCTCGAATGCGCATAGTCGAAGCCGCCTTGCAGCGCAGGACGCTCGTTGGTGTAGGTAATGCCGCGGAACACATATTGACCGAACAGGCCGACGTTGGCGGTCAGCGTGTGCGGGGATGCCGGCTCGGCGGCGGCCGGAGCGGCGGGCGCTGCTGCAGCCGCCTCTTCAGCATTAGCCTGACCTGCCATCATGGCCCCGAGCAGACTGGCGAGCAACAGCGATGTTTTAGCGTGCTTCATGTGTATCTCCCTGAACAAGTAATAAAAATGATGTGATGCATTGTGTAATATATTGAAACTTAGTTTATCTATGTTAAAAAACAACAGATTTATTGCAACATCAAGAAATAGCTGTTGCGCATAAGCAACACCCCCGCGCATCAGCGATTTACCAGCAGGTCAGCCACAACGGTAAAGTTGTCCATCAGTTCCCTTTTCAGCTCCCCGGTGAAGCCGACCTCGTCGATCGCCATGTCCATGCAGGTAAGCCAGGAATCGCGCGATTCCTGATCGATTTCCACATGGGCGTGTATGAGGCGGACGTTGGAATGGCCGTAGCGCTCCGCGTACAGCCGCGGACCGCCGAAGAAGCCGGAAAGGAAATTGAACTGGTCGATCCGCGCATGCGCGATGCCGTGTCCGCGCAGTTGCAGCAGGTATACCGGCCTGCCGATCGGATGGGTTTCGACCAGGTCGTAGAAAGCCTTCACCAGCCGCCGGATGCCCTCCTCGCCGCCTACCCGGACATAGAGCGAATTACTGGAGGGCTGGGCGCTGGCCATCACGCTATCGCCCCTACTCCGGCTGCGTGCCGAGTTCGAGCGGCGCGCCGTCGTCGAACTTCGACAGCCACTGGATCGCGGACTCGCGATACTTGGTCAGACCCTTGTACTCGACCAGATCCGGATGCAGCCCCTTGAGGATGCGATGCAGGCGCTTGGCCCAGCGCGGATAGGTCGCCAGTTCTTCCAGGCTGATCAGGTAGCAGCGGATGCTGAACACGATGCCGTTGCTGCGCGGCAGGCGGAACAGGGTTTGCAGCTCGACGCGCAGATGCACCTTCTCGCCGGCATTTTCCGGAGTCACGGTGTTGCGGTCCTGGCCCCACTGCTCGTAATTCTCGGGCGAGGTATCGAGGCGGGGATTGATCGTCATGGTCCAGTTGAGGCGACGCACCGGGCTGCCGTACTGCAGGTTGAGCAGGTACTTGAGTGCGCGCTCGAACACGCCCATCTCGTGCGCCTGCGGCACCGGGCCGTGCCATTGCATGAAGGACATGCCGGCATCGAACATAAGCGACCAGTCGGCCTGGCTCGTGACGATACCCGCGTCGGCATAGAGATCGTTGTCGCGCTGGTCGAGGATGACCCAGTCGCCCTGGATCTGGCGGCCGACATACTCGAACGGCTCCATCGGCAGCGTGCTGTGGTCGCCGAAAGTAAAGGTGTCCTTGATGCCGAGCGGCTTGTTTTCCCACGACCAGACGTTGCCGTCCTTGGTCAGCCTGAACTGGTCCGGGTAGTCGCGCGACAGCGAGTCCATGATGAGTTCCAGCGTGTCCCACTGGGCATCCATGGTGTGCGGCAGCGCGGCATAACGGCCGGGGTCATTGGCGAGGGTGATCGCCTTGTCCATGCACTCGGCGACGTAATGCTCGTCGACATCCAGTGCGTGCTCCACCACCGAACCCGGCGTGCTGGGGGTATGCGGCTCCATGTTCACGGAGTACATGTAGCGGTCTTCCGCGAAGGGGAAAGGGAAGCGGCGGATAGCTGCCGGAGAATTCCGGTAGGTGTAATCGTCGCGGAAAGTTTCCTTCTTGAATGCGAGCGCCATGATGATGTTCTCTCTACAGGTTGACCAACAGATGCGTGCAGCGGGCACGCGAGACGCAAGGCATGATCTTCTTGCCCGAAGCCTTCTCGGCTTCGCTCAGGTAATCGTCGTGATGCAGCAGTTCGCCGTCATGCTCCAGCACTTCCACCATGCAGCGGCCGCAGGCGCCGCC
>CAMLDO010000043.1 GCA_946478865.1 uncultured Methylobacillus sp.
TTGACTTCGCTGGAAGAAATCGAAGCCTGCACCAACGAATAAGGAATTAATACATGGCCGCAAATTCCGCCAAGGAAATTACCTTTGTCTGGGAAGGAACAGACAAGCGAGGCAAACGACTCAAAGGGGAAATGAAGGGTTCCGGTCTGGCCTTCGTTACAGCGACACTGCGTCGGCAAGGCATTACCGTCATCAAGATCAGGAAGCAAAGCGCATTCACCAGCAGCAAGAGAATCACCGATAAGGATATCACTCTGTTCACGCGCCAACTGGCGACCATGATGAAATCCGGCGTGCCCTTGCTGCAATCTTTTGATATCGTCGGCAAAGGGCATAGCAATGCTTCAGTTTCGAAATTGCTGGCTGATATCAAAGGCGACGTAGAAACCGGCAGTAGCCTGAGTCAGGCTTTCCGTAAGTACCCGCTCTATTTCGATGCCCTGTTCTGTAATTTGGTGCAGGCCGGCGAACAGGCCGGTATTCTGGATACGCTGCTGGACCGCTTGGCCACCTACAAGGAAAAGATTCTTGCGATCAAGAGCAAGATCAAGTCAGCTCTGTTTTACCCGATCTCGATCCTGGTGGTGGCGTTCATCATCACTGCAGTGATCATGATTTTCGTCATTCCGGCATTCAAGGATCTATTCTCCAATTTTGGCGCCGATCTGCCTGCACCAACCCAAGTGGTAATCGCTCTATCAGACTTTTTCGTCGAATACTGGTGGGCAATTTTCGGTACGATCGGCTTCAGCGTATGGTTCTTTTTCTACACTTGGAAACGCTCCGAAAAGATGCAGTCCACCATGGACCGGGTCTTGCTCAAACTACCCATTTTTGGCGAACTCATCCGTAAGGCTACCATTGCTCGTTTTGCACGGACCTTGTCCACCATGTTTGCAGCAGGCGTTCCTCTCGTGGAAGCATTGGACTCTGTTGCGGGTGCTTCCGGGAATCGCGTTTATTACGATGCGACAAAACAGATTCAGAGTGACGTCACTACCGGTACAAGTCTTACTGTCGCCATGCAGAATACGGAAGTCTTCCCCAACATGGTGCTACAGATGGTATCGATCGGAGAAGAGTCCGGTGCGCTTGATGCCATGCTTTCAAAGGTTGCGGATTTTTACGAGGGGGAGGTGGATGATGCCGTGGAAGGGATCTCCAGCCTCATGGAGCCTATCATCATGGTGGTGCTAGGCACGTTGATCGGCGGGCTGGTTATCGCAATGTACCTGCCTATCTTCAAAATGGGTCAAGCCGTTTAGCATCAGGAACTACGTGAAGCAAAAGGGCCGCATTCGCGGCCCTTTTTATTGATAGCTCGGTGAATCGGAAGAACCTATTGATCCAGTTTTTATTTGCGAGGACTCGCCGCATCCAGCAGCTTCTCGATTTCCTTTGCGGGATAGGCTCCTAACACCCGTTTGCCATTTTCGAAAATCAGCGTGGGAGTGCTGGTAATACCCAGCTTGCGGCCCAGACTGGCCACTTCATCGATAGGCGCATCGCACTCCTTGCTCTTCGGCAACTGGCCGTTCAGCATCCACTCCTGCCAGGCTTTTCCCTTGTCTTGCGAACACCAGATGGTGCGCGATTTGTTGGCGGCATCAGGGTGCAGTTCCTCCAACGGGTACAAGAACGTGTAGACGGTCACATCCGTAATGCCGATCAGATCCTTCTGCTCCAGTTTCTTGCAATAGGGACAATCCGGATCGGAGAACACGACAAGCTTGCGGCTTCCATTGCCTTTGACGACCTTGATCGCCTTGTCGAGCGGCAGCGCAGCAAAATTTACCTTGGTAAGCTCGTCGAGGCGCTCCGCAGTAATATCGCGCTTGTTCTTGGGGTCGATCAGACGCCCCTCGACAATCAGAAAGCTGAGCTTCTCATCGGTATAAATGATCTGCCCGTCGAGAAACACTTCATATAAACCGGTGTATGGCGTCTTGGTGATGCTCTGAACACGAACCTTGGGATATGTCGCTTCGATCGTCTTTTTGAGCGAAGCTTCGTCGGCCCAAGCGTTTGCAGTCATCATGCCGGCCGCAAGCATGGCCATCGTAAGTTTCAACATTGTCATTTTTCCTTGTTCAAATCATTGCATGCGCCATCAGGCGCCGCTTGAGCCATTGCTGGCTGTTGGTAAAAGCCATTCCCATATTGCGCAGGCGGCCGACGCCGGGTAAATCGCTGCCGAACAGCGCATGCAGGCCGGTAGTCATGGCTTGCATCGCTCCGATATCCAGTTTGCGCGCACGTTCGTACCGGCGCAGCACTACATAGTCGCCCACGTCCGGCTGGGCGCCGCGGCTTTGCAGCACCTCTGCCAGTTTGATCACATCATGGAAACCGAGATTAACGCCCTGCCCGGCCATTGGATGCACCAGATGTCCAGCATCTCCCACCAGCGCGAGGCGCGGCTTTGCCATGACTTCCGCATTTTGCGACCTTAGCGGAAAGGCCGCCGGAGGCGTAACAAGCTGTAAATTGCCAAGCAAGTGATTGCCGGCCTCGGCAACTTTGTTACACAGGAGTTCAGCCGGCATGGCCACCAGTTCGCCGGCATGTTGACGGTCGGTCGACCAGACCATGGATATGCGGTTACCAGGTAAAGGAAGCCATGCAAGGATGCCATCGTCACGGAACCATTGCCGGGCGATATTGCGTGGTGACAACTCGGTCTCGAAATTGGCGACGACCCCCATCTGTTCGTAATCGTAAGTATTCGTGCCGATACCGGCCTGGAGGCGAGACCATGAATTGCCACCGTCAGCCCCTACCACGAGCCTTGCCTTCAATTGGCTGCCATCGGCCAAGGTCAAAGTCGCATGGTCGAGCTCAAAGTTCAATTGCTGACATTGAACACCCGTGTATTGCGCGATTTCCGGATTTTCCTGCACCTGGATCCACAGCGCATGCTGCATCAATCGGCTTTCCGCGATGTATCCCAACGCCGGTACGCTGGCCTCATCCGCAGAAAACTCCAGCTGACCGCCATCATCACCCCAGATATGCATCGCCTCGATTGGAGCAACGCGGCTCAAATCCTGACGCGCCCAAGCGCCCAGGGAATCAAGGAAACGCACGTTGCCGGGGCTAATCGCATAGATGCGGCTATCCCAGCTACCGTCCTGCACCAATGCTGGAACGGGAGAGGCCTCCACCAATGCCAGCCGAAGGCCGATTTTTGCCAGCGCCAAAGCAGCTGCCGTACCGACCAGCCCGCCGCCGATTACGATGACATCGAATTCTCGCTCCATCCTCACCCTTTCGCCCCGAAACTCATTTTCCGGGCAACAAAATGCCGGGCTGGCGTACACATTTCCAGCATAGCGAGACCAGCCCCCCGCATTGATCCCCAGCCTGGGAGATCATTGGAGAAGGAGCGAACGAGGAAATCGGTAAAGAAAATGCCGCCACCAGTATCAAATCGGCGTTTCGCCTGATATCGCTGCAGCATCGCATCGCTGCCTATGCGCTCGGGAGAGTTGTCGCGCGTGATCGTTGCCAATTGCCAGGCATCGCGCAAGCCAAGATTGAACCCCTGCCCGGCCACCGGATGCAGTGTCTGCGCGGCATTGCCGATAACCGCCAATCGCGGGCCAACCACGGGACGTAGCGTGACCAGACGCAATGGAAAGGTCGCTCGCCCGGCAATCTTCATGAAGCGGCCAACACGGTCGCCGAAATGACGATGCAACTCATTCAGGAATGGCTCATCTGGCAAGGCGGCAAGACGTGTGGCTTCTTCGGGCGAGGCTGTCCAGACAAGTGCAAACCCTCGCGGCCCCTCTGGCAGTAGTGCAACCGGGCCTTGAGGGGTAAAGCGTTCATAAGCGATATTGTCATGCGGCAGTTCGCACTCCACGTGACCGACCAAAGCAGTCTGACCATACTCCCTGATCTCGCGCTTCATGCCCGGCAACGCAGCAAGGCTACGGCCACCATCGGCGATCACTGCGAGGCGAGTAGCGACACGCCGAGTTTCGCCCTCCTGCTCGACCATCACCACGGCCTCGCTATTCGTAGTCTCGAGCCCGACAGCACGCGCCCCAAACTCCACGCGAATTTCATCGGTATTCATCAGAGCATCGTCAAGCACGGAACCTAGCTCAGCATATGGCAGTACGTATCCCAAAGCATCCTGTCCTTCGTCCGCAGCGCGCAGCACCGTTCTGCCCAGGCGCCCTCGCTGCGATACGTGAATGGTATGTATCGGCGTAGCATGCGGAACCAGTCGATCCCAGGCGCCCAGCCTTTCCAGTATCAGCCGGCTTCCCTCGGACAAGGCCAGAGTTCGCGCATCACGGCTCTCGGCGACTGGATGACGCGCTTCCAGCACCGTGACTCGATGCCCGTAACCCCGCAGGCCCAAGGCCAGCGTGGCTCCGACGGGGCCGCCACCGACAATCAGGATATCGTTTTCGGCAGTCATTCCGCCATCAGCGCCTCGATATCGGTCACGCTCTTGGGGGCGCCGGCGGTAATAATCTCGCTCTCGCCTTGCGTGACAACGGCATCGTCCTCGATGCGGATGCCAATATTCCAGAAGTGCTCGGGAACATCGTCGGCAGGCCTGACATAGCACCCGGGTTCCACGGTCAGCACCATGCCCGGCTCCAGTGATCGCCATTCGCCGTTGCGCTTGTATTCGCCTGCATCGTGCACGTCCAGACCCAGCCAGTGGCCGGTGCGGTGCATGTAAAAGCGACGATAATCACCGGACTCCAGAACGCCCTCGACCGTCCCCTGGCACAAACCGAAATCGATGAAGCCGCGCACCAGCACATTCAGCGCGGCCTCGTGCGGAGCATTCCAATGATTGCCGGCTCGCACCGCTTCGATAGCAGCCGCCTGCGCGGCCAGCACCAACTCGTACAAATCCTTCTGCGGGCCGGTGAACTTGCCACTCACGGGAAAGGTGCGCGTAATGTCGGAAGCATAACCATCCAGCTCGCAGCCGGCATCGATGAGCAACAGGTCGCCGTCATGCAAGCGGGCATCGTTGGATACGTAATGCAGCACGCACGCATTGGCGCCGCCAGCAACAATGGAGGTATAGGCCGGAGCCTGTGCACCGTGGCGGCGGAACTCGTGCAACAGCTCCGCTTCGACCTCGTACTCCATCGCATCCGGCTGGGTTGCTCGCATCGCGCGGCGGTGCGCCGAAGCCGAAATCTCCGCGGCCTTGCGCATGGTCTCGAGCTCATCCTCGGTCTTGAACAAACGCATTTCGTCCAGCAAGCCGCGTACATCGATCAATTCGCTGGGAGCCCCTACACCCGCGCGCGCCTGGTTGCGCACCTGATTGAGCCAGCCGGTAACGCGCGCATCCCACTGCGCCTCTGCGCCGAGCGAAAAATAGAGCCGGGGCTTATTAGCGAGCAATTGCGGTGCGAGCTCGTCGAGGCGCGTAATCGAATAGGCTTCGTCGAACCCGAAGATTTCACGCGCCGCGTCAGGTCCATAGCGAAAGCCGTCCCAGATCTCGCGCTCGAGATCCTTGTCGCGGCAGAACAGGACACTTTTGGGTTGATCGCCGCCCACCAGTACCAGCACCGACTCCGGCTCGGGAAAGCCTGTCAGGTAATAGAAATAACTGTCGAATCGATAGGGATAGTGTGCATCGCGGTTACGTATCGCTTCCGGCGCAGTAGGAACGATGGCGACGCCTTGGCCGATCTGCGCAAGCAGCGATTCGCGGCGACGTATATATGGCGTGATGTTTTTCATGAACTCAGTGTTCGATCCAATGCGTGTAATCGTTCCGGTGTACCGACATCGACCCAGACGCCGCGGTAATGTTCCGCTGTCGCCTGCTTTCTTGCGATAGCCGCAAACAGCAACGGCGCCAGCTTGGCCTTGCTGCCAGACGCGACGGATGTGAACAACTCGGGGCGATAAACCCCGATACCGGAAAACGTGAGCCGTTCCTCGCCTTGTTCGACCAGCTTGTCTCCGGCAAGGTAGAAGTCTCCGGCAGGATGCTGGGGAGGATTGTCCACGAGCACCAGATGCGCGGCAACGCCATCCATCGGCCGGGAGTGCAACCGTTGAAAATCGTAGTCGGTATAGACGTCGCCATTGACGACGAGAAAAGGCCGATCTCCCAGCAAAGGCAGAGCTTTGGCGATGCCGCCGGCCGTTTCCAGCGCTTCACCCTCATCGGAATAAACGATGCGCACGCCCCAACACTCGCCGTTACCCAGTGCCTCTTCAATCTGACGGCCGAGATGCGCGTGATTGATCACCAGCTCGCGAAATCCGGCTTGCGCCAGCCGCTCGATGTGCCAGACGATGAGGGGTTTGCCGCCTGCCTGCAACAAGGGTTTGGGGGTGTGGTCGGTCAACGGCCGCATGCGCTCGCCGCGCCCGGCTGCGAGGATCATCGCCCTCATTAGAAGGTGTATCCGAATTGGGGAGCACGATCCTCAAGCTGGTCGAGCAACCGCAAGAAAGGTCGCAACTCGGCATAGCGTTCGCAGGCGCGACGCAAGTAATCCATGACCAGCGGCATGTCCTTGAGGTAACCGTCCTTGCCATCGCGATGATATAGCCGTGCGAAGATGCCCAGCACCTTGATATGGCGTTGCGCGCCCATCCATTCAAAATCGCGATAGAAATCTGAAAAATCCTGCGGCACTGGCAACCCGGCCTTGCGCGCCTTTTCCCAGAAACGCACCGCCCAATCCAGCACCTGCTCTTCCTCCCAACGGATATAGGCATCCTTGAGCAGCGACACCAAATCGTAAGTAATAGCGCCATGCACCGCATCCTGGAAATCGAGGATGCCGGGATTATCGTCGCACACCATGAGGTTGCGCGAATGGTAGTCGCGATGCACGTAGACCTGCCCTTGCGCAAGGATGTTGCGGTTAAGCGTCTCGAACGTCTGCTGCATCACGGCCTGCTGCTTGTCGTCCAGCGTCAGCTTGAGGTGCTGCGCGACATACCAGTCGGGGAAAAGCTGCATCTCGCGGGTCAATAGCGCCTCGTCGTATTCGGGCAGTTCGCCCTTGCGACTTGCCAGCTGGATACGGATAAGGGCATCTGTCGCCGCGCCATACAATTCAGGCGCACTACGCTCATCCAGCACACCGAGATAAGTAACGTTGCCCAGATCAGTCAGCAACAGAAAACCCTGCGCCAGATCCTGGGCGAGGACACGAGGTACATGCACGCCTGCGGCACCAAACACCTCTGCCACATGGACAAACGGACGGCAGTCTTCGTGTTGCGGAGGAGCATCCATGGCAATCAGGGTGCAATCCGGCAAAGTGACGCGGAAATAGCGGCGGAAGCTGGCATCGGCCGATGCCGGTGCAAGGGTAAAGGTTTCGCCGGACAGAACGCTTTCCAGCCAGCGACTTAGTTGTTGCTCTCGTTGCACCTCGAAGGAGTCTCCAAAATTGACAATGGGGTCGCGCCCATCAACTCGTTGTCTGATAACGCTAAAAAAGAGAAACCAGAATTGACGCGGGATTGGGCCGCATGTGCGGATTGCCTAAAAAGCAAATTTATGCGATTTTATCACCACAAAAAACATTCCCCCACTGAAGACTTCCACCTTTGCAGCCCATGCTGAATTACCGCGCCCTCGCCTTGCTGTTTGCCCTGCCTACTATGGCGACAGGGCAGGCGCGAGCCGCCGAAGAAACCTCTCCGGCCACCCCTTCGACCACTCCCGGCGCCATGGTCATCGACGCGCAGCAGCTGGAAATCTTTGTGGACAAGCAGATGCGCGCAGTCGGCGACGCGGAAATGCGCCAGGACGACAAGGCCGTGTTCGGGGATCGCATTGATTACAACGAGCTGAACCAGGAGCTGCATGTTGTCGGCAATACGCGCATCGAGCAAAGCAGCGGCCTGGTCGTAAAGGGGCCGGAACTGCGTCTGCGCATGGACGAACGCGAAGGCGAGATGAAGGAGCCGGTATTCACCTTCACCCGTCAACCTGACCCAGCGACGGTGACTGCCAGCCCATTGCTGCCGGGCACCCGCATGTACGACCCCGATTCGACTGCATTGCGTTCCGGCAGCATCGATAAGCCATCGGTCAACTTCGCACGTGGCGATGCGAAAAAAATGGTATTTACCGGCCCCGATAAGGAAAAACTGTACAACGCCCGTTATACGACCTGCGAGGCTGGTGTCGACGACTGGTTCCTCAAGGCCAGCGAGCTGGAACTGGATCACCATACCGAAACTGGTACCGCCAAGCATGCGAGCGTGGAATTCAAGGGGATTCCTATCCTCTACACGCCATGGATCGATTTTCCGTTCAACAAGCAGCGCAAAAGTGGTTTCCTCGCTCCCAGCTTCGGCACCACAACCAAGAGCGGTTTCGAGTTCGCATCACCCTACTACTGGAATATCGCACCCGACATGGATGCGACCATCATGCCTAGATACATGGGCAAGCGTGGTATGCAGATAGGTGGTGAATTCCGTTATCTCAATCCCAATTATTTTGGCGAAGACAGCCTGGAATACCTGCCTAATGACAATCAGGCGGATCGGGATCGATACTACGCCAAGATTATGCATACCCATACCTTTGGAAAGGGCTGGGGTGGCAACCTTCACATCGAACGCGTGTCGGATGATCAATATTTTTCTGACATGACCACAAACATTGCTTCCACTAGCCGCGTGAACCTGCCTCAACGCGGACAGCTCACCTATAGCGACGAAGTCTGGAGCTTTGTCGGCCTGGCCGAGCAGTACCAGACATTGGACGACCTGTCCTTCCCTTATCAACGCCTGCCGCAACTCAGCCTCAAGGGCGAGAAGGAATGGGACTACCTTGCTGCCGACTTCTATGGCCAGTGGACCAAGTTCGATCGCAGCAACCACGCCCCCATCTCGCAAACCATGTCGAGCGACCCCAATGCTTCGCTGCTCACGGGCGTAACCGGCAGCCGTACCGTGCTCTACCCTAGCATCAGCATGCCGCTGGTACGCTCCTACGGTTACATCACGCCCAAGTTCGGCGTGCATTACACCAATTACAAGCTGGACAACCCGGAATTCACGCTGACCAAGGACGGAGTCGTCACCAACTCCGAATTCCTGAGCGATTCCCGCTCGCTGCCGATTTTCAGCCTGGACAGCGGCATGTATTTCGACCGGGATTTCCGTGTCGTCAAGAATCGTTATACCCAGACGCTGGAACCGCGCATTTTCTACGTCTACGTCCCGTATGACGATCAGTCGCGCCTGCCCGTCTTCGATACCGGTCAGGCCGACCTTAGCCTGAGCACCCTGTTCTCCGAAAATCAGTTCACCGGCCAGGACCGCATCAACGATGCGAACCAGCTGACGATGGCGGTGACCAGCCGTTTGATCGACTACCGCACCGGCATCCAGCGCTTGGCGGTTACCGTCGGCCAGCGCTTCTACTTCAGCGATCGCAAGGTCGGTTTGCCAGGCGCAGATGAAATCACCAACAATTCCTCGGATATCGTGGCTGCAATTACTGCCCGCCTGCGCAACCACTGGAATGTGGACGCGGGATGGCAGTACAACACCGATCTCGACCGTTCGATCAAAACCAATATCGGCGCACGCTACAATCCTGAACCAGGCAAGGTGCTCAACCTGAGCTATCGCTTTACCCGCGAGAGCCTCGAGCAGATCGACATTTCTTCCGAATGGCCGCTTTCTCCGCAATGGTACGGTCTGGCACGCTGGAACTACTCGCTACGCGAGGATCGGCCCATTGAAGGCCTGGCAGGCATAGAATATGATGCAGGCTGTTGGCAGGCACGTGCCGTCATGCAACGCGTGTCCGTGGCGACTGACGAAGATCCGAACTATGCGTTTTTCTTCCAGCTCGAGCTGGGTGGCATGACTTCCATCGGCACCAGCCCGCTGAGCCTGCTCAAACGCAGTATTCCCGGCTACACTAACACCTCCCTGATTCCGGACGAATCTCGCTGATCAATCAAATGAATGCATTAATCAAATGGGCCGGCGTTGTGCCGGCCATGCTGTTTCTGATTTTTTCCGCTCCAGCCTTCGCAGCCGACGATGACGTCAGTCAAATCGATCGCATCGTTGCGGTCGTGGACAAGGACGTCATCACTTACGGTGAGTTGCGCGATCGCATCCAGATCGTGCTCAGCCAGCTTGAAAAGCAGGGGGCTCAGCGTCCGCCGCAGGACGTGCTGGAAAAACAGGTGCTGGAGCGTCTGATCTCCGACCGCCTGCAGCTGCAGCTTGCCGCTCAGACCGGCCTGCGCGTGGACGACAACCAGCTCGACAAGACAATAGAGCGCATCGCCGAGCAGAACAAGCTCAGCATCAGCGAATTCCGCGACGCGCTGGAAAAGGACGGCATCAGCTACCGCAAGTTCCGCGAGGACATGCGCAACGAAATCATTCTCGCGCGCCTGCGCGAACGCGAGGTGGACAATCGCGTCAACGTCACCGAAGCCGAAATCGACAACCTGCTGACCTCGCAAGCCTCGCGCAACGAAATCCGCGACGAATTCGATCTCTCCCACATCCTGATCCGCACACCGGAAGAAAGCGCCCCGGAAGAGTTGCAGAAATTGCGCGCCAAGGCGGATGAGGCACTGAAGCGCCTGCAGGAAGGCGAAGACTTCGGTCAGGTGTCTGCCCGTTTTTCCGATGCGCCCAATGCACTCGAAGGTGGCAAGCTGGGCTGGAAGAACGACACCCAGATTCCCAAGCTGTTCGTGGACTCCCTGAAGACCCTGCAGCCGGGCCAGTTCACCGAGATTATCCGCAGCCCGAACGGATTCCATATCCTCAAGCTCAATAACCGTCGTGGCGCCTCGTCTCCCATGCTGGTGCAGCAAACCAACGTGCGCCATATCCTGATCAAGCCGAGCGAAGTCGTGTCCGATGCCGATGCCCAACATCGTCTGGCAGACCTGAAGGAACGTATCGAGAACGGCGGCAACTTCGCCGAACTGGCACGCCAGTACTCCGAGGACGGCACAGCAGCCAAAGGCGGAGAGCTAGGCTGGGTCAATCCTGGCGATACCGTCCCGGACTTTGAAAAAGCGATGAACGAATTGCAGCCGGGCCAGGTGAGTGCTCCCATACGCTCGCCTTTCGGCTGGCATTTGATTCAAGTGCTGGAACGCCGTAGCCAGGATATGAGCAAGGAAGCGGTACGTCTCAAGGCACGTCAGGAAATCCGCGCCCGCAAAGCCGACGAGGCCTATCAGGACTGGCTGCGTGAACTGCGCGACCGCGCCTACGTCGAATACCGTCTTGAAGACAAGTACTAAGCCCCGGATTGCGCTCACTGCAGGCGAACCCGCCGGCATCGGGCCCGACCTCTGCGTCATGCTTGCGCAGAAGCTTCCGGAAGCCGAGATTACCGTCATTGCCGATCATGGCCTGATCGAGTCGCGCGCCACACAGCTCGGCCTGCCGCTGGCCAATCTGCAAATTCAGCACATCCCGCTTGCAGCGCCTGCGCATGCCGGAATACTGGATGCCAGTAACGGTCGATATGTTCTGGATACGCTCACCCATGCTGTCAAAGGCTGTCTCGATGGCACGTACGATGCCATGGTCACGGCCCCCGTGCACAAGGGCATCATCAACGATGCCGGCGTACCGTTCACCGGGCACACTGAGTTTCTCGCAGAGCTGACCGGCACCCAGAATGTCGTAATGATGCTGGTCGGGGGCGGCATGCGCGTTGCTCTCGCGAGCATCCACTTGCCGTTGCGCGCCGTACCGGATGCGATTACCCAGGAGACGCTGGAAACGACGATCCGCATCCTGCATCGGGATCTCGTAGAACGGTTCGGCATTGCCGAGCCATTGGTTTATGTCGCCGGGCTCAACCCCCATGCCGGAGAAGGCGGCCACCTGGGTATGGAAGAAATCGATACGATTATTCCCGTACTCGACAAGCTGCGTCGGGAAGGCATGCGTTTCCAGGGTCCGCTGCCCGCCGACACCATGTTCAGCCAGAATAATATCCGCAACTGTGACGCCTTCCTCGCGATGTACCACGACCAGGGACTCGCCGTGCTGAAACACGCGAGTTTCGGCGGCGGCGTAAATGTCACGCTGGGCTTGCCCATCATCCGGACCTCGGTTGATCATGGCACGGCACTGGATTTGGCCGGTACCGGCAAGGCCGACCCCGGGAGCCTGTATGCCGCGATCGAATTGGCGATCGAACTGGCTGAGCACCGCAACCACTCCGCCCAATAATCCGATGAAACACATTCCCAAGAAACGCTTCGGCCAGAACTTCCTCATCGACCAGGACATCATCCGTGCGCTGATCGAGGCTATCCGTCCGGCGCCGCAAGACCTCATGGTCGAGATCGGCCCCGGCCTCGGCGCGATGACCAAGCCACTGCTGTCTGCTCTCGATCACCTGCATGTAGTCGAACTCGACCGCGACGTGGTCGCCTGGATGCAAGGCCACTATCCCGCCGGAAAAATCACCATCCATAACATCGACGCGCTGAAATTCGATTTCGCCTCTCTCGGGCAGCGTATTCGCGTGGTCGGCAACCTGCCCTACAACATTTCCACACCTATCCTGTTCCATCTGCTCGACAATGTCGGCCACATCATCGACATGCATTTCATGCTTCAAAAGGAAGTGGTGGAACGCATGGTGGCCGCACCCTCGACGCCCGAGTACGGGCGGCTCTCGGTGATGCTGCAATACCGGCTGCAGATGGAATACCTCATCACCGTGCCGCCCGAAGCGTTCGACCCGCCGCCCAAGGTGGAATCTGCCTTCGTGCGCGCCGTGCCATATGACACTCTGCCCTTTGTCGCCAAGGATGAAGCCGTACTCTCGAAAGTCGTCACCGCCGCGTTCGGCCAGCGCCGCAAGACACTGCGCAATACGCTCAAGGGGATTCTCGACGATACCGGCTTCGCTGCGCTCGGTATCGATCCTCAATTGCGCGCTGAAAACCTCGCGGTCGAGCAGTTCATCGCCATCGCCAACCACATCAGCAAATAAATCCGTCCTTGTTCTCGCAAGGGGCGGATGGGATAATCGCGCTTCCATTTGGGAGGACACATGAGAGTCATACTGTTGGGCGCACCCGGCGCCGGCAAGGGCACGCAAGCCACCGCCATCAAGGAAAAATTCAATATTCCGCAAATCTCCACCGGCGATATGCTGCGCGCCGCCGTGAAAGCTGGCACCCAGCTCGGCCTGGAGGCCAAGAAGTTCATGGATGCAGGCGGGCTTGTGCCGGACGAGGTCATCATCGGCCTGGTCAAGGAGCGCATCAAGGACGCGGACTGCGCCAACGGCTTCCTGTTCGACGGCTT
>CAMLDO010000044.1 GCA_946478865.1 uncultured Methylobacillus sp.
TTTTCCATGAAATAGATCACATCGCATTTCTGGATGGTGGTGAAGCGATGCGCGATAAGGATGATGGTTTTCCGGCCGGCGAAATGGTGGATGGCCTGCATGATGGATTTTTCGGTAATGCCGTCGAGCGCGCTGGTGGCTTCGTCGAAGACCAGAACCTCGGGGTTGTGATAGAGCGAGCGTGCAATGCCGATGCGCTGACGCTGTCCGCCTGAAAGCTGTACCCCGCGCTCGCCCACGCGGGTCTCGATGCCTTCGGGCAGTTCGGCAATGAACTCCTCCAGGTGCGCAAGCGCAAGCACCTCCTGCACGCGATGAATATCGATTTTCTCCAGTGGAATGCCGAAGGCGACGTTTTCCTTGATGCTCGCATCCGAAAGAAAAATGCTTTGCGACACGAGGCCGATCATGTTTTGCCAGGCGCGGGTATTGGCCGGGGTAAGCGGGACGCCGTCGATGAGAATCTCGCCTGCGTCGGGAGGCAGCAGCCCCATGACGAGATCGATGAGGGTGGATTTGCCCGACCCCGTCGATCCCGCAAACCCGATGGTTTTGTTCGCGGGGATGCGGACGCTGACCGATTTGAGTGCGGGCTGGAGCTTGGCGGGATAGGTGAAGGTGACATCCCGGAAGTCGATGGCCTGGGTGAAGGACGTGATTTGCCCGGTGGCCGCATGGCTGGCCTCCGATCCTATAGCCGCATGGCTTTTTTTCAGGTCCGCCTTGATCGAATCGAAAGCGGGGGAGGAAGCCTTGATGGTGGCTACCGCGTGGTAAATCTGCTGGAAGCCGGGCAGCACCTTGAAGCCCGCCAGTGCATATAGCGCGAGGACCGGCAGGATGGAAGCAAGGTCGCCTTCGTAGTTTCTCGTCAGGTAAAGCACCAGCAGGATCACGGAACTGAAGGAAATCATGTCCATGAAATTCTTGGGCGCCATCGCCAGCGCATCATTGGCGCTCAGGCTGCGGGAGAGTTCGGTGCCGCTATCCTGGAAGCGTTTGACGAAGTCGTCCTGCCGCCCGAGCAGCAGGACATCCTTGATGCCGCCGAATCCTTCGGCCATGAGCTTATAGCGGCGTGTGGCCAGCTCCGAAATCCTGCGGCCATTTCTCACCAGGCGCTGCCGTATCATGCGGTACAACACCGCGTAGGCGCAGCCGAAAATGACGAGCGCGATGAGCACTACCCACGGGTTCAGGATCAACAGCCCCACGATCATGAACAGGGTCAGGATGGCCTTGGCATTGATCTGCATGAACGGATAGATGATCTGGGCCGCGACGATGTAGCTTTCCGAGGCGATCTTCTTGGTGAGCTCGGCGCTGCTGCCTGCGGCATGGAACAGCCAGGGCTGGTGCATGTAGTAGCGATAGAGGCTATCCGCGATTTCCTGTCCTACGCGCGCCGCAAAGCGCGCCGTACGCCACACGGTCAGCATCGACACCAGCGCCGTGGCTACCAGCAGGATCAAGGCGACGACGCCCACGAAATAGATGAAGTCCGCCGGATTGCCAAGGCCGGACATCTGGTAGATCCGGCCGATGAAATGGGTCTGGCCCAGCACATTCTCGTTCGCGACCACAGCCATGAACAGGCCGATGGCGGCCACGCTGGCGACTTCGGCAAATGCCATGATTGCCATGAGCAGTTGCAGGATCAGCAAGCGTTTGAGCTGGCTCGGCGTGAGGACGTCGAGCAACTCCCGAATCAGTACGATCAAGACGATGCCTCGCTATCTCGGCTTTTTGATGCCTGTGAGGGCGATATGGTTAGAGAAATACATGCGGGCTAACCATAGTCTCTGTGAGTTCTGAATGAAAGAGTCCGTTCGGATGAGGTTCAGCTGCTTCCGATCAGGCGTCGCAGGCCGCTAATCTCTATTGTCTTAACGGTTTTTTACCTTTTGCGCCGCGTGCTATAGTCCTTTCAAGCCTGCGGGTAGTGAACGCGGTAACAATTATTAGTAAACGGCCGTATATGCCGAAAAGAGCTTATGCAATTCAATGGGGTGTACTGGTTATCGCGTTATCGGTACTCGGGGCTCTTATTGCGATCAATCTGGCTACGGAATACGAGCGTACCCAAGCCCGGGAAGAAGAAAGACTGACCGCCCAGACGCGCGTGATCGCGGACAATCTGGAGCAGAAAATCGAAAGCGCCAGCCGCGCGCTGGAAAGCATCCGAAACGATCTGCCCAAATGGCAGGGACCATTCGGGAATCAGTTCCGCGACTTGCGTCTTCAGGCTTTGCCCAAAACCTTACCCGGCATCCGCAGCATGGGCGTACTGAATGCCGACGGCACCGTCATCGCTTCCAGCGTTCCAGGGTATAGCGGGCATAATTTCCGCCATCGCGATTATTTCACTGCCGCCCGGGCAAACCCCGATGCGGACACCTTGTATATTTCCCCGCCATTCAAATCGGTGACCGGTGTGTACCTGATCACCCTGAGCCGCGCGATCATCGGCCCCAACGGAGAGTTTCAGGGCATCGTCGCTGCCGCGCTCGATCCCGATTACTTCAGGACGCTGCTGCAATCGGTGTTGTATGCCCCCGACATGTGGGATTCGATTGTGCACGGCGACGGCTATCTGTTTATCATCGAGCCCGAACGGAAGGGGCTGGCGGGGATCAATCTTTCCCGTCCCGGCGCTCTTTTCGACATCCACAAGGCCAGCGGCAAGGAAGTGACGGTCATGTCGGGCCGGGTGAAGGCGACCAATGAAATGCGCATGATCGCCCAGCGCACGATCAACCCCGCCAGCCTTCACATGAACAAGCCGCTTTTTATCGCCGTGAGCCGAGACCTCGATACGGTCTACCAGACCTGGCAGCGCGATTTGATCATCCAGTCGGTGCTGTACCTGTTCATCCTGTTTTATTCGGTCATCGGCCTGTTCATCTATCAGGGGCGCCAGAAAGTATTCGACCGGCAGGCCGCCGAGGTGGAGGCCACGCTGCAGGCGTCCGAAGAGCGGTTCCGTACTGTTTTCGACGCAGCGCCCATCGGAATCGCGATGATCGATGCCGAGGGGCGATTGATGCGGGCGAATGCGGCGCTGTGCTCCCTGCTGGGGTTCACTCAGGAAGAAATACTCTCGAAGTCTCTGGATTGCATTGCTCACCCGGCCGAGGAGAAGCTCGATATTGCCTGGATCGCGGCCTGCCTTTCAGGAGGCGATGGCAGTTTCCAGATCGAGAAGCGGTACCTGCGCCACGCGACCGACCAGCTCTGGCTGCACATCAGTTTTTCGATCGTGAGCGGAAAGGCCGGGCAGCCGCGGTACTACATCGCCCAGGTGCAGAACATCACCGAGCGCAAAAGCCTCATCGAAAAACTGGAGAACCAGGCCAATCACGACTACCTCACCAATTTATCCAACCGGCGCCATTTCCTGAATCAGAGCGAGGCCGAGCTGCGCCGCGCCAAGCGCTATGGACATGCGTTTTCCGTGCTGATGTTCGATGTGGACTATTTCAAAAAGGTCAATGACGTACATGGGCATGCTGCGGGAGACATTGCGCTCAAGACCATCAGCGCGGCTGCCCAAAACATGCTGCGCGATGTCGATATCCTCGGCCGGGTGGGAGGCGAGGAATTTGCGGCCACGCTGCCCGAAACGGATCTGGCGGGTGCAGCGGGTGTCGCGGAACGGCTGCGCAGTCTCATCGAGCGCACGCCCATTTATCTGCACGACGGCTCTGTCCTTGAACTGACGATATCGGTCGGCGTCAGCACGATGGGACATCCGGATATCAGCCTGGAGAAGCTCATGGATCAGGCGGATCATGCGCTGTACGAGGCCAAGAAGAGCGGCCGCAACCGGGTGCATTTTTAACCGAGTGAATGCACGATAAAAAAGGGGCCGCAGCCCCTTTTTTATTGGCCCGTTCGCATGGCTTCAATTCGCGAAGCCTGGCGTTACGGCCTTACCTGCCGATAGCTTACTTCGTAGTCAAGGCGGTATATGACGTGATCAGGTTGCGATAGTCCGGGATATGGTTGGAGCACAGCGCAGCCAGACCCTCGATATCGCGGCGCCAGTCGCGGTGCAGTTCGCACGCGACGCCGAACCAGGTCATGAGTTGGGCGCCGGCGGCTTGCATGCGATGCCAGGCCGCATCGCGCGTCAACTCGTTGAAAGTGCCGGAGGCATCCCCGACCACGAACACGTCAAAGCCTTCCTCGATCGCGGACAGAGCCGGAAAAGCGACGCACACTTCCGTCACCACGCCCGCGATGATCAGTTGCTTCTTGCCGGTGGCCTTGATCGCCTTGACGAAGTCTTCGTTGTCCCAGGCGTTGATCTGGCCGGGGCGAGCGATGTAGGGCGCATCCGGGAACATCTCCTTGAGCTCGGGCATGAGCGGGCCGTTGGGACCGTTCTCGAAGCTGGTGGTGAGGATGGTCGGCAGGTTGAAGAACTTGGCGGCATTGGCCAGGGCAAGCACGTTGTTCTTGAACTTGTCCGGGTCGATGTCGCGCACCAGGGAAAGCAGGCCGGCCTGGTGGTCTACCAGCAGTACGGCGGCGTTGTCACGGTCGAGACGGATGTAGGGCTTGGTCATGATGTTTCTCCTTTTGGTGATTGAGTTATTGCTGCGAAACCTGGCGTGCGTTATGCCGCCGCTGCTACAAAACGGCCCTGTTTGTAGTCATCGATTGCCTGGTTGATTTCCTCCCAGGTATTCATGACGAAGGGGCCATGGCCGACCACCGGCTCATTCAGTGGCTCGCCGTTCAACAGCAACAGGACGGAGTCCTGCTGCGCTTCCAGCACCAGCTCGTCGCCTTCGCGCTGCATGACGGCCAGTTCGCCAGGACGGACGGTATGCACGTCACCCAGCCCGACTGCGCCATGCAACACGAACACGGCGGTGGTATGTCCTTCCGGCAGGGTGAAGACGGTTCTGCTGCCGGCATTCAGCCGTACATCCCAGACGTTCATCGGACTGAAGGTACGCGCCGGGCCTTGGCGGTTGGCGTATTCGCCCGCGATGACGCGCACCGTGCCCGCATTGTCCGGAAGCTGGATCACGGGAGTCTGTTCCCGCGTGATGCCCTGATAGCCGGGTGTGGTCATCTTGTTCCGGGCCGGCAGGTTGACCCAGAGCTGGATCATCTCGAAATTGCCGCCGGTACGGGCGTAGTCGTCGCTGTGGTATTCCTCGTGCACGATGCCGGAGCCGGCCGTCATCCATTGCACATCTCCGGGGCCGATGGTGCCACCTGCGTTCGTGGAATCGTGATGCGACACCTGACCTTCATAGACGATGGTGACCGTCTCGAACCCGCGATGCGGATGCTGGCCTACACCGCGGCGCTTTTGCGTCGGCTCGAAACGCGTCGGCCCGGCGTAGTCCATGAGCAGGAAGGGCGACATCTCCTGATGGATGTCACGGTAGGAAAAAATGTTCTGCACGGGAAAACCGTCGCCCACCCAATGATGGCCGTTGCTGCGTTTGATGAATGCCAGTTTTTTCATGTCGTGCTCCTCGCTGCGTTGCATTGATGACCACTATAGGCGCATGACATTCCGGGTTCTAGATGGTTAAATGTGAAATTACTTTTCAATAAATGGAACAATCGTGGATTTCAACGAGGCGGCGGTTTTCGTGAAAGTGGTGCAGGCGGGCGGCTTCAGCGCGGCTGCGCGTCAACTGGGATTGCCCACTTCCACGGTGAGTACGCGCGTATCGAGACTGGAGCGGCGCCTGGGTATCACCTTGCTGCAACGCACCACGCGGCGGCTCCATCTCACCGAAGCCGGTACGGCCTACTACCACCATGCCTCAATGGGGCTGGGGCATATGCTGGAAGCCGAAGCTGCAGTGGATGAAGCGCGCCAGCAGCCGCAGGGCAGGCTCAAGGTGACGGCTCCCGCAGACCTCGGGGATGTTCTTCTGGCTGGCCTCATCGAGCGTACCCAGCGCGAGTATCCCGCGCTGGAAGTGGAGCTGCTGCTGACGGATCGTTATCTGGATCTCGTGGCGGAAGGCGTGGATGTGGCGGTGCGCACGGGCGATCTGCGCGATTCCAGCTTGATCGCGAAATCGCTGGGCACTATCCACTGGGCGATGTTCGCAAGTCCCGATTACCTGAAGCAGGCGGCTCCGCTGGAGGAACCCCAGGACCTGCACGCGCATTGTTGTCTGCAATTCACCCCGATGGGTCGCGATGCCTGGGATTTGAGCAATGGGCGCAATACCGTCACCATTCCGCTCGCCGGGCGCATCATGGCCAACAGCATCGGCGTGGTGAAAACCATGGTTGCGGGCGGGCAGGGCGTGGCACTGCTGCCGGATTTCATATGCAAGACGGAGCAGGCCGCGGGTGATCTGGTGCGCGTGTTGTCAGATTGGCAGGGGCGGGCCGATCCGGTGCATCTGGTCTATCCCCGCCAGCGCTTTATGCCGCCCAAACTGCGGGCCTTCATCGACCTCGCGCAGGCAGAATTAAGAAGCTGGTTTTAAGCAGAGATGTTTCAGGCGGCAGACCGGCTCATCTCCACCCAGGCTTGCACACTGGGCCGCTGCCATTGCGCGTTTGCATAAGCGGCCAGCCGTTCCGGCACGGCATCGCCACCCAGCACCAGTCGATTGAGCATGAGCCCCAGATCGGTATCCGCGATGCACCATTGTCCGAACAATGTCTGCTGCCCATGCGGCAGAAGCCGTTCGACTGCATTGAAGAGCTTGTTTGCCGCCGCTTGTGCCGCGCTGGACAAGGGGGGAGCCGTGCGTTCGAGAAAGACGATTTCCGTCGACCGCTCCTGGCGGATCGCTGTGAGGTCGCTGCGCAGCCATGCCTGCACTTCGCGCGCCTTGGCTTTGTTTCTGGGATCGACAGGGTAAAGGTGGGGACCGGGAAAAGCCTCGTCGATATATTCGGCAATGGCCGAGGACTCGGACAGGCTGAACGCGCCATCGCTGAAGGTGGGAACGCGCTGCGTCGTCGAAAGTGCGCCGTAGGCCGCTGACCGCTGTTCGCCCTCCTGCAGATTGACCGGCTGCAATTCAAAGGTCAGGCCCTTTTCACGCAGCGCGACATAAGCGGACATGGCGTAGGGCGACAGGTAGTTCGAATCGACAAATAATTTCATGAATCCCTCCATGCAGGGCGGTTGAGTGGGATTTGCCTCAAAGCAGTTCTATTCCGAACCGGCGCAGCGCCAGCGCGAACAGGCCGAAGCATACGGACGTGATGAGCACGGACGCAAGCAGGGTGGGCCAGAAGCCTAGGCGAGGCAGCAGGAAAGGGAAGGCCAGAAACATCGGCAAGGTCGGAATCACGTACCAGAAGGTGTACCAGGCGTGGTTGGCGATTTTGGATGCGGGCTGATGTTCCAGGTACAGCCAGATGAGCGCGAGCAGGGTGACGAGCGGTAGCGCGGCAATGAAACCGCCGAGTTTGTCGCTGCGTTTCGCCACTTCGGAAACCAGCACGACCACGGCGGCCGTGGCGAGATATTTGGTAATGAGCCACATCATGATGCAGAAAGTTTATCCTAACCCTGCAAAGATTGCCGGGCTCAAGCGCGACAAGATTGCTCGCCGGGTCGGCAAAAAAACAAGCGTAAAAAATTGAACAAGCTTCTTGACGCGCATGGGCGAGGCATCTACATTCCTCAATGCAAGTTCGGGAAAATCGTGAGAACTCGTATCATTCCAGCAGAATCTGATTGACGTTCGCCGCCCTATCGATCTGAAGGCCAAGTAAGCGCATGATGCTGAAGCAACAAGGTTTTGTGCAGCCGTTAACCAACCTTCCCAAGCCCAGCCTCTGGCTGCTGGGCATTGTGGCGGCCATTCTTTTTTCCATCTCCGTCGTCTTTGCCGTCGCTGCCGTGCTCAAACACGGGGGCAACCTCGATGAGTACCAGATCAGCGGCGAAGTGCTGTTCCTCATTGCGCTAGGCATCGTGGCGCTACTGATGTTCCTGTTTTTCCAGCAGCTTGCTGTGCACAAGGTGTTGCTGGACAGCGAAGACCGCTTCCGCAACATTCTGGAGCATGCGCCTAACGGCATGGCGGTGGTCTCCCTGCCGGGCAGGTTTTTACAGGTGAATCGCGCGCTATGCGAGATGACGGGTTATACCCACGAAGAACTGAAGCAGCTGACCTTCCAGGAAATTACCCACCCTGACGATCTCGATACCGATCTCGCTTACGTCAACGAACTGCTGAGAAGTCAGCGCTCCTACTACCGGATTGAAAAGCGGTATATCGCCAAGGATGGTACCCCCGTCTGGATCCAGCTGACAGGCTCGATCATGCGCAGCTCCCAAGGCAAGCCGTTGTATTTCATTGCGCAGATGGAAGAAATTACCGAGCGCAAGAGTGAGCAGGAAAAACTGTATTACGTGGCTTATTTCGATCCACTGACGCACCTGCCGAACAGGCGCATGCTGATGGACCGGCTGGAACAGTCGGTGGCGCTGGCCCGGCATCACTACCGCTACATGGCCGTGCTGTTCCTGGCGCTGGACGGTTTCAGGCGCATCGTCGATCAACTAGGTCCGGACGTGGGCGACCAGTTGCTCAAGCAGGCGGCCGCGCGGCTGGTGTCCAGCTTGCGCGATAGCGATACCGTGTCGCATTTCGGCGATAACCAGTTTGCGATCCTGCTGCCGGAAGTTGCCTCGCCGGAAGAAGTGTCGATGATCGTGCCCAAGATCCTGGCGGTACTGGAAGATCATCTTGTGGTCTTCGGCCAGCGCGTGGAGGTGACGACCAGTATCGGCGGCGCCATCTACGATCCGCAAAGCGACGATACTGCGAGCGAGCTATTGAAAATGGCCGAAATCCAGATGTGCGAGGTGCGCGCATCTGGCCGTAATCATTACAGCCTCTATATCGCGGAGAAACCGGACGACCCGCAGGCCCGCCACGGTTGATCGGAATTTCCGCCATATAAAAAAACCGGGCATGCCAGCCCGGTTTTTTGTTGTGCTGCAAAAGCGCAGCATCAGGTGATGCGGAAGCGTGTGGTCAACACCTGCAGCTCTTCCGACAGCCGGTGCAGGCTCTGTGCCGACAACGCCGTTGCCGCAGAGGATGAGCTGTTCGCGTCGGCTGCTTGCGCAATCTCCTCCACTTTTTGCGCGATGTCGCGGGTAGCCGTTCCTTGCTCCTTCAATGCATGCGAGATTTCCTGCACGGCGCGCGTCACCTTGTCCGACCCTTCGCGAATGACGGCAATCGAGTTGCCCGCCTCGCGTGCGAGGCGTACGCCTTCCTTGACGCGCTCCACGCCTGCCACCATTTCCGCTGCGGCGCGCTCGGTACCGCCCTGGATTTTTGCGATCATCTCGGCGATTTCCTGGGTGGATGAGTTGGTGCGTTCCGCCAGCTTGCGCACTTCGTCCGACACCACCGCGAAACCGCGTCCATGTTCCCCGGCCCGGGCAGCTTCGATGGCGGCGTTCAAGGCCAGCAGATTCGTCTGATCGGCAATGTCCCGAATGACGTCTATGATGCTGGAAATCTGCTGGGAATAATCCTCCAGCTCCTTGATCGAGCCCGCGGTGGTATGCACCGCCGAGGCGATACGCTCCATTTCGCTCGCGGCTTCATGGATGATCTGGCCGCCTTCGGTGGAGCGCCGCGCCGAATCTTGCGTAATGGCATGCGCGTCGCCTGCGTTGGACTCGACCATATCCACGGAAACGGACAGTTCCTCCACTGCGGCGGCCATGCTGGAAGCCGCAGAAGATTGGGCGCCGGAAGCATCCGCTCCCGTCTGCGCATTCTGGGTGAGCGATTGCGATGCCCGGGTGAGCGCTTCCACATTCTGTCGGATGGCGGCAATCAATTCATGCAGGCTGTTGCGCATGATCGCCATCTTGACTACGAGCCGGCCTATTTCGTCCTGCCCCACCGGCGGAATGCGCTGGGTGAGATCGCCGCCGGAAATCGCGGAGACGACGCTGTCGGCAACGAGGAAGCGGTGCCGGATGTGGCGGACGATCCAGGCGACGGACAGCAGCGTGATCAATACACCCGCGGCCGCAATCGCGCTCATGATCCAGATCGAGCGCTTGCGTTCGTTGGTGAACGCGGCTGTCTTTTCGTCGTTGAGTGCATTCGCTTCCTTGACCGTGGCGGTGATGCCCTGCTCGTGCGCCAGGAAATGGCGATCCATGAGCCCCAGGATGCTGGCGGCGGATTCCCGGTCTCCTGCGCGGATCGCAGGCAGATAGCGCTCCAGAGCGAGATGCCACCATTCGACCGCCTGGCGGTGCTGCTCTCCGGAGAGATTATCCTTGAGGGATTGGGGAAGGCTGCTGCCCATCCAGTAGCGGTAGCGGTCCTCATACTGTTGCTTGAGGTTTTCGAGCAGCGTGCTCTGGGCCTGAATGTCGGCGCTTCCGGCATCGAGCAACTGCCGGGCGACGATGTTGGCCTGCGTGATATAGAGCGGTGGCGGCAGGATATCGGCGACCAGCTCCTTGCCATCGCCCATCGCATGCGCCGCGTCATTGAGGCGATGCATCACGAGCGCGCCGATGGCGGCGGAGGCCAGCAGCAGGAGCATGATGAGCCCCGCCATGAGCCATAGCCTGGCCGAAATCGTCAGCGTGTCCGCCAGTCGACTCAGGCGGGATGACAGCCCGTCGGCGACGACGCGACCTTCATAAAGCCTGATGTTTTCTCCGCTGCGCATGCGCCGGTAGAGCGCTTCTGCCGCATCGATGTCATCGCGGCCGGGCTTGGTGCGGACCGAGCTGTAGCCGCTGCCGTCGGCGAGCGGGGTGGCGGTGGCGCGCACCCAATAGTAATCGCCGTTCTTGCGGCGGTTCTTGACCATGCCCGACCAGGGGCGGCCGCGTTTCAGGGTGTCCCAGAAATCGCGGAAAGCTTCTTCCGGCATGTCCGGGTGCCGCACCATATTGTGTGGCTGGCCGATGAGTTCCTCGCGGGTGAACCCGGAGGCTTCGATGAACTCCAGGTTGCAATCCACGATGCGCCCCTTGGAGTCGGTTCTTGAGATGATGGCGGCGCCTTCGCGCAGCACATATTCATGGTTCGTGACGGGTTGATTATTTTTCATTGGCATTCCATTCACAAAGATTGAATGAATGCGACGCGCCGGGCACGAAAGCGATGTACACGGGTGTCGCTGAGCTTGTTCCCTGTACTGCTTCAAACCTAAGAACTGTGGGTTCTGATCCTCCGATCAATAGTGCTGCCTGTGGTTTTTTGCCGAAAGATCGGAAACCACCGGGAGATTATGCCGCCGCTACCACTGTCATTTCAAATCTGCGTATTTCGGCCAAGGCTTCGCCGAGTGCCATTTCGTCCTTTTCCATGAGTTTTTTAACCAGATGCTCGGTGAGCGGCATGAGGCGTTCCAGTGTAGCCTTGGTTTCGCCGTAGAGCCGCTCGCTCTGCGCTTCCATGATGTTGCGCGTTTCCTGGTCGAGGTCGCGACCGCCGCTCTGGCGATCCTGCAAAGCGCCGAAGTTGAGGCGGGTGTTGCGGTACATGCCCATCTCGCCCACGGCGTGGTAGAGCAGCTTGGTGACGCGGGTAATGTCGTTGTGCGCGCCGTTGGTGGTGCCGTCCTCGCCGAAGAACAGCTCCTCGTTGGCCATGCCGCCCAGCAGCACGCGCACTTCATGCTCGATGTCGGCCTTGGTCTTGAGCAGGTCGGCACCCTGCTTGTGGAACACGAAGCCGAGCGCGTTGGTGCGCGGATTGGCCTTCAATGAAATCTTGATGGTCTTCATGTCGGCGAGAATCTGTTCCCAGTTGTCGCCGGCACGGCGGCGTTCGCGCTCCAGATCCATGAGGAAATGGCCCCATTCATGGGTGGCGATGATGCGTCGGTCGCGCTCGCGGTCGGCCGTGGTCTCGGTGTTGACGTTGCCGACCAGCACGCGTTCGGCGGCCTGCATCAATGTGTATTCGCCTATCATCTCGCCGGACTGCACCGCGGAAATGCCGGCCTGGTTGATGATGGTTTCGAGGTCGGCCGGGCTGCGGCCTTCGGTGATGTCTACCAGATGGCGCAGGTCGAGGTCCGGCAGCACCTTTTCCGCGCGCTGGCTGAGGTAGTGGCGGATGATCGCCAGGCGCTCTTCGCCGTTGGGCAGGCGGAAATCCACCTTCATCTGGAAGCGGCGCAGCATGGCTTCGTCCATTTCCATGGTCTCGCTGTTGAAGTTGCTCGCGACGATCCAGATGATTTCCGCGTCATTGCGGCTGCGCACCCCATCCAGCACCGACAGCAGGGT
>CAMLDO010000045.1 GCA_946478865.1 uncultured Methylobacillus sp.
GACGGCTCGTCCAACGTCAACATCAACATCTCGGTCGGCACCATCTTCTCCATCCTGCGTGCCCCCGAAGGCGTGACCCAGGCCAGCATGCAGGACTTCCTGCAACCGGGCACCGAGCAGGTCTGTGCGGGCTATGCCCTGTACGGCTCCTCCACCATGTTCGTGCTCACCACCGGCCATGGCGTCAACGGCTTCACGCTCGATCGCGAAGTGGGCGAGTTCTATTTGACCCACCCCAACATGCAGATCCCGGCCGACACCCACGAGTTCGCGGTCAACACCTCCAACCAGCGTCACTGGGAAGCCCCGGTACAGCGCTATGTGCAGGAATGTCTGCAAGGCAAGGAAGGCCCGAGGGGCCGCGACTTCAACATGCGCTGGGTCGCCTCCATGGTGGCCGAGGTGCACCGCATCCTCATCCGTGGCGGCGTGTTCATGTATCCGCTCGACAGCAAGTTGAAGGACAAGGGCGGCAAGCTGCGCCTGCTGTATGAAGCCAACCCGATGAGCTTCATCGTCGAGCAGGCGGGCGGACAAAGCTCCACGGGTCGCAGCCGCATTCTTGACTTGAAGCCCGAGGCCCTGCATCAGCGCGTGCCCGTCATTCTCGGGTCGAAAAATGAGGTCGAACGTATCGTTTCCTACCACAAGGAGTGAAAGGAGGCGTCATGACTGCCCTGGTCGAGGAGTTCAAGGTCGCCGTGCAGGCTGCGCTGGACGGCGAGTGGGACCGATCGCACAAGATCGTGCAGGAGTATGGCGACCCGGTCGCCTGCTGGATTCATGCGGTGCTGCACAAAATCGAGGGTGACGCGTGGAACAGCCGCTACTGGTATGCCCGTACCTCGCATGAGTACGAGGAATATGCCAATCCGCAGGATGAGCTACGCGCGATTGTGCAGCAGCTAAGCAATTAATTCTCCAGAGCTTGTGCGACCTGATGGCATAGCTCAGGCAGCAAGCTCTCTTCAAACCAGGGATGCCGTCGCAGCCAGGGCGTATTGCGCGGCGAAGGGTGGGGTAGCGGGAAGAAATCCGGGACATAGGCCTGCCAAGCTTCCACCGTTGCCGTGAGCGTCGCCTTGCGTTTTGCTCCCAGGAAATGCTTCTGCGCATACTGGCCAACCAGCAGCGTCAGCCGGATTTCCTGCAAATGTCCCAGCAGTTTATCCAGCCAGAGTTCCGCGCACTCCCTGCGTGGCGGCAGGTCGCCGCTTTTGCCGCGCCCGGGATAGCAATAGCCCATGGGAATGATGGCAACCTTGCCGCTGTCGTAAAACGTTTCCGTACTTATCCCCATCCAGCGGCGCAGAGTCTCGCCGCTTGCGTCATTCCACGGAATCCCGCTTTCATGCACGGCCTTGCCCGGCGCTTGGCCGACGATGAGAATGCGTGCATGTTCGCCGACCTGGACGATAGGGCGCGGGCCGAGAGGAAGCTGGGCCTCGCAAGCGCGGCATTGGCGTACTTCGTTCAGCAGCAAAGCGAGTGAGGTATTCGCGCTCAAAACAATTGGCCAGTCGTGGGTTCGTCGGAAGGATAGGTGATATGCGTGCCTTCGACGCGGGCAAAGGGCGTGAGCTTGTGCGGCTCGCTTTTCTCCGGCGTGACGATTTCCTCGGTCGCAATGCCGCGCACCAGCAGCGCATCCGCGACCAGCGAGCGATGACAGCGCCACGGTACGGCTTCGGCGCACATCAATGCGATGCGTTCCGGTTTGCCCAACTCGATCGCCTGTTCGAGGTTTTCCGCGAATTCGTCGCTCTGCATATAGTCGGCATAGGCGCGGAAGCTGGCGTTGTGCCAGCCGAGATTGATCGAATCTTTTTTGTGCGGACGCAAGCCACCAAGGCCGGCCATATGAGTGTAGGCAATGCCAGCATCGGCAAGCGCTACGGGCAGAGTATCGATATTGAACTGGGGATTATGGCGCGAACGCGGCATGGTGCGAATGTCCAGCAAGTGTTGGATGTCGTGGCCTTGCAGCATGGCGATGAGTTCTTCCAGCGGTCGCGTGGAGTGGCCGACGGTGTATATCTTCATGATGAGCGCTTACTTTTTCTCGGCCGCGGGTTTGGCGGCTTTGTACAGTTCCAACGCTCGCTCGCGTTGGACCGCGTGGTCGATCACCGGCAACGGGTAGTCGCGGCCGATGGCGAGTCCGAGCGTTTGCTGGCGATCGGCCGAAATCAGCCAGGGGGCGTGGATTTCCTTATCGTTGCAGCGCGCGAGTTCCGGTACGTACTTGCGGATGAACTTGCCCTGCGTGTCGAATTTTTCCGACTGCGTGACCGGATTGAAGATACGAAACCAGGGTTGGGCATCGCAGCCGGTTGAGGCCGCCCATTGCCAGCCGCCATTGTTGGCGGCGAAGTCGTAGTCGATGAGTTTTTCGGCAAAGTAACGTTCGCCCCAGCGCCAGTCGATCAGAAGATCCTTGACCAGGAAGCTCGCGGCGACCATGCGTAATCGATTATGCATGTAGCCGGTCTGGTTGATCTGGCGCATGGCCGCGTCCACGAGCGGGTAACCGGTGCGTCCTTCGCACCAGGCTTGGAACAGTGCTTCGTCGTTGGGGAATGCGATGTGCTCGAACTCGGAATGAAAGGCGCGGCCGGCGGCGAGCTGCGGATGGTGATGTAGTACCTGGAAATAGAAGTCGCGCCAGATGAGCTCGCTCAGCCAGGTCTCGGCGCCGCGTCCTTCCATGCGCCAGGCAGTGTGGGCGAGATGGCGGATCGAGACGGTACCGAAGCGTAAATGCACCGAGAGATAGGAGGGGCCTTTGACGGCCGGAAAGTCGCGCGCTTCCTTGTACTGATCGATGCGGCCGAGGAATTCATCGAACAGCCGCTTGCCTCCGGTCATGCCAATGGGGATTTTCAATGCATGCAGATTGGTACGCTCGAAGCCTATCGCTTCCAGTGACGGCATGTCATCCGAGCTATGCTGTGCCAAGTGAGAAATATAGCGATCGACCGGATAAGGGCGAACGTAAAAATCTTCCAGCGTGCGCAGCCAGGCGTTCTTGTAAGGTGTGAATACCCCATAGGGCCTGCCTGCCTGCGTGAGTATCTCGCCGCGCTCGAAGATTACCTGATCCTTGAATGCATGAAAGGCGATGCCCTGATGCTTCAAGGTCTTGGCCACTGCCTCGTCGCGCTCATTCGCGGCGAGCTCATAGTCGCGGTTGGCGTAGACGGCTTTCACGCCGAGCTCGGTCGCGAGTGCGGGCAAGATTTCGGCGGCGCAGCCATGCCTTACGATGAGGTCGCCGCTTTTTTCCTGCAGTGCGGCCTTGAGTTCCCGCACGCTTTCCCAGATGAATTCGACGCGGCGGTCGGCCTTGTCATTGAGCCGGTCGAGGACATCGGTGTCGAAAACGAATACGCAGTAGACGCGTTCGGCCGCTTTCAGTGCATGGTAAAGCGCTGCGTGATCGTAGTCGCGCAGGTCGCGGCGGAACCAGACCAGCGCGGATTCGTATTTCCGGTCAAAGGTCGCCACGGTGGTAGGGGTGATTGTTGATCACCGACCATGCGCGATAAAGCTGTTCGGCCAGCATTACCCGCACCATGCCGTGCGGCAGCGTCAGCTTGGAGAGGCTCCATTGCCAGTCTGCGGCTTGCAGTACTTTCTGATGCAGCCCATCCGCACCGCCAATGGCGAGCGCCACATCGCGGCCGTCCTGCATCCACTGCTGCATGCGCTCGGCGAGCTGCAGCGTGGTCGGTTCCTTGCCATGCTCGTCCAGCACGATGAGGTAGTCGCGGCCTGCGGCTTCCAATAGGCGTTCGGCTTCAGCTTCGCGTACCTGATCGCCGCCTTTGCCGGAAGCGCGCTTGTCCGGCTTGATCTCGATGATTTCCACCGTGGCTTCGCGCGGCATGCGCTTGAGATATTCCGCGCAGCCTTGCTCCACCCACGTCGGCATCTTGTGGCCGACGGCGAGGATACGCAGTTTCATGGATCGTTATTGTGCGGCCGGCTGCTTGCCGGCAAGGCTCTGGCGGCGGCCTTCGGTCGCGCCCCAGAGCTGTTCCAGATTGTAGTAGTCGCGAGTATTCTGCAGCATGATATGGACAACGATCTCGCCCAGATCGACCAGCACCCATTCGCCCTCCTGCTCGCCTTCGACGCCGATGGGGGAGATGCCGTGCTCCTTCATCTTCTCCTGCACATTGTGTGCGAGCGATTTGGCCTGCCGTGTCGAGGTGGCGCTGGCGATGATCATGCACGAAGTCACCGGCGTAAGTTTGGCGACGTCCAGTACGCTGATGTCCTGGGCCTTGATATCTTCCAGCGCGTCGATGACGGCCTTTTTCATTGCGTCGAGTTCCATGGTCTTCCTTATGTCGCTTTGCGGGCGTAGAGATGGTGAGATTCGATGTAGTCGCGAACAGTTTCTGGCATCAGGTAGCGCGTACTGAAACCTCGCGTGTAAGCGTCGCGAATTCTGCTGGAAGCTATGTCCAGTGCCGTGACGGATTGCCACAGCATTTTTCCGGCGGGAGTGTCATGCAAGTCTGCGACCCGTTCGGTCTGATGGCATTGCCACAGGCTGCGCAATTCAAGGGGAAGTGCATCCTCATGCAGTGCAGTCCCCGGGCGAAAGGCAACAGCGATGTGTGCAAGCTCAGGCAGTTCGCGCCAGCGATGCCAAGAGGTCAGGCTGAAAAAAGCGTCGCTGCCAATGAACAGGATCAGCGGAGTCGTATCGCCGCATTCTTCGCGCAGGCTGCGCAAGGTGTCCACGGTATAGGACGGGCCATTGCGTTCGAGCTCGCGCCGATCCAGTACGAAAGCCGGATTGCCGGCAATCGCGAGCTCGACCATGGCCGCGCGGTGCTCCGCCGAAGTATGCGTTTCATCGCGGTGCGGCGGTTGAGCGGAGGGGAATAAGCGTACCTGCTTCAGGCCCAGTTGCACCCGCAATTCCTCGGCCATGCGCAGATGGCCGAAGTGGATGGGGTCGAAGGTGCCCCCGAAAATGCCGATGGATTGCAATTAACTCCGTACCTGCCCGTCGCCGAGAACGATGTACTTGAGACTGGTCAGACCTTCCAGACCAACCGGGCCACGCGCATGCAGCTTGTCGGTGGAGATGCCGATCTCCGCGCCCAGGCCGTATTCGAAGCCATCGGCGAAGCGCGTCGAGGCATTGACTATCACGCTGCTGGAGTCCACTTCGCGCAGGAAGCGGCGTGCCCTGGTGTAGTTCTCGGTCACGATGGCTTCGGTGTGCTGTGACGAATACTTGTTGATGTGCTCGATCGCCTCGTCCAGGCCGGCGACGACCTTGACCGAGATGATGGCATCCAGGTATTCGGTGTAGTAGTCCTCGTCGGTTGCGGCCTTGGCTTCTTTTACCAGTGCCTGCGTCTCTGCGCAGCCGCGGATTTCCACGCCCTTGGACAGCAGCGTGGCGGCCAGTTTCGGCAGTGCTTCGGCTGCGATGCTGCGCGCCACCAGCAATGATTCCGCAGTATTGCAGGTACCGAGACGCTGGGTCTTGGAGTTTTCCAGGATAGGCAGCGCCTTGGCCATGTCGGCATCATCATCGACATAAATGTGGCAATTGCCGTCCAGGTGCTTGATCACTGGAATGCGTGCTTCATTGGAGATGCGCTCGATCAGGCCCTTGCCGCCGCGCGGCACGATGACATCGACATACTGCTTCATGGTGATGAGCTCGCCTACGGCGGCACGGTCGGTCGTTTCCACCACCTTGACGGCGCCGTGCGGCAGGCCGGCCGCTTCCAGACCTTCATGCACCAGTGCGGCCAGTGCGCGATTGCAGTGGATGGCTTCGGAACCGCCGCGCAGAATCGCGGCATTGCCGGACTTGATGCACAGCCCGGCGGCGTCTACCGTCACGTTGGGACGCGCTTCGTAGATGATGCCGATGACACCCAGCGGCACACGCATCTTGCCGATTTGTATGCCGGTCGGGCGGTACTTCATGTCGCTGATCTCGCCGATCGGGTCGGGCAGCGCGGCGATCTGCTCCAGACCTTCGGCCATGGTTGCGATGGATTTCTCGCTGAGTGCGAGGCGGTCCAGCATGGCGGCTTCCATGCCGTTGGCGCGCGCAGCCTCCATGTCCTCGCGATTGGCGGCGAGCAGCGCATCCTTTTCGCGACGGATTGCGGCAGCGATGGTCAGCAGCGCCTTGTTCTTGACCGCCGTGTCGGCTTTCGCCATTTGTCGGGATGCAGCGCGGGCGCCTTGCCCGAGTTGTTGCATGTAGTGCTTGATGTCCATTCCTGTTCCTAATGAGGCCGCGCAGCCGGACGGCGGCTGCCGCGTGCGAGGCCGGTGCACAGCCGCGACAGTTCCAGCCAGGGTTTGCCGGGCGCGATGCCCTTGCAGATGCGGTCGATCTCGGCCATTTTCAACATTGCCGCCTGCATTTGGCGCAGACTGACCCGGGCTAGCATGCGCCGCACCTGATTTTGCCTTTCTCCCCAGATTTTGGCCTGTTGCATGGCGTTTGCCAAGTTTTCGCCGCGCGATTCCGCCTGTTTGACACGCGTTACTCCGCGCAGCAGCCACGCCAGCACGCCGAGCAGAGCGAGCGGTTGCGCACCTTCGGCTTCCAATCCGTCGAGGATTTTTGCAGTGCGCGCAACATCGCCAACCAGCAATGCGTCGCCGAGCTGGAAGACATCGTAGCGCGAAACGTTGAGTACGGCCTCACGCACGGCTTCGGGGTCGAGCGGACCGGTCGGGTAGAGCAGGCCGAGTTTCTGGATTTCCTGGTGCGCGGCGAGCAGGTTGCCTTCTACCTGGTTGGCGAGAAATTCCAGCGTCGCCTCGTCCGCCTGCTGGCCCTGCGCCTGCAAGCGCTGGCCGATCCAGCGCGGCAGACGCTCGATTTCCACTGTATTCAGCGGTACGACTACGCCAGCTTTTTCCAGTGCGCCGAACCAGGCACTTCCAGTACCGGTCTTGTCCAGCTTGGGCAGGGTGATCAGCGTGACAGTGTCGGGCGGAAGCGCAGCTGCAAGCTCGTGTAGTGCTTTGCCGCCATCAGTGCCTGGCTTGCCGGAAGGAATGTGGATTTCCATGAGGCGCCGGCTTGCGAACAGTGAAATCGACTGGCCGCTTACCTTGAGCTGCTTCCAGTCGAAATAGCGCTCCGCCGTGAAGGAAAGGCGCTCGTCGTAGCCTTGCTGCCGCGTGGCGTGGCGGATCGCGTCCACGCTTTCCTTGAGTCCGAGCGGTTCATCACCGGTGAGGATGTAGAGCGGACGCAAGTCGCGCTCGAGGTGTACTGTGAGCTGGTCGGCGGATACGTGCACGGCGGAAAACGGCGGTTTAATTCGCCGCCTTGGGTTTGCTTGCGCCTACTGCGTTCAGGCGGCGCATGATCTCGCGCGCGGCATCGCTGCGCATGTCGTTGTAGAGGCGAGCTTCTTCGCCTTCCTTGGCCAGGGTCTGCGTATCGTCGTAGGAGTAATCGCGGCGTTGCTCGATGCTCTGTGCCGGTCCCCACAGTTCGCTGGAGGCTTCGCGCCAGCGATAAGTCACCCGGTAGAACAGCTCGTATTCGCGCACCTTGCCGCCGCCGGACAGCGAGAGAATGTTCTTCTCGGTCCGTTCTTCCATGATTTCCAGCAGCATCTCGGCTTCTTCGGGCGTCTGCACGATTTCCACACCGCTGCTGCGCAAGGAGCGACGCAGTTCCTTGGCCAGCACGGAGCTGCTCTGGCTTTGCTGCAGATAGACCTTCTTGAAGCCGAAGTCCGTCATGCCGCGCAGTTGGAAGCCGCAGGCCGCCAGCGCAAACAGGCTGCAAGCCAGCAGAATATTGCGCAACGTGGCGGCGGAGCAAAGATGTGCAAGTTTCATGGTTTACCCTACGACGACGTTGATCAGTTTGCCCGGCACGACGATCACCTTCTTGATGCTCACACCTTCCAGGTATTTCTGCACGCACGGTTGTTCGACGGCGAGCTTCTCGATGGTGGCTTTGTCCATGTCCTTGGGCACGGTTACACTGCCGCGCAGCTTGCCGTTGACCTGGATCATCATTTCGATCTCGTCCTGCACCAGCGCGGCGGCATCCGGTTCCGGCCAGGATGTGACCAAGATGTCGCCATCGTAGCCGAGTTCGCTCCACAGCGCATGGCAGATGTGGGGAGTGATCGGGGATAGCAGGCGCAGCAGGATGGACAGGCTTTCGCCGATGGCTGCGCGATTGGCCGACTCCTTGGCCGCCTTTTCCAGTGCATTCAGCATTTTCATCGCTGCCGATACCACAGTGTTGAACTGGAAGCGGCCGAGGTCGTAGTTGGCCTGCTTGAGCGTGGTATGAATCTCATGGCGCAGGTTTTTCGCGTCGGTGGAGAGGCCGCCGAGATCAATCTGTTCCTTGCCGATGCCGTCGAACTCGGCGCCAAATGCCCACAGACGCTTGAGGAAACGGTGTGCACCTTCGACGCCGCTGTCCGACCATTCCAGCGTCTGCTCCGGTGGCGCAGCGAACATCATGAACAGGCGTGCGGTGTCGGCGCCGTATTGCTCGATGAGCGCTTGCGGATCGACGCCGTTGCGCTTGGACTTGGACATCGTGCCCATGCCCTGGAAATCGACCGGCTGGCCGTCGGCGAGCAGCTTGGCGCCGGTGACCTTGCCGTGATCGTCATGTACCAGTTCGACTTCTTCCGGTGCGAAATACTCGATTCCGCCCTTGTCCGTGCGGCGCGAGAAGATATGGTTGAGCACCATGCCCTGCGTCAGCAGGTTGGCGAAGGGCTCGTCGTAATCGACCAAGCCCATATCGCGCATCACCTTGCTCCAGAAGCGCGAGTAGAGCAGATGGAGGATTGCATGCTCGATGCCGCCGATGTACTGGTCGACCGGCATCCAGTAGTTGGTCTCCTCATCCGCCATCGCATCCAGGCCGAACTTGCTCGCGTAACGGGCGTAGTACCAGCTGGAATCGACGAAAGTATCCATGGTGTCGGTTTCGCGTTGCGCTGCGCCGCCGCACTTGGGGCAGGTGCACTCGAGGAAATCCGCGCGTTTGTTGAGCGGATTGCCGGAGCCGTCCGGCACGCAATCTTCGGGCAGTACTACCGGCAGTTGGTCGTCCGGCACTGGCACATCGCCGCAGGTGTCGCAGTGGATGATGGGGATAGGGCAGCCCCAGTAGCGTTGGCGGGAAACGCCCCAGTCGCGCAGACGGAACTGGGTCTTCGGCCCGCCCAGGTTCTGTGCGCCCAAGTCGGCAGCAATTGCGTCGAAGGCCTGCTCGAAGTTCATGCCGTCATAGCGGCCGGAGTTGAACAGCACGCCGTACTGCGCGAACACGTCCGACCACTTGTGCCAGTCCAGCAGGGTATTGCCATCGGCGATTTGCATTGCCGGGGTGAATACTGGAGGTTCGCCCGTTTGGTGCGGGGCGGCATTGTTTGCGTTGATCACCGTAGCGGGCGCTTCGTTCCAGCCTGCGGGCAGGATCACCGGCTTGATCGGCAGCTTGTACTTTTGCGCAAAGGCGAAGTCGCGCTCGTCATGGGCCGGCACTGCCATGACTGCGCCGTCGCCGTAACTCATGAGCACGTAATTGGCCACCCACACCGGCACCGCCTCGCCTGTGAGCGGGTGAGTGACGGTGAGACCGGTGTCCATGCCTTCCTTTTCCATGGTGGCAAGGTCGGCTTCCATGACTGAACCCTGCTTGCATTTTTCGATGAAGTCGGCAAGTTGCGGGTTGTCACGCGCTGCGCGTTCGGCCAGCGGGTGCTCCGCCGCCACCGCGCAGTAGCTGACACCCATCACGGTGTCGATACGGGTGGTGAACACCCAAAGTTGTTCCGGCTTGCCGTCCAACGCATAGGGGAAAGCGAAGCGCATGCCCACGCTCTTGCCAATCCAGTTGGCTTGCATGGTGCGCACGCGTTCCGGCCATCCGGGCAATTTGTCGAGGTCGGCCAGCAATTCTTCGGCATATTGGGTGATACCCAGGTAATAACCTGGGATTTCGCGTTTTTCTACAATTGCGCCAGTGCGCCAACCACGGCCGTCGATCACCTGCTCGTTGGCGAGCACGGTCTGATCGACCGGATCCCAGTTAACCACCTGGGTTTTCTTGTAGGCGATGCCTTTTTCCAGCATGCGCAGGAACAGCCATTGATTCCACTTGTAGTAGTCCGGCTTGCAGGTAGCCAGTTCGCGACTCCAGTCGATTGCGAAACCGAGCGACTTGAGCTGCTTCTTCATATAGGCGATGTTGTCGTAGGTCCACTTGGCGGGCGGCACCTTGTTCTGGATCGCGGCATTCTCGGCAGGTAGCCCGAACGCATCCCAGCCCATGGGCTGCAGCACGTTATAGCCCTTCATGCGGTGATAGCGGGAGAGCACGTCGCCGATGGTGTAGTTGCGCACGTGACCCATGTGCAGCTTGCCGGAAGGGTAGGGGAACATCGACAGGCAGTAGTACTTCGGCCGGCTTTTATCCACAGCGGCGGTGAAGGTGCCTTGATCGCTCCAGTGTTTCTGGGCGCGTTGTTCAATTTCGTTGGGTAAATACTGCGCTTGCATGGAATTAGGATTATCGGACTAAGGAAAGGGGGAAATTATACCTTGCGATTGGTTGGTTGATTGCTCAAGCTCACGTATAATTATTTTGAAACAAGAGCCTCGGTAACACGGCTCTAAAGCACAAACGCCGCGCCTGACAGGTGACTGTTCAGGCGTAAATTTTGAGGAGAGCCCCATGTCCAAGAAGCATCCCGTGATCGCCGTCACCGGATCTTCCGGTGCGGGTACGACGACGGTAAAGCGTACTTTCGAGCAGATTTTCCGACGTGAAAGCATTGAAGCCGCAGTTCTGGAAGGTGATAGTTTTCATAGCCTGACCCGCGCAGAATTCAAGGATGCCGTCGAAGAGGCTGACAGTAACAACCAGCGTGCCCCCAGCCACTTTGGCCCGGAAGCCAATCACTTCGACAAGATCGAGGAAACTTTCCGTTTGTACGGCGAAACCGGCATGTGCAAACGCCGGTATTACGTGCATAGCGCCCCCGAAGCCACCGAGTTCAATGCCCGGCTTGGCACCAAGTTGCAGCCCGGAGAATTCACGCCATGGGAAGACATTCCGGCCGGGTCCGACATTCTGTTCTACGAAGGCCTGCATGGCGGCGTGGTTACCGACAAGGTCAATATCGCCAAGTATGTGGATCTGCTGATCGGTGTCGTGCCTATCGTGAATCTGGAATGGATCCAGAAGATTCACCGGGATACCGCCGAGCGCGGCTATTCTGCGGAAGCCGTGACCCAGACCATTTTGCGTCGCATGCGCGATTACGTGGAATACATCTGCCCGCAGTTCTCGAACACGGACATCAACTTCCAGCGGGTATCGACCGTGGATACTTCCAATCCTTTCGTCGCGCGCGATATTCCGACTGCTGACGAGAGCTTTGTGGTGATCCGTTACCGCGAGCCTTCGAAAGCGGATTTCGAGTATCTGCTTGCCATGATCAAGGACTCTTTCATGTCGCGCCGTAATACCATCGTGGTGCCGGGCGGCAAGATGAGCCTGGCGATGGAGCTGATCCTCACGCCGCTGATCAAGGAATTGATTGCGCGCCGCATGGACTGACCGGCGCATTGACTGCATAAACAAAAAAGCCTGCGAAATCGCAGGCTTTTTTGTTGGCTGGAACTGGCGGCTTACTTGAGCGCGGTGAAAATCTGGTCGCGGATGCCATCCACACTGCCAACGCCGTTGACGCGCACGTAGATCGGCGCTTTGCCACCTTGCGCTGCCCACTGCGAATAGTAGCCGACCAGTTGTTCGGTCTGCGTGTGGTAGACCTCGAGGCGCTTTTTGATGGTGTCTTCCTGGTCGTCGTCGCGCTGGATCAGGTCCTCGCCGGTCACATCGTCCTTGCCGGCGACCTTGGGCGGATTGAATTCGACATGATAGGTGCGGCCGGAAGACAAGTGCACGCGGCGGCCGGAGAGGCGCTTGACGATTTCCTCGTCCGGCACGTCGATTTCGACCACGTAGTCGATGTCCACGCCCGCCTGCTTCATCGCTTCAGCCTGCGGAATCGTGCGCGGAAAGCCGTCGAACAGGAAGCCGTTGGCGCAGTCCGCGTCCTTGATGCGCTCCTTGA
>CAMLDO010000046.1 GCA_946478865.1 uncultured Methylobacillus sp.
AGGAACGTCCGTGCAAGAGGGTAAAGGCCGCATTTTAGCGCAAATCCAGCCATCTAAAGAACGAAAGCTGCGCTTGCGCTGGCTGCTCGCCCTCTCCACACTTCCCTTGTTCGGCGTTATCACGGCATTCGGTATCGCACCTCAAACGGCCGAGGAAAGCATTCCCGTACACGAAGTCATCGAAGAACTCACCCTGCCCGACCTGTCGGCTATGGAAGCGCTGGTCGTTGACCAGGACTTTCTGTGGCAAGCTGACGAAGTCCGCAAGGACGACACCCTCGGCACTGTACTGGACCGCCTGAATATTCAGAATCCCGAAGCGATCGCCTTCCTCCGGCAATCCCCCGATGCCAGCGCTCTCGCCTCCAAGCTTCGTCCGGGCCGCCCCATCCTCGCCAAGACAACCGCTGACGGCAAGTTGCTGGAGTTGCAATATCAGTACGACTGGAACGCCGCACTCGAAGTCAAACTGGATGGCGACGCCTATGCAGCACGACAAATCCAGCTCGCCCAGGAAACACGCACCGAGCTGAAATCTGCTGAAATCCGAAGCTCATTATTTGCAGCGACGGACGATGCCGGCATTCCGGATGCGATTGCCATGCAGTTGGTGCAGATTTTCTCGTCCGATATCGACTTTCACCTCGACCTTCGCCAAGGCGACCGTTTCCGGGTGATTTACGAATCTGGTTATAGCAACGGCGAGATGACCACGCCGGGCCAGGTACTGGCGGCAGAATTCATCAATCAGGGAAAAACCTATAGCGCAGTGCTCTACCGCGATGCGAACGGCCGCGCCGATTACTTCACCCCTGAAGGCAAGCCCATCCACAAGACGTTTTTGCGCTCGCCGCTGGAGTTCTCCCGCATCAGTTCGGGTTTCACCCTGGCTCGCTTCCACCCCGTTCTAAAGCGCTGGAGAGCACATAAGGGCGTCGATTACGCCGCCCCGATCGGAACGCGCATCAAGGCCACCGCCGATGGCACCGTGGCTTTCGCCGGGCAACAGGGCGGGTATGGTAATGTTGTAATGTTGCAGCACGCGGGAGGCGTAACTACCGTCTATGGTCACCTTTCCCGCTTCGCTCCGGGCCTGCGCAAAGGCCAGCGCATTGCTCAAGGCGACATCATTGGTCATGTAGGCATGAGCGGCTTGGCGTCAGGCCCCCACCTGCATTATGAATTCCGCGTAAACGGACAGCATCGCGACCCTCTCAAGGTGGCGCTGCCCAACACCTCGGCAATTACCGTCGTCAATCAGGAAGCCTTCAAGCAGCAGGCCCAGCCTTTGCTGGCGCAACTGACGCTCCTTCGGAATCTCCATACAGCGTCCATCGAATAGCGAGCTCTGATCATGAGCACGATTATCGCGACGGAGGAAATCAATAAACTCCTGAAGGGATTTCTCATCCCGCCACGCCCGGACGTGCTCTGCCGCTTTCAGGAAGAGCGCGCCAAACCGGTTCCCAATCTTCAGGCGATTGCCAATATCGTCAGCTCGGACCCTGGGCTGGCAGCCAGTGTTATAAAAACCATCAACTCGCCGTACTTTGGCTTGAGAAAAACTATCGCCTCCATCAAGGAAGCAGTTGCCATTCTCGGCCTGAGCAATCTGGATAACATCGTCACAAGCCTGTCCCTGATTTCTGCAATCGGGAACAAAGTGCCGATGGAAAGATTCTGGGACACCGCGCTCGATGTCGCCCTGATTTCACGCGACCTGTCCAAGCACGTGATCGGAATTTCCGAAAACGACGCCTTCACCATCGGCATGTTTTACGATTGCGGGATCGCATTGATGATCCAGAGAATTCCGGATTACAAGAACTTCCTGCGGACGGCGAATGCCAGCCTGACCCATAGCCTGGCCGAACTGGAGCAGGAACGCTTCCAGACAGACCACGCCACGATGGGATTTCTCGTCGCCAATAGCTGGAACTTGCCGGCGCCGATTTGCCAGGTCATCCAGTCCCATCATGACCATCAGGTTTTCACGGCGCAGCCTCGCCTGCCGGAAAACGTCCTGACTCATATCGCGATTCTGAAGATCGCCTCGCATCTGAGTCATCTCAATCGCAAATTGCAGGACGGCAACGACTGGATGTTCATGCGTGCCGAGGTCCTGCAATATCTGGGCATCAGCCCCGCAGAATTCGGCGAGATCGAAAGCGATGTCAAAGACAACGCTTATTCGACCCCGGCTTTCTGGATCCACAAATTCAAAGCGTCATAAATTGACCGCTCCAACGCGCGTATCGCATCGCTTTATCGGCCTGATGTCTGGCACCAGCCTGGATGGTGCGGACGGCGTCATCGCATCCTTCGATTCCGCTGGTTGCCGAGTCACCCATCAGGCGTTTATTCCTTTCTCGGCCGCGCTAAAAGACGAATTGCTCGCGCTGAATACCAGCGGAAATCATGAAATCGAACGCAGCCATCTGGCTGCCAATGCCCTGGCCCAGATCTACGCCGAATGCGTCGACCGGCTTCTCTCCGAGGCCGGGCTCGACCCCAGCGGCATTGCCGCTATCGGTTGCCATGGGCAGACCATACGCCACCGCCCCGAACAGGGCTATACGGTACAGATCGGTAATGCGGCGCTGCTGGCAGAGCTTACCGGTATCACGGTCGTCTCCGATTTCCGCAGCCGCGATATCGCTGCCGGTGGGCAAGGCGCCCCCCTGGTTCCGGCCTTCCACGATGCTGTTTTCCGCCACCCTGCTATTCATCGCGTCATCCTGAATATTGGCGGTATCAGCAATGTGTCCGATCTGGGCTCTGGAAACGTAGTCGGTTTCGATTGCGGGCCGGGCAATCTGCTGATGGATGGCTGGATTCAGCGACATCTCGGACTTACCTACGACAAGGACGGTTCTTGGGCGGCCAGCGGCGCGCCTGTCCCAGAACTCCTGCATGCATTGTTCGACCATCCGTTTTTCCAGCTCAGCCCGCCCAAAAGCACGGGACGCGATGATTTCCATATGGAATGGCTGGAACAGTATCGCCCCACCGTCTATCGCGCGGAAGATGTGCAGGCTACCCTGCTGGAACTGACGGCCAGATCCGTTGCCGATGCCGTCATCCGGCATTGTGCCGGGGCGGCTGAAATCTATCTGTGCGGAGGCGGTGCTTATAATGCGCAATTGCGCCGGCGCTTGGCCGAACTACTGCATCCTCGCCAACTACTGCTTACAGATGCTCTGGGCATTCCCGCCAACCTCGTTGAGGCTACAGCGTTCGCCTGGCTCGCCGATCGATCGCTGCACAAGCAAACGGGAAACCTGCCCTCGGTAACCGGAGCTCAAGGCCCGCGTATCCTCGGAGCCATTTATCCGGCATAACGCCGAAGCGCTTGCCTCACACAGCCTCTGACCTTTAGTATTGACCCTTTCTGTGCAACAAAGACGCGATTTTTTATGAAGCCGACCAAAGCCACACTCACTCTCGATAACGGCACCGCCCCCATCGAGCTACCGGTTCTTTCCGGCAGCATGGGACCGGACGTCATCGATATCCGCACCTTGGCCGGCCATGGCGTACTGACCTATGATCCGGGCTTTCTTTCCACGGCCAGCTGCAGCTCCAATATCACGTTCATCGATGGCGAAAAGGGGCTGCTCTACCATCGCGGCTACCCCATCGAGCAGTTGGCGGAACATTGCGACTTCCCGGAAGTAGCCTATCTGCTGATCAAGGGCGAATTGCCGAACGCGGAACAGAAAAAGAATTTTGCGGATACCCTGACCCGCCACACCATGCTGCACGACCAGATGAACAATGTGTTCCGCGGTTTCCGCCGCGATGCACATCCAATGGCCGTCATGGTTTCGGTCGTGGGCGCGATGGCAGCATTCTATCCGGAGCATGCGGATGTTTCCGATACACGCCTGCGGGAAATCGCAGCCTTCCGCTTGTTGGCAAAAATGCCGACCGTCACCGCATGGAGCTACAAGTACAACATCGGGCAGCCGTTCTCTTACCCGCAGAATCGCCTGAATTACGCCGAGAACTTCATGCACATGATGTTCTCGATTCCTTGCGAGCAGTACACGCCGAATCCCGTGCTGGCTCGAGCGCTGGACCGCATCCTCATTCTGCATGCCGATCACGAGCAGAATGCTTCCACGTCGACCGTACGCGTCGTGGGCTCCAGCGGCGCCAACCCGTTCGCCTGCATCTCCGCCGGCATTGCCTCGCTATGGGGACCGCTGCATGGGGGCGCCAATGAGGCAACACTGAAAATGCTGGAAGAAATCGGCGATGTCTCGCGCATCGGCGAATACATCAAGCGCGCCAAGGACAAGACGGACTCTTTCCGCCTCATGGGCTTCGGCCATCGCGTTTACAAGAACATGGATCCGCGCGCGGCGATCATGCGTCAGACCTGCCATCAGGTGCTGGACGAACTGGGCCTGCACGACGATCCGATGTTCAAGCTCGCACTCAAGCTGGAGCAGATCGCGCTGGAAGACGACTACTTCGTCAGCAAGCGTCTGTATCCTAATGTTGATTTCTACTCGGGCATCGTGATGCGCGCCATGGGCATTCCCAATTCCATGTTCACGGCGATCTTCGCACTGGCGCGTACAGCCGGGTGGATAGCGCAATGGAACGAGATGATTTCCAGCACGGAACATCGCATTGCCCGCCCGCGCCAGTTGTATACCGGGCAGCAGCGGCGCGATTTCGTACCGGTGGGGCAGCGCCCCTGAAACAAAAAAAGGAGGCTTAAGCCTCCTTTTTTTGTGAGTTCGGCTGAGAAAATCAGGCCGAGAAGGAAGAGCCGCAACCGCAGGTCGTGGTCGCGTTCGGATTGCGAATCACGAATTGCGAGCCTTGCAGACTGTCCTGATAGTCGATTTCGGCGCCCATCAGATACTGGAGGCTCATCGGATCGATCAACAAGGTAACGCCATCGCGGTCCACCGTGGTGTCATCATCATTGATGGCGTCCTCAAAGGTGAAGCCGTACTGAAAGCCGGAGCATCCACCGCCGGTCACGAATACGCGCAGCTTGAGGTCGGGCGTGCCTTCCTCGTCGATCAATTCCTTTACTTTCCTGGCCGCGTTATCGGTAAAGATAATCGGGCTGGGGATTTCGTTTACAGCGTTCATTTGAATACTCCTTGATTTCCTGACCAACAATTATCCGCCCGGCCGGCAGTCAGGTCAATCCTGACCGGATGTAAGCTCTTGATTTACCACGTCGGAATCATTGATATAAATCAACTTTCCTTCAATGATTGCGCCAGTGTGAATTTCGAGCGTACGGTAATAGACGTCACCCGAGACCCGAGATTTGCTCTGAAGTTCAATATAGTGACCGGCCTTCACCGGTCCGGTCACCGTACCGTTGATCACCACATGCGATGCTTCGATCGCCCCTTCAATCCGGCCATGTTCGCTTAACACCAGCGCACACGCCTTGTCAGCTGTTTCACGCACATTACCGTGGATGGCACCATCCACGCGCAAGCCGCCACTAAAGTGAATATCACCGTTAATCGATGATTCTGCGCCTATCAGTGTTTCGATGCGCGAGCTTGGCTTTTGTTCTTTTTTCCGGAACATACGCCCTCCTCAATTACTAGCGGTTTTGATGATCGGAAGCATTCCGCGCCGGCAATTTCGCTCCCCTTTCGGAAAGAATGCCCTGATAGAAGGCAAGATCCTCCTTCAAACGCATGATCTCGTCCTGCAAGACGGCCATTTCCTTGTGCGCGTTGCTGCTTGTAGCCCGCTCCAATTGCAGCTGGCGCTCCATCGCGGTCAGCTGAGCGACATATGCCTCGTCCAATCCGGGTCCCGTACTGCGATTTTCAAATTGCCAGTAAGCAATTCCGTAGCCCAGTCCCAGCAGCAGCAGAACCAGCGCAACCTTGAAATACCAGGGGCGCTGCGCTCGCACCGACATGCGGCGGTCCAAGGGGCCGCGACGACGCAAGCGGTGCAAGGTGCGCTTCATGGCAGAAGCGGTACCAGCTCCAGCGCAGTCGATTCAGCAAAGCCAAACATGATGTTCATGTTCTGCACGGCCTGGCCTGCCGCACCCTTCACCAGATTGTCGATGACCGACAATACGACCACCGTGTCGCCGCCTTCGGGCCTATGCACGGCAATTCGGCACTGGTTGGAACCGCGCACGGACCGGGTTTCGGGATGCGAGCCCTTGGGCAGTACATCCACGAATTGCTCGTCACGATACTGTTCTTCGAACAGAGCCTGTACGTCCGCATCCTTCGTAAGGCGCGCATAAAGCGTCGCATGTATGCCGCGAATCAGCGGAGTAAGGTGCGGTACAAAAGTCAGGCCCACCTGTTTGCCGCTCATGGCTGCCAGCCCTTGGCTGATCTCCGGCAGATGGCGGTGTCCCGCTACGCCGTAAGCCTTGAAATTGTCGCCCGCCTCGGCAAACAGGATGTGCGTTTCCGCCTTGCGACCCGCACCACTTGCGCCAGACTTGGCGTCCGCGATGAGGTGCGCTTCATCAACAACGCCAGCCTTCAACAGCGGCAAAAATCCCAGTTGCACGGAAGTCGGATAGCAGCCGGGATTCGCCACCAGGCGCGCCTTGGCAATCTGCGCCCGATTGAGCTCCGGCAAGCCATAGACAGCTTCGGCTACCAGATCAGGACAGGCATGGCTCATGCCGTACCATTTTTCCCAGGTCGGGATATCCTGAATCCGGAAATCGGCCGCGAGATCGATCACTCGCACTCCGGCATCGAGCAGCGCCCGTATCTGCTGCATCGCGATGCCATTAGGCGTGGCGAAGAACACGACATCGCATTCCGCCAGATTCGCGCGGGCAGGATCGGTAAAAGGCAAATCCACAAAACCGCGCAGGCTCGGGAACATGTCGCTCACGCGCTGCCCAGCTTCGCCGCGCGAAGTAATACAGACGAGTTCGGTATTCGGATGCAGCGCGAGCAGGCGCAGCAGTTCGACACCGGTATAGCCGGTACCGCCTACGATGCCTACCTTGATCTTGTCCTGTTGCATGGTCAGCTTTTCTTTGATGAGGTCGAAGATAAGCGGTTCATATTAATGAGCCACCCCGGAAAAAACAATCGGAAGCAACGCCTGATATCGAAGGCACAAAAACAAAAAGCCGCTCGAAAGCGGCTTTTTGTGTACATCCAGAGTCGCTTAGCGCTTGGAGAATTGCTTGGCGCGGCGTGCCTTGCGCAGACCGACCTTCTTACGTTCCACTTCACGGGCATCGCGAGTCACGAAGCCAGCGTTGGACAGCGCGCTCTTCAGCGCGGCATCGTAATCGATCAGGGCACGCGTGATGCCGTGACGCACAGCACCGGCTTGGCCGGATTCGCCGCCGCCGACCACGTTCACCATGATGTCGAAGCTGGTCGTATTGTTGGTCAGTTCCAGCGGCTGGCGCAGAATCATGCGCGAAGTCACGCGGGAGAAGTATTCGTCAGCCGGCTTGTCGTTCACGACGATGTTGCCGCTGCCAGCCTTCAGGAACACGCGAGCGACGGAGCTCTTGCGGCGGCCGGTACCGTAGTTGTATTTACCGATCATGCTAGATCCTTAGATTTCCAGAGGTTGCGGTTGCTGCGCCACGTGGTCGTGCTGGGGACCGGCGTACACCTTGAGCTTGCGGAACATCGCATAGCCCAGCGGGCCCTTCGGCAGCATGCCCTTCACGGCCTTCTCCAGGGCACGGCCCGGGAAACGCTCCTGCATCTTGTTGAAGGTGGTGGTGGAGATACCGCCGGGGTAACCGGAGTGGCGGTGATATTCCTTGTCGTCACCCTTGTTGCCGGTGATCTTCAGCTTGTCCGCGTTGACCACGACGATATAATCGCCGGTGTCAACGTGGGGGGTGTAAATGGTCTTGTGCTTACCGCGCAGGCGGTGTGCAATGGCACTGGCCAGACGGCCCAGCACTACGTCCGTGGCATCCACCACGAACCAATCGCGCTTTACTTCGTGCGACTTAGCAGAAAAGGTCTTCATCGGAGCAACCGTATTTCGCTGAAAAATGAAAGGGGTGGATTCTATGTCAAGCACAACTCGCATGTCAAACGAAATCTGAATGGACTGGCTCGTCACTAACTTCGTCGCAGCATTCCTGCTACCGCCGCTCAACTTCCTGCTGCTGCTCGCCTTGGGAGCAGGCCTACTATATACGGCTTACGCGAAGATCGGGCGCATACTTCTATGGATCGCGATCGCGACCATGTTTCTGTTCAGCATGCCCATCGTTGGCAGCGCCCTGCTTGCATGGGTAGAGACTCCATATATCAAGCCGGATGTGCGCCAGGCTCAGGCCATCGTTGTGCTGGGCGGAGGAGTCAACCATAGCGCGCCAGAATATGGCGAAGACACTGTGCGTAATTATACGCTGGAGCGACTACGTTATGCGGCCCGGCTACAACGTGAAACCGGTTTGCCTGTGCTCACGAGCGGCGGACGCCCCGAAAGCGGTGAAGCGGAAAGCGTGGCGATGTGGAGCAGCCTGCGTAGCGATTTCGGGGTAGAGACGCGCTGGCTGGAGCTCACGTCGCTGAATACTGGCGAAAGCGCGAGGAACAGCTACGCGATCCTTCAGCCCTACGGCATCACGCGCATCCTGCTCGTAACTCATGCCTGGCATATGCCGCGTGCACGGGCGGCGTTTGAAAAAGCGGGCTTCACCGTGATTCCGGCCGGGACCGTATTTAGCGTAAGAAAGCCGCTGACGCTGCTGGATTTTCTGCCTTCGGCCCGCGGACTGCTCGCTTCGCGTCATGCCCTGCACGAACTGATAGGCATGTTGTGGTACCGGATCAGGGGCTCAAGCTAGCCAGTAACTTGCTACCAGACCGGCAAAAATGACTGCGCCTATCCAGTTGTTGTGCAGAAAAGCCTTGAAGCATTTGCTGCGTTCACGCTCACGAATAAGGGTGTAGTGATACAGCGCAATCGCCGCCGCTAATGTCAGTCCTGTGAAATACGGCCAACCCAAGCGAGCATACCAGCCTATGCCGCCCAATATCGCCAGCATGAAAACATAGCAGCCCATGATGGCGGCCACGTCAAACCTTCCGAAGAACAGCGCCGAGGAGCGGATGCCGATCTTGATGTCGTCGTCACGGTCCACCATCGCATACTCAGTATCATAGGCCAGGGACCAGAACACGTTGGCTGCAAGCATGGCCCAGGCCAAGGGCGGTACAGCTTCATTGTGCGCGGCAAAAGCCATCGGGATGCCGAAGCCGAACGCGATGCCAAGATAGGCTTGCGGGATCGATATGAAACGCTTGGTATAAGGATAGCTGATCGCCAGAAACAGGGCCGCCAGCGACAGCAGGATGGTCAGCTTGTTGAGCAGCGTCACCAAACCGAACGCGAGCAGGCTTAACACTGTCGCGAGCGCAAGCGCCTCCTTGCCGCTGACCTCGCCCGTCGCAAGCGGGCGCATCCTTGTCCGCTCGACATGCTGGTCGAATCCGCGGTCGGCATAGTCATTCATGACGCAGCCGGCAGAGCGCATCAGCACTGTGCCCAGCACAAAAATCCAGACGATGACCCAGTTGGGATGGCCGTTGCTGGAAATCCATAGTGCCCACAGCGTGGGCCACAGCAGGAGCAGGATGCCGATGGGCTTGTCCAGCCGCATCAGCCGCTCATATGCATCCAGCCTCTCCATCCATCTTTTCATCGTTGCAGCACCCCCGGCAGAAATACTTCCGTGACCAGTATGGGGGCATTATGCAGCATGAACACGGAACGGCGTGCCCACAAGCAAGGAGGCCGCATATCCAGATGGGCGACCGCACGTGCATAAAGTGCATGCCGGGGCAGCAACTTGCGGAAGGCCAGCGGTGTACGCACGACATGAGGGTTGGCGAACAGCGCTGCGCCGAGCGGCTTGCTGCCGAGCCTGCCAAGGTTGTGCCAGGCACCGCGCAGGCTGCGTCGCGGCAGCACGCTATGGGCGAATACCGCCTGAGTGCCGTCGCAGAACAATGCCACTTCGCGCAGCAAGGCCCGTTCATGGGGCCGCAATTCCAGCAGCATCGCTTCGTCCGGCAGCGGTCGCGCCCAGCGCTGGCGCACGCGCTCAACGGAAAAATGATGGCAACAGGCCTTCAATCGTTGCGTAAGGGAGCCGTTGTCTACCAGCCAGTGACGGTAAGCACCGCTGCCGGGCGGTTTGGGCAGCCAGCTATTGCGATACGGGAAAGGGCTGGGGCGGAATTTCATCGCGGCCGATTATGCCACACGGGGACGCTAAACTTTGACGTAATCTTCGGCTCGACGCAGCCAGCGTTTCAGATGCGCTTCAGCCGCATGCGGGTAGTCGCGCAATAGCAATTCCGCGACATTGCGAGCAGTGTCCAGTAGGTCGGCATCGCGCTCGAGATCCGCAATCCGGAGCAAAGGCACGCCGCTCTGGCGCACACCGAGAAATTCGCCCGGCCCGCGCAAGGCGAGATCGGCCCGCGCAATCTCGAAACCGTCGGTATTCTCGTAAATGATCTTGAGACGGGCACGCGCCGTTTGCGACAAAGGCGCCGCATATAAAAGGATGCAGACACTTTGCGCAGAACCGCGCCCTACTCGCCCGCGCAGTTGGTGCAACTGCGACAACCCCATTCGTTCGGCATGTTCGATCACCATCAGGCTCGCGTTGGGCACATCCACGCCGACCTCGATCACCGTAGTCGCCACCAGCAACTGTATTTCATTCGCGGAAAAGGCCTGCATCACCGCTTGCTTCTCGGCCGGCTTCATACGGCCATGCACAAGACCGACGCGAAGGTCGGGCAATGCGGCGGTCAACTGTTCGTAGGTTTCCAGCGCGGTCTTGAGTTGCAGCGCCTCGGACTCCTCGATCAGCGGGCAGACCCAATAAGCCTGGCGCCCTTGTCGGCAGGCTTCACGCACGCGAGTGAGCACCTCCTCACGCCGCTCCTCGGAAACCACCTTGGTGGTAATCGGCGTACGGCCCGGCGGCAGCTCGTCTATCACGGAAACGTCGAGATCGGCGTAGTAGCTCATCGCCAGCGTACGCGGGATCGGCGTAGCGCTCATCATCAGCTGATGCGGCTGGCCACCCTTCTGGCGTAGCGCGAGGCGTTGATGTACGCCGAAGCGATGCTGCTCGTCCACTACCGCCAGTCCGAGCTTCGCGAATTGCACCTGCTCCTGAAACAGCGCATGCGTACCGACGGCGAGTTGCGCTTCGCCGCTTTCGACTTTTTCGAGCGCTTCCGTGCGCGCAGACCTGGCTTGGGTACCGGATAGCCACGCAATATTCAGCCCAAGCGGGGCAAGCCAGTCCACCATCTTTCGATAATGCTGCTCGGCAAGGATTTCGGTCGGCGCCATGATGGCGGCCTGCCAGCCGTTTTCGATGGTTTGTAGCGCGGCCAGCGCGGACACGATGGTCTTGCCGCTGCCGACATCGCCCTGCAGCAGGCGCTGCATCGGATGCGGCTGGGCAAGATCATGACTGATTTCCGACCATACCTTTTGCTGCGCGCCCGTAAGCCGGAATGGCAAACCTTGCAACAATGCCTCGGTCAGGTGGCGTTTGGCCTGGAGCTTGGGCGCACCTTGGGTACGTCGGCGCGCATGATGCCGCCGCATCGAAAGCTGCTGCGCCAGCAACTCGTCGAAAGCAAGGCGGCGCCAAGCCTCGTGCGCATGCTCCTGCAAGCTTTCGAGCCGGGCATCGGGCGGTGGGCGATGCAGGAAATGCAGACTTTCGGCAAACCCGGGAAGTCCCAGCTTGCCGAGGATTTCAAGGGGCAGCGTTTCCCCGGTGTCAGCATGCTGCAGCGTCCAGTCCACCAGCTTGCGCAAATTGGGCTGAGTCAGACCCGCAGTCGTGGGGTAAACCGGTGTCAACGCATCACTAAGAGGTGCGTCGTCGCGCACGGGCCGGCATTGAGGATGCACCATCTCCATGCCAAAGAACCCGGGTCGCGGCTCGCCATAAGCCCGAATATGGGCGCCCGGCTTGAGCGCAGCGACCTGACTGGGATAGAAGTGGAGAAAGCGCAGATGAAGCAGGCCGCCATCGGCATCCTGCAACTGGCAAATCAGCGCCTTGCGCGGGCGGTATTGCGTTTCCGCATG
>CAMLDO010000047.1 GCA_946478865.1 uncultured Methylobacillus sp.
GAAGTAAAGCCAACCACACTCGAAACGGCCACGCAAGTGGCCGTTTTGTTTATATACCCGGCAACACTTCGGGTTAGAATTAAATCAAAAATAAAAATGTCATGATTCAAAATCAGAAGGAGATAGATATGCAGAAGAAGCAAATGACTCTTATCGCAGCTTTGGTTTTGTTAGGTTTGAGCGCCTGCGGCAAGAACGGCGGTACGGATAGCGCTCCCGGCGCGAGCGGCGAAGCGGCATCTGATTCAGGCGGCAAGATGATCCAGTTCGTAACCACGCAAGACGGCTCCCCTCTGGAAATCAAGCCCGAACTGTTCGATACCCCCGCCGCGAAGGAATTCATGACTACGGGCAAGAACCCGTATGTCGGCAAGGAAGAAGAGATTGCCAAGGGGAAAAAGCTGTTCCAGCTATATTCCTGCACCCAATGTCATGGCGGTGATGCACAAGGACAGACCGGACCCAGCCTGCATGGACCGGATTTCAAATACGCCAAGGACGCCACCAACAAGGGTATGTTTGAAACGATCTGGCACGGCACGAATGGCGGCATGGGCGCAAAAGGCAAGGGTCTGATGGATCCGACCGATCCAAGCAATGGTTTGTCGCCAGACGAAGCCTTGAAGATTATCGCCTGGGTGCGTTCGCACGGCACAACAACAGGCAACGAATAAAAGTTCGACCTAGGGAAGGGTTTTTATGGCATTGAAATCCCAAACGCCGGTGGCGCCACATCATGTGGTAATTGTCGGCGGAGGAGCGGGCGGCCTGGAATTGGCCACCCGCTTGGGTGACAAACTGGGTAAGAGCGGCAAGGCTGCGATTACCTTGGTAGACAAGGCTTCCACGCACTTGTGGAAGCCGCTGCTGCACGAGGTGGCCGCTGGCAGCATGGATATCGACCAGCATGAGCTGGAATATCTCGCGCAAGCCCGCTGGCATCACTTCAGGTTCAGGCTGGGAGCGATGGAAGGCCTCAGCCGTACCATGAAGGAAATCACGCTTTCACCCGTGCATGACGATGAAGGCAAGGAGCTGATCCCGAAACGAACGATCAAGTACGATACGCTGATTATTGCGGTCGGAAGCGTCTCGAACGATTTCGGCGTTCCCGGGGTCAAGGAGCACTGCATTGCGCTCGACACCCAAGCTGATGCGGCTGTTTTCCACAAGAAGCTGATCAATTCATGTTTGCGTGCGCAAACGCAGCAATGGGCCTTGGGTCCAGGGCAGCTTGATGTTGCGATTATCGGCGGTGGCGCGACAGGCGTGGAGTTGGCCGCTGAACTGCACAATACGACACGTGAATTGACGGCTTACGGGCTCGACCGCATCGATCCTGACCGCGATATCCGGCTGAGTGTCATCGAGGCGGCTCCCCGTGTATTGCCAGCCCTGCCTGAACACTTGTCGCTTGCAGTGCAGAAGCAACTTACAGGACTGAAGGTTGATCTGCATCTTGGCAAGCGTGTGACCAAGGTGGATGGCAATGGTGTTTATACAGGCGAGGATCACTTTATTCCTGCCAAGCTGGTTGTCTGGGCCGCGGGGATCAAGGCGCCTGACTTCCTGAAGAACATCGACGGACTGGAAACCAACTGGTGCAACCAGCTGGTGGTAAAGCGGACCTTGCAAACAACGCAGGATCCGAACATCTTTGCCTTTGGCGATTGCGCTGCTTGTCCTTGGCCGGAACAAGGCGAAGGCCAGCTTGTTCCGCCGCGCGCGCAGGCAGCACACCAGCAGGCTTCTATGCTGGTCAAGAGCGTCATCAACCGGATCAATGGCAAATCCTTGCCGGAATACAAATACCGCGACTTCGGTTCGCTGGTCAATCTGGGCAAGTACACCACGGTCGGGAACCTGATGGGCGGGCTCACCAAGGGTGATCTGTTCATCCAGGGCATGGTCGCACGCATCATGTATCAGTCCTTGTACAAGATGCATTTGTTTGCCTTGCATGGCATGACCAAGGTTGTGCTCGACACCATCGCCCACATGATCACGCGCCGCACAGAACCGCATGTGAAACTACATTAACTAAGTAGCTGGTTTGTTACTCAATAAGCCGCCCCTTGGGCGGCTTTTTTATTGTTTAATGATGAGTGGAATGCAGCGGTCGCTGCTTGAGATGGATGTGATAGATGATGCTCATCGTGAGGCTGACGAAGGCACCGAAAATGATGACGATGGGCATGATGGACATTTCGGCCTTAACCATCATCGTATAGGCACCGATCATCACAAGGATGCCGAGGTTTTCGTTGAAATTCTGTACGGCAATCGAATGGCCGGCCCCGATGAGAATATGGCCGCGATGCTGCAACAGCGCGTTAAGAGGGACGACGAAGTAACCCGCCAGTACACCGATCAGGAAAAGCATCACCGCCGCCACATGCCATTCGGTGATCAATACCATGCCGGCAACTAGAAAGCCCATCAGGATGCCGGCAGGAAGCACCTTCACGGATTCCTGAAGCTTGACGTATTTGGCGGCGAAAATGGATCCGAAGGCGATGCCGAATGCGACCATGGCAGTGAGCTGCGTAGACTTGTCCAAGCCGAAATTGAGCGCTGCAGCAGCCCAGGCTATCACGACCAACCGCATGGTTGCGCCAGCACCCCAGAACAAGGTCGTGACCGCGAGGGCTACCCGGCCTTGCGGGTCGCGCCAGAGTGCGACGAAGGCGTGCCAGAAATCATGCAGAAGATAGAAGAGTGTCTTCTTCGGAATGGTGTGGTCAATCGGGACATGCGGGATGTAGAAGTTGAATCCGGCAGCCGCGAGATACAGAGCCGTGATGATAATCATGGCCAGGTGAGGGTCGGAAGAGGCTATGTGGCCGCCGATGACTGCGCCGAGAATGATGGCTGCAACAGTGGTCCCTTCCATCCAGCCATTCGCCTTGACCAGTTGTTCGGGCGGAAGATATTCGGTCAGGATGCCGTATTTGGCGGGCGAATAGGAGGCCGCCCCGATACCGACGATCGCATAGGAATAAAGAGGCGGCATGCCGAGCATCATCGCGAGCGAACCGATGAACTTGATCGCGTTGGAGATGAACATCACGCGCCCCTTCGGTAGAGAGTCGGCGAATGAGCCGACAAACGGGGCGAGTATGATGTATGCAACGACGAAAACGCCTTGCAGGACTGGCGTATGCCAGTCCGGCGCGCTCATTTCGACCAGCAATGCGATGGCGGCGAATAGCAGCGCATTGTCCGCGAGTGCGGACAAGAACTGCGCCGCCAGTATGATGTAGAAACCTAGATTCATGATTCAGGCGCGTGCATAAAACAGGCGCACATGGATACCTTGCTAGAGAATTTCGGCGGCGAAATCGGCCAGCCGTGAGCGTTCGCCGCGCATCAGGGTGACATGGCCGTTGTGTTGCCATCCCTTGAAGCGGTCGACGACATAGGTCAGGCCGGAACTTCCTTCCGTTAGATAAGGCGTATCGATCTGGGCGATATTGCCCAGGCAGACGACCTTGGTGCCGGGGCCCGCACGCGTAATCAGCGTTTTCATCTGCTTCGGCGTCAGGTTCTGGGCTTCGTCGATGATCAGAAACTTGTGCAGGAATGTGCGGCCGCGCATGAAGTTGAGCGACTTGATCTTGATGCGCGTGCGGATCAGATCCTGCGTCGCGGCGCGGCCCCAGTCGCCGGCCTCGTCATCCGTCTTGTTGAGCACGTCGAGGTTGTCCTCCAGCGCACCCATCCATGGCGCCATCTTTTCCTCCTCGGTGCCGGGCAGAAAGCCGATATCTTCCCCTACGGGAACCGTGACGCGCGTCATGATGATCTCGCTGTAAATCTTTTTATCCAGCGTCTGGGTCAGCGCCGAAGCGAGCGTGAGCAGAGTTTTCCCGGTGCCGGCCTGGCCGAGCAGTGTGATGAAATCGACGTCCGGATCCATTAGAAGATTCAAGGCAAAATTCTGCTCGCGATTGCGCGCGGTGATGCCCCAGATGCTGTTTTTCTGCTGCGTATAGTCCTTGACCACTTCGAGCACGGCAGACTTGCCTTCCTGCTGGCGCACGATCGCATGGAATGGCTTTTCGTATTCGTAATACACGAATTCGTTGACGATGAAGCTGGAGCACATGGGGCCGGTAATGCGATAGAACATGCGCCCGGATTCCTGCCACGATTCCATGGCCTTGCTGTGCTTTTCCCAGAAGTCTTCCGGCAGTTCTTTCATGCCGGAATAGAGCAGTTCCGTATCTTCCAGCACCTTGTCGTTGAAGTAGTCCTCGGCCGCGATCCCCATGGCGCGCGCCTTGATACGGATGTTGATGTCCTTGCTGACGAGGATGACCTGGCGTTCCGGATACTGTTTCTGCAAGTAAACGACGACGCCCAGAATCTGGTTGTCGGCCTTGCTGCCAGCCAGCATAGGCAGGTCGACGCTGACGGCCTGGGTCTGCAGGAACAGGCGGCCAGTGCTGAAGTTATTGTTGTTGACTGTCAAGGGACAGCCGTCTTCCAGGTTGGCGAGATCGCCAGAAACGATTTCCTCCAGATTCCGGCTGGCCTGGCGGGCGTTGCGGGCGACTTCCGTCAGGCCCTTTTTGTTGTTGTCGAGTTCTTCCAGCGTCACCATCGGCAGGTAGACGTCGTGTTCCTCGAAGCGGAACAGGCTGGAAGGGTCGTGCATCAGGACATTGGTATCGAGTACGAACAGCTTGGTAGGAGCGCCGCGTTTTTTTGCCATGCCGTTAAGCTTTCCTAGAGGGTTTTGATGAAATCGAGCACCGCCTGGGCATGATTGGGAACCTTCACGCCTCGCCATTCCTGCTGCAGCACGCCTTTTTCGTCGATGACGAACGTGCTGCGTTCGATCCCGCGTACCTGTTTGCCATACATGTTTTTCATTTTCATGACGCCGAACAGGGAACAGGCGACTTCGTCGGGATCGGAAAGCAGGTCAAATCGGAAATTCTGCTTGCACTTGAAGTTTTCGTGCGATTTCAGGCTGTCGCGCGAGATTCCGAAAATCTCGGTGTTGGCCTGCTGAAATTGCTCATACAGCGCGGTGAAATCCAGGCCTTCGGTTGTGCAGCCCGGAGTGGAATCCTTGGGGTAAAAGTAGAGGACCAGTTTTTTGCCGGCGTATTGAGAAAGCTTGAATGGGCGATTGCCGGTCGCCGGCAATTCAAAATCAGGTATGGCTTGATTCAACATGATGTGACAGTCTAACGCGTAACGTGCCCATTGTTGTTAAAAAAAACCGGGGAGGCAATAGATACGCATGAATATTCATCAGACGAATGAAGACAGGCAAAAAGCCCGGCTGTTTTTTGCGCTATGGCCGTCCCCTGCGATACGAGATCAACTGCATGCGGAAGCGCTCGCATGCAGTACTCAGCACGGAGGGCGCGTGATGCAAAAAGCGACTTTGCACATGACGCTGCTGTTTCTTGGCGATGTTCCTCGAAGCGATATCCCGGAACTGGTTCGACAGGTTGATCGAGTGCAGTGCGCGCCTTTTTCCTTCCACTTGGAAGCCTTGAAATGCTGGCGGCATAATCGCATCGCCTACATGTCGCCCAAAGGCCGTGTGACCGAACTTCATCAGTTGGCCGGACAATTGCGTGAGGCAGCAGCGGCCGCACAAGTCTCTTTCGACGGACGAGCTTTTACCCCGCACGTCACGCTGCTTCGGAAACTCGAAAAGTCTTTCGATGCGATAAGCGTTGAACTGCCGGAATGGCGTGTGTCTGGATTTTCATTGATAGAGTCGATGTTGCAGGCAGAGGGAGCGCGTTACCAGGACTTACATTCCTGGCGTTGTGGGTGACTCGATGACGTTCATCGCGCGCGGCATCTCGACAACGACCAGGGTGCCTCCGCCTTCGCGCGACTGAAAGGCGAGATGTCCTCCCAGCGCCTCGCATGCCTTGAAAGCGAAAGGAATCCCCAGACCGGTACCGAACCGCTTGGTGGAAGGGCCAGGACTTTGCGAGCTTGAGTCGGGTTTGAATGGCATACCCGGCCCGCGATCCCCAATCCTGATTTCCACCCGGTCTTCAAAGAGGCTGCAATTGACGCTGACCTCGGAGCTCACCGGGCTCGCGTCGATGGCATTGATCAGCAGATTGTAGAGCGCCTGTTCGAGCAGATGCTCGTCCAGAAAAACCTGATCGTTTCCTTGGCAATCAAGCACGACGGCAATATGCTTTTCCTTGAGTTTCTTTTGTAGAGGTGCCAGTGCGCCTTGCACAATCCTGGCGAGGCTGCAGCGAGTCGGCTGGGGTTTCAGCGGGTGCAGATAAGCCAGCATCGCGCCCGTCCAGCGCTCCAGACGATCCACGGCATCGATGATATCGCCCAGCGCTTCTCGCGTTTCCGGATCGAGCTCGGGGGAGTCGGCAACTTGTGCAGTGGCCCGTATGCTGGCGAGGGGATTGCGGATGTTATGCGCCAGCATCGGGACCAGTGCACCCTGTGCGGCCTGCTTCTCGCTGCGGACCAAGGCTTCCTGGCTACGGGCAAGGTCACTTGCCATGTGATTGATTGCTTCGCCCAGCGTCGCAAGCTCTGCCGCACCTGCGGTCGGAACGGTGTATTCGAGGCGCCCGGCACGAATTTCTGCCGTGGCATGCAGGATGTCGGAGATCGGGCGCACGATGGAGCGCTTGAGGAACAGGCGCGAGAACATCAGCAGCACGGCCGCAAGGGCGACGGGAATGAGCAGCAGGGTGATGGCCAGGCGATTGGCTTCCTCCAGACGGTTTTGAAGCTCGCTTTGCTTTTGGGTCAGCAGATGTTCCGCATGGGCGGAAATCGCTTCGTAGCGACTGAATACGCCACTCTCAAGGTCGGTGTTCAAAGCCTTGCGTAGCTGATCGCTGGGAATTACGCTGTGCCGATGGAGAATGTCTTGCGTCTCCTGCAGGAACTCCCGATAACTGTGCTCCAGCCGAAGCACGGCATCCTGTTCTTCCTTTCCGACCGCCATGCTGCGCAACTGGCTGAAATGAAGCTCTACGGCGCGCGTATATTCATCGTATTCCTGACGTGCCTGCGGATCATCGAGGAAATATGCGTCGAAAAGCTCCTTCATCTGGCGATAAAGGTCGCCTCGCGTTTGCTGGATTTCCTGGATCAGGCGATTGATGCGAAGCGATTCATGCGAGGCTTGCTGCCAGAAGTGGATGCCGGTGGCGCCCGCTACGCCGGCCAGCACGATCAGCAGCACGAAAATCAGCTCATGAGTCAGCAGCAGTTGCCTGAGCGATTTCGGAGAACGCTGCGCCATGAATATGCGCGCTTATTCGAGGCGGAACGAAATGGGGACGCGCACGTTGAAGCTGCGGCCGCGCAACGCTTCAGGAATTGGGGGCGGTTGTAGCATGCGCTTGACCATCTCCTGAGCCTCGGTGTTGAACACCTCGCGATCGCTGGGTTCCTCGATACGTACCGAAACCACCTTGCCGTTGCTGTCGATCTCGAGCAACAGGGTGACGGTGCCTTCCCATCCGCGCATTTGCGCAATGCGGGGGTAGCGCTTGTGTTTGCCGATTTCGCGGCTGAGCGAATTGCCATAGGCTTGACGGGCAGCATCTAGGTCCGCTTCGCTCGGCCCTACTGGCTTTGGCGGTTCAGGTGGGGGCGGCGGAGCCGTGAATGTGGGGGGCGGCTCTTCTGGCTTGGGAGCGGCCGAGATTACGGGCGGCGGTGGTGCTTCATGACGTGGCGGCTCAGGCGGTGTCGGTGCTTCCTGCACCTTGGCTGGTGCAGGCTGCTCGACTGGCTTGGGCGGCGGCAATGGCCGTTTGACAGGCTCCGGTTTCGGCTGAGGTCTGGGCGGCTCTGGCTCCGGTTTGGGCGGTTCGGGTGGCGCAATCTCTTGAGCAGGTTGCGGGGGAGGCTCCTGCTTGACGAGTTCAATCGTTAACGGCGGTTTGGGCGGCTGTTTTTTGAATTCGATCGGGTGCAGCCACAAGCCCAGCAGCACATGCGCAATGACGGAAATCCCCAGCGCCCAGATCAGGGTATGTTCTTGAAAGCGGTTGGGGGGATTGGCGCGTGCCATGAAATGGATGGAACTTTACTGTCTGTTATGAGGAAAACGCCGCATTATAGCAGCAAGAAATTGGCCGTTTTTTCCTTGGTCTGGGCTGCGTGCAAGGAGAGAAGATCAGGCTGAATCATCACTCCCATTCAAGTTTCGGATAGAGCAGATTGACGTTGCGCCGGTTGACGGCGTCAAACAACTCCCAGTGATCGCGTTCGGCCCCGGCGGCCGTCTCCATGGCCTGCTCCATGCTCTCGCCATGCTGGATACTGGCGCGGATGTCGGCGAGCAAGGTTTCCAGATAGCGTTGCTCATTATTCAGCGCAAGATTCCAGTCGGAAACGACGGGCCCATGGCCGGGAATGGCGCGCAGTGCGGAAACGGTACGTAGTTTCTCGATCGCGGCGAGCCAACCATTGATATCGCCATCGAGCGAGGGTGTGCGCTCGACGAAAAGCAGGTCGCCGGTCCACAGTGTCGCGGATGAGTGATCGAGCACGGTAAGGTCGGTATTGGTGTGCGCTGTGGGGAAGGCGGTCAGCAGCAAGGTGCGCTCGCCGAGGTCGAGTTCCATCGTGTTCGCGACGCTTTGGGTGGGCTTCACGATCTCGCTGCCCTTGGCAGCCTCTCCCAGCCACGTCGCATTGTTGCGCAGGTAGGCGTCTGCGCGCATTTCCATGGCGCTCGCCAGATTGGCATGCCCGACGAATACCGGTTTGTCCTGAATAAAAGCCGCATTGCCGAAGATGTGGTCCGGATGCACATGCGTGTTGATGACGTAGAGTATGGGCAACTCGGTTACCTTGCGCACCGATTCGCGTAATCGTTGTCCAATCGCCAGGCTGCCGCCGGTATCGATGATCGCGACCCCGGTTTTGCCTACCACGAAGCCGATATTGGAGATATCGCCGTGATAGCCCTGATCGAGATCTTCGTGCGCTCCGTGATGAACATACACGCCAGGCGCGGTTTCTTCCATGGGGAGCGGTTCGGCGAGAAGTGCGGGGGAAGCCAGCAAGGCCAGCAGCAGCATTAAAACCTTATGCATGAATTCTTAACCTTATTGATATGAAACGAAAGTCTTGGTGCTTGCAGGGCTATTATGCCATTTCCGGTTGGACTGTCGCCTTTGTACGGCGGTTCGTCTCCGATCGATGTCGATGCTTGTCAAAAAAGTGTATATTTCCGCTGGGATCGGCACCGATCCTTGCAATCTTCAAATAACGACAGGTTGAAACATGAACAATACCGTACAACGTTACACGAAAACCGCGATTGTCCTGCACTGGCTGATCGGCTTGCTGATTATCGCGCTGCTTGCCTTGGGGTTATGGATGCACGAATTGCCCAAGGATGCTCCCAAAACGGCAGCCTTCGATCTTTTTAACTGGGGACTTTATACCGTGACGATGCCGGAGCCGGTTTCGGTACGCACCTTTTATTTCAATCTGCACAAATCCATCGGTATCACGGTGATGGTGCTGGTCCTGCTGCGGATTTTCTGGCGCTTGACCCACGTCGCTCCAGCCTTCCCCGACACCATGAAGGGATGGGAAAAGAAGCTGGCCGATCTGGGGCACAAGGCGCTCTACGTCATGATGGTGGTCCTGCCCCTGAGCGGTTTCATCATGTCCATCTACAGCAAGTGGGGCATCCTCTGGTTTGGCATGCCACTGGTTAAAGGGCTGGACAACCCACAACTGCGCGACTTCTTTGTGGAAGTGCATGAAATTTCAGCCTGGATCATCATCGTGCTGATTGTTGTACACGTTGTTGCGGCACTCAAGCACAAGGTGGTCGACAAGGACGATGTCATGAAGCGCATGTCGCTGCACGGATAACATGCCGGAAACAAAAGGGCGCCTCGGCGCCCTTTTTTATTTGTCTGCCGTTTCAGCCTTTTACTTCGGCGGTCTGGCTGAACGACTTGCCCTCGTTGTCATCCGCCTTTACCTCCAGCGTGCCGGGACCATCGGGCAGGTAGGTGAAACGCAGATAGGGGTCCTCGGAAACGCCGACGGCGAAATCCGCTTGCATGACCGGCTTGTTGTTATGCGTAAACGCAACCTTCTGGATGAAGAACGCCGGTTTGTAGCCGCCGGAAACCAGATCGCGTTGCAAGCCTGTGAACATCGGGTGCTTGATGTGGAAGGACGCGACGGCAGGTTCGCCGGCTTGGGGAGCGGGCTCGACATTCATCTTGATCTTGCCGGCTGCGGCGCGAATGGCTGTATCGTCGCCGTCCACCAATCCGCCGCAACCGCCAGCGGCGCGGATGACAATATCCGTCACGAACAGGCGGCCGTCCTCGGTTTCACCGACGGCATGAATGAAGGAGTCGGTTTCCATGCGGATGCGGGTTGAAAGTCTGGGTTTGCCGCTCAGATCGGTGAAGTGATAGATCGCTGCCAGCGGAATCGGATTGGCATCCACGATCACATAGACCTTCTTGATGGCATCCTGCTCGCCCAGCTTTTTATCGATCGTGAGCGTGATAGGAACTTGTGCTCCGCTTTCAGCGCGACGCGGACCTTCCAGTTTGATGAAGGTGGCGGGCTCGATGGTTTTGCCTGCGAAAAAACTTTCCTTCAGCGTGGGCCAGAGCTTGTCGGAGGCCTCAGCCCATGCATTCGCGCTATAGGCGAGGCAGAGGCCGAGAAGCGAGATGATGGACGTGTAACCCCGTACCGTGCGCATGATGTTCCTTCTCCTGAAGTTTATTCGCTCTATATTAGCAAATTCTCACATACTGGGCACTCGCCGGAAGAGGCAAGTCACTCCAAAGTCATGAGCGGTTCGAAAGGCCCTTGCATCGCACCCGCTTCCTCCTGCCCCTTGAATGCCCGATCGACGAGATAGAGCGCATTGGCGAGATGAAGATCCTCGGGCACCTTCTGGC
>CAMLDO010000048.1 GCA_946478865.1 uncultured Methylobacillus sp.
TTGATTTCGTTGAAGAAAAAGACGGAGAGGTGCTCGCCGCCGCGTAACAGGGGGCCGGGCTCGACGCGCGGCTTGCCGTCGTCGGCGAGGTAGGTGTGGTAGACGAGGTCGTTCGGCATGAGGTCCACCGTGCCCTCGATGCGTTCGTAGCTGCCGCCGATGCCGCGCGTGAAGGCGCGCAGCAGCGTGGTTTTACCGACGCCGACATCGCCTTCGAGCAGTACATGGCCGCGCGCGAAGATCGCGACGGTCATGAGCCGGATCGCACGCGCCTGGCCGATGACGACGCGGCCGACTTCCTGTTCCAGCTTGACGGCTCTGGTGCGCCAGTCGGCGAGCTGGTGATCGATGACTTCCATGTCCATGCCTGCTCCTTTCCGCCTGGCGCTACCGGGTCAGGCTTCGCCCTTCATCACCAGCGCCCCGTATTCTTCGGGAGTGATGGTGCCGCCCAGTTTTTCTGCCGTGTGCTTGTCGCGCTCGGGCAACGCATCCTGCAAGGCGTCGATGCGTTTCCATTGCGGCAGAGGAGCGGGGCAATCAGCCTGGGGGACATACTGTGAGGAGGCGACGCGCTGGTAGCGGTGGATGTAGCGCGGGCAGTTGATGAAAATTTCGGCGATGGTGACGCGCACCACCAGTTCCGCTCCCGGGAATTCCTTGAGCAGCGGGTCGTCGCGGGTCACGCTGGCATCGCCATGGACGCGTACGCGGTGCGGCGTCTCGAAGTCGATGAACAGCATGCCGATCTTGCTGTTGAGCGCGATGTTGCCCATCGAGAGGTACATGCCGTTGCCGTCGAGGCTGGGAAAAGCCAGCGTCTTGCTGTCGATGACCTTGACGAAGCCGACATTGCCGCCCTTGTAGGAGCAGGTCGGGTAACCGCGGTGATCCACGCTGGTCAGAAAAAAGAAGTCGCGACTCTCGATGAACCCGCGATGTTCGTCCGCGATTTCCTGCACCACGATCATGTCACTGACGCGGTTTGCCATTTTTTCCGTATCGAATTCCTGCTGCAGCGCGCGGTGCTGCTTCCCGTAAAGCTCGCTCATGGCTTATCCTCAATGTGTGTCCGATAAATGGATTTTTGTTATTACGTATTGGGGAAAATGTTAAATAGGGCCTTGCATCATGGTCAATCATTCGCCAGTATTTAGTTGTCCGATAAACGGATTTTTTGAAGATATCTATGGCCCTGAAACAAACCAAACCCGAATCTGGCGCGTCCGGCAGCCTCAATCGCGCCGTCATCCTGCTCACCGCGATGGCCCGTGGTTCGAGCAAGGGCAGCCTGCTCACCGAACTGGTTGCGCGCACCGGCTTGCCGCGCCCTACCATCCATCGCGTGCTGGACATGCTCATCGAACTTGGCTGGGTGGAGCGCGATCCGGAAACAATGCGCTTCAACCTCGGTTTCGATCTCGCAGCGCTCGGCTACAGCGCAATCAGCCGGCATCCCATTGAGCGCATCGCCGCCACCGAACTTAGCGCGCTGGCCGAGCGGCTGGAGCAGGTGGTTTATCTCGGCATACGTTCCAGCCTCGACATGGTGTGTATCGGGCGTTACGAGAGCGAATCGCAGATCCAGGTGGGCAAGGGAAGGGTCGGGCTGCGCGGGCCGTTCGGCATGAGTCCGGCATGTCTGGCGATGTTTTCCCAGCTGCCGCGGGATGAGGTCGAGGCCATCATCGAAGCCAACCTGTCGCGCTATCACCGCATCGAAGGTTTCGACGAAACCGGTTTTCGCCGCGCCGTGGACGAGGCGATGAAGAATGGCTATGGCACCTACGACAACATTGTGCTCGATCGCACGACCAGCGCGCTCGGCGTGCCGGTGTGCGACGCTTCGGGCTATCCGGTCGCGGCGGTCGGTACCACTTACATTACCGGCTGGCTCGACGAGGCGCAGCGGGCGCGGTGCCTGCACGAACTGCGGCAATCCGCCGCGCGCATTTCCGAGCGGCTGCAAGCCGGGCGCGAGTGAGCAACTCGCGCTTGCGCTGGTGAGGCCGTGGCCGACTTGGTATTCTTGCCGCTTGTTCTGAATTTGACGGAAAACCCATGACGATTTCCCCCGAATCCCGCGCGCAAGCCCACGCCTTGCTCGACTTCATCGACGCGAGCCCCAGCCCTTGGCATGCGGTGCAGACCACGGAAGCGCAGCTGAAAACGGCCGGTTATGCGCGGCTGGAGGAAACCGAACGCTGGCAGCTCGCGCCGGGTGGACGCTATTACGTGGTGCGCGGAGGATCGTCCATCGTCGCCTTCGTCATCGGCCGACAGCCGCTGGAACAGACCGGTTTTCGCATCGTCGGGGCGCATACCGATTCGCCGGGGCTGCGCCTCAAGCCCAAAGCCGCGCACACAAGCGAAGGCGTGGTACGGCTCGGGGTGGAGGTCTATGGCGGGCCGATATTGGCGACTTTTGCCGACCGTGATCTCAGTCTGGCGGGCCGCGTGAACGTGCGCAGCGCAAACGGATTCGAGACGCGCCTGCTGCGTTTCGAATCGCCGCTGGTGCGTCTGCCCAATCTCGCGATACACATGAACCGTGAGGTCAACGAACAGGGGCTCAAGCTGCACAAGCAGAACGAGTTGCCGCTGATCCTTGGCATGGCGGACGGCAGCGATCCGCAAAAAGGCTTTCTGCAGCAGGTGGCAGGCAAACTGGATATCGCGCCGGAAGACATCGTCAATTCGGAATTCAACGTCTACGACACGCAGAAGGGTACATTCTGGGGCCTCGAAGAGGAATTCATCGCGGACAGCCAACTGGATAACCTGGCTTCCTGCCATGCCGCGCTCATGGCCCTGCTCGCCAACCCAGAGCCTTCCGCAACTTGTGTTACTGCGCTGTTCGACCACGAGGAGGTCGGCAGCGAGAGCGCGGTCGGTGCCGGCGGCAGTTTCATCGCCGATGTATTGGACCGCATTGCGGCCCAGGCCGGGCTGGACGGGGAGGGCAAGCGTTGCGCGATCGCGCGCAGTTTCTTCGTGAGCGCCGACATGGCGCACGGCTGGCACCCCAATTTCCCCGCCGCCTACGAGCCGCATCATCGCGTGTTGGTCAACAGCGGGCCGGTCATCAAGAGCAATGCCAACCAGCGCTACAGCACCAGTGCCGACACGGCGGCGCGTTTCATTGCGCTGTGCGAGCAGGCCGGCGTGCCGGTACAGCAGTATTCCCACCGCACCGACCTCGGCTGCGGCAGTACGATCGGGCCTATCGTAGCGGCGCGCCTCGGCATCCGCAGCATAGATGTCGGGTCTCCGATGTGGGCAATGCACAGTTTGCGCGAGAGTGCGGGCGTGCTGGATCACGGCTACATGATTGCGGCGCTGACAGCTGTTTACGCCTCCTGACGCAAGCTATTTTCATTCGCCGCGCAACCTGAGGCGCGGCGGATTGTCATTCAGCACATGGATGACATTGTCGAAATTTCCCAATGGCTGGCCATGGCCGTCACCCTGTGGGCGTCCTGGCTGGTTTCCTCCAAATCCAAGCATTGCCGCAACTGGGGCTTCTGGCTGTTTACTGCGGGCAATTTCCTGTGGGTGTTCTGGGGCTGGCATACGCATGCGTATGCCTTGATTGCGCTGCAATTCGGGCTGTTTTTCCTCAATATCCGTGGCGTGCGCAACAATGAGTCTTCCTGACGGCGGGCAAGAAAAAGGCCGGCTCCTCCCTACAGGCTAGCCGGCCAGAGCGCTCTGCTTGTAATGCTTATGCCGTGGCTGTTTCGACCTGCACCAGATTGTCGGACAGGCTGGGGGCGTGTCCCATGTTCACGAATTGGTCGGAGCTGATCACATTGACCGCGCCGCCGCCGCGATTACGGCTGCGCCAATAGCCCAGCGTCGCCACGATCACACCCGGCTGGGTGTCGTCCGACACGCGCGCATCGCCGTGGAATTCGCCGCGGTCGTTGAACACACGCACGAAATCGCCGTCGCGAATACCGCGCGAAATCGCATCGGCCGGATGGATAAGTACGTATTGGTCGCCTTGTGCGCGCACCTTGCTTTCTTCGTTCGCGTATTGCGAGTTGAGGAAGGCATGGCTCTTGGGCGTGACGATGTTGAGCGGGTAGCGCATCGCGAGGTCGGGGTTGGTTTCCGGGCGCTCGCGGCAAGGGACGTAGCTCGGTAGCGGATCGACGGGTTCAGCACCCTGGAAGGCTTCGTAGCACTGGCGGAAGGGCGTGGCGACGAAATTGCCGCCGGCCGCTGCGCTCGACTTGAATTCCAGTTTGCCGGACGGAGTGGGGAAGTTGCCTTCCTTGTGCGGCGCGCGCGTATCGGGCTCGCCGACCTTGAGGTGTACGTAGCCGTCGCGCTTGAAGTCTTCCTTGGTTACTCCGGCGAGCGCAGGCGAATCCCAGGCCAGCGTGTCCCAGACCATTTCCGCATCGCTGCGCTGGAATTGCGGCTCATCGAAGCCGAAGGTCTTTGCGAGACGGCGGAAGATTTCCGCATTGGAGGCGGCCTCGCCCGGAGCCTCGACCGCCTTCTGGTTGTAGGTGAGGTAGAAGTGGCCCCAGGACAGGATCATGTCGTCCATCTCGGCGGCCATCGTTGCTGGCAGGATGATGTCGGCGTAGGCTGCAGTATCGGTGATGAAGTGTTCTGCAACTACGACGAACAGATCGTCGCGCTTCAGCCCTTCGACGATCTTGTTGGATTCGGGGGCCTGGCTCACCGGGTTGGCGTTGTAGAACATGACGGACTTGAGCGGCGGGTCGAGCTGCATTTCGCCATTGAGTGCCTGGCCCAATCGCAGGTTGTTGATGACGCGCGTGCCAGGCTGGATATAATCCGGGCGGCATACCACGCCGAAGTTGATCGGGAATTCCCACAGAGGGAACTGCATAGTGCCGCCGCCGACGTAGCGCCAGGAGCCGATGAGTCCGGCGATGCAGCACACCGCACGTATCGTCTGGCCTCCACCGTGGTGGCGTTCCAGTGCTACACCCATGCGGATCGCCGTCGCCTTGGCATCGTACATTTCCTTCGCCAGCTTGCGGATATCAGCTGCCGGCACGCCGCAAATGGCTTCTGCCCATTCCGGTGTGCAGTCCTTGGCGCGTTCCTTGAGCTCTTCGAAGCCGAGCGTATGATTGGCAATGTAATCGTGATCCAGCAGATTCTGTTCGATAAGCGTATTGATGAGTGCCATCGCCAGCGCGCCATCGGTGCCCGGCTTGGGCATGATGTGCCAGTCGGCCTGCTTGGCGGTGAGCGACTTGTAGGTGTCGATCACGACCAGCTTGACGCCCTTTTTCTGCGCCTCATGAATGATGTGCCAGTGGTGCAGGTTGGTGCTGACCGAGTTGCAGCCCCAGATCACGATGTATTTGCTGTGGGCGAAGCTCTCCGGATCGAGGCCGCCGGTCGGGCCCATGGTCATGAGCCAGGCGGTGGATGAGCCGGAGCCGCAGAAGGTGCGCTCGCACACGGTAGCGCCCAGTTTGTTGAAGAACGGATCGCCCACGTTCAATCCTTGTACGATGCCCTGGTTGCCGAGGTAGCTGTAGGGCATGATGGCTTGGGCGCCATATTCGTCGATGATGCCGGTCCAGCGCGCCTTGATTTCCTGCAGCGCTTCGTCCCAGCTGATGCGGGTGAATTCGCGGTTGCCCTTGGCGCCGGTGCGCTTCAAGGGGTAGAGCACGCGCTCGGGGTGCTGGTGATGCTTCGCGAAATCCTTGACCTTGACGCACAGGCCGCCGCGCGTCATGGGGTGCTCGGGTTTGCCTTGCACGTCGACGAGCTTGCCGTCCTTGACGGTATACGTCATCGCGCAGGTGTCGGGACAGTCCTGCGGGCAGCCGCCGTGGAAAGTGGTGATGTTGTCGACCAGGGTGTTCATGCCGGTAGTCTCCTCAAAGCCTGCTATTGTCGAATCTGCACTGTCTGACGGCTATATACCGTTCTGTATAGTTCGGTCAGCATAAACCAAGGAAGACGGTTGGGCAACACCCCGTGCCCAACCCCATGAATACTGCGAAAACAGTTACCTACTGAATCACGCCACAAGCGATGCGCCCGGCCCCACCACCCAACGGCTTGGGTTGGTCGCTGTAATTGTCGCCGCCTTCGTGGATCATGATGGAACGGCCCTTGACGTCCGCGAGTTTGAGCCGCGCTGCGACGACCGGCTGATTGGCGACGCCGGCATCATTGACCAGCAGTGTCGGCAGGTCTCCGTGATGGCCGTGCCCCTCGGGGCCTTCATGCTTCCCGGAAGAGGCCGGATCGTAATGACCGCCTGCCGCGCCGCCAGGGACCTTCTTGCCGTCTTTTTCGTTGGTGTCGCAACTGGGGTTCTGATGAATATGGAAGCCGTGTGCCCCGGGGGAAAGCTTCTTGAGATCGGGTTTGACGACCAGACCTTGTTCGCTATCGCTGAAAGTGACGGTACCTATGCTGTCGCCGACACCATCGGCGCTGATGGCGTGAACATCGACGACTTGATCCGCCCAGGACGGCAGCGAAGCGAAGCCCAGGACGGCGAGGGAAATGAGAGTGCGTTTCATGTTGTTCTCCTAAGTGCAATCAGACGCTAATGGTAGCGCCAATCCAAACGCATTGCATGGCGTCGGGCAGCCGATACAATAGCTTGATTCTTGGACGCATCCAGAGTCCTGCTTGTTCAACCTTAAAAGGAGTCGCCATGCCTTATGTCAATGTCCGTCTCGCAGGCAGCCTGACGCGCGAGCAAAAGCAGAAAATCGCTGAGGAAATCACCGATACCCTGGAACGTATCGCCAACAAACCCAAGTCTTATACCTACATCACCTTTGACGAGGTGAAGGAGGAGAACTGGGCGATCGCCGGGGAGTTGCTGGATCAGCTATAAGTTATAATCACGCCTATTAAAAATGGGTAATGGCTCAGGGTGGGCTGTATATGTACAAATATGACCAGGATAGAAGTGCCAGTACGGAGCTGTTCCGGCTGGTATTGCAACAGATGAGTAAATATCCGGCCGCCTTTACCCCTTGTTGCTATGCAGTTTGGTATGAGTTCATCGCCGGCATCAATCTCCGGCTCAAGCTGGCCATGGAGGAGATGCTTGCCAAGTCCCTGCCTTTCGACGATGACGCTATCGAGCATCTTTATCAGGAATACGTTTCCGAGCTGCGGGGCGACGCCCAGCGCCTCATCGGCGAAAACGCTCAGCGTATTCTCAACGACATCCTGCGACATACCGAAGAGGCCGATCACCAAGCTAGCGCCTATGGCGCCAATCTGGAACAGCATTCGGCACGGCTGATGGATACAGCGGGGGTGGATGTGTTGCGCAATGTCGTTTCACATCTGCAGGTCGATACACAGCAGATGCGTTCCGCCGTGGTCGATTTGCAAGGCAACCTGGCGCATAGCCGACAGGAGATCGAAACGCTGAAGCGCGAGCTGGAACATGCGCGGGTTGAGGCTTTGACCGATCCGCTGACGGGTGCCCTGAACCGGCGCGGCTTCGAGATGCAGTTCTCGCGCGTGCTGGCGGAATCCGAAAGTTCCGGCAGCGCGATTTCCTTGATCATGCTCGACATCGACCACTTCAAGAAAATCAACGACACCCACGGCCATCTGTTCGGAGACAAGGTCATCCGCGGTGTAGCCGAGGTGCTCAAGGCCAACGTCAAGGGCAGGGATGCGATTGCCCGTCTGGGGGGCGAAGAGTTTGGGGTGCTCTTGCCGGAAACCCCGCTCTCCGGCGCGCAAGCGCTGGCAGACAAGATCCGGCTTATGGTCGAGCGCGGCCGCATCCGTCGCCATGACGGCAAAGACGAAGTAGGCGGGATCACCATTTCTCTGGGCGTGGCCGAACTTATTCCCAGCGAGGATACGGCGGCTTTCCTCAATCGCGCAGACAAGGCGCTCTATTGCTCCAAGGAAAGCGGTCGTAACCGCGTCAGCATCGCTGCGCATTGATGTACATTGCGGGCGCAGGTTGCGTCTGCGCTCGCGGTACCCGGGCTTCCCTAGGTATACTGGCATTTTGCCGTCCTGCCAGCTTCTGAAATGTTCGACCCCAAAGCCGTACTGAAGGGGATTTCCAATCTCCCCGGCGTATACCGCATGCTCAACGCGGACGGCGACGTCATCTACGTCGGCAAGGCGCGCGACCTCAAGAAACGCGTATCGTCCTATTTCCAGAAAAACATTCCCAGTCCGCGCACGCGCGTGATGGTGTCGCAGATCGCGAACATCGAAACCACGGTGACACGCTCGGAAGCCGAGGCGCTGCTGCTGGAAAACAATCTCATCAAGAGCCTCATGCCGCGGTATAACGTGCTGTTCCGCGACGACAAGTCTTACCCCTACATCATGCTATCTGGTGACGAGTATCCGCGCCTGGCATTCCATCGCGGCAGCCAGCAGAAGCAGCATCGCTACTTCGGGCCATTCCCGAATGCCGTTGCCGTGCGCGAAAGCATCCAGTTGCTGCAGAAGGTGTTCCGCCTGCGCACCTGCGAGAACTCCGTGTTCAGCAATCGTTCGCGGCCTTGTCTGCAATACCAGATCGCGCGCTGTACCGCACCGTGCGTAAATTATATTTCGCCCGAGGACTATCGGCGCGATGTGAGCCATGCGGAGCTGTTTCTCGAAGGGCGCGAGCAGCAGGTGATGGACGAGCTCTCCAACAAGATGATGGACGCTGCCGAAAAGCAGGAGTACGAACGCGCGGCTGTGTTCCGCGACCGCATCCAGAGTCTGCGTCAGGTGCAGGCGCGCCAGTTTGTCAGTGATTTTCGCAGCGGCGATGCCGATGTGGTGGTGTGCGTAGCCGAGGCGGGTGCGATGTGCGTTAATCTGGTCATGATCCGCGGTGGACGGCATGTCGGCGACCGCAGTTTCTTTCCGCAGCATATCGAGGAGTGCGACGAGCAGACGGTCCTTCAGGCTTTTCTCGAGCAGCACTACCTGCAGCAGCCGGTGCCGCCGCTCATCATTACTGGAGTGGCGCTGGAGGACGAGACGCTGGAAGAGGCGTTGTCGGAGCGCGCCGGACGCAAAGTCCAGATCAGCGCTTATGCCGGAGGCGATCGCCGCGTCTGGCTCAGGATGGCGCAAACCAATGCCGAGCTCGCGCTGAAGCAGCACTTGTCGCAAAAAACTACTCAGGAAGGCAGGCTGGTGGCGTTGCGCGACGCGCTCGACCTGCCTGAAAACGCGGAACGCATCGAGTGCTTCGATATCAGTCACACCATGGGTGAGGCGACGGTGGCATCCTGCGTGGTGTTCGACAAGGGCACGATGCAGAACTCGGAGTACCGCCGCTACAATATTACCGACATCACGCCAGGCGATGATTATGCGGCGATGCGCTCGGTGCTTACGCGTCGCTACTCCAAAATTGCCGCAGGCGAGGGCAAGCGACCGGACCTGATTTTCATCGACGGCGGCAAAGGGCAACTCGGAGTTGCAGTCGAGGTGATGCAGGAAGTCGGATTGCCGGATATGATGCTGGTCGGCATTGCCAAGGGCGAAGAGCGCAAGCCTGGTCTTGAGCAGTTGATCTTCCCGGACCGCGAAGAGGCGTTGCGGCTGGAGAAGGACAATCCCGGTCTGCACCTGTTGCAGCAGATCCGCGACGAGGCTCACCGTTTCGCTATTACTGGCCATCGTGGTCGGCGCGGCAAGGCACGTACCAAGTCCTCGCTCGAAGAAATCGATGGTGTCGGCGCCAAGCGCCGGCAAAAGCTGCTGACCCGCTTCGGCGGATTGGCCGGAGTCATCAAGGCGAGCGTGGACGAGTTGGCGCAGGTGGAGGGCATTAGCCCGGCGCTGGCCGAGAAAATTTATCAGGAATTACATTAAGTTGAGATCATGGACTGGAATATACCGAACATACTGACCTGGCTGCGCATCCTCATGATCCCGCTGTTCGTCGGCATGTTCTATTTTCCCGAGAGTGACTTGCCGGCGCAAACTCGCAATCTGTACGCGACCTTGATCTTCGCGCTGGCCGCCATCACCGACTGGCTGGATGGCTATCTGGCACGCGCGCTTAATCAGACCTCGTCTTTCGGTGCCTTTCTCGACCCCGTCGCCGACAAGCTCATGGTAGCCGCCGCGTTGATCGTGCTCGTGGAGTTTGACCGTGTCGGTGCAGTCGTAGCCTTGATCATCATTGGCCGCGAAATCGCGATCAGCGCCCTGCGCGAATGGATGGCTGGACTGGGCAAACGGCAAAGCGTTGCAGTGGCTTTCCTGGGCAAAATCAAGACGGCATCCCAGATGATTGCCATCCTGTTCCTGCTGTACTTCAAGCCCATCGGCACAATCGACGTGCCGACCATCGGCGGCTTCCTCATGTACCTGGCGGCATTTTTAACATTGCTCTCAATGGCTTACTATCTGAAGGCCGCATGGCCTCAGATGCGCGATAAATAAAGCCGCGCAGAGAAGTTGACACAGGCCCGAAAATCCTTAAAATGGCGCCTTCTTCGACGCGGGAATAGCTCAGTTGGTAGAGCGCAACCTTGCCAAGGTTGAGGTCGCGAGTTCGAGACTCGTTTCCCGCTCCAGGTTTTCAAAGACGGGGAAAGCTCTCTTTCCCCGTTTTAATTTCGAAAGTGACTAGGTTTGCAGCGGCCTGCAAAGTTTTACTGAAGCAGGTCACTTTACGGCGCGTTAGCAAATCGGTTATGCACCGGATTGCAAATCCGTAGAGGCCGGTTCGACTCCGGCACGCGCCTCCAGA
>CAMLDO010000049.1 GCA_946478865.1 uncultured Methylobacillus sp.
GCGCACCGCGTGCTGCGCCTGCCGGGCGTGGCGGACAAGACTTTCCTCATCACCATCGGCGACCGTACCGTGGGCGGCATGACCGCACGCGACCAGATGGTCGGCCCGTGGCAGGTGCCGGTGGCGGACGTCGCCGTGTCGCTGGACGGTTATGAAACCTATGTGGGCGAAGCCTTCGCCATCGGCGAAAAGGCACCTATCGCGCTGATCGACGCGCCGGCTTCCGGCCGCATGGCGATTGGCGAATCGATTACCAATATCGCCGCGGCACCGATTGCCGACATCTCCGAGCTCAAGCTTTCCGCCAACTGGATGGCTCCGGCCGGCCACCCGGGTGAGGATGCTGCGTTGTATGACACGGTAAAGGCGGTCGGTATGGAGCTGTGCCCGGCGCTCGGCATCAGCATTCCGGTGGGCAAGGACTCCATGTCGATGAAGACCGTGTGGGACGAGAACGGCGAGAAGAAGGCCGTGACCGCGCCGATCTCGTTGGTGGTGTCCTCGTTCGCCACGGTGACCGATGCGCGCAAGACGCTTACCCCGCAACTGCGTACCGATCTTGGCGATACGCAACTGATCGCGATCGACCTCGGCCAGGGCAAAAACCGCATGGGCGGCTCGGCGTTGGCGCAGGTGTATGGCGCAACCGGCAACGTTGCCCCGGATGTGGAAGATGCTGCGCTGCTCAAGCATTTCTTCACGCAAATCCAGGCGCTCAACAACGACGGCAAACTGCTGGCCTACCATGACCGCTCCGATGGCGGTCTGTTCGTGACACTCGTTGAAATGGCTTTTGCCGGCCATTGCGGCTTCCGTGTCGATCTCGGCAAGTTGCCGGGGCCTGTGACCGATATCCTGTTCAACGAAGAGCTGGGTGCTGTGATTCAGGTCCGCGACGGTGATGCGGCCGAAGTGGAGGCAAAACTGTCTGCCGTGCTGCCGAATGCCGTGTATGTGCTGGGTCGCGTGACCGACGACGCTACGCTGGCCTTTACCGTCAACGGCATGCCGCTGCTGGAACAATCTCGTGTCGAGCTGCACCGCATCTGGTCGAGCACGACTTTCCACATGCAGGCGATGCGCGACAACCCGGTCTGCGCACAGCAGGAGCACGACCGCATCCTGGACGAAAGCGATCCGGGCCTGCACGCGCACCTGACCTACGACATCAACGAAGACATCGCCGCACCGTATATTGCCACCGGCAAGCGTCCGCGCATGGCGATCCTGCGCGAGCAGGGCGTCAACGGCCAGGTCGAAATGGCGGCAGCGTTCGACCGCGCCGGTTTCGAGGCGGTGGACGTGCACATGAGCGACGTGATTTCCGGTCGCGTCTCGCTCAAGGATTTCCGCGGCCTCGTTGCTTGCGGCGGCTTCTCCTACGGCGACGTGCTGGGCGCGGGCGAGGGCTGGGCCAAGTCCATCCTGTTCAACAGCCGCGCACGCGACGAGTTCTCTGCCTTCTTCCAGCGCGGCGACTCCTTCGCGCTGGGCGTGTGCAACGGCTGCCAGATGATGAGCAACCTGCATTCCATTATTCCGGGCGCGGAGCACTGGCCGCACTTTGTGCGCAACAAGTCCGAGCAGTTCGAGGCGCGCTACGCGATGGTCGAAATCATGGATTCGCCGTCGCTGTTCTTCTCCGGCATGGCCGGCAGCCGCATGCCGATTGCCACCGCGCACGGAGAGGGTTTTGCGGAATTTTCTTCCACGGCTGCGGTCGAATCCGCGCTGGCCGACAAACTTGTCAGTGTGCGTTACGTCGATAACCACGGGCGACCGACGGAGACCTATCCGTTCAATCCCAATGGCTCGCCGCAAGGCATTACCGGCTTGACCACGCGCGACGGACGGTTCAGCATCTTGATGCCGCATCCGGAGCGGGTTTTCCGCGCGGTGCAGCATTCTTGGCATCCTGAGGGTTGGGGTGAGGATGGTCCGTGGTTGCGGATGTTCCGTAATGCACGGAAGTTTGCAGGATAATTTTTATAAATCGCTGGAGAGAACATGAAACTGGTTAAGGCACTGATTCTGAGTTTGGCGCTGGCAGCACCGTTGTCCGCAATTGCATTGGAAAGCGATCAGCAGGTCGAGTACACCGACGCGCTGGGTACCGGCAACATCAAGGTGGTGAAGAAATATCTCGACAACGGCGTGGGCGTGAACGAGCAGTTTTTCGCCTGGTCTGCACTGCACATCGCTGCGAACAAGGGCCAACTCGAAGTGGTCAAGCTGCTGGTCGAGCGCGGTGCCGATCTTAACTACAAGCATCCGATCACCAAGATGACGCCGCTGGCCATGGCTGCGCTCGACGGTTATACCGATATCGTGGACTACCTGCTGTCCAAGGGTGCCGACCCCAACGTCAAGATGCGCGGCAATGTGTCCGTGCTGCGTGCGGTGCGCGATTCCGGCGACACCAAGATGGCTCAGCTGCTTGAAAGCAAGGGCGCCAAGGACGACGGTTGCCACGAAGAAAAGTGCTTTTAAGGTTTAATATGTAGTCTTTATCCGACAAAGGGGTTGGGGTGAGACGGTGCTTTACCATAGCAATGACGCTGTGGGTCTCCTGCAGCATGCAGGCCGCACTGGCCGATCCCCATCTTCGCGTACTGGCGGCCTCATGTGCCGCCTGTCACGGTACTAACGGAAACAGCGTCGGCGGCACACCCGTACTCGCCGGCCTCGCTCCCGCTTATTTCACCACTCAAATGCAGGCTTTCCGTTCCGGAGAGCTTAATTCCACCGTCATGCATCGTCATGCCAAGGGGCTGACCGATGCCGAAATCCATCTGCTGGCAGATTATTTCGCCAGGCAGCAGCGCGTAACGGTCACGCCTCCCCAGCCGGGGGCCAAGTAATGCAGCGGCGCGAGTTCCTCAAGTTGATGTCTGCCGCGGCCGCAGCAGGTCTATTGCCGGGTGTCGCCCGTGGCGGACAGGCGCAGGGGCGCGTCATCGTCGTGGGCGGCGGCTATGCCGGAGCCACTGCTGCCAAATATTTGCGACTATGGGGCGGAGCAGGGCTGGAGGTGGTGCTGGTCGAGAAAAGCCCGGTTTTCGTTTCCTGTCCGCTCAGCAATCTGGTATTGGGGGGCAGCAAGAGCATAGACGAGCTGACATTCGGTTTTGCCGGACTGGATCACTACGGCATCCGTCGCGTGCAGCAGGAGGTTACCGCAGTCGATCCCGAACGCCGGTCGGTCTCGCTCGCGAATGGCGATACGCTTGCATACGATCGCTTGATCGTTGCGCCCGGCGTTGACTTCATCTGGGACAAGCTGCCGATGCTGCAAAGCGCTGAGGCGCAGCAAGCCATTCCGCACGCATGGAAAGCCGGGGAGCAGACCGTTAATCTGCGCCGTCAGCTCGAAGCCATGCCGGATGGCGGTATTTTCGTGATGACGATTCCCAAGGCGCCTTACCGCTGCCCGCCGGGCCCTTACGAGCGCGCGAGCCAGGTGGCGTTCTACTTCAAGCAGTACAAGCCGCGCTCCAAGGTCGTCATCCTCGACGAAAACCCCGAAATCGTTTCCAAGAAAGGCCTGTTCACCAAGACCTGGGCGGAGATGTACCCGGGGCTCGTAGACTATCGGCCCAACAATGCCGTGGTCGAGGTGGATGTGACCAAGCGCCTCGTCAAGACCGAGTTCGAAACGGTACAGGCGGATGTGCTCAACGTGATCCCGCCGCAGCGTGCCGGCAAGCTGGCACAAACACTTGGTGCAGCCAACGTGGACAAGCGCTGGTGCGAGGTGGATTTGCTGACTTATGAATCGAAGGTCGTTCCCAGGGTGCATGTGATCGGCGACTCGGTTTCCTCCGGTGGGCTTCCCAAGTCAGCGCATATAGCGACTTCTCATGCCAAGGTATGCGCTTCCGCTATCGTTTCCCTGCTCTCGGGAGAGGCTCCCGACCCGCAGCCAGTCTTCGCCAATACCTGCTATAGCTTCGTGAGTGACACCATGGCGATGCATGTGGCGAATGTCTATCGGTACGACCCTCAGAAAAAGTTGATGATTTCGGCCGAGGGTGGCGGGGTATCCGACCGTCCGAGCGTGCAGGAGGGTAGTTATGCCCAGTGGTGGGCAAAGAACATCTGGAGCGATGTCTTGAAATAAGATGTCTTAAGATAATGGCACGTTACCTTGCATTTCTGTCCTTGCTTTTCTGTCTGGTTACCGCTGCATCGGGCGCCGTAGCTCCGATACCTGCCGCCCAGATCAATCCCGAACTTCAGCTTAAGCTTCCTGCCGGCTTTCATGTGCAGGTATTCGCCAGCCTCCCGGCCGCAGGAGAGCAATATTTTGCCGGCCCTCGCTTCATTGCTTTCGGTCCGGACGGCAATCTCTATCTCTCGCTCGGCCTGCACAACAAGGTTGTGATGCTTCCGGACCGTGACGGAAACGGCAAGGCCGATGAGGTGGTGACTGTGGCGGATGGGCTGAATGGCCCGCAAGGCCTGGCATTTCTCGATGGCGTGCTGCATGTCGCAAACCAGGACGGCATCGTGCGGCTCGAGCAGAAAAATGGCACCTGGCCCGCCGCTGCCGTTACACCGCTCGTCAAGAATCTCCCCGTCGGCGGCCATACGTTGAAAACACTGCGCGTGGGCCCGGACAAGCACTTCTATATCACCGTCGGCTCGAGCTGCAATGTTTGCGACGAAACCGATCCGCTAAGAGCGACGATGCTGCGATATACGCCGGAAGGAAGACCTGCCGGTGCATTGGTTACGGTAGGCCGGCATGCCCCGTCGCCGATCTGGGCACGTGGATTGCGCAATACGCAGGGCTTCGCATGGCATCCGAAAACGGGAGCGCTTTTCGGGACCAATAATGGCGCGGACATGCGCAGCGAATCCAGAGGCGGAAAACCGAATGATGATCTTCCGCCCGAACACCTGAACATTCTCGAAGCCGGCAAGCATTATGGATGGCCGTATTGCTGGGGCAATCATGTCACCGATCCCAATTTCCCTGGACCGGAAGGATTCTGCAAGGAGACCCAGCCGCCGGCCATTACCTTCCCCGCACACTCCACGCCTATCGGCATTGCGTTCCTCGACCAGGCGAAGGTGCCGGCGCAATATCGCGGCGATGCGCTGGTTGCGCTGCATGGTTCATGGAACCGAAGCGAGCCTTCGGGGTACAAACTTGTGCGCGTGCATTTCGAGCAGGGCAAGCCGGCGAAGGTGAGCGACTTCGCTACTGGCTGGCTGCGAAGCGACGGTGCATGGGGGCGGCCAGTGGATATCGCAGTCGGCCCCGATGGAGCCATTTATGTATCGGATGATCGCGCCGGTCTGGTTTATCGCATTACTTACAAGGAATGAAAATGAAGTCTGTCATTGCTGCATTGTTATTGGGGCTGAGCGCTGTTTCTGCTGTTCATGCGGAGGAGGCCGCCAAGCCCGATCTGCTGATGATCATTGCGCCCAAGGAATATACGCACGAAGTGCGGCTCGGGTTCGTACCGCATTATGTAGTATGGGGGCGCAAGGGGCCGGCGCTGGAGAAGGCGGCGCGCAATGCCTTCGGTCCAAGCTTTGGCAATATCGGAATGTGCGAGAGCAGCGAGACTGCAGATGCCATCCTGTGGCTGCAATCCGATTTGAGCTATAACCCGATGATGATGACCTACTACGCCAAGGTCACCGCCGCATTGTTCCGTGCTGACGGCAAGAAGATCGAGACATTCACCGCGACAGGTACGGCCAAGGATTTCTATGGGTCTCGTCTCATCGAGACACATATTCAATCGGCCTACGATCATGCGTTGAAGGAGATCGGCGCACAGTTTGCCGCCAATACGACAGCGCAGCAGGCGATCGACCGTTCGCTGGCCAAGGCTCCCTGTGCCTTGGTCACCCTGGTTCCGAAACTTTAATTTTTGCAATGCGCCCGATGCTTGATGGGGCGCGTTTTTAGTCTGGAGAAACTGATGATGAACAAGAAAAATCTGCTGCTCGCACTCTCTCTGATGTTTTCCGTTTCGGGCAGCTATGCCGCCGAACCGCAAAAGGTCACCGGCCTCAAGTCGCCAGAATCCGTGGTCGCTGGACCTGATGGCCGCGTTTATGTGTCCGAGATCGGCGAATTCGGCAAGGACGGCGATGGCAAGATCAGCGTGATCGATGCCAAGGGACAGTTGCACACCTTTGCCACTGGCATGGATGACCCCAAAGGTCTCGCATTCTTCGGCAATGACCTGTACGTCGCCGACAAGACGCGCGTGCTCAAGGTCGGCCGCGACGGTACCTGGAAGGTGCTCGCGGCTGCGGAAGCCTTCCCGGTCGTACCGCAGTTTCTCAATGACGTGGAGGCGGACAGCCAGGGGAATATCTACGTATCCGACAGCGGTGACCTGAAAGGCGCAGGCGGTGCGATCTATCGCGTAAACAAGAACGGCAAGGTGACGCGCGTGCTTGGCGATAACCCGCAGGTGCAAGGCCCCAACGGCTTGCTGCTCGATGGCCGCACTGCATTGCTGGAAGTGGATTTCGTATCCGGTACCCTGTACCGCGTCCAGTTGCGCAACGGCGAAATGGAAAAGGTCGCGGAAGGCTTTGGCGGCGGTGATGGTCTAGTACGTGGTCCGGGCGGTGTGCTGTACGTGAGCGACTGGAAGAACGGCAAGGTGTTTTCCGTGAGCAAGCAGGGTGAAGTAAAGCTGCTCAAGGAAGGCTTTCAGGCCGCCGCCGACATCGGTCTCAGCAAGGATGGGAAGTACGTGATCGTCCCCGACATGAAGGCTGGGGAATTGGTCTGGCTGCCGGTGAAATAGATGCCTGTCGCTCGCTGGGGTCTCGCTAGAGCCATCTTGTGGCCTTAAAACACGACTTCCACGACTCCTTCGCTCCGGGCGATCCCCTTGATGAGTTGGCCAGAGCGGGTCTTGACGGTCACTACCTGCCCGAGTCCGGCATTGCCCATGGCTTGTCCGTCGGATGTGACGGTGAAACCGTTGCCCTTGGCGGTAATCTGGACGGTCTGGCCTTGGCGGATCACATTCGCGGCGCGAAATTGCTCGGCACGCAGAATGGTGCCGTTGGGGATTGGAGCTACCACATAGCGGCCAGTCACCTGGTCGAGTGAGGTGAGGACGCTCCCGGCGAATTTGGTGACGTCCCGCAACTGCAGTTCGACGTCTTCCGCTTGCACCTGCTGACCGCTGGTGATCGGTCGTACCGCGACCAGCACATGATTGGCGACCCTGATCTGCACCGGGACGTAAAGCGACCAGCTTTCCGGTCCCGCACAGCGTACTCCGACGCTGCTGTTTCCCCACAGGCGGCTGCCGCTGGGAAGATAGGGCTGGAGCTGGGAGCATTTGCCCAGCTTGAGCCGCGGATCGACGCGGGTGGCGGTCACTGTGTATTCGCCCGGCAGACCGGCCGTTTTCTCCTTGATGAAAGACTCGACAGCCTGCTGAATCGCGGGCAGGGACTGGAGCTCCTGCGCATGCGCGCCGGAAAAGGCGAACAGCATGAGAAAACAAAAAAGAGTCTGGAGTCGCATCGGTACCGATTTTGGAGGGAAAGTGTAATAGAATCCAATGGATGACCGATTGTAATGGATTCTAACAAGAAGCGCCTTGAGCGTTCTTGCTGCTGAGCTGCCATGCAAACTCCGAACACCCCTATCGATATCGCCCGCCAGGCCCTGAAGCAGCTCGCCCTGAGCAAGATCGCACCTACACCAGACAACTTCCGCAAGGTCTATGACGAGATCGCAGGCATCAAGTCCGAGGATGAGTCCTCGGGATTGGCGCAAGTGCTGGAGAAAGTGCTGCGGGATGCGGCGGGGAGACATCCGAAATACCTCAAGTCAGTGCAATTGCTGAACGCGGCGGCGGAAAAGCATGACTGGCCGGAAGCCGAGAAATTGTTGCGTGAACTGCTGCCGGCAGGAGACGGCGGCAACTGGAGCACACTGATTCGCACGCTCGTGCGCCAACTCGAGGCCAGCCACAAGGGGCTGACATCGAGCAAGAAGAAAGAAGGGCTGGAGCGCGTCCTGCTCAATTTCGAGAACGACCCGGAGCAGTTGCCGATCAAGATCCAGGCGCTGATCAGTTCCTGGGGAGCGGGAGCTTCGCCCGAACGCGCAGGGGATGACGCGGCGGATGAGCAGGCTGCCGCAAACCCGGCAGGTGCGGCGATTCCTGCGGGCGGCGCGGCGCAAGGGGGTGCCCAGGCAGGCCCGCTGGCTTCTCTCTGGCGCGATCTGCTGGTTCGAACACTGGAGCTCGGACTGCTTTCGCAACTGAAATATATTCCGGAACTGGCCCGCGGAGCCGAGACGCTGCTGGAGCAGGCGCGGCGTGCGCAAACCGAAAAAGAAGTGCTCAAGCTGACCGAGGCCTTCAAGGCTTACTGGTACAAGCTGGAAATGCACACCGATGCGCAGTTTCGTCTGCATGAGGAGCTGATGCATTTGCTGCGACTGCTGGTCGACAACATGAGCGAGCTGGTGGCTGACGACAAATGGCTGGCCGGCCAGACGGCCATCATCCGCGACATCATTGCCAAGCCGCTGGACATCGAGGTGCTGTACGACGCCGAAAGCGGTCTCAAGGAGCTGATCTTCAAGCAGGGCAAGCTCAAGCACGGGCTGGTCGAGGCGCGCGACACGCTCAAGCAGATGGCTAGTACCTTTGTCGAGCGGCTGGTCGAAATGACGAACTATACCGGCGATTATCACCAGAAGATCGAAGGGTATCAGCAGCAGATCAGCTCCATCGAGGACATCACCGAGCTGAATGTGGTGCTCGACAAGCTCATGGAAGATACCCGGGCGATGCAGCTCGATGCGGTCCGGTCACACGAGGACATGAAGGAAACGCAGCGGAAGGTCGAGGAGGCTGAGCAGCGCATCCGCAAGCTGACTGCGGAGCTGGATCAGGCCAGCCTCATGGCCCATAACGACTACCTCACCGGTGCGCTCAACCGGCGCGGCATGGAGGAGGCGCTGGAACGCGAATTCAGTCGTTCTGACCGCGGCGGCAGCGCGATCTGTATTGCGCTCATGGATGTCGATCATTTCAAGCGGCTGAACGATAGCCTGGGGCACGAGGCTGGCGATACCGCACTCGCACACCTCGCCAAGGTCACACGCGATGCCTTGCGGCCGACCGATGTGCTGGCCCGCTATGGCGGGGAAGAGTTCGTCATCATTCTGCCGGAAACGGATATGGACGAGGGCAAGCGCGTCATGGCGCGAGTTCAGCGCGAACTCACGCGGAATTTTTTCCTGCACAAGAACGAACGTGTTCTGATTACTTTCAGCGCCGGCGTGGCGGAGCGTCGCGCGGAAGAGCCCGCGGACCTCACCCTGAAGCGTGCCGATATGGCGCTCTACGAAGCCAAGCATTCGGGGCGCAACCGCGTCATCGGCGTGGAGTAGGAACAACCTTGCCGGTGCGGCGGCAATGCCTTGCCGGATTGCCGCGAAAAACTCATCCCATTTCTTTCAAAACCCAGTACTGACGCCATTTATGGCGTGTGGCACGCTTTCTGCTTTTTGTATGCCGAAACAATCTTTCATGGGATTTTCGGCATATGTTCAACAGTCTCGACAGAGCACTGGCATTCGACTCCAAGATGCTGACCTTGCGCGGCTATCGGCAGCAGGTACTGGCCGACAACATCGCGAATGCGGACACGCCCAATTACAAGGCACGTGATGTGGATTTCTCCCAGGTGCTGCGCAATGCGATCTCGTCCGTGAGCATGAACAAGACGAATGCCGCGCATCTGGATGCCAAGAACAGCAGCCCTGTGGCGGACACCCGGCTGATGTATCGGACTTCCGTCCAGCCCAGTATCGATGGAAACACCGTGGATACCGATGTCGAGCAGGCCAAGTTCTCCGAAAACGCCTTGCAGTACATGACTACATTGCAGGTCATGAACGGCAAGATTCAGAGCACGCTGCTCGCGCTGAGGAATAACTGATCATGTCGCTGTTCAAGGTATTCGATATCGCCGGCTCCGCGATGACCGCGCAGTCGATGCGCCTCAATGTGGTTGCCAGCAACATGGCCAATGCCGACAGCGTAACCGGCTCCGACGGCCAGCCTTACCGTGCCAAGCAGGTAATTTTCCAGGCCCAGCCGCAGGGCGGCGTCAATGTGACGCGCGTCATCGACGACCCGTCCCCGATGAAAATGGTGTACGACCCGCAAAGCCCGTACGCCGATGGGCAGGGCTACGTGACCATGCCCAACGTCAACGTGGTCGAGGAAATGACCAACATGATTTCGGCTTC
>CAMLDO010000050.1 GCA_946478865.1 uncultured Methylobacillus sp.
GATCTCGAAAATGTTATCCGTGACCTGCAAGCGCAGATGGCGGATAATGTTCCTCGACGCGGACGGCCGCCGAAGGAATAAGACATGACCTGCCTGACCATTATTCAGGATGTAGCCCAACGGGTGAATTTGCCCTCGCCTACCTCGGCAGCGCAATCGGCTGATCCGCAAGTGATTCAGCTTGTCGCGCTGGCCAACAAGGAAGGCGAATGGCTCTCGAATAAGGACTGGCAGGTTTTAACGCGGCAAACATCATTCTTGACGACGGCGGTGCAGTTGCAGACTACATTGTCTACGACTGCGCCCGGCCTGAAAAACATCATTAACGACACGATCTGGAATCGTGATCTGCGCCGCCCTGTTTATGGGCCGATGACGCCGCAGCGTTATCAGCAGGTACAGGCGGCTGTTTTTGCTGGCCCTTGGAATCAGTTCATTATCCAAGGCGATCAGATTCTGTTCTTCCCGGTTCCTGTCGCCGGACAAACCTGTTTCTTCGAATACACCACGCAGAACTGGTGTACGTCATCTGGCGGCACGGGTCAGGCGCGCTTCGTCATGGATAGCGATATCCTTCTGCTGCGCGAGGATCTGTTTAAGCTCGGCGTGGAATGGCGCTGGAAGAAAGCCAAGGGCCTCGAATATGCGCAGGAGTTTGCGGATTATGAGGACTTCATGGCGGATGCGCTAGCACGTGACGGCACAAAGGACGCCATCAATATGGGTTCGGCCCGGTACGATATCTTTCCGGGAATTTTGGTCCCCTCTGGTTCCTGGCCCATCTAAATGGTACGCGTCGCTCAACAGCCCAAAACGCGCCAGCAGGTTGCGCGCACTGCCACGCTCCCCTCTCCAATTGGCGGATGGAATGCGCGGGATTCTATCGCCGCGATGGAGCCGACAGACGCGGTTATCCTGCAAAACTTCTTTGCTACCACCTCAAGCGTTCAGCTCCGCCAAGGATCAACCAATTGGGCGACGGGATTAGGTACTCAGGTTAATAGCCTGATGGCTTTCAACCCGAAGGCTAGTACGCCCAAGATGTTTGCGGCAGCTGGCTCGAATATCTATGATGTGACCGCCTCCGGACCAGTTGGCGCTGCGGTGGTTTCGGCGCTGACGAATGACAAATGGCAACATATCAACTTCGCCAATGCGGCGGGTTCGTGGCTGCTGCTGGTCAATGGCGCGGATTCTGGCCACAAGTATGACGGCACTACATGGTCGAATATGGCCTTGGTAGGTGCCAATTCTGCCGACATGATCCACATCACGCCCTATGCGAATCGGGTATGGATGATCGAGGATCAGACCCTTACCGCCTGGTATCTCGGCGTAGGCGCGGTGGAAGGTGCGGCAACAGCCTTTGACCTGACGCCAGTCTTCTCGCGCGGCAGCTATTTGGTGGCATTGGGCGTCTGGACGGTGGATGCTGGCGATTCATCCGGCATGACGGATTACCTATGCTTCGTCACCAACCAGGGCGAGGTAGCGCTGTATCAGGGCACCGATCCGTCTAGTGCGACGACCTTTAGCAAAAAGGGCGTCTGGCGCCTGGGTGCGCCGATGGCCACGCGCTGCCTGATGAAATATGGCGGCGATCTGCTGTATATCGGGCGCGATGGGTTGGCGCCATTTACCAAGGCTTTGGCCTCGTCGCGCGTCAATACCCAGATCAATCTGACCGGCAAGATTGACGGCGCGATTAATACTGCCACCTCGCTCTATAGCGGCAATTTTGGCTGGCAGACGCTGCTATTCCCTGGCAACAATATGTTGTTCCTGAATATCCCGACCTCGATTGGATTTCAGGAGCAATATGTAATGAATACTATTACCGGGGCGTGGTCACGATTCACCGGATGGGCCGCGAATTGCTGGGAGCTTTTCAACGAACAGCCCTATTTCGGTGGAAATGGCGTAGTGGTTCGTGCTTGGAATGGAACGTATGACGATAATGGCTCGGCCATCGTTGGCGAAGCATTACAAGCGTTTTCGTATTTCGGCACTCAGCAACTGAAGCAATTCCTGATGGCGCGCCCGGTGATTCAGACCAATGGCGCTCCCGGTATTCAGATGGGATTCAATGTCGATTACGACACGACCCCTCCTGTCGGCACGCCAAGCTTCTCCGCGCCTGGATTTGGCCTGTGGGATGTGGGCTTATGGGATGTGGCAGTCTGGGGATCGGATGCGCTGGTGCGCAAGGATTGGCAATATATCTCCGGCGTCGGTTATGCTGGTGCCATGCATTTCCGCATTGCGACGCTTGATGCTTCGGTCAATTGGGTGAGCACTGATGTGGCGATGCGAGATGGCGGAATTCTTTGAGTTGCGATGAAACGTATTATTCTCGACCAATCCGAAGCCATTACCAACTGGGTCGCGGCCAAGATTGGCGAGGATTCGATTCCGATGGCTTATGGGGTCGGGTTAGAACATGATGGCAAGCTAGTTGCTGGCGTGGTTTATGCGCAAAAGACCGCAACCAATGTTCATATGCATGTAGCCTCGAATGGCTCTCGGCATTGGATGACGCCGGAATACTTGGGGTTTTGTTTCGCATACCCGTTTTTTCATCTAAAATGCGAACGAGTGACCGGCTTTGTCCGGGCAGACAATATTGACGCACAACGATTCGATGAGCATCTAGGCTTCATCCGCGAGGGACGACTCCGCCGCGCATGTGCTGATGGAACAGACCTAATCGTTTACGGCATGCTCCGCGAGGAATGCCGGTTCCTGACAGGCAAATATCATGCGGCATTCCTGGAGTATTTCGGACTCCCCCGATCTTCCGATTCGAGCGTTTCGTAAGGCGCTTGGCAAAAATCGCCCTGAGACGCTGGAAGGCGGGAAGGGGGGGGCGCCTTCTGCGCCTGATCCTTATGTCACATCTGATGCGCAAACGCGACTGAACCAGGCGACAGCGGCTTACAATAAGTCGATTAACCTGAATAATTATTCAAATCCGTTTGGTTCGCAAACCAGCACCATTACCGGTCAAGATCCGGTGACGGGCGCGCCGATCTATCAGGCCAATATTTCTGCGAATCCTGCGCTCCAGCAATTGCTGAATCAGCAAATCTCAGGGATCGGACAAAATCAGGGCGGCTTGGATCGTCTTTCCGATTACCTTGGAAATATTGGCATGCAATCGCAAGGCATTGCATCGCAATATGGTTCATTAGCAAATCAACTGAATCAAGGTCAAGCGGCAGATGCACAGCGGCAAGGGCAAGAGGCTGCTTATCAGGCTCAATCTCAATATCTAGATCCGCAATTTTCGCAGCAAGCCGAATCGCTCTCGGCAAAACTTGCAGCGCAAGGCTTGGCTCCGGGGTCGCAGGCATATAACAATGCCATGCTTAACTTCCAGAACGAAAAGCAACGCGCCTATAGCAATGCACAGAACCAGGCGATCATGACTGGCTCTCAACTCGGCGCGCAGAATTTGCAGAATCAGATTGCTGGACTCAGTGCACAGGGTGGGTTGCTTCAAGGTCAGCTTGGGGCACTTGGAAATGACATCAATTCCATCAATGCGAGAACTGGCATCAATCAACTTGGTTATCAGAATCTCGGATCGATTGCAGGCTTGATTCCTGGTTATTCTGGCCCTGCACAAAGCGGTTCGAATGCTGCTGACATTATGGGTGCCATGAATAACCAATATCAGGGACAACTTGGAGCATATAACGCTCGTCAGCAATCCGCCAATGCGACGACATCATCCTTGGCGGGACTGGCAGGTATCGCGGCTATGGCATTCTTCTGATATGGCGGCAAAACAATTGCTCTCTCTGATGGCTGACATGCAATCCAATATCAAGGCGGATTTGCTGGATCGCGGCGTCTTCCTGCGCAATCTGGTCTTCGTGGCATTCGTCATCAAAGCCAGCGAGGACATTTTGCGCGTTGCCATTGAGCATAGCGATGGCAGTCTGCGAGAATATTTCTGCCGCCATCTGGAAGAGGAAACAGGCCATTATAAATGGCTGAAGCGAGATCTTCAGTTTGCTGGGATTGTGCTGGATGACTGCCCGATTCCCGCTGAGGCTGTGTCTATGGCGGGCTCGCAATATTACCTTGCCAAGCATGTGCATCCCGCCGCAGTGCTGGGCTATATTGCCGCGCTGGAATGCTTTGCCATGCCGCTGGAAACAGTTGCAGAACTAGAGCGTCTGCATGGAAAAGAAGTCTGCGCCACGCTGCGCTATCACGCCGAGCATGATGTAGACCATGGGGCGGACGTGTTAGCCGTGATTGATCAGATCGACCCCAAGTATCAGCGCATGATCGCGGACAATGCCGTTCAGACGCTTCTCTATATTCAGCACGCAATCAAGAGGCTGGCATGAGCATTCTTCCTATCCTCGGCAGTATTGGCTCTGGCCTGATGAACGGCTACATGATGGGCAATGCGCCGCAGAGCCTATACGGCAGCACGCAAGGCGCCATGCCAACTGATATGGGCGGTGGCGTGCAAAGTGGCGTATTGCCTGGAATCTTGCCTGGCGCAACTGTCCCGCTTGAGACGGGTAGTGGTGGACAAGGCGGCATGTTCGGCGGTCTTAGTTCTGGCCTGACCAATGCTGGAGCTGGTCTGTTTTCGGGTGGCGGGATGGGTCCGATGGCGCAACCATCTGGTGCGGGGGCTTTTTATGGTAGTGGGCCGGCGCAGAATCAGCGCGGCATGCTGGGAATGCTTGGGGCACAGCAGCCGGCGCAGACTGGCGGCATGAATCCTTTGGCTCTGGCGCTCATGATGAGGCGATAAGATGGCCGCGAATACTGGCACTCCGTTTTCTGTACTGCCGCAGTTTCAGGGCAACCTCTACGATCTACAAACCAAGCAAGCGCTGGCGCAGGCGCTAATGCAGAAAGGTTTGCAGGGCGATTTGGAGAACTATCGCCCCGCTGGCGGCGGCTATGCTTATGTGCCGAAATATGGCGCAGGATCAGCCATTGCCCAGCTCGGTCAAGCGTTGCTCGGTGGCGCATTGCAACAACAGGCCAGCCAAGGCATTACCGATCTTGGCGCGCAACAGGCTGCCGCATGGCAACAAATGTTCTCCCCGACTACTGAAACCGCGCAGATGGTGCCTCAAGTCCAGCCCGGTCCGGTGGCGCCCGGATCGTTCGGCATTGGTGCTGGAGGCGGCTTTACTGGCGGTTCGCCGGATGCTGGCCGAGTTGCGCTAGCCTCTGCTCTTGCGCCGCAAGTCACGCGGTCAACGCCATCTGCGCTGAATCCTTCCGGCATCGATCCGAAGCAGGCCGCGCTGTTGGCGCAGACGTTGGGCATGGGCGATTACGTCAAAGAATTCGTCGCACCGAGCTATAAGCCAACGGAAACGGGATTGCTTGCTCGTGCTGCTGGATTTACGCCAGAGCAAGCGCAGGCCGCAGCGGCAGGGCGCATCGCACAGCAGAACTTTATTCCGCTCCAAACGAGCAGCCCCGGCCAAACGCTACGCGACGCAACCGGTAAGGTTGTGGCAACTAACCCGAACATTGGCGAAGGCATGATGCCGGTTTATGACGCCACCGGGAATCTGTTAGGCACGATGGGAATTCCCAATTACAACCAAACATTGCAGGCGCGCGAACAAGCCAAGGCACTAGGTGCGGCGGGCGGTGAACTTGTGCAAGGAACGCAGGGTGGATTGCCGGCATTCCGAACAAAGGCTGAAGTTATTCAGGGTGGCGGAGCGCAACAGGCACCTGCTGCTGGTCGATTCGGTGGCTATCAGACTCCTGGCGGTGAACCATTTCGCCCTGGCTTGTCTCCTGCTGAAGAAGAAGGCCAGCGCGGCATCTCTAAGGGCAACGTTGGCATGTACAACACGCTCAAAGACACGGCGTCCAATTCTGCCGAGCGCACCAATATCCTCGACACATTGGAGGCTTACGCCAATGGCCGCACTCAGTATGGTCCGGGGTGGACTGGCCGTATTGAGAACCTGGCAGCAATCAATGCCAAGCTTCCTAGCGGTCTGGCCTTCGGCAGCAATGACGTATCCAATGCGCAGATCGTGCAGAAAATGGCGTCGAACCTGATCCAGCAATACCAGAAATCGATGGGCGGCACCGGCACGGATAAGCAATTCGAGCTGGTGATGCATGGCACCCCGGGCGCGGACATGACCAACAAGGCCATGCAGGAGGTTATTCCGAAGCTAAAATCTATGGAAATCGCGCTTCAGGCCAAGGCCAATGCGGCGGATTCCTGGCTGGCGGCAAACAACAATAACCCGGCCTCTCTGAACAAGTTCGAAACGACATGGCGACAGAACTATGACCCGCGCATCTATCAAATGTCGATGATGACGCCGGATCAGCGTAATGCTTTCATGTCGCAGCAGAAGGATGCGCAGGCACTGAAAACCAAGGTGCAAACCGCGCTCAATAATGGCTGGGTGCAGTAAATGGCATACGACGATATTATCAACGCCGAAGCGCAGCGGAATCAGGTTGATCCTGATTTGTTGCGCGCGATGATGCGTCAGGAATCTGGCGGCAATCCTACTGCTGTAAGTAAAGCGGGGGCTTCTGGTCTGATGCAGCTAATGCCTGCGACGGCTAAGGAACTCGGCGTTTCTAATATCTTCGATCCGAAGCAGAACATCGCTGGCGGAGCTAAATATGTGCGTCAATTGATCGATAAATACGGTAATGTCGATCATGCCGTGCAAGCCTATAATGTGGGGCCAGGGAAATTCGATAAATTCCTCGCTGGGGAAATCAAATCCCTGCCGCAAGAAACGGTGCAGTATGGCGACAAAGTATCCGCTAACTTTGCGAATCTGAAAAAGGGCATTATGCCGCAAGAGAATGCAGCGAATGTCGATGCGTGGCTTGGTCAAAGCAAGACGCCGACCGGTGGCGTGCAGAGCGCGGATGCATGGCTTGGCGCTGGCTCGGCTCCGGTTCAGGCGCAACCGGTAGCGGCCCAAGCAGCACCGCAGCAAGCACCACAAGGTGCACCATCCTTCATCACCGACGCCAACGGCTATCAGATCCCGAACCCTGCGTTACCGCGCAAGGAAACCGGCTCTTTTACGATGGGCGTTGGCGATACATCGCGCGGTATCGTACAGATGGGTGCACATGCGCTCGGTAGTGTGCTGAATGCCATCGCCCCAAATTCGCAGATTGCGCGGGATTTTGCCGCAGGCGTGCCGCAGGTAGATGCTCAGATCCGCCAGCAGGAACAGGCGCTACAGGCCCAACGCGCGGCGGCTGGAAATACTGGCTTCGATTGGGTGCGGCTGGCTGGTGGCGCCTTGGGATCTTCCATTCTGCCGAATCCGATTGCTTCCGCACTGGCACAACCTGTGGTGGTGGAAGGAGACAACTTCGCCAAGGAGAAAGCGATTCAGGGCGCGATTGGTGCTGCCTTGCAAGGCGCAACCAAACTGGTAGGCGGCGCAATCTCCCCGAAGGTCAATCCTGATGTTGAATTGCTGATGCGCGAAGGCGTGACGCCGACGCCAGGGCAGATCATCGGCGGTGGCATTGCGCGCACGGAAGAGAAAGCGCGCAGCGTGCCAGGCTTGGGAGATGTGATTACCTCCGGACAGCGTCGCGCCGTGGAGGATTTCAACCAGGCGGCCTATGCCCGCGCCCTCAATCCGATTGGCGAGAAGGTAACGACACCGGCTGGGCGTGAGGCCGTTGAGCAGGTCGCGGATAAGCTCGGTTCTGCCTATAACCGGCTCCTGCCGAATCTGCAATTCAAGGCAGATCAGCAGTTTGCTACGGAACTCGGAAACATCCAGCAGATGGCGGTCGGCTTGGCGGATGCGCAGCGCGGCCAATTTGATAGCATCATCCGCAATGACCTGGTGCGCCACATGACGCCGCAGGGCAACATGTCCGGCGAGTCGCTGAAGAAAGTTGAAACGGCACTGACGCAGAAGGCCAAGAATTACCTTGGCAGTTCGGTCGCCTCGGAGCGCGAACTCGGCTCGGCGCTGCAAGCTACGCTGGACACTGTGCGTTCTACCTTGGTTCGTGCCAACCCGGCACATGCCGATCAGCTTTCGCGCATCAATGAAGGCTGGGCCAATTACGCCCGCATCCGACAAGCGTCCAGCATGGTCGGCGCCGAGAATGGCATCTTCACGCCGAATCAATTGCAATCAACTGTGCGCGCGCTGGATAAGTCGGTTGGCAAGGGTGATTTTGCCAAGGGCAATGCGCTGATGCAGGATCTGTCAGAGGCTGGCAAAAATGTCATTAGCCAGAAGTATCCTGATTCGGGTACGGCTGGTCGATTGGCGTTGGGAGCAGGCTTGGCTGGTGGCTTGGCCGCAGTCAATCCTGCAGCACTGGTTGGCGCGGCGGCTGGCGCATTGCCTTACACCGCTCCTGGTCAGCGACTGGCAGCAGCATTGCTGACCAAGCGTCCCGCAGCTGCGGCGCCAGTCGGCAACTTTATTGATAAGTATGGGCCGCGTTTAGGCGCGATGCTTGCCCCGGCGGTATTGCTCAATCAGCGACCATGAGTTTTCTAGGCGTTCTTCAGACTTGGCGCGGCTTCGATCTTCCAAGCGCTTGTAGTGCGGATAGATGAAATACATGATCGCAGCGCGCACGAGAAAAGGCGTGAGGGCGATCAGAGATAGGCGGATCAGGGCTTCTTGGCTCATGTTCTGAAGTTGTTCAGAGTGATTGGCCTGCTAAGTGTAGGCGACAAATTTGGAGGTGTATAGTGCCGAGAAACGGGTCGGGGCAATTCAATCTGCCCGCAGGTAATCCGGTTGTGCCGTCAACGGTCATTTCTTCGACCTGGGCCAACAATACTTTGAGCGACATTGGAACGGCGCTGACGCAATCCATCGCCAATGACGGCCAAACCACGCCGGTTGCCAATCTGCCGATGGCGACGTTCCGCCATACCAATGTCGGCAATGCTGTGGCGCGTACCGACTATGCCGCAGCTGGTCAAGTGCAAGATAGCAGTCTGCAATGGCTTACCAGTGTGGCGGGCACAGATACAATCACGGCCAGTCTTACGCCATCTCCCTCTGCTTACACAGCCGGTCAGGTCTTCCGCTTTGTCGCGGCTGGTGCTAATACCACGACAACAGTTACGCTGAATCTTAATGGTCTTGGCGCTAAGAATGTAACCAAGCGCGGCGCAACGGCGCTTGATATTGGTGATATTCGAAGCGGACAGATCGTAGAAGCCATTTACGATGGCACGCAATTCCAGCTTATTCCGCTGAATTCTACGCTCGGCACGCCTACGAACAATAATGCCAATGCTGGAACTGTTGGCGAATATCTTACAGCTAGTACGCAGAATACTTCCGCTACTTCAGGTGTAGCACTCAACGCGACCAGTATTAGTCTTACTGCTGGCGATTGGGATGTGACTGGTATTTGTCAATTCAATCCTGCTGGCACTACTACTGCAGATCAATGGGTATGCGGCGTCAGTACGACTTCAGCTACGTTCGGTACGGCGGCGACTGGGATTAGCGATTATTTTCTCTTGAATGGCAATAGCGCCGCTGCTGGAGCGGCACAGAATTTTTCTGCGCCTATCACTAGAATTAGCTTGTCTGCGACTACCACAATCTACTTGGTCGCGCAGACACAGTTCGCTGTGAGTACGATGACAGTCAGCGGCTTTATTCGCGCGCGACGAGTCCGATAAATACATAAAACATCCCAAACAACAACAATCCGGGGTCGATATGGTAGAAGCGATGGATCACGAACTAAGAGAAAAGTTCGCGCGCCTAGAGGCCCAGGTTGAAGCATTACAGGGCGTCCCACAGAAGCTAGATTCGATTATCCAGCTTCAGGTGACAATGGCGAGCGTGCAGGAGAGTACACGCGGGCAGA
>CAMLDO010000051.1 GCA_946478865.1 uncultured Methylobacillus sp.
ATACCGGCCTGTCACGCCGGGGGTCGCGGGTTCGAGCCCCGTCCACTCCGCCAATGATGAAAAACGGCAAGTCGCAAGACTTGCCGTTTTGCTTTTGTATTCCTTGTTTTTCCTCCCCACTCCCATATCTCCGGCAACGCACCAGAGCTTGACTACTATGGTATAGTCAACGCTTTTTAAACTTGCTCGGCCGTCATTTCATGCTTCGGACGGGCATATCCGTAACTGAGAGAGTCAAGTCATGTTGGATACTTTTCGCGAGCATTCCAAGGGGTGGTTGGCCAAGGGCATACTCGCTTTCATCGCGTTGACCTTTGCCATTTTTGGGATCGATACTTATCTGCGCAACGCGGGTTCTGGCGCGGCAGTGGCCAAAGTGGACGGCAAGAGTGTTACCGTCCAGGAATTCAGCAATGCGTTGCAGGATTTCCGCAACCAGATGCAGGCTTCTGGCAAGGTTGACCCTGCATTATTGGAAGATCCGGAAGTGCGTCAGGCCATTCTGGATCGTCTCGTGACTAACCGATTATTGAATGCAGAAGTGCGGAACCGTCACTTTGCGCTCTCCGACGACTCTCTGAGCAAGTTTGTCATTACACTCCCTGAGTTCCAGAAAAACGGCAAGTTTTCCCAGGAACTCTATGACGAAATCCTGAAGCAGAACAAGCTGACGCCCAGCCAGTTCGAGGCACGTATGCGCAACGAACTGCTCATGCAACAAGTGCGCGATGGCGTTGCAGCTGCTGCTTTTGTCCCCAACGGTCTGTTTGACAAGGTCATGCAGGTCGAGCATCAACAGCGTCAGGTCAGTGTCGCCGATATCAAGGCAGATGATTTCATTGGCCAAGTCAAAGTCGATGCACAGCAGGTCAAGGATTATTACGAAAAGAACAAGGACAAGTTCCGCGTTCCGGAGCAGGTCAAACTGCAATATGTCATGTTCTCGGCAAACAACCTGATTCCGAATATTCAGGTGACCGATGAGGAAGTGAAAAAGTATTACGGTGATAATGCAGCCCAGTTTCAGGGCGAAGAGCAGCGCCGTGCCAGCCACATCCTGATCGGTTTTGGCAAGGGTGACGATGCCTCGAAGAAGGCGGCATTGGAAAAAGCCAAATCTGTGCTGGCTGAGGTGAAAAGTAACCCGGGCAAATTTGAAGAGCTTGCCAAGAAGTATTCGCAGGACCCCGGTTCGGCACAGAATGGTGGCGATCTCGGCCTGTTCGGTCGCGGCATGATGGTCAAGCCGTTCGAGGAAGCTGTTTTCGGCATGGCTCCGGGCGCGATCAGTGATCTGGTCGAGTCAGAGTTTGGCTATCACATCATCAAGCTGACGGAAATCCAGGGTTCGGGCCAATCGTTCGACGAGGTCAAGACCAATATCCGCGCCGAAATCCTGTATCAGAAGGCTCTGGCGCAGTTCGCCGAGAAGGCTGAAGGGTTCAGCAACATGGTATACGAGCAATCCGATAGTCTGGAGCCGGCAGCCAAGGAGTATGGCGTGCAGGTGCAGACTGGTCCGTTCATGAGCCGTGCGGATGCCGTGAAATTCTTCAAGAGCGACAAGCTGGTCAGCGCAGTGTTCTCGAACGAGGTTCTGAAGGACAAACGTAATACCGAAGCCATTGAAGTTGCCCCCAATACACTCTTGGCCGCGCGCGTAGTGGAATACAAGCCATCTACTGCCCGCAGTCTGAAAGAGGTCAGCACCGCGCTGGAAAACTTCCTGAAGCATGAGCAGGCAGTCGCACTGGCGGTCAAGAAGGGTAAAGAGACGCTGGAAGCCTTGCGCAAGGGGCAGGATGCGGCAGCTGCGCTCGACTGGATTCCTGAGGTTGTTATCGATCGCAAGAATGCGCAGGGACTGAGCGATGCCGTCATGAAGCAGGCATTCCGTATCAATGTTTCATCGCTGCCTGCCTTCGATGGCGTGGAGAATTCCGGCCAGGGATTTACCTTGATTCGCGTTTCGCGAGTTGAGGGAACTGCTCCGGAAGATACTGACGAACGCAACCTGTTGCGTGGCGAAATGGAAGGCGCTGTGGCTGAAGCCTATTCCGAGGCTTATCTGAATGCCCTGAAGGCCCAGGCCGATATCAAGATCAACAAGCAACTGCTGGAAGCCAATCGTCAGCAGTAATATTGATGGGTCAGTAAGCAAAAAGGGCGGTTTTTACCGCCCTTTTTTATTGATACGACTCTTTTTTTAATTTAGAGATCAGGCTTTGGGTCTTCCGAAATACTGCATGATTCGCTGGGCGATATCATGAAGCGGAACGATTTCGTCAACGCCGCCTTGCGCGATCGCCTCCTTCGGCATTCCGAACACGACGCAACTTTTCTCGTCCTGAGCGAATGTATGGGCGCCGGCATCATGCATTTCCTTGAGGCCTAGCGCACCATCCTTGCCCATACCGGTCAATATGACTCCGACGGCCTGTTTGCCGGCCGATTTTGCAGCAGACTGAAACAACACATCCACAGAGGGGCGATGGCGATTTACGGGAGGCGCTTGGGAGAGTTCGCATATATAGCCGGTGCCGTTACGGCCCAATAACAGGTGGGAGTGGCCAGGGGCGACATAGGCGTGCCCCGGCAATATCTTGTCCCCTTGCTCAGCTTCCTTGACGCGAATCTTGCACAGTCCGTCCAGGCGTGAGGCGAATGATTTGGTAAATCCTTCCGGCATGTGCTGCGCGATCACGACTGCCGGTGCATGGGCAGGGAGTTGCGACAGCACTTCCCTGAGGGCCTCGGTTCCTCCGGTAGAGGCTCCGATGACGAGAATCTTTTCGCTGGGTGGAAGCATGAGTGAATGAAGATTTTTCTTATGGTCGGGTGTAGGTTGCGGCGGCTGGAGTGGCGAGGCGGCGCGACGCTTCTGCAACCGTGTAGACCGTCCGTCCTTGTATATGGAACAGGTCCGAAGCATGTTGAAAGCTTTCCGAGTGCCCTGCAAAGAGAAGGGCGTCAGAGCGCATCACGGGAACCAGTTTCTGCAATATTTTGTATTGGGTGGGCTTGTCGAAGTAGATCATGACGTTGCGGCAGAAAATGGCATCGAACGGTCCGCGTATTGGCCAGTAATTGTCCAGCAGATTCAGCTGCCGGAAGGTGATCATATTGCGCAGTTCCTGCCTTACCTGGAACTTCTCCGGTTGCCCGGGTGCATCGACAAAAAAGCGGCGTCTGATATCAGCCGGAAGCTTTTCGACGCGATCTATGCCATAAATGCCAGCTTGGGCCGTTTGCAGGACATGAGTATCCAGGTCTGTCGCGAGGATGCGGACAGGTGGTGTGTAAGTGCCGAAAACGTCTACCATGATCATCGCCATGGTATAAGGTTCTTCGCCTGTAGACGCTGCGTTGCACCAGAGTTGTATGGATTGCCGGTGACGAATATTGCGGATGTGGTCGGCGAGGATCGGGAAGTGGTGCGGCTCTCGGAAAAACGAGGTGAGATTGGTAGTCAGCGAATTGACGAAGGCTTCCCACTCGGCCTTGTCGTTGCGTTCAAGCAGGGCAAGATATTCGCGGAAGCTGTTAAGCCCTGTGGCGCGCAGCCGCCTGCCAAGACGGCTGTATACCATGTCCATCTTGCTGGCAGAGAGATTTATGCCGGCATGATCGTAGATAAGTTTGCGGATACGCTGGAAGTCCTGCTCGGTGAAAGCGAATTCACGAGCAGGTTTGTCACGATCAAGAGGCGAAGACACCTGACGCTATTTAGAGCATCGCCTCGACGGAACCAGCCGCAGTCGTGTTCATGCCGCCGTCGACATAAGTAATCTCGCCGGTAACACCGCTGGCGAGGTCGCTACACAGGAATGCGGAAACGTTGCCGACTTCCTCGATGGTGACGTTGCGGCGCAGCGGGGCGTGTTTCTCGTTGAAATCCATCATCTTGTCGAAGCCCGCGATGCCGGAGGCGGCCAGTGTCTTGATCGGGCCGGCGGAAACCGCATTGACACGAATGCCCTTGGGGCCGAGGCTTTGTGCCATGTAGCGAACATTGGCTTCCAGGCTGGCCTTGGCGACACCCATCACGTTGTAGTTGGGCATGGTGCGCTCGGCGCCGAGGTAACTCAGCGTGAGCAGTGCACCATTGTGGCCTTCCATCATCGGCAGGCCGGCCTTGGCCAGCGCGGTGAAACTGTAGGAACTGATGTCGTGCGCGATGCGGAAGTATTCGCGCGTAGTGTTGTCCAGATAGTCGCCGGAAAGCGCTACTTTGGGCACGAACGCGACGGAGTGAATGATGATATCGAGGCCGTCCCAGCGTTCCTTGAGGCGAGCGAACATGTCCTCAATTTGCGCGTCGTCGGCCACATCGCAGGGCAGGACGATGTCAGAGTCGAATTCGGCCGCAAGCTTGCCGACGCGCTCTTCGAATTTTTCAGTCTGGTAGGTGAATGCGAGTTCGGCGCCTTCACGCTTCATCGCTTCTGCAATGCCGTAGGCAATGGAGCGGTTGCTGAGCAAACCGACGATGAGTGCGCGTTTGCCTTGGAGAAATCCCATTTAATTCTTTCCTTTTCCGTTGTTTCTCGGGTCCAGCGCGTCGCGCAGGCCTTCTCCCAAAAGATTATAACCCAACACCGTAAGCAGAATGGCCATGCCAGGGAAGAACGACAGCCACCAAGCGAACTGAATGTACTCCTTGCCCTCGGTGAGAATATTGCCCCAGGAGGCTTGTGGCGGTTGCACGCCGAGGCCTAAGAAGCTCAGGCCGGACTCGACCAGCACGGCGCTGGCGACGCCGAGCACGAAGCTGACGATCACTGGCGTGAGGCTGTTCGGTAGCAAATGACGGAAGATGAGGCGGTGGTCGCGTGCGCCCAGCGTGGCCGATGCCAACACGAATTCGCGTTCGCGCAGACTGAGGAATTCGGCACGCACGAGGCGCGTGACGCCCATCCAGGAAGTCAGCCCGATCACGATCATGATGTTCCAGATTGAAGGCGTGAGAAAGGCAATGACGGCCAGGATCAGGAAGAAAGTCGGAATCGACAGCATCACGTCGACCATGCGCATGATGACGACATCGACCCAGCCACGGTAATAACCCGAGATCGCGCCCAAGATCACGCCGATCACGGTGGCGATGCCAACGGCGACAAACCCCACCAGCAATGAAATGCGAGCGCCGTAGAGCATGCGGGAAAAAACGTCTCGGCCGAGGCTGTCGGTGCCCATGAGGTGAGCTGCGGAAGGAGAGAGCAGAATGGATTTGACGTCAATCGCATCCGGATCATACGGCGACAGCAGCGGAGCGAGCAGGGCGAGCGCCAGCACGCTGGCAATGATGACAAAGCCCCAGAATGCAAGCGGATTGCGCAGCACGCGGCTCATTGCATCACTCCGCGACGCACACGCGGGTCCGCCCAGGCATAGGCGAGGTCGGCGAGCAGATTGCCCAGTAGCGTGAGCGCCGCGCCTATCGTCAGGATGCCCATGATCACCGGGAAGTCGCGCATCAGCACGGCGTCGAAAAACAGCTTGCCCATGCCGGGAATCGCAAAAATGGATTCGGTGATGACAGAACCGCCGATAAGGCCGGGGATGGAAAGGCCGAGCAGGGTGATGAGCGGCAGCAGGGCGTTGCGCAATGCATGGCGATAGACCACGGTGTTTTCGGGCAGACCCTTGGCGCGAGCTGTCGTGATGTAGTCCTGGTGCAGCACGTCGAGCATGCCGTTACGTACGAATAGCGAAATTCCAGCGAGCCCCCCGAGCGCGGAGATGAATACTGGAATGGCGAGGTGGCGTCCCAGATCCCACAACTTTCCCAAGGTGCCCATGTTCTCGTAGCCCAGGCTGTGCAGGCCGGAGATGGGCAGCCACTGATGAACCACACCGAACCAGTACATCATCATGAGCGCGAGCCAGAATCCGGGCACGGCAAAGCCGACGAACACGAACACGGTAATCACCCGGTCCGGCGGACGATTCTGGTGAATGGCTGAAATAACGCCGAGAGGCAGGGCGATCACGATGATGAACAGCAGGCTTAGCACGTTGATGAGCAGCGTGATCGGCAGCGCTTCCTGGATCATGCCGGGGGTCACGTTGCCCTGATCATCCTTGTGCTCCCAAAACACCGGCTTTTGATGACTGGCGAAGGAGGTACCGAAATCGAGCGTTGCCATGCGCTTCAGCCACAGGCCATATTGCACGATGAGTGGCTTGTCGAGGTTGTACAGTTCACGCAGCTTCTGGCGCGACTCCTCGCTGACCTTGGGGTTGAAGCCGGATTCTGTGGTGGTGATATCGCCCGGCGCGAGATGCATGATGAGGAACGAAATGAGGCTGATGCCGACCAGCAGCGGCACCATCCAGAACAATCGTTTCAGCAGGTAGCGGATCATTGGGCGGAAATCTCGTTGCGGCGCAGCGGTGCGGGAATATACCACTCATAGCTGTTATGGCCGATGCCGGCAGGCGGAGCGGGGTTGTCGATGCCTCTGACGCGCTTGTGAATGGCGGGCAGGCCGTAGCCAGCGAAGAGATACACGACCGGGCTGTCTTCCAGCAGGACTTCAGCGAATTCGTGGTAAATCTTCATGCGCTTGTCGGGATCGAGTTCGAGACGACCTTGCTCCAGCAGGCGATCGACCTTCGGATTGTTGTAGCCGATGAAGTTGAACTGCCCTGGCGCTTGCTGTGAGGAGTGCCAGATATTGAACTGATCCGGTTCGTAACCCAAGCCCCAGCCCAGCACCACGGCCTGAAAATCTCCGGTTTTGATGTAGCGTCCGATGAAGCTTGCCCATTCGAGTTGCCGAATGCTCGCATCTATACCTAATTGCTTGAGCTGGCGTTGAATGAAAGTTGCGCTTTTCACACGGTCGGGGTTCTGGTTGGTAAGAATTTCGAAACTGAAGGGCTGACCGTCCTTATCCAGGATGCCGTCGCCATCTCTGTCCTCGAAGCCGGCTTCCTTGAGCAGCTGCTTCGCTTTTGCGATGTTGTGCGGGTAAGGGCGCAGCTTGGGGTTGGACCAGCGCGTGCCCGGTTTGTAGGGCGAAGCGACCGGCTCGCCGAGGCCGAGCAGCACGCCGTCAATGAGTTCCTGCTTGTCGATGGCGTAATTGATGGCCTGGCGTACGCGCTTGTCGTCAAACGGTTTGCGCTTGAGATTGAAACCGAGGTAGGTGTAGGAGTTGCCCAGCTCCTTGTACAAGGCCACGCGACTGTTCAGCTCCTTGCGTGCCGGCAGAATGCGGGCGTACTGGATGGTGTTGAGGTTCATCAGGTCGATGTTGTCGGCCATGAGTTCCAGGAACTGAGCAGCAGGGTCCGGGATAAAGCGGGAAACCAGTCGGTCGATGCGTGCCTGTCCTTGCGTCGCATTCGGATTGCGTACCAGCGAAATACGCTCGCCGTGTTTCCATTCGCCTAGCTGGTAGTAATGGCTGCCGACCGGCTTGCGGGCGAATGCCGTAGTGTTGATGTCCTGCCCTTTTAGCAGATGTTCGGGGAGGATCTGCATGCCGGCCCATGAGTCCAGGGCGGGGGCGTACGGCTGTTCGTAGGTGACGCTGAAGGTGACCGGATCGGGTGCTTCCGCATGCTTCACCAGCTTGTAGTCGGCACCGTAGGGCGTGCGCGTGTTCTCGTCGGTGATGACTTTCCAGGTAAACAGCACATCGGCACTGGTCAATGGAGCGCCATCGGCCCATTTCAAGTCGGGCTTGAGCTTGAAGGTGATGGTTTTCTGGTCGTCGGAGACCTGCCAGGACGCTGCCAATTCGCCGGTGAGCTCAAGGCTTTTGTCGTACTTGAGCAGGGAGTTGAAGATATTGGCGGCAACGGCGGAAGCCGCAGATTCGCCAGCCAGCATCGCAATTAGGCCGCTCGGCTCGGCGGACATGGCATCTACCAATGTCCCACCGGATTCCGGTGGATACTGCTGATCGAGGCGGTTATCGTAGGCGGTGCGATCAGACGCCGGCCCGCACGCAGCGAGCGTCAGAAGCGCAGCGCAAAGGATTCCGGTGGTGCGGACAAGGGCGGGCATCGCAAGCTCAGACGCTTCAAGCCTTGTCCGGGTTCAGAATCTTCAGCTTGTCGCCAGGGGTGATGCGCGAACCGTTCAGATTGTTCCAGCGCTTGATCTCGGAGGCGCTTACATCGAACTTGCGCGCGATACTCGATAGCGTATCGCCACGGCGCACGACGTAATTGCTCTTGGCACTCTTGAGCTTGGCGGAGCGAGTCGCCATACGCTTGGGTGCATCTTCGTCCACCTGCACGAGCAGCACTTGGCCCTTCTTGAGCTTGTCCGACTTCAGGTGATTGAGATTGCGCAGCTCCTTGGACGACACGCCATAGCGCTTGGCGACGGCAGCGAGAGTTTCGCCGCGCTTGACCAGGTGGCGCTTGGTGGAGAAGGAGGCGGTGACGGTCTCTTCCTCTTCCTGCTGATCCGGAATATCTTCGGCGGTAAAAATGTCTTCCGCCGATTCGCTTTGCAACGGAACAAGCAGTTGGTGCGAGGATTTGAATTTACCCTTGTGGCTGATGCCGTTGACGTCGCGCAGTTCTTCCGCCGTAACGCCGAACTTTTTGGCAATCTTCTCGACACTTTCGCCGCGCTTGGCGTAGTAGGTCTGCCAGCTTACCAGCGGCTTATCGTAAGCCGCCAAGTTTGTTTCGAAAGTTTCGTCGGCACCCATGGGCAGCAGGATCTCGTGGGTACTGTCGGTCGAGGTCAGCACCGGACGGTTGTATTCGGGATTGAGCGATTTGAACTCTTCGTCCGACACTCCTGCGAGCTTGGCTGCGAGCGCGGCATCGATCTGCTTGGGGGCATTCACCTTGGTGAAATACGGCTGGTTGGCGATCGGCTGGATGTTGAGGCCGTATTGCTCGGGATTGGTGACGATATTCTTCACTGCCTGCAGCTTGGGCACGTAATTCCGGGTCTCCGGCGGCAGTTGCAGGCTTTGGTAATCGGTCGGCAGGCCGCGCTTGCGGTTGCGTTCGATGGCGCGCATCACCGTGCCTTCTCCCGCGTTGTAGGCCGCGAGAGCGAGATCCCAGGTGCCGAACATCACGTGCAGTTTTTGCAGGTAGTTGAGCGCTGCATCCGTGGCTGCCGTCACGTCGCGGCGATTGTCCACCCACCAGTTCTGTTTGAGGCCGAAATTCTTGCCGGTGGAGGGAATGAATTGCCAGATGCCGGAGGCCTTGCTGGTCGACATCGCGGTCGGGTTGAAGGCGCTCTCCACCATGGGCAGCAGCGCGATTTCGGTCGGCATCCCGCGTTTCTGCACTTCCTCGACGATGTGGTAGAGATACTTCTGGCTACGACCGATCATGCGCTTCACATAATCGGGGCGAGAGGCGTACCAGGACTCGTGCGCAGCCGTCATGGGAGAATTGATTTCAGGCATGGCATAGCCGCTCTTGATGCGCTGCCACAAGTCGGCCTGCTTGGCCGCATCTTCGGCGGGACTGGTGTCCTGAGTGTAGTTTTCGAGCGTGAGAGGTTCGGAGGTGGTGCCCAGTTGCAGGGTTTCAGGGCCGATGGATGCATCTTCCAGCAGGGTGATTTCCTCGCCGGCGAGATTGGTTTCGGCGTGAGCCGCCGGGACCAGGAAAAGCGCAAGAACAGATAGCTTCAGCAGAGATTTTGCAAGCATGAGACGTGTCTTCGGGAAGCC
>CAMLDO010000052.1 GCA_946478865.1 uncultured Methylobacillus sp.
CGACCGTTATATTCAGGCCATGCACAAGCTTTCAGACTCGGACAACAGCAAGATCATACTGCTGCCGGGGGATGTGGTCGGTGCGGTCAAGGCGCTCGTCAGCGGAAAGTAATTAGAAAACTGATCGTTTCAGATTGCGCGAAACATCCATGCAAAAAATTGCGAGCAGCCGCTTGTGCCGCTTTGGGCTGGTTGGCATGATCGGCTTTATCGTGGATGCCTCGGCCTTTACTGTGCTGCATAATTGGTTGCATGCTCCGCATCTTGCCCGGCTGGGTGCCTTTCTGATTGCCGTTCTAGCCACCTTCTCACTCAACAAACGCTACACTTTCCAAGGCCGCACCAAGTCGCGCCCTCTCGTCTACCTGCTTGGTCAAACTTTCAGTCTGGGCGTGAATATGGCAGTGTTCTCTGCCGTTATCTGGCACGCTATCTGGCTACCTTGGCAGTATTATCTTGGCCTTGCATTGGGCTCTATCGCTGCCATGTACTTCAATTACCAACTCAGCCATCGCTATGCCTTTCTCTAAATTGGATTCGAATCGTTACTGGAGTCTGGCCGTTATCGCTGTCGGCCTGCTATCGGCGTTCATGTTCTTGACGACCGTATCGCAAACACGCGTCGATCATCCAATTCGGGGGGATGCTCGCGATTATTTTGCATACGCATACAACATCAAGCTTCACGGCATCTACTCTCACGATTTACCAAGCTCTGAAGCTCCTCGTCCAGACGCGTTGCGCGCTCCGGCTTATCCAGCCATGCTGAGCCTTCTGCTTGATGAAACCAACATTGAAAAAACACTTGCGAATGTACTTTATCTGCAAGCCTTGCTGGGAATACTGACGGTTCTGGTCTATCTGTCACTCTTCCGACGCCTGATGCCGCCCTTATGGGCATTTGGAGCGGGTATCGTCACCGCTATTAGCCCTCATCTGATCAATGCTTCAGTGTACCTTTTGACAGAGACTGTCTTCACTTTCCTGGTCGGTATCCATCTGTTTGCTTTGGAGCGCGCTATGCGTCTCAGGCAAGCGCACTGGGCCTTGGCTGCCGGTGTACTGCTCGCGCTCAGTTTGCTGACCCGGCCAACTACGCAATACCTGATGCTCGTCTATCTGCTCGCATTCGCCTTGTGGGCTGGTCGTGACTGGCGTACTTATGGCAAATACCTGCTGGTGCTCGCCGTCCCCGTGGTTATCGCATTCTCTGCATGGAGCATCCGGAATCAGATTTCCATCGGCCATATCTCCGATCCCACACTGACGGCAAACTTTCTACACCATGGCATGTATCCGAACATGATGTATCAGGACCGATGGGAAACGTTTGGCTATCCCTATCGATTCGATCCGATGACTGCCGAAATAGGCGGCAACGTACCCAAAACGCTAGCGGCTATCGCAACTCATTTTCAGAATGAACCACAACGCTATTTCAGCTGGTACTTGATCGGCAAACCGATACAGTTTTTTGCATGGAATCTGACGGAAAGCGTAGGAGATGCATTCATCTATGCGCCCACCAAAACTCCGTATGTGGATAACAAGCTATTTGGGGTGACGCATACCATCGCTTCGCTTCTGCATCCATTTCTGATGCTGTTGAGTATGCTCGGCATCTGTTACGCACTAATCCGCAAAAACCTAGCTGCATGCCTGCTTAGTCTGGTCTTGCTGTATTTTGTAGCAATACACATGATAGGTGCGCCCTTCCCTCGCTATAGCATTCCTTTGCGCCCGATTAATTATGGTCTGGCCTTCTATGCGCTGTATCAGATAACACAATGGTCAAAAACAAAACTGAAACTATCCCGATGAGTCCACGCATAGCATTGATCATTCCTTGTCTGAACGAGGCAGAAGCATTGCCACGCCTGTTTGAACAAATACGCACGCATCTGCCAACTGGTGAAGTGCATATTTTTGATAACGGCTCCACTGACAACACTCCAGAAATTGCCCGCAATAATGGCGCAAAGGTGCACACGGTTATCGAACGCGGGAAAGGACGAGTCGTGGCCCGCATGTTTGCCGATGTGGATGCGGACGTATATGTGATGGTAGATGGCGACGGGACCTATGACCTTGCTTCAACCAGCCAGCATATTCAAAAACTGCTGGATGAACGGATTGACATGATCATAGGGACACGACTGGACTCCTATACCGAAAGTGCCTCGCGCAAGGGCCATAAAACCGGAAACCAGCTGCTCAGCGGTTTGATGAACTTCCTGTTCAAGAATCAGCTTACCGATGTGCTTTCCGGCTATCGCATCATGTCCAGGCGCTTTGTCAAAACCGCCCCTGTGATGGTATCCGGCTTTGAAATCGAAGTGATGCTGACCATACATGCCTTGGATATTCGCTGCCATATGGCTGAAGTGCCGATCAACTATTTCAAACGCGTCGAAGGCTCTACAAGTAAATTACGCACACTGCGCGATGGCTGGCGTATCCTGCTGGCGATTTTTTACTTCTTCAAGGAAGTACGCCCGTTCCTGTTTTTCACTTCGGGCAGCATCCTGCTAAGCCTGCTGTCCCTAGCCATAGGCGTCCCCGTGATAATGGAATTTTTCGAAACAGGGCTGGTACCGCGCTTTCCCTCTGCAATCCTCGCAGCCTCACTCATGATTGCAGCATTGATCAGCTTGAGCTGCGGCTTGATACTTGATTCAGTCTCCGAGCAGCGAAGAGAGTTGAAGCGGCTTTTCTACTTGAGTAGTCATTAACTGCGACTTCCGCACACCCTGCAGCCCGGATCGCGCTTGAGCTTGATGTTGCGCCACTCCATCGCCATGACGTCGAGCAACAGCAGGCGCCCTTCGAGCGTTTGACCGGCACCGAGCAATATCTTCATCGCTTCGGCCGCCTGTGCCGTGCCTATCATTCCCACCAGCGGGGCGAACACGCCATTCTCCGCGCAACGCATTTCGCCTTCCGCGCCCATGTCGGGGAACAGGCAATGATAGCAAGGGCTGTCGTCATGACGCATGTCGAACACGGTGACCTGCCCCTCAAAGCCGATCGCTGCTCCTGACACAAGGGGTTTCTTGAGGCGAACGCACAAGCGATTCAGCGTGTAGCGGGTAGCAAAATTGTCACTGCAGTCGATGACCACATCCGCCGCATCCACCAGAACAGCGAACTCCTCTTCCGTGGATTTCTTCGGCACGATGGTCACGGAAATCTCGGGGTTGATCGCATCCAACGCCTGCCGTGCCGATTCGGCCTTGTTGACACCAATACTGAGGGTAGTGTGGATTACCTGGCGCTGCAGATTGGTCAGGTCCACCTTGTCGAAATCGCAGATGGTCAGCTTGCCGACCCCGCCTGCGCCCAAATACAAGGCTACGGGTGAACCAAGCCCGCCTGCCCCCACGATGAGAGCATGGCTATCCATGAGTGCCTGCTGGCCCTCGATACCGATCTGCGGCAGCAGAATATGGCGGCTGTAGCGAAGTAGCTGGTTATCGTCCATGGCTAATGCAAATGGAAAAGCTTGAATGATGCCGGAAGTGAATTTGCAAAACCAGCACAACGGGAATAGGGAGATGGGGTGGCTGATGGGACTCGAACCCACGACAACCGGAATCACAATCCGGGACTCTACCAACTGAGCTACAGCCACCGTTGATGCAGGCATTGCCAAAACAATGCTGCCAGAACAGCGAGGGGTGGGATTATACCCGAGGATTGCCGGCTGTCCAACATTGACCGCAGGTTTTGATGCGGGAGGATAGCTGCTTACGTTAAAATAGCGTTTTGACTTCATGGACACGCTATTTGCGTGCGCCATTCTGACCATCCGCGATGACCAAATCCGTCCCACCACTCGTACTTACTTTTGCCGCCACCGATCCCAGCAGCGGCGCCGGACTTCAAGCCGACCTGCTGACATTGGCCAGCATCGGCTGTTATCCGCTGTCCGTCGTCACGGGCGTCACGGTCCAGGACACCGCAGGTGTGGATAGCATCATGGCGCTGGACGCGGACTGGGTGAACGAGCAGGCGCGTACTATCCTGGAAGACATGGAAGTGGCCGCCTTCAAGCTCGGCATGCTGGGCAGCGTGGAAAATGTCGCGGTGATCGCCGAGATCGTGGCCGACTATCCCGATGTGCCGCTGCTGATCGATCCGGTGCTGTCCTCTGGCCGCGGCGACGAACTGGCTGGTGACGAAATCCAGGATGCGATGATCGATCTGCTGTTCCCGCAAGCCTCGCTGCTGACGCCCAACAGCCTGGAAGCGCGTCGCCTCGCTTTCGGTGACGACAGCGACGACGAGGACGGCGAATCGCTGTCCGAATGCGCGCGCCAGCTGCTCGCGATGGGCAGCGAATATGTGCTCATTACCGGCACGCATGAGCGTACCAATGACGTGGTCAACACGCTGTATTCGGAAAAAGGCCTGGTACGCAGCTATTCCTGGGAGCGCCTGCCTGGCAGTTACCACGGTTCCGGCTGCACGCTGACCTCCGCTATCGCCGCCTGCCTCGCGCACGGTCTCACGATGGAAGAGGCGGTCGCCGAAGCACAGGAATACACTTGGCAAACGCTACAGGCCGGCTTCCGTCCCGGCATGGGCCAATATGTGCCAGATCGCCTGTTCTGGGCGCGCGAGGAAGAAGAAGGTGAAGATTAAGGGCCTCTATGCGGTCACGCCCGACCTCGACGATACCGCACTGCTGCTGAAGCAGGCCGAAGCGGCGCTCAAAGGCGGCGTTTCTCTGCTGCAATACCGCAACAAAGCAGCCAGCTATGCGAAGAAGCGCGAGCAGGCGAGTGAGCTCATGTGGCTGTGCGACGATTATGACGTGCCGTTCATCATCAACGACCACGTGCTGCTGTGCGTCGAACTGGATGCCGACGGCGTGCATATGGGTGGGACGGACGGTGACATTCCCGCCGCTCGCCGCCTGCTCGGCGCGCACAAGCTCATCGGCGCCTCCTGCTATAACAAACTCGCGCTGGCGGAGCAGGCCAGAGAGCAGGGCGCCGACTACATTGCTTTCGGCGCCTGCTTCGACTCCGGTACCAAACCGGCTGCCGTACGCGCCTCGCTGGAATTGTTCTCGCAAGCGCAGCCGCTCGGCCTGCCTGCTGTTGCCATCGGCGGTATTACGGCAGACAACGCTGCGGACGTAATCAAGGCGGGCGCGGACAGCATTGCCGTAATCAACGCGCTGTGGTCCGCACCGGATATCACTGAAGCTGCGCACACTTTTTCCAATCTCTTCAAGCCAGACTGATCGCCATGACCTCTCGCAACCAGCAACTGTTCGAACAATCGCAAAAACTCATTCCCGGCGGCGTGAATTCGCCGGTACGCGCCTTCCGCTCGGTGGGCGGCACGCCGGTGTTCTTCCAGCGCGGCAAGGGCGCCTATGTGTGGGACGAGGACGGCAAGGATTACGTGGATTATGTCGGCTCCTGGGGCCCGATGATCCTCGGCCACGCGCATCCGACCGTGATCGAGGCAGTACAAAAGGCCGCAGAGAACAGCCTGTCCTTCGGCGCGCCGACCGCGCGCGAACTGGAAATGGCGGAATTGCTGATCAAGCTGGTACCGAGCATGGAACAGGTACGCTTGGTCAGCTCCGGCACCGAGGCGACGATGAGCGCAATCCGCCTCGCGCGCGGCTTCACCAATCGCAGCAAGATCGTGAAATTCGAAGGCTGCTATCACGGCCATGCCGATGCCCTGCTGGTCAAGGCGGGCTCAGGCGCGCTCACCTTCGGCCAGCCCAGCTCGGCAGGGGTGCCGCCCGAAGTCGCGGCGCACACGCTCACGCTTTCCTATAACGACATCGCCGGCGTGGAAGCGCTGTTCGACCAGATCGGCAACGAAATCGCCTGTGTCATTGTCGAGCCGGTCGCCGGCAATATGAACCTTATCGCGCCGCAGCCGGGCTTCCTCGAAGCGCTGCGTGCGCAGTGCTCAAAGCATGGCGCCGTGCTGATTTTCGATGAAGTCATGACCGGCTTCCGCGTGGCGCTGGGCGGCGCACAAGCCTTTTATGGCATTACACCCGACCTGACGACACTCGGCAAAGTCATCGGCGGCGGTCTGCCGGTCGGTGCCTTTGGCGGCCGTGCCGATATCATGCAATGCCTGGCGCCAGTCGGCCCGGTCTACCAGGCAGGCACGCTGTCCGGCAACCCCGTAGCTGTGGCTGCCGGCCTGGAAACGCTCAAGCTGGTGCAAGCTCCTGGCTTTTACGACCGCCTGGCCGCCCGTACGCGCGAATTCGTTGAAGAGCTGTCCGCGATTGCTAAGGAGAAAGGCGTCACCTTCAGCGCGCAAAACGTGGGCGGCATGTTCGGCGTGTATTTCAGCGCCGCCTGTCCGACCAGCTACGCCGAAGTAATGCAGTCCGACAAGGAAGCATTCAACCGCTTCTTCCATCATATGCTGGACGAAGGCGTCTATCTTGCGCCTTCCGCCTTCGAGGCCGGCTTTGTCTCCGCCGCGCACGGAGAGGCGGAAATCGAGCGCACGATGGCCGCAGCCCGCAAGGCATTCGCCTGATCCCCAACTCTCAAGAACAACGCGCTCACCTGATTGCCTAATGCTTGCAACGGGTGGGTGCGTACCATTTCGTACCTCGCTTCAATTTTGAAAATGCCGCTTGGGAGAAAATTTCTCTGGAAATCATCTCCTTGTGGAATTCATGGTTGATGTAGGGCAGCGTTGTAGGTAAGATTACAAGGTTTCACCCCAATTTTTAGATCGCCGCGCACGTGCGCGGCTGAGTGCATCGTAAACACCCTCGATTTGCGATGCGCGCGACGGTTTGTCGAATAGGTGGCGAGGGGATATACAGGGGCAGCGGTCATGCCAGCTAAACAAGGTTTATACGATCCGGCAAACGAAAAGGATGCCTGCGGGGTCGGTTTTGTAGCACACATCAAAGGGCGCAAGAGCCACGATATCGTAGAGAAGGGTCTGACGATCCTGCGCAACCTGACCCATCGCGGCGCGACGGGTTACGATCCCAAGCTGGGCGACGGTGCCGGCATGCTGCTGCAGCTGCCCGATGCCTTCATGCGCAAGGAAGCGGCCAAGCTCAACATCACGCTGCCGGCAGAAGGCCAGTACGCCGTCGGCATGATCTTCCTGCCGCAATCCAGCAACGGCCGCGAAGCCTGCGAATCCATCATCGCGCGCATCATCCACGAAGAAGGCCAGACCTGTCTCGGCTGGCGCGACGTGCCGCGCAACAATAGCGATATCGCCGCCGCTGCCCGCGCCATCGAGCCGGTCATGCGCCAGGTATTCATCGGCAGCAAGGCCGCCGACCAGAACGCCTTCGAGCGCAAGCTGTTCGTGATCCGCAAGCGCGTCGAGCATGCCGTGCGTGCGCTCAAGCTGGAAGATGGCGAACAGTTCTACATTCCTTCGCTGTCCAGCCGCACCATCGTCTACAAGGGCATGCTGCTGGCCGAGGAAGTCGGCACCTATTACCAGGACCTGCTCGATCCGACCATGGTGTCCGCACTGGCGCTGGTGCACCAACGCTTCTCCACCAACACCTTCCCGGCCTGGGATCTGGCACACCCGTTCCGCATGATCGCGCACAACGGCGAAATCAACACCGTGCGAGGCAATGTCAACTGGATGGCCGCGCGCCATGAAGCGATGCTGTCCCCGGTGCTGGGCGAAGACCTGGAAAAACTGTGGCCGCTGATCTATGACGGCCAGTCCGATTCCGCCTGCTTCGACAACGCGCTGGAACTGCTGGTCGCCGGCGGTTACTCGCTGCCGCACGCGATGATGATGCTGATCCCTGAAGCCTGGTCCAGCAACACGCTCATGGACGAGGACCGCCGCGCGTTCTACGAATACCACGCCGCGCTCATGGAGCCGTGGGACGGTCCCGCCGCCGTGGCATTTACCGACGGCCGCATGATCGGCGCGACGCTGGACCGTAACGGTCTGCGTCCGGCACGCTATCTCGTGACCGACGACGACTACGTAATGATGGCGTCCGAAATGGGCGTGCTGACCTTCCCGGAAGAGAAAATCATCCAGAAGTGGCGCCTGCAGCCGGGCAAGATGTTCCTCATCGACATGGAACAAGGCCGCATCATCGACGACGAAGAGGTGAAGCGCGAACTGGCGCAAGCCAAGCCCTACCGCGAATGGATCGAGAAGTCCCGCTACTTCCTGGGCGAGTTGCCCAAGGCCGAATGCGAACTCGAACTCAAGGCCGATCTGCTCGATGTGCAGCAGGCGTTCGGGTACTCGCAGGAAGACCTCAAGTTCATCCTGCAGCCGATGGCAACCAACGGCGAAGAAGCGACCGGTTCCATGGGTACCGACAGCGCGTTGCCGGTGCTTTCCAGCAAGTCCAAGCCGCTCTATACCTATTTCAAGCAGCTGTTCGCGCAAGTGACCAACCCGCCGATCGACCCGATCCGCGAGGAAATCGTCATGTCGCTGGTGACCTTCATCGGCCCCAAGCCCAACCTGCTAGGCATCGACGAAACCAACCCGCCGCTCCGCCTCGAAGCCAGCCAACCCGTGCTCACCCCGGATGAACTGGCTCAGCTCAAGAAGATCGACACGCTGACCGACAATCAATATCGCTCGCTGGTCGCCGACATCACTTATGCCGCCGAGCAAGGCGTGAAGGGCATGAGCGACGCAATCGCAGCACTGTGCAAGACTGCCGAGCAATCTGTGCATGACGGTTATAACGTGCTGATCCTGTCCGACCGCAATGTTTCCGCCGGTCGAATCGCGATCCCGGCGCTGCTCGCGACTTCCGCCGTACACCATCACCTGGTCAAGGCCGGTCTGCGCACCAGCACCGGCCTCGTGGTCGACACCGGCTCCGCACGTGAAGTGCATCACTTCGCGCTGCTCGGAGGCTACGGTGCCGAAGCCGTGTGCCCGTGGCTCGCATTCGAGTCCATCGCCCACCTCGGCTTGCCCGACGCCAAGGAAGCGCAGAAGAAGTTCGTCAAGGCGATCGGCAAGGGCTTGTACAAGGTCATGTCCAAGATGGGCATTTCCACCTACCAGTCCTACTGCGGCGCGCAGATTTTCGATGCGGTCGGCCTCAACTCTCCCTTTGTCGACAAATACTTCCCCGGCACTTCCAGCAACGTGGAAGGCATCGGCCTGGAACAGGTCGCGGAAGAGTCGCTGCGCATGCACGAAGCTGCGTTCAGCGACGACCCGGTACTCGCCAACGCATTGGACGCCGGCGGCGAATATGCCTTCCGCGTGCGTGGCGAAGATCATCTGTGGACGCCGGACTCCATCGCCAAACTGCAGCATGCGACTCGCAGCGGCAAGTACGAGACCTACAAGGAATACGCCAAGCTCATCAACGACCAGAGCAAGCGCCATCTGACGCTGCGCGGCCTGTTCGATATCAAGCCTGCCGGTGCCCCGGTACCGCTGGAAGAAGTCGAATCCGCCAAGGACATCGTCAAGCG
>CAMLDO010000053.1 GCA_946478865.1 uncultured Methylobacillus sp.
CCGGTGCCCCGGTACCGCTGGAAGAAGTCGAATCCGCCAAGGACATCGTCAAGCGCTTCGCCACCGGCGCCATGTCGCTCGGCTCGATCTCGACCGAAGCGCACACCGTGCTGGCGATTGCGATGAATCGCATCGGCGGCAAGTCCAACACCGGTGAAGGCGGCGAAGACCCGGTACGCTTCATGCCGGTGCAGCAGGACACTACGCTCGCCGACATGATCGGCAAGCACCGCGTCGAGGCTGACATTCCCCTGAAGACCGGCGACTCCATGCGCTCCAAGATCAAGCAGGTCGCGTCGGGCCGTTTCGGCGTGACCGCCGAATACCTGGCCAGCGCCGACCAGATCCAGATCAAGATGGCGCAAGGCGCGAAGCCGGGCGAAGGCGGCCAACTGCCGGGCGGCAAGGTGTCCGAGTACATCGCCAAGCTGCGCTTCTCGGTGCCGGGCGTGGGCCTCATTTCCCCGCCGCCGCACCATGACATCTACTCGATCGAGGATCTGGCACAGCTGATCCACGACCTGAAGAACGCCAATCCCAAGGCCTCGATTTCCACCAAGCTGGTGTCGGAAACCGGCGTCGGCACGGTGGCAGCGGGCGTGGCCAAGGCCAAGTCCGACCATATCGTGATCGCTGGTTTCGACGGCGGCACTGGCGCGTCGCCGATCTCTTCGATCAAGCACGCCGGCAGCCCGTGGGAAATCGGCCTCGCCGAAACGCAACAGACGCTGGTGCTGAACCAGCTGCGCGGCCGCGTGGTGGTGCAGGTCGACGGTCAGATGAAGACCGGCCGCGACGTGCTCATCGGCGCGCTGCTGGGCGCGGATGAATTCGGCTTCGCAACCGCTCCGCTGGTGGTCGAAGGCTGCATCATGATGCGTAAGTGCCACCTCAATACCTGCCCGGTCGGCGTCGCCACTCAGGATCCGGTGCTGCGCAAGAAGTTCAGCGGCCAGCCGGAACACGTGGTCAACTACTTCTTCTTCGTGGCCGAGGAAGTGCGCGAGTACATGGCTTCCATGGGTATCCGCAAGTTCGCAGACCTCATCGGTCGCGCCGATTTGCTGGACATGAAGGCCGGCATCGACCACTGGAAGGCTTCCGGTCTCGATTTCACCCGCATCTTCCACCAGCCCAAGGTCGCCGACGACGTGGCACGCCGCCATGCCGAAGAACAGGACCACGGCCTGACCAAGGCGCTCGACAACAAGCTTATCGAGCAGGCCAAGCCGGCGCTGGAAAAGGGCGAGAAAGTCGTCATCGACACGCCGATCACCAACGTCAACCGCACTGCCGGCACCATGCTTTCGGGCGAGGTTGCCAAGCGCTACGGTTCCGCCGGCCTGCCGGATGACACCATCAGCGTGAAACTGTCCGGTACTGCCGGCCAGAGCTTCGCCGCCTTCCTCATGAAGGGCGTCACGTTCGAACTGACCGGTGAAGGCAACGACTACGTGGGCAAGGGCCTGTGCGGCGGCAAGATCGTGATCAAGAAACCGGCGGCCTTCCGCGGCCACCCGGCGGAGAACATCATCGTCGGCAACACCGTGATGTACGGCGCCACCAGCGGCGAGAGCTATTTCAGCGGCGTCGCGGGCGAGCGCTTCTGCGTGCGCAATTCCGGCGCCTCAGCCGTGGTCGAGGGCGTGGGTAACCACGGCTGCGAATACATGACCGGCGGTACGGTGGTCGTGCTAGGCCAGACCGGCCTCAACTTCGCTGCGGGCATGTCCGGCGGCGTGGCCTATGTGCTGGACGAAGACGGCCTGTTCGCCAAGCGCTGCAACATGAGCATGGTGTCGCTGGAGAAGGTACACCACGTGGACGAAGTGCCTGAAGGCGCGGTGCATCACCTCGACCAGCCTGACGAAGTCACGCTCAAGGCGCTGATCGAGAAACACGCCGCCTATACCGGCAGCGAGCGCGCGATCACCATCCTGTCGAACTGGGAGGAGTACCGCGGCAAGTTCGTCAAGGTCATGCCGAATGAATACAAGCGCGCTCTGATCGAGCTCGCGGAACAGAAACTGCTGGAGGCCGCTTAATGGGCAAGATTACCGGTTTCCTCGAATACGAGCGGTTGTCGGAAGCCAACCTGCCGGTCAAGGAACGCGTACATAACTACAAGGAATTCGTAATCCATCTGTCGGATGACGAAGCCAAGATTCAGGGTGCACGCTGCATGGACTGCGGCATTCCGTTCTGCATGAGCGGCTGCCCGGTCAACAACATCATTCCCGACTGGAACGATCTCGTTTACAAGCAGGACTGGAAGCGCGCGTGGGAAGTGCTGGACTCCACCAACAACTTCCCCGACTTCACCGGCCGCATCTGCCCGGCTCCGTGCGAAGCCGCCTGTACGCTCAACATCAATGACGACGCGGTCGGCATCAAGTCGATCGAGCACGCCATCATCGACAAGGCATGGGAAAACGGCTGGGTAGAGCCGCGCGTGCCCGAACGCAAGACCGGCAAGAAGGTTGCCGTGATCGGCTCCGGCCCTGCCGGCATGGCGGCGTCGCAACAGCTGGCCCGCGCCGGCCATGACGTGGTGCTGTTCGAGAAGAACGACCGCATCGGCGGCCTCATGCGCTACGGCATTCCCGACTTCAAGTTCGAGAAGTGGCAGATCGACCGCCGCATGACGCAGATGGCCGCGGAAGGCGTGGAATTCCGCGTCAACCAGCACGTCGGCGAAAATGTGCAAGCCGCCGACATCCTCAAGGAATTCGACGCTGTGGTCCTGGCTGCAGGCGCCGAGCTGCCGCGCGACCTGCCGGTCCCCGGCCGCGAGCTTTCCGGCATCCATTACGCGATGGAATTCCTCACTCAGCAGAACAAGGTCAACGCTGGCGATGTCATCGCCGACCAGATCAAAGCCACCGGCAAGCATGTGGTGGTAATCGGTGGCGGCGATACCGGTTCTGACTGCGTGGGCACTTCCAACCGCCATGGTGCGGCTTCGGTCGTGCAATTCGAGATCATGCCGCAGCCGCCGGTGCAGGAAAACCGCGAACTGACCTGGCCCAACTGGCCGATCAAGCTGCGTACCTCCAGCTCGCATGAAGAAGGTTGCGACCGCGACTGGGCCGTCGTCACCAAGCGTTTCGAAGGCGAAAACGGCCAGGTGAAGAAGCTGATTGCCGCACGCGTGGAATGGAAGGACGGCAAGATGGTCGAGGTTCCGGGCTCGGAATTCGAACTCAAGGCCGACCTCGTGCTGCTGGCAATGGGCTTCGTGAGTCCGGTGCAGAAACTGCTCGACGCATTCGGCGTGGAGAAGGATGCACGAAACAACGCCAAGGCAACCACAGACGGCGAAGGCTGCTATGCAACTTCGGTGCCCAAGGTATTCGCCGCAGGCGACGTACGTCGCGGCCAGTCGCTGGTTGTATGGGCCATCCGCGAAGGCCGTCAGTGCGCACGCGAAGTCGATGCGTTCCTGATGGGCGAATCGGAACTGCCGCGCTAAACGGAATGGACCTTCAAGACGCCAAGCGCGCCGGGATAATCAGCTTCCTGGCCGCTTGGCGTTTTTTATTGAGTGAAAAACCCTAATATGACGCACCTTAAGAACGATACCTTCCTGCGCGCGCTCATGCGCCAGCCGACCGAATACACGCCTGTGTGGATGATGCGGCAGGCCGGGCGCTACCTCCCGGAATACAACGAGACGCGCAAGCGCGCTGGCAGCTTCCTCGGCCTGTGCAAGAACCCGGATTTCGCCACTGAAGTCACGCTGCAGCCGCTCGCCCGCTATCCGCTGGATGCAGCCATCCTGTTCTCCGACATTCTCACTGTGCCGGATGCCATGGGGCTCGGGTTGTATTTCGCGGAAGGCGAGGGTCCCAAGTTCGAACGGCCGCTGCGCAACGAATGGGAAATCCGCGACCTCATCGTGCCCGATCCGGTCGAGCACCTGGGCTATGTCATCGATGCCGTCGCGAGCATCCGCAAGGCGCTCGCAGGCTCCGTGCCGCTCATCGGTTTCTCGGGCAGCCCGTGGACTCTGGCGACCTACATGGTCGAAGGACAGGGCGGCACCGATTTCCTTGTCATCAAGAAGATGGCCTACGAACGGCCCGACCTGCTGCACCACATTCTGAGCGTGACTGCGCAGGCCGTGACGCGTTATCTCAACGCGCAAATCGAAGCCGGTGCACAAGCCGTGATGATTTTCGACTCCTGGGGCGGCGCACTGTCGCATGCGGCCTACAGGGAGTTTTCGCTGGCCTACATGGAGCAGATCGTCTCCGGCTTGATTCGAGACCGCGAGGGCCGCATCGTGCCGCGCATCGTATTTACCAAGGGTGGCGGCCTGTGGCTGGAAAGCATGGCCGACATCGGCGCGGACGCGCTCGGACTGGACTGGACCGTGGATATCGGCGAAGCACGCAAGCGCGTGGGCGACAAGGTTGCACTGCAAGGCAACTTCGACCCGGCGATCCTGCTCTCCACGCCGGCCGCGATCGAGCACGAAGTCGATAGCATCCTCGCCAGCTATGGCGCGGGCAGCGGCCATGTGTTCAATCTCGGCCATGGCATCACACAATACACGCCCCCCGAGAATGCGGGCGTATTCATCGACGCCGTGCATGCCAAGAGCCGGCAGTATCACACCGCCTAATACTCCAACGGATCCACATCCACCGACCAGCGCACCTTGCTGCCTTGTGGCAGGGTGCGCAATTGGGCCACCCACTCCTGCAGGAATTGCTGCAACTCTTGGCGCGACCCGGCTTGTATCAATAGCTGCGATCGCTCCATGCCTTTGAGCCGCTCCATCTGCGGACGCACCGGGTCATAGACTGTAACCTTGCCGACTATCTTGCGCGCCCAGCGCGCTGCAAGCTCCAGGAACTCATGCACCGGACCAAGATGCGTCGCCTCGGCGCGCAATAGCGCCTCGAAGCAGTAAGGCGGAAAATGCGCCAGCTTGCGCTCTTCCAGCAGCGACTGGGCGAACTCCGTGTAATCCTGCTTCTGCAGCGCGGCGAACAGGATGTGGTCCGGAAAATTGGTCTGAATCAGCACTTCGCCTGGTTTCTCGGCGCGGCCAGCGCGACCGGCAACTTGCAGTAGCTGCGCGAACAGGCGCTCGGCTGCGCGGAAATCGGGGCTGAACAGCGCACTGTCAGTATCGATGACGCCTACCAGCGTAAGATTGGGAAAATCATGCCCCTTGGCCAGCATCTGTGTCCCGACCAGGATATCCACTTCATTCGCATGCACCCTGGCAGTCATGTCCTTGATCGCGTCCCTGCGGCGCATGCTGTCGCGGTCCACGCGCAGGATGCGCGCTGCGGGAAAATGCTGTGCCAGGACTTCTTCCAGCCGCTGGGTACCGTGGCCGGTCGGATGCAGATCGGGATTCCCGCAGCTCGGGCACTGCGGCGGCGGACGCTGCTCGTGACCACAATGATGGCAACGCAGCTTACGCTCCCGCAAATGCACGACCAGGCGGCTGGAACAGCGCATGCAGGGCGCTACCCAGGCACAGGCACTGCATAGCAATACCGGCGAATAACCGCGCCGGTTGATGAACAGCAGGCTCTGCTCGCCACGCTCCAGTCTTAACCGCATTGCCGTAATCAGCGGCTCCGACAAACCTTCATGGGGACGCTGCAACCGAGTATCGATGCATCTCACCCTAGGCAGGGCTGCACTTTCTACCGCACGTGCAGCCAAGGTCAGCAACCGGTAACGGCCGGCCTGTGCGTTATGCCAGCTTTCCAGCGAAGGGGTGGCGGATCCGAGCACGACCGGTATATTGGCCCGCTTGGCGCGCATGATCGCCACATCCCGGGCTGAGTAACGCATCGCATCCTGCTGCTTGTACGAGCTGTCATGCTCCTCATCGACGATTACCACGACCGGATTTTTCATCGGCGTGAAAACGGAAAGCCGGGTACCGACGACAATGCGGGCTTCTCCGTTCTGCGCACGCAACCAGCCATGCAAGCGCTCACTCTCATTCATCTGGCTGTGCAGCATGACGATGGGATGGCGCGGAAAGCGCGCACGAAAACGTGCCTCGAGCTGAGGCGTCAGATTGATTTCGGGCACGAGCACCAGTGCCTGTGCATGCTCGTCTTTCAGCATGGCCTGCAGCAACTGCATATAGACCTCGGTCTTGCCGCTGCCGGTAATGCCATGCAGCAGCCAGACACAAAAACCGGCTCCACCCTTCAATATCGCCTCGACGGCCTGCTGCTGGCCGGGATTGAGCAGCGGGGCCGATTTGGCATCACCATGCGGAACGATCGGTGCGAGCTCCATTTCGCGCACCCATCCCTTGTCCTGCAACGTCCTCATCGCTCCGCGCCAGCCGGAAGAAATTTCGGCCATCGTGGCAGCGCCCTGCGGGCCCGCCTCTTGCAGGATCTGAAAAAGCTTGCGCTGCACTATCGCCCGCGCCGGGATGAGTTCGATGCCGCCTTCTAATGCGGCGTCGGTGAGGCCATAACCGATGCGTTTGGGTAATGCCGCGGGTTGGGCTTCGCGTAACCGCGAGGGTAGTGCCGCCAGCAGTGCCTGGCCGAACGGGTATTGGTAGTAGTCCGCACAGAAAGCCAGTAACTTGAGTGTTTCCTGTGGAAGAGGATTCTCTTCTTCGAATGCGCAAATGATGGGTTTGAGGCGTGAAACCTCGAATTCGGAAGTATTGCTGCGTGAAATAACGATGCCGATTACCTGTCGACGGCCGAAAGGGACGAGCACACGCTGCCCGGCTTGCACCGTGTTGCCGCCATCGAGGTAATCGAAAAGCGTGGCAAGCGGCACGTCGAGTGCGACGCGAAGGATATTCATGCTGTCATCGGATCGGGGAGATGGGCCGTTATAGCAATGCATGCTACGTGGGAACCCGTTAAAATAACGATTTTTTATTCCAAGAATCGCTTTGAAAGCACATCTTACCGAATTACTGACTCAGGCGGCAAAAGCGGTAGCTCCCGAACAGGGTGAACCGGCTATCGTCCTGGAGCGTCCGAAATCCGCCGATCATGGCGATTTCGCCACCAATCTGGCGATGACGCTGGCCCGTCCACTCAAGCAGAATCCACGCGCGATTGCCGAAAGTCTGCTGAAGAATCTGCCGGTTTCTCCCTATATCGCGAAAACCGAAATCGCCGGTGCAGGTTTCATCAATTTCTTTCTGAGCCCTGCGGCCAAGCATGCGGTCGTGAAGGACATTCTCAGCCAAGGGCATGCCTTTGGCCGCAACAATCATGGTCAGAAGCGCAAGCTGCAGGTCGAATTCGTTTCCGCCAACCCTACGGGCCCGCTGCATGTGGGTCATGGCCGCGGTGCCGCGGTCGGCGACTGCTTGTGCCGCCTGCTGGAAGCAACCGGCTGGGACGTAACGCGCGAGTTCTACTACAACGATGCCGGCCAGCAGATCGACAACCTGACGCTGTCGGTGCAATTGCGCTGCAAAGGCGTTACGCCAGACGACCCCGCATGGCCGGAAGACGGCTATCGCGGCGATTACATCGTGGATGTCGCCAAAGCCTACATGGCCAAGGAAACCATTCATGCCGAGGATCAGCATATCGTCGGCAAGGGCGACCCGGACGATGCCGAGGCGATCCGCCATTTTGCCGTTGCCTACCTGCGTCGCGAACAGGATCTCGACCTGCGCGCCTTCGACGTGCATTTCGATGTGTACTCGCTGGAGTCCGCGCTGTATACCGAAGGCAAGGTCGAGGAGACCGTGCAAAAGCTCATCGCCAGTGGCCATACCTATGAGCAGGACGATGCGTTGTGGCTGCGCACGACCGACTTCGGCGACGACAAGGACCGCGTGATGCGCAAGCGCGAAGGCGGCTATACCTATTTCGTGCCGGATGTGGCTTACCACATCAATAAGTGGCAGCGCGGCTACACGCGTGTCATCAACGAGCAGGGCGCCGATCACCACAGCACCATTACCCGCGTCCGCGCCGGTTTGCAGGCGCTGGATATGGGCATCCCGCAAGGATGGCCCGACTACGTGCTGCACCAGATGGTGACGGTGATGCGCGGCGGCGAGGAGGTGAAGATTTCCAAGCGCGCCGGCAGCTATGTGACGTTGCGCGACTTGATCGAGGAGGTCGGCCGCGATGCGACGCGTTACTTCCTGGCAGCTCGCCGGGCCGATTCGCAGCTGATCTTCGATATCGATCTCGCACGCGCCCATACCAACGACAACCCGGTGTACTACATCCAGTATGCCCACGCACGTATTTGCAGCGTACTGGAACAGTGGGGCGGGGATGCAACCACGCTCGCAAGCGCCGACCTGGGTCCGCTGACCACTCCGCACGAGCTTGCGCTGCTGCAGCGCCTCGCCGAGTATCCGCAAGTGGTGGAAACGGCCGCGCTTGAACTTGCGCCGCATATCGTGGCCTACTACCTCAAGGATTTGGCCGGCGACCTGCACAGCTACTACAATGCCCAGCAATTCCTGGTCGAAGACGAGGCTGTGAAACACGCACGTCTCGCACTGGTTTATGCCACCCGTTTCGTAGTGCAGAACGGCCTGCAATTACTGGGCGTCAGCGCCCCGGAGAAAATGTAAGCGACCATGTCACGCGATTACAAACCTACAGCGCAAAAGCAAAAGCCCGCGAACAAGGGCAACGCGTTCGTCACCGGCCTGCTGGTCGGCGTCATTCTCGGCATCGGCATCTCGGTCGCCGTGGCTATCATGGTCACCGGCGGCAAGAGTCCCTTCGTCAAGCCTGATGAATCCATCGAGCCCGCAGCTCCCATGGAAAATGCCAAGGGAACCAGCTCCGGCAACGAAGCCGTACCGTCCGAGAACCCCGAGGAAAAATCCGATCCCAACCGCTTTGATTTCTACAAGATCCTGCCCGGCGAGAGCCAGGTCACGGAACAGGAAATCCAGCAAAGCAAGGAAGCTCAGGAGCAGAACCAGCCCGCCATCGAGAATTATTTTCTCCAGGTCGGCGCCTTCCAGACCGAGGCTGAAGCCGACAACATGAAAGCCAAACTGGCCCTGCTGGGACTGGAAGCCGTCGTGCAGACAGCCACAGTGCCCGACAAAGGCGTGTGGCATCGCGTGCGCGTCGGCCCTTATACCGATCTCGATCAGATTGCCAAGGCGCGCGCCGAGCTGGCCAAGAACGGCTTCAATGCCGACCTGATCAAGATTCACAGCAACGTTCCCGACCAATAAAGGAAAACCCATGAAAGCGCTTTTCACCGCCCTGATGATGCTGGTTTCCAGCGTGGCATTCGCCGAGCCGCAGGCTGGCTT
>CAMLDO010000054.1 GCA_946478865.1 uncultured Methylobacillus sp.
CCAATGGCTGCGGCAAATCCAACGTGATGGAGTCGATCCGTTGGGTGCTGGGCGAGTCCTCGGCACGGGAAATGCGCGGCGAGTCCATGCAGGACGTCATCTTCAACGGTTCCGCCAACCGTAAGCCGGTGTCGCGCGCGAGCGTCGAACTGCTGTTCGACAACAGCCTCGGCGGCGCGGGCGGAGAGTGGGCGCAATACGCCGAAATCTCCGTCAAGCGTGTGCTACACCGCGATAGCGGTTCCACTTACTACATCAATAACACTCCAGTGCGTCGGCGCGATGTCGCTGACTTGTTCCTCGGCACCGGCCTCGGTGGCCGCGCCTACGCCATCATCGGGCAGAACACCATTTCGCGCATCGTCGAGGCCAAGCCGGAAGAGCTGCGCGTGTTCCTGGAGGAAGCCGCGGGTATTTCCAAATACAAGGAACGTCGCCGCGAAACTGAACTGCGGCTGCGCGACACACGCGAGAACCTGACTCGCGTGGAGGATATCCGGCAAGAGCTGGACAAGCAGATCGCCAGGCTGGAATCGCAGGCCATCGTTGCCCAGGAATACCATCAGTTGCGCCAGTCGCAAACCCGAGCGCAGGCCCAGTACTGGCTGTTGAAGAAACGCGATGCGGCCCAGGCATGGGAACGGGCGCGACGCCAGGTGGAAAAGCTCGCCGTCGAGCTCGAAGCCCAGACCGCGCAGCTGCGCAAAACCGAAAGCGAACTCGAGCAACTGCGGCTGGAGCATCATGCCGGTGGGGAAACGGTGCAGGCGGCACAAGGCCGCTACTACGAAGCCAATGCACAGGTATCCGCGCTGGAACAGCAACTGCGCCACATCCAGGAAAACCGCGAGCGTCTGCAACAACAGTTAAGCCAGATCGACAGCGAGCAGGCACGCGCGACGGCGCAGAAAGAGGATTACGCCCGCCAACTGGAAAACCAGCGCGTCCAGCAGCAGCGAGCGGCCGCCGATGCGGAGCATGCGCAGCAGGCGTTGCAGAAGGCCCGAGATGCCTTGCCGGCTGCTGAGCAGGAGGCGCGCGATACGCAGGCTGCGTTCAGCAAGGTGCAGACGGCGATCATGCAAACCGAGCAGAAGATCCAGCTGGAGCGTACCCATCTCGACCATGCGCGCCGCTCTCTGGGCGAGATCAATATGCGTTTGCAACGGTTATCCGAAGATGAAAAGCGGCTGGTGCTGCCCGATCCCGGCATCCTCGCTGCAAAAGAAAAGGAAAGCGTGGCGCTTCAGCAGGAACTTGCGACGCTGGAAGCCGCGCTGGCACAACAGGCGGACGCCGAGCGACAGCAATCTGAACACCTGAAAACCTTGCAGAATGACATGCACCAGCACGCCCGCTTGATCGCACAAGCCGAAGCCCAGTTGGCTGCGTTGCAGAAGCTGCAGCAGGCGCTGGGCCATGAGGGCAAGCTGGATGCCTGGTTGTCGCGCTTCGGCATCGACGGCAAGAAGCGATTGTGGCAGTTCCTCGAAGTGGAGCCCGGCTGCGAAACCGCGCTGGAAGGTTTGCTGGGCAGCCGGCTCAATGCCATGCCGGGCGTGCCCAAGGGCGAGGAACGCCCACCTGCAGCCGTGGTGCTGTTCCATGAGGGGGAGGGCGACATTGCCCCTCGAGTGCATCCCGCAGGCTGGAAGCCCTTGAACGAATGCGTGCGCGTTGCCAATGCTCGGCTGCGCGGCGTCCTGGAAGACTGGCTGTCGCATGCCTGGTTGGCACCAGAGAGTGTGAATATTGCAGAAGCCCGCGCTCGCCTGAGCCCCGGTGAATGGTTGGTGACGCGACAAGGCGATGTCTATACCCGTCACAGTGCTGCTCTCTATGCGCCTCAGTCCGGCTTGCATGGCGTGCTGGAGCGCCAGCGCGAACTGGCGCAGATTGAAGCTGAAATGCCCGCACTGAAGGGCAAGCAGGAACAGCATGAGTCCGCATTGCAGTCAGCCGAACGGATGCTGCACGACCTGCATCGCCAGATTACGGATGCCCAGCATGCGCAGCGCCAGAAAACTTCAGCGTTGCATGCCTTGCGCATGGATATCCAGCGCCTGGAGCAGCAGCAACAGCATATCCGGGACCGCCAGCAGCAGCTTTCCCTCGAGCGTACACGGCTCACGCAGCAAAAATCCGAGGTGGAGCATCAGTTTTCCGAGCGCGATCAGGCGATTGCTGACCTGCAGGCTGGCATCGGCGATTTGCGTATCGAGCGCGACAAAGCCGGCAGAGTACGGCAGGATACCGATGCTGCGCTCAAGCAGGCGCGCGAACGTCTTATGGAAGCGGAGAAGCTGGCGCAGCAGCAGGCTTTTTCAGAGAAAATGATATTGAATAATATCAACGAACTGGAAGGTAAACTTGTATCAATAGATGAAGTTATGGCGGCGCTATTTCAGCGGCGCAGCGACGCTGAAAATCATCTGGCGCAAGCTTCGCCCGACAGCCTGAAGTTGTCGCTGGAGCAGGCACTGGAAGTCCGCCGCCAGGGCGAGGAAGGCTTGGCCGAGGCACGCAATATTCTCGCCGGCATCGAGCAGCGGTTGCTCGATATGGAACGCGGCCGCCTGCAAACCGAACAGTTGCTGCACCCGTTGCGCGACAAGCTGGAGCAGAGCCGTTTGCAGGAACAGCAGGCGCGCCTGCATTTCGAGAGCTGCTCCGAGCAGCTTGCCGCCACCCAGATGGACGAGACGCAACTAGAGGAAGGCTTGCCACGCAATGCCAAGGCCGAAGATCTCGACCGGGAAGTGAAGCGTCTCGAAGAGTTGATCCTGGCGCTGGGCGCGGTCAATCTGGCCGCAATCCAGGAGCTCGAGAGCGAACGCGAGCGCAAAACCTATCTCGACAGCCAGGCGGGCGATCTGGAAGAGGCGATCAACACCCTGGAAGAGGCGATACGCCGCATCGACCGCGAAACGCGCAGCCGCTTGCAACATACTTATGACGAAGCCAACCGCCACTTCGGCGAGCTGTTCATGACGCTGTTCGGCGGCGGACAGGCGCAATTGCAACTGTTGGGCGACGAAATTCTCGATACTGGTATCCAGGTGTTCGCGCAGCCTCCCGGCAAGAAGAACAGCAGCATCCATCTGCTGTCCGGCGGCGAGAAGGCGCTGACCGCAATGGCGCTGGTGTTCGCGCTGTTCCGGCTCAATCCTGCGCCGTTCTGCCTCATGGACGAAGTGGATGCGCCGCTGGACGACAGCAATACCGAACGTTTCTGCAATCTGGTACGCAAGATGTCCGAACGGACTCAGTTCATGTTCGTCAGTCATAATAAAATCACGATGGAGATGGCCCAGCAGCTGATCGGCGTCACCATGCAGGAATCCGGGGTGTCTCGCATCGTCGAAGTCGATATCGAGGCTGCGATGCGCATGCAAACAGAGCTGCCGGCCTAACGTATAATCCGAAGCAATAGATGAAAATTACAGGAATTCAATAGCATGTCGGACTTGCAACTGTCTCTGCTTGCACTCGGCGCGGTCATCATCGCCGCCGTGATTCTTTTCAACTGGTGGCAGGAACGGCGATTCATGCAGGAAAGCATGAACCGTTTCGAGGAGCCCACCAATGACATTCTCATGGCGGACGATTTCCAGATCGATCCGGAGCGGATCGTGGCTTTCGAGACCGAATCCATCATCATCGAAGACCGTTTCACAGATGATCGCGGCATCCCCGAAGATGCGCTGCTGGAAGACCTGCATCCCGAAAAACCGGCACGCGAGGCATCCGAACCCATCAAGCAACCCTATCGCCCGGAACCAGCGCGGCGCGCGCCTCAGCCTGAACCGGTCCTGACTCCAGAGCCGGTTGCCACGCAGCCTGAAGTGCCATCGGCTTTTTCCGATACTCAGCAGGAAGAGCCGCCATTCGAGGCTACGCCTTTTGAAGAAGAGGTGCGAGAAGAGGAACCGGCTTTTGCTTACGCTCCGGAGCCCGTATCCGAGCCAGAACCCGTGCGCGTCGAAGCTCGCCAGCCGCAACCCGAGGCGCAGCCTGAAATTCAACCGGAAATCCGGCAGCAGGCGGCACCAGAACAACCTCAAGCTGGCGAGGCCGTGGTCAGTTCCATGCCGGACGAAGTGGATGAGCAGATCGATCTGATCGGCAAGGCGGCGTTGCCCGCCACGTTGGATATTGCTGCTTTCCTGAGCGCGGTGCAGCAGATGCCTCGTTTCGACAAGCCGGTGCAGTGGCTGCTGCAGGACGAGACCGGCTTCTGGCAGCCGCTCTCCGCCAATCTGCCTTCCGGACGTTATCCGCAATTTGTAGTTGCGCTTCAATTGGCCGACCGCTCCGGACCGGTGTCGCAGGGTGCCTTGCTGGCTTTCCAGGAGCAGGTGCAGCGCCTGGCGTCCGCGCTAAACGGCCGTCTTGCCTGGCACGGGGCGATGGATCCGCTGCAATATGCCATCGAGCTTGACCAGTTCTGTATCGACGTCGACGTCATGGTTGGCTTCCATGTGTTGCAAGGAGGCAGCGGCCCATTCGCAGGCACCAAGCTGCGCGGCCTCGCGGAATCTAACGGCATGCGTCTGCGCGAAGATGGCGCCTTCCATTTCGAGGATGAAAATGGACGGACGCTTTACACTATGATCAGCCAGGATCAGCGTCCTTTCAAGGCGGAAACCTTGCGTACCGTGTTCTATCGCGGTGTGAGTTTCCAGCTCGATGTGCCCAAGGTGTCGAGCACCTCCGACGCGTTCAATCGCATGGTGCATTTCGCGCGACAACTGGAAACGGCAGTAGACGGCGTGCTGGTCGATGACAACCAGCGTGCGCTAGGCGAAATCGAGATCGAGAAAATCCGCCAGCAGTTGAAAATGATCCATTCCAAGATGGTGGCGCGCTTTATCCTGCCCGGTACCACGGCCGCGCTGCGCCTGTTCTCCTGACATGGCTGTACCTGAACAGACAGCGCAGCGCGCTCGTCAGCTGCGTGACGAGATTCTGCATCACGATTACCAGTATTACGTCCTCGACACCCCGCAAATCCCCGATAGCGAATACGACCGCCTGTACCGTGAATTGCAGGCGCTGGAGGCGGAATATCCCGAACTGATAACCGCCGATTCGCCTACGCAGCGCGTGGGTGGCACACCGCTGTCCGAATTGGCGCCGGTGCGTCATCGCGTGCCCATGCTGTCGATCCAGACAGAAACTGACATCACGCCCAGCGGCGCGTTTGCGTTCGATTCACGCACGCGCAAAAAGCTGGATCTGGACCCTTCCGATCCGCCGATCGAGTATGCCGCCGAGCTGAAGTTCGATGGCCTCGCCATCAACCTGCGCTACGAGCGGGGTGAACTGGTGCAGGCCGCAACGCGCGGCGACGGTGAGGTGGGCGAGGACGTAACGCAAAACATCCGAACCATCCGCCAGATTCCGCTGCGCCTCAAGGGCACCGCGCCAGAAGTGCTGGAAGTGCGCGGCGAGGTCTACATGAGTCGGCCGGATTTCGAACGCTACAACGCGCGCCAGCGCGAGCTGGGCAAGCCTACGCTGGTCAATCCGCGCAATGGGGCGGCTGGCAGTGTTCGTCAGCTGGATGCGCGGCTGACCGCGCAGCGGCCGTTGTCGCTGTTCGTTTATGGTCTGGGCGAAACCGTCGGCTGGCAGGTGCCGGCTACGCATGGTGCGGTGCTGGACGCACTGCGCGATTTCGGTTTCCCGGTGTGTGCCGAGCGCATGGTAGGCAAGGGCGCAGAGGCGCTGGTTGCTTTCCACCAGGCGGTGGCGGCCAAGCGCGACAGCCTCCCGTACGACATCGACGGGGTGGTGTACAAGGTCAACAGCCTGGCCTTGCAGCGCGAACTCGGTTTCCGCACGCGGGAGCCGCATTGGGCGGTCGCGCACAAGTTTCCGGCGCAGGAGGAAATGACCGTCGTCGAGAATATCGATGTGCAGGTCGGTCGTACCGGTGCGATCACGCCAGTGGCGCGGCTGAAGCCGGTATTCGTGGGCGGGGTGACGGTCACCAATGCCACGCTGCACAATCAGGACGAAATCGACCGCAAGGATGTGCGCGTGGGCGACATCGTGATCGTGCGCCGTGCGGGAGACGTGATCCCCGAAGTGGTAAGCGTGGTGCTCGACCGGCGTCCGATGATGGACGTGCCCGGCAGCGACCTGTTCAATCCGAGGCAGCAGCCCCAATATCCGCGCTTCGAGCTGCCCAAGACCTGCCCGGTCTGCGGCTCGCACGTGGTGCGCGAAGAGGGAGAGGCGGTAGCGCGCTGTTCGGGCGGGCTGTTCTGCTCGGCGCAGCGCAAGGAGGCAATCCGCCACTTTGCCGGCCGCCGCATGATGGATATCGACGGTCTGGGCGAGCGCTACATCGATAACCTGGTCGAGCTGGGCTATGTGCACGGCATCGCCGACCTGTACAAGCTGACCCTCGAAGACTTCCTCGAAATGAAGCGCCGCGCCGACGAGCGCGACGGCATTACCCCCGAGACCGTGACCGCCGGCAAGATTGCCACCAAGTGGGCAGAAAACCTGCTGGACGGCATCCGTGCCAGCAAGACGCCACCGCTGGCGCGCTTCCTGTTTGCGCTGGGCATACGCCACGTGGGCGAATCCACTGCCAAGACGCTGGCCGACTGGCTGGGTAAACTGTCCGTGATTCGTCATGCGCCAGCGTCGCTACTGCTGGCTTTGCCCGACGTGGGTGCGACGGTCGCCGAGGCTATTGCCGATTTCTTTGCCGAACCCAAGAACCAGCAGGCGCTGGATGCATTGCTGGCTGCCGGCGTGGTGCCGCAGGGCGAGCATCCGCCCAGCGCCAAACTGCGTGAGAAACTGGAGCCGGCCGAGCTGTATGCGACGCTGGGCGTGCCTAAGTTGACCGCTACGCGCGCCAGACAATTGGCGACGCTGATGCCGACGCTGACGCAATTGATGCAGTTACGATCGGTCGATGCTGTCCAGCTCGCGGAACTGCCGAAGGAGGTGACTGAATCTCTGCTCGGCTGGCTGGACGATGACGAACATCGTACTCAGCTGGCGAGACTGGATGCATTGCGTACCGAGTTGTTGGCCGCCATGCCGGCCGAGGCTGCGGAAGCGGGAGTGCTGGCCGGGAAAACCCTGGTGCTGACCGGCACGCTGCCTACACTCACGCGCGACCAGGCCAAGGAGATGATCGAGGCTGCAGGCGGCAAGGTGAGCGGCAGCGTTTCCAAAAAAACCGACTATGTGGTGGCCGGTGAGGAAGCGGGCAGCAAGCTGACCAAGGCCCGGGAACTAGGCGTACCGGTGATCGACGAAGCCGCTCTGCTTGCGCTGCTAAACGGTTGAGTTTCAAGGCGCGCGACGTGATTCCTCTTCGAAATCCACAATATGCGCAATGGGTTGTTGCGACCCGCATGCGATTGCCTCAAACTTGAGGCCAATGAATATCAACGAAAAATTCATCGAGCTGAAAGCGAGCGGGAGCCTGCCTTCTCCTACCGGCACGGCCATGAAGCTCATCGAATTGTGCCAGCAGAATGATGTAGCGCTGCCGGAAATCATCCATACGCTGCAGTCGGATCCGGGGTTGGTCGGCCGGGTGCTCAAGATGGCCAACTCTCCTGTGTATGGGCGCATGCGGCCGGTGGTTTCGTTGTCGCAAGACGTGCTCATGACCATCGGTATTCAGTCCTTGCGCCAGGTCGTGCTGGCTTTTTCGCTCGTTTCTGCACATCGTTCCGGTCAATGTCCTCGTTTCGACTATCAGACATTCTGGTCACGCTCCATCGCGCTGGGCGTTGCAGCTGAGCTTGTTGGTGCGGAGGCTCGCCTGGCACCTCCAGTCGAAATGTTTACCTGCGGACTGCTGTCGCTGATCGGCAAGCTGGCGTTGGCCTCGATTCATCGCGAGGAGTATGGAGATATCCTGGCCGACGCGCGCTGCGATACCGAAGTGCTGCTCGATTGCGAGGAAGAGCAGTTCGGGCTCAATCATGCCGAGATATCGGCAGCGATGATGGCGGATTGGGGGATTCCCAAATTTTTCTGTGACGCGGTGATGTATCAGGAAGTGCCGGAGCGGGCGACTTTTTCCGAGAACAGCCGCCGTACGCGACTGATCTGGTGTTTCCACCTCGCCTGGCGCATGTCTGCGCTGTGCTTTATCCAGGAGAGCGAACGAGCCGGCGCGCTGGCGCAGCTGGAGCCGCTGGGCCGTAAGTTCGATATGGATGCCGCGATGCTGATCAGCCTCGTAAACCAGATGCTGATCGAATGGCGGGAATGGGCTGCCCTGCTGGAAATCAAGGTGCGGGACGTTCCCGAGTTTGCGGTGCCGCCCACGCCAGTGCTGCATCGGGAGGAGGCCATGGTGACGACAACGGAATTCAAGCTTAGGCCAGAAGCCGGAGAACAGGGCCCCGCCGATATCCTGCTGGCCCATCTGGATACTGAGACGGTCGGCTTGCTCACGCGCATGCTCGAGAATGGCGGCCATAACGTTTATGTCGCGGATCATGACCGCGAGGCGCTGAGGCTGGTGCTTGAGCGCCAGCCCCAGATCATGATTGCGGACTGGTCGCGGGCGGAAAAGGAATCCACTCAGCTGATCCGTACATTGCGCGAAACGGAAATCGGACGCTTTCTGCACATCGTGGTGCTGGTCGAGGGTTCGAATAGACAAGGGCGGTTGGATGCGCTCAATACCGGGGCGGACGATGTAGTGGCCTTGCCGATCGATGTATCCGAATTCCAGGCGCATCTCAAAGCCGCCCTGCGGGTTGTATCCGTGCAGCGCGAGATCATCCACGAGTGCGACTTGCTGCGCCGCAATGCTCTTCAGCTTACGATCGCCAATCAGCGTGCCGAGGAGGCCGCGCTGACCGACTCCCTGACCAGCCTCTATAACCGCCGGTATGCGATGGATCGTTTGGCCCGCGAGTGGGTGGCGTGCGAACGCACCTTGCGCCCGCTCAGCATCCTGCTCATCGATGTCGATCACTTCAAGACCGTGAATGACAACTACGGCCATAACATCGGTGACATGGCTCTCAAGCGTCTCGCCGAGATGCTGGGCGAACATTCCCGCCGCCCGGATATCGCCTGCCGTATCGGCGGCGAGGAGTTCTTCATCCTGGCTCCGGAAACCGCGCTTCCCGG
>CAMLDO010000055.1 GCA_946478865.1 uncultured Methylobacillus sp.
CACTTGGCGGTATCGATTTCCGAGGTGTACTTCAGGAAATTGACCAGGTCGTCCAGCTCTTCGTCCGTGAGGTGAAAGTTCGGCATCTGGCGGCGGCCGGGTGCTCCGGTCGGTTGCGATTTGATCCAGATCTTGATGAACTCGGGTCCGCGGCGCTTGTAGACGTTGCCGAGTTCGGGCGCGAAATAGGCGCCCTCGCCCAGCAAGGTATGGCAGCCGATGCAGTTGTTGGTCTCCCAGAGCTTCTTGCCGCGCTCTACCGATGGCGTGAGGTTCTGGCTGTTGTCACGTTTCGGCAGCGTATGGGTGGTATCCACCGTTAGCGCCACGAACAACAGAAAGAAAAACACCGACCCCCCATAAAAGATATTGCGCGCCATCGATTTGGTGAATGTCGTACTCATTACGTCCTCCCAGTTGGTTGTTGACTTCTGCGCTGAAGTCTACGGTTTAGCGGTCCGGCGAACCTTGACGCACATCAATCCGGGACCGGTTTTCTGCTGTCGGATGCCGCCCTGCATTTAAAGAGTCATATTAAATGCACCTTTAATTTATCACAGCAATTCCGGGTAATCAATATTTAAAATACATCTTTTAAAAATTCGCTTGTAAACAGCGATATGGAAAGAACTTTGGAAGGGACTTGGAAAGGGTTTCCAAATGGGACTAATGACTCGTTCCGGCGGAACGGTTGATCTTGTTGTAGACGTTGTACTTGCCGGAAGGCTTGTTCATCGGCAACCGCTTCACCTCTTGCAGCGTAGCCGCGTCGTACACGATGAGAGCGCCGTCGTTTTCCCATACGCTGACCAGCGCATAACGGCCGTCGCGGGTGAATTCGACATGGGCCGCAGTCTTGCCGGGAATGGGCGTCAGCGTTGCTGCGATCTGCAAAGTGTTCTTGTCGATCAGTTGCAGCGTGTCCTTGGCCGCGCCATTGAAGACGTCCGTCCAGGCGTAAGGCGTATTTTCGTGGCTGCGCATGAAGAAACCGGGGCCGGGCGTGGGAATTTCCTTGATGATCTGCCAGTTTCGCATGTCGATCACCGTCACCTGCCCGTCCTTGAGGTTGGGCGTCGCGAGGATGTCCCGCCCCTGCCATGGCCAGGTAATGCCGGAGCCGAGGTGCGGCATGCCGGGCAGCGGCAGGTCGGCGATCTTGCGGCGCGCGTCGAGGTTGACCACCTGCCCCTTACCTTCGCGCGAGGCGCCTATCAGGTAGTCATAGCCCTGATCGAAAAAGAAATCGTCGAGCACGGTTTCAAGCGGTGTGCGACGCGGATTGAGATGACCCGGAATCGCCATGCCCTCCTCCAACTTGTAGTCGTGCACCAGCCCGGGATAGATGGGAGCCGCAGCATCGTCGTAGCTGACTTCCCACAGTTCGGGAACATCCTTGAGCGCCACGACAAAGCTCTTGCGCGGCGCGGCATCGTACACGGCTGATACGCGTGAACTGTGGCCGCCCGCATCGGCAGCGGGGATGGTTTTGACCAGGGTGAGGTCGGCCGCATTCAGTACCACGACGGTATTCGGCAGGTAATTGGCCGCCATCACGTAACGCCCGTCGCTGGAGACTGCGATGTTACGAGTGTTGATGCCGGCGCGCACCTCGGCGGTGTATTCCAGGTTCCAGATATCGAAGCGCGACACCCAGCCGTCGCGCGACGCGAAATAGACGTAGCGCCCGTCCGGCGAAAATTTCGGCCCGCCGTGCAATGCAAAGCGCGTTGCGAAACGCTTGATCGACTCGAAAGTATCGCCGTTGAGCAAGGTGGCATGATGGTCGCCGGTCTCGACGACGATGAAGAGATTCATCAGGTCGGCCTCGAACTTCGGCTTGTCGGGCAGCGTTCCCGGCGCGTGATACTCGATGCGGGAGTTGCGGATATCGCGCTCCGCCCAGACCGGCGGCTGCGCCAGCGGCGTATACAGATAATCCACCACCGCCTTCAGCTCTTCCGGCGCGATCTGTTCGCCGAACCCCGGCATGCGCGTCGCGACGCGGCCATGAGTCACCGTGTCGATGGCATCATTTTTTTTCAGCCGCGCGAGGCTCTCCGGCAACAGCGCCGGACCGCTGCCGCCTAGCCTGTCGGCACCGTGGCAAGCCGCGCAGTGTTGTTGAAAAAGCTTGGCCGCATCGGCCGCCGCGGCTGTGCCCCATGACAGCGATGCCAGAACAAGAATCAGGAATCGCATCATGCGGCGTGCAGCTTGACGTAGGGCGTGAGCTTGATGCGCTCGGCGGGCGATGCGAGGCCGATTTCGGTGTCGCTCAGGTAGCACGCGGGGTCTTCCTGCCACGGATCGCCGGTGAGTTGCAATGCGCGCACGCGCGTGTTGCCGCCGCAAATGTCGAAGTAGGTGCAATCGCCGCAGCGCCCCTTGATCTGGCGTGGCTGTGCCTTGAGACCGGCCATGAGTGGGTCCGAGGTGTCCTGCCAGATTTCGGAAAACGGCCGGTTGCGCACATTGCCCAGCGGGTAATGCCACCAGAAGGTATCCGGGTGTACCTCACCGAGGTTGTCGATATTGGCGACGTTGACGCCGCTGCTGTTGCCTCCCCATTGCGCCAGCTTGGCGCGGATGTGATCTTCGAGGTGCGGAAAATGCCGGCGCACCCAGAACAGCAGGTAAACGCCGTCCGCGTCGTTGTTGCCGGTGACGAACTCCCGGCCTTGCCCTTCCGTTACCGATTTCCAGGCAGCTTCGAACAGCATGTCCATGGCGCGGCGCGTGGTTTCCTGCATCGCGTCGTGCGCGCGATTCTTGTTGCCGCGCCCTGCGTAATTGAGGTGCGATAAATAGAACTTGTCGATGCCCTCTTCTTCCGTCAGCCGCAGCAGCGCCGGCAGATCGTGTGCATTATCCTGCGTCAGCGTGAAGCGCACGCCAGCCTTGATGCCGGCTTCGCGGCACAGGCGTATGCCGTGCAGCGATTCGCGGAATGCGCCGGTCTTGCGGCGAAAAGTGTCGTGCGTGGCCTCGATGCCGTCCAGGCTCACGCCGACGTAGTCGAAACCCACGTCGGCAAGCTGGCCGATATTGTCCTCAGTGATCAGCGTGCCGTTGGACGACAGCCCGACGTAGAAACCCATCTGCTTGGCGCGGCGGCCGATGTCGAAGATGTCCGGCCGCATGAGCGGCTCGCCGCCGGAAAGGATCAGCACCGGCACGCGGAAAGCCTTGAGATCGTCCATCACCTTGTACACTTCCGACGTGGAAAGCTCCCCGGCGAAATCCTTGTCGGCCGAGATCGAATAGCAGTGTTTGCATGTGAGGTTGCAGCGCCGTACCAGGTTCCAGATCACGACGGGCCCGGGCGGTTTGCGCGCGGGGCCGAGCGGTGTCGGATGGGCGATTTCATGCATGAATTGCGAGATGCGGAACATGGCGGCCTTTCTTTTTCTGCCGGATCAGATTCTCAATCCGGTCTTTTTCAGGATGCGTGTGCTGTACAGGATGGTGCGCGCGCGGCAATAGGGATACAGCATGGCCTCGATGCGTGCCGCCTTGGCCTCCACCTCCTCGCGGTCGTGGCCATGCACCATCGCGAACAGGTTGTAGCGCCATTCCGGCAGGCGGCGCGGCCTGCGGTAGCAATGCGTGACGAAATCCAGCGCGCCGACTTTCTCTCCCAGCTCATCGACATGCTCATTCAGCACGTCCCACACTGTCATGCCATTGGCGCGATAGCCCAGCGCGTAGTGGTTGGGAACAGCGCCGATGCGGCGGATGAGGCCTCTCTCCTGCATCGCCTGCATGCGCCGGATCACGACTTCGGGCTGAACGCCTATACGTTCGGCGATCTCGTGATAAGGCTGCGGTACCAGAGGCAAGCCGCCCTGCGTGGCCTCGACGATGGCGCGGTCGATGACGTCGATGCGGGCAGCGTTCATGCCTGAAACCTCGCGCCGACGAAATACTCCCGCTCTTTCGGCACATTGATGACCCGGTTGCCCGTGGCTGCCTCTATTCTGGAAATGGCGGCCTGAATGCCGTCCGGCGTTTCGGTCGCCAGCACGAACCACATATTGAGCGGATGCGCTCTCTGGTAGTTGTGCGCCACCTCGGGCATGGCGTTGACGATGGCCGCCACACGGTCGAAATCGGCTTCCGGCACGCTCATCGCCGCCAGGCTGAAAGCCCCGCCCATGCGCTCGATCTGGTACATGGGGCCAAAGCGCGTGAGCGTCTTGTCTGCCAGCAGGCGCTCCAGCCGTGCGATCAATTGGCTTTCTTCGAGGCCGAGCAGCTCCGCCATGGCCTGATAAGGGCGCTCGCATACCGGGAAACCGTCTTGCAGGCGGTTGATGATGCTGCGGTCAATGCCGTCCATGGGGTTCCCTCGTGATGTAGCGGGCGCCGGACTGCTTGAAGCGACGGCCATTGAACAGTATCCGGGAAGGGAAATCGGCGAGCCCGCTGTTGCGGGCAAGCGCTGCCACTTGCGATTCGACGATGTCGCGCCGCGTGCCGTGCACCATGCAATAGAGGTTGTAAGGCCAGTCCGGCAATTGCCGCGCGCGGCGATAGCACAGGGTAACTCCGGGCTGCTGAGCCGCGATTTTGCCGATGGCGCTGGCCACTTCGTCGGGGACATCCCAGACCGCCATGGCATTTTCGCGATAGCCCAGCTCGTGATGGCGCACGACGACGCCAAAACGCTTGATGACACCCTGCTCGCGCCAGCGAGCAAGCTGCTCCAGCACAAAGTCTTCCTTCATGCGAACGCGCGTGCCGATGTCAGCGAACGGCTCCGGCTTGAGCGGAATCCCGGACTGGAGCGCGGCAACGATGGCAGTCTGCGCGCCGTTCAGCTGTACCCGGGCGCTGCTGCCGGAAGCGCAGTCGCGGCGGCCTCCGCCCTTCAGGTCGAAACCCAGGTCGATGTGGAAGCTCTCCTGCAATGGCAGCCTCAGCATCGGGCAAGCGGCATGGTCCGCAATGCGGCCCAGCACCGCGTCCAGGCTGCGATGATCTGGCGCGGTGGCAACGAACCACAGGTTATAGTCGTGCTCCCGCTGATAATTGTGGTTGATTTGGGGCAACAGGCTGATCCACTCTCCCAGCGCCTCCATGCGCTCTTCCGGCACGGCCAGCGCCGCCAGAGTGCTTACGCCGATGCAGCCGGGGCTGAACACCGGCCCGACCCGGCTCACCACCCCTTCGGCGCTCAGTCGCGCGAGATGGTCGATGACCTCGTCCTCGCTGATGCAAAGATGCTCTCCGATCTTGCGGAATGGCCGGTGTACCAGCGGAAAACGATGCTGGAAATCGTTCAGCAGATGCATTTCGATGTCGCTGTAGTCTTGCATCAGAACCCTGTCCTTCCGGCGCGATGAGTGAAGAAAATGCCACTCGGAGCGGCTGCCGGCAGCTCGGCCAGCTTTTCCAGGCGGGCGGTGTCATAGACGGTCACCTTGCTGTCGTCGCGCGAAGAAACCCAGACGTTCTCGCCGCGCGGCGTGAATTCGAGATGCAATACGGCGCGCCCCGGCTCCAGCGTGCGCAGAACTTGTCCGCTTTCGGTGTCGATGACCTGCACGTGCTGATTGTCGGGAAAAGCGAAACTGACCCACACCTGCCGCCCATCCGGCCGGGCGATGGCGAATACCGGCTGTCCAACAAGCGGGATACGCCCCACTTCCTGCCAGGTTTGCGTATCGACTACCAGCACTTCATGGCGGCCGATGGCGGGTAGATAGGCCCGGGTGCCAGCCACAGCCCATCCGCGCAAATGGGGCATCTTGTACACCGGCAGCTTCTGCTCGCCGCGCCCGTAACCATCGAGAATGCGGCGCACTCCCTGCTCGGGATGCCACAAATCGAGCAGCGCCAATCCATCCTCGCCGAACAGGCCGGCGATGTAATAGCGGCCGTCCGGAGTGATCAGGCCGTCATAAGGCTGTTCCCCCGCAGAGAATCGAGTAATGGCGGGATGTGCGGGATCGGCTATGTCGGCCACCCAGATTTCGCCGGCATCGTACAGGCTGAACACGAAACGATTGCCCGGCGCATCGGCCAGGCCGACGACCTTGGATAACTGGCCTTCGCCATAAACTGCGGGAATATCGGCTATTGGAGCCAGTGTTGCCGCATCGAATATCTTGACGCCGCCCGGCGCGTAGTTTTGCGCCGCGACGAACCTTCCATCCTGCGAAATCGCGCCGCCGATGCTGTTGCCGGCCTGCATCACGCGCCGCTCGATCTTACGCAGCAGCAGGTCGACCTTGGTCAGGCCGCCATCGCGCCCGAATACGAAGGCATAGCGTCCATCCCGCGCATACACCACCGAGGCATGCGTCAGATCGCCCAGCCCGCTTACGCTGCCGAGGGAAGCGCGTGCCGTGGTACTGACCACCTGTACCCGCCCCGCGTCGCGCTCGATCACCACGCCCAGATCGCCGGTACCGCGCGGCTGAACTCCAGCACAGCCCGAGATGGCGATACTTGCCGCGATCGCCAGCCAGCTAACGCGCATTCGGAAATCCCTTCAATAATTGATTCACAATCCAGTCCGCCTCTTCCTCGGTAAGGAAGTCCGACCAGGGCGGCATCGCACCTCCCGCCCGACCGTGCAGTATGGTTTCACGCAGGCTTTCCGGCACCTTGTCCCGGAGGCTTTCCGGCTGTAGCGACGGCCCCAGGCCGCCTTTCAGCTTGCCGCCATGACAGGATCCGCAGTCGTTGCGTACCAGGCGGACAATCTCCGCCTGACGCTCGGGCCGGATGCCCTCTTCTGCCCAGCCGGCAAGGCTGGGCATCAATGCCAGAAAAAGCGCCGCCCGCCCCCATGACGATGTGGACCCGCCGTCATGGGGGCGCGGGCGACGTGCTACAGGGAAAGTATCCATTCGACGACGTGCTTGAACTCGTCATCGCTCAGCTTGCCCGCATTGGGCGGCATGGGCATCGGCCCCCAGGCGCCGCTGCCGCCGTCCTTGACTTTCTTGATCAGGGCCGCCTCCATGTTCTTGCCCTTGTACTTGGCCGAGACATCCTTGAACGACGGGCCGAGGATTTTCTTGTCGGTGCTGTGACAGGCAACGCAACCGGCCTTTTGCAGCAAGGGGGCGACGTCGGCCGCATGGGCCGTCGGAGCGGCCATGAAGAACGCGCCGGACAGCAAGGCGGCGAGCAATGTTTTCATACTGAAATCTCCTTTAGTAAACATCGTGTTGTGTGTTGTAGACGTTGAACTTGCCGGTCGGTGTAATCAGACGCGGATCCTTGATCACGGCCTTCAGCTTGCGGGTCTTGTCGTCGACGACCACGATCGCGGATTCCTTGTCCTTGGCGCTCCATACCGAGAACCACACCTCGTCGCCAGCCTTGTTGTACTCCGGCTGCACGATGCGCTTGGCGCCGTCGCCGAGGCCCGCCCATTCGCCGATAGGCAGCATCTCGAAGCCCTTGTCGAGGTTGTTGATGTCGTACACGGCGATCGACTGGCTCACCTTGGCGTCCGGGTTGAGCGGGGTATCCACCCACAGGTTTTTGGATTTGGGATGCGTCTTGATGAACAGCGAGCCGCCGCCCTGGCCCTTCAACGTGCGGACGACCTTCCACGCCTTGTCCTTGTGCTTGGCCGGGTCGGTGCCGATCAGCGAGATGCTGTCGTCGCCGAGGTGGCCTGTCGCCCATACCGGCCCGTTTTGCGGGTCGACAAAGTTGGCGCCGCGCCCGGGGTGCGGCGTCTTGCCCACATCCACCATGCCGGCAAGCTTGCCTTCCTTGGTATCCACCACGGCTACCTTGTCGGAAGCGTTGGCGGCGACGAGGAAGTAGCGGCCGGTAGAATCGAAGCCGCCGTCATGCAGGAAACGCGCAGCGTCGATGGTCGAAGTCTTGAGGTTCTTGAGGTCGCTGTAGTTGACCAGCATGATCTTGCCGGTTTCCTTGGCGTTCACGAGAAACTCCGGGTGATAGTGCGAGCCGACGATGGAGGCGACGCGCGGTTCCGGGTGATACTCTTCCGGCGCCACGGTCATGCCGCGGGTAGAGACGATTTTCTGCGGCTTGAGCGTATCGCCGTCCATGATCACGAATTGCGGCGGCCAGTAGGTACCGGCGATAGCGTATTTGTCTTCGTAACCCTTGAACTTGGAGGTTTCCACGGAGCGCGCTTCCAGCCCGACCTTGATCTCGGCGACGGTATCCGGCTTGGCCATCCACAGATCAACGAGGTTGATGCGGGCATCGCGGCCGATCACATACAGGTAGCGTCCCGAAGCCGACATGCGCGAGATATGCACGGCATAGCCGGTCTTGAGGATATTCACGATCTTCTTGCTGTCGCCGTCGATAAGCGCGATTTCACCCGCGTCGCGCAGCGTGACCGAGAACAGGTTTTCCAGATTAAGGTCGTTTTCCTTCTTGGTCGGGCGCTTCTCCGGCGGCACGATCACCTTCCAGTTGGCTTCCATCTCCTTGATGCCATACTCGGGCGGGGTCGGCGGCTCCTGCTGGATATAGCGCGCCATGAGATCGACCTGCTCGTCGGTGAGCTCCCCGGAAGTACCCCAGTTGGGCATGCCCGCGGGCGAACCGTACTTGATGAATACCTTCAGATAATCGGTGCCGTTTGCGAGTGTTTTGTCCGGTGTCAGCGGCTTGCCGGTCGCGCCCTTGCGCAACACGCCGTGGCAGCCTGCACAGC
>CAMLDO010000056.1 GCA_946478865.1 uncultured Methylobacillus sp.
AGCGTTCTTCCTCGGTTCGTTCGGCGATATAGGTTTCGATGAGTCTTTCCACGACGCCCGGAACCTCCTCGGCTGCAAAGGAGGGGCCGATCACGGTGCCTAACGTTGCGTCGGAGCCTTGCTTGCCGCCGATGGTGATCTGGTACCACTCGGAACCGTCCTTGTCCACGCCCAGCACGCCGATGTGGCCTACGTGGTGGTGGCCGCAAGAGTTCATGCAACCGGAAATGTTGAGATCGATATCGCCGATGTCATGCAGGTAATCGAGATCATCGAATCTTTCCTGAATCGCTTGCGCAATCGGGATGGACTTCGCATTCGCAAGCGAGCAGAAGTCGCCGCCCGGGCAGCAGATGATGTCGGTGAGCAGGCCGATGTTGGGTGTGGCGACGCCGATTTCGCGCGCCTTTTCCCAAACGGCAAAGAGGTCGCCCAGCTTCACGTCCGCGAGAATCAGGTTCTGCTCGTGCGAGACGCGCAGTTCGCCGTAGGAGTACCGGTCGGCGAGGTCGGCCACGCTATCCATCTGGGTGTGGGTGATGTCGCCCGGCGCAACGCCGGTCTTTTTGAGCGACAGCGTCACGGCGCGGTAACCCGGCACCTTGTGTGCGTGCACGTTGCGCTTTACCCAGGCAGCGAAGGCCGGGTTGGCGGCGACGGCGGCATCGAACGAAGCGTCATGCTCCGGTTGCGGCGCATGACGGCCGGCGGCGAAGAAGCTCGCGACACGGTCATACTCGGCTTGGGAAATAGTGCTCGGACCATCCTTGAGGTGCGCCCACTCAGCCTCTACCTGACGCCCGAACTCTTCCGCGCTCAGTGCCTTGACCAGGATCTTGATGCGCGCCTTGAAGGCGTTGTCGCGGCGGCCGTACATGTTGTACACGCGCAGGATCGCCTGGCAATAGGTGAGGGCGTGCTGCCATTCCAGATGCTCGCGTATCTTGCTGCCGATGATGGGTGTGCGGCCGAGGCCGCCGCCGACGAAGACGCGCACTGCCATCTTGCCTTCGGCATCCTTGTAGAGTTCCAGGCCGATGTCATGGCCGAGAATCAGCGCACGATCGTTCTTCGCGCCGTTGACAGCGATCTTGAACTTCCGCGGCAGGCCGGCGAACTCGGGGTGGAAGCTGCTCCACTGGCGCATGATTTCGATGAAAGGGCGCGGGTCGACGATTTCGTCCGGGGCGACGCCCGCGAACTGGTCGGTCGTGATGGCGCGGATGCAACTGCCGGAGGTCTGGATGGCGTGCATCTGCACCGTAGCCAGATCTGCCAGGATATCCGGTGTGTTTTCCAGTTTTGGCCAGTTGAGCTGGAAATTCTGGCGCGTGCTGAAATGGCCGTAACCCTTGTCGTAGCGGCGGGTTATCTCGGCCAGTTTGCGCAGCTGGCGGGAGTTCATGAGCCCATACGGAACGGCGATGCGCATCATGGGCGCATGGCGCTGGATGTAAAGCCCGTTCTGCAAACGCAGCGGGCGGAACTCGTCGTCGGTGAGCTCGCCGGCCAGGTAGCGACGCGTCTGGTCGCGGTACTGGGCCACGCGCTCGTCAACGAGGCGTTGGTCGATGTCGTCGTAGATATACATAGTCTGTGTGCTCGAAAAAACCGTTTACGAAACGAACTTGAAACCGATCAGCATCAGCACGGATGCAAGGACCGGACGTAAAACCTTCTCAGGGATCCGCGCGCTCAAATGGCTGCCGATCCAGATGCCGGGCAGCGAGCCGATGAGCAGGCTGCCAAGCAGGGTGAAATCCACATTGCCCATCTGCCAGTGGCCGAAGCCGCCGATAGCCGTGAGCGGAATCGCGTGGGCGAGGTCGGTACCCACGATTTTGACGGTCGGCAGACGCGGATACAGGAACAGTAGTGCCACGGTTCCCAGCGCGCCGGCACCGACCGAGGACAACGTGACCAGCACGCCGAGAACGAGCCCGACAACCACGGTCGCGGGTGCTTGCAAGTGATGAAAGCGCCCCGGCTGATGATCCTCGGTGGTGCGTCCAGCACGTTGGACATAAGCGCGGAAGAACAGTGCTGTTGCGGTCAGGATCAGTGCGACACCGAGAGCGAAAGTAATGGTGTGCGTGATGTCCTTGCCGACTTTCGCGAAATGGTTCAGTACATATAGTGTGACGAGCGCCGCCGGCAGACTGCCAGAAGCGAGCAGGCCGACAATGCGCCACTCCACGGATTTATGGTTGCCGTGGTGCACGAATACGCCGCTGGTTTTGGTGATGGCCGCGAATAGCAGATCGGTGCCGACAGCGACGGCGGGCTTGAAGCCGAACAGGAACACCAGCAGCGGCGTCATGAGGGAGCCGCCGCCCACGCCTGTCACGCCGACCAGCAAGCCGACCATGAAACCGGAAGCGATATAACCGAAATCCACGCGAAACCTTCAGATAACTATTGGGGAGGGGGAACTATAGCAAGAAAATATATCAACAAAATAATATGTTATTCTAACAATGACTAGATTTGGTTATATAGGAATCCATCCATATGAAGCTTCATCAACTACGTTATATTCGCGAAGTTGCGCGACAGGGTTTGAATGTTTCTTTGGCCGCCGACGTGCTTCATACCTCCCAGCCCGGGGTCAGCAAGCAGATTCAGCTGCTGGAGGAGGAGCTCGATCTCCAGATCTTCAAGCGCAACGGCAAGCGCTTGATCGGCGTCACCGAACCGGGCCGCATCATCCTCGAACGCGCGGAGCACGTGCTGCGCGAGATGGAAAACATCAAGCGCGTCGGCGAGGAGTTCACTCACGATGCCACCGGCAGCCTCACGATTGCGACCACCCACACCCAAGCCCGGTATCGCCTGCCGCCAGCCGTGACCGGCTTCATCGAAAAATATCCCGGCGTTCGCCTTACCATCCATCAGGGCAGCCCCTCCCAGGTGGCGGAGCAGGTTGTCGCCAACGAGGCGGACATCGGCATCGCGACGGAAGCCATTACCGACTATCCGGACCTGATCTGCCTGCCTTGCTACCAGTGGAACCGCTGTGTTGTCGTACCCAAGGGACATCCCTTGCTGCGAGATACGCCGCTCACGCTGGAAAAGATCACCCGCTATCCGGTCGTGACCTACGATTTCGCCTTTACCGGCGGCTCGCTCATGACGCGCACCTTCGCTGAAAAAGGGCTGCATCCCAATTTCGTGTTGACCGCGATCGATGCCGACGTGATCAAGACTTATGTCACCCTGGGCCTCGGTATCGGCCTGCTGGCCAAGATGGCCTACGACCCTGACCGCGACGTCGGGCTCGAAATGCTCGATGCCAGCCATCTTTTCCCGCCCAGTACTACTTATATTGCCGTCCGCAACGATTCGTATCTTCGCGGCTATATGTACGGCTTTATCCAGATGCTGGCGCCGCATCTTGATCGCAAGGCGATAGACGCAGCGCTCAAGCAGTCCTCGAAGGACTGATTACTTGTTTTTGGAGGTGTCGATAAAGCCGGTCATGATCGGCGCGGAGCCCATGCGCGAATCGCCGCGCATGTAGACCAGATAGTACATGCCGCCCACGAATACCGAGCCGCCCATGATGTTGCCTGCAGTCGCGGCGACGAGGTTCTTCAGGAAATTGGCCGACGTGAGGTGTGCCAGCATATCCGGCGGGATGTGCGATGCGGCTACCACGGCCGGGTCCTGCGCGGCGAGGAAGCCCAGCGGAATGAAGAACATGTTGGCGATGCAGTGCTCGAAGCCGAGGTTGACGAAGGCCGAGATCGGCAGAATCAGGGCGACGATGCGGTCGGTCACGCTGCGCGCGGCGAAGCAGATCCATACGCCCAGGCACACCAGCACGTTGCACAGGATGCCCTTGAAGAAGATTTCATGCATGGGCAGGCCGGTCTTGGTGACGGCTACCTTCAGCGTCTGCGCACCGAAATTGAAGTCCACGGTATGCAGGATGCCGGAAGCATAGGCCAGCCCGACGGTACCGAGACAGCCGATGAGATTGGCAAAATAGATCCAGAACCAGTTGCGGACGACGGCGCGGGTACGCACCTTGCCTTGCGCCCAGGCCATGGCGATGAGGTTGTTGCTGGTGAAGAGTTCTGCCCCGCCGACGATGCACAGCACCAGGCCGAGCGAGAACAGAATGGAACTGACCAGCTTGGGCAGACCTTGAGCCATGCCATTGAGATAATTCATCGCGCCCAGCGAGATGAAGGCGCCGGCGAGTATGCCGAGCACCATCATGCGGTAAACGCTCATGCCGGCTTTGTAGGTGCCCACGCTTTCCACGCGATAGGCCATTTCGGCAGGGGTGTAGGCGTCAATCGAGCCTTGTTGGGTATCGTCAGCCATGATGGGGGGAATCCGTGATCTTCAGAGGGCGCGTATTATATGCGGAATCAGCCTTGATAAGGGAATTGAAGATGCGTTTGTGGGCGTTACTGCTGGGCTTGAGCCTGGCTTTTTCTGCATGGGCGGACGCATTGCCGCCGGTCAATCCCGACTCGGCCTTGTATATCGTCAAGGTGGAGCCGGGCGTCACCTACGACGATGTCGTGACCAGTCTCAAGGTTGCGGCGGAAGGCAAGAATTTCGTCAGCCCTGCGGTGTTTCCCATCGGCGAGCACATCCGCCAGCGCGGGCAGGAAGTGCAGGGCGTGCTGGAAGTGCGGACCTATTGCAGCCTCAGCATCGGAGCCGAAGTGCTCAAGGACTATCCCGAATTCGCCGCTTTTGCGCCATGCCGCATCGCGATCTACGAGAAAAAAGGCTTGCTCTACATGGCGCTGGATCGCCCGACCTATGCCCTGAGGCATCTGGGCGAGGTTCCGCAACGTGTGCGCGACGCCGCTCAGGAAATCGAGGACACATTGATCTGGATGATGGACAAGGCCCGCAAGGGAGACATCTAGCTCGAACCTTGTTTTCGCAGGTACCATACCGCACCAACAACAGGAACGACTCATGACCGAATCTCTGCTGATTGCCAAAGGCAAAACTCCGCTTTACCTGCTTCCCCGCATGGCCAATCGCCACGGCCTCATCGCCGGCGCGACCGGTACCGGGAAAACGGTGACGCTGCAATCCCTGGCCGAACAGTTTTCGCGCATTGGCGTGCCGGTATTCATGGCCGACGTGAAAGGCGACCTGTCCGGCATGAGCCAGGCAGGTGGCGGCAACGCCAAGGTAGAGGCGAGAGTTGCCGAACTGGGCCTGGATCTCAAATATGAAGCCTCGCCCGTGGTGTTCTGGGATGTGTTCGGCAAGAAGGGGCATCCGGTCCGCGCGACAGTGTCCGACATGGGGCCGCTGCTGCTGTCGCGCATGCTTAACCTCAACGAGACCCAGGCCGGCGTGCTGACCGCTGTGTTCAAGATCGCCGACGACCAGGGCATGTTGTTGCTCGATCTCAAGGACCTGCGCGCGATACTGCAGTTCGCGGCCGAGAATGCCTCGCAATTCACTGCCGAGTACGGCAACATCTCGACCGCCAGCGTGGGTGCGATCCAGCGCGGTCTGCTGCAACTGGAGCACGAGGGCGGCGACCAGCTGTTCGGCGAGCCGATGCTCAACCTCGATGACCTCATGCAGACTGACGCCAAGGGGCGCGGCATGATCAATATCCTCGCCGCGGATACGCTCTACAATTCGCCGCGCGCCTATGCCACGCTGTTGCTGTGGCTGCTCGCGGAGTTGTTCGAGAACCTGCCCGAAGTGGGCGATCTCGACAAACCCAAGCTCGTGTTCTTCTTCGACGAAGCGCACCTGCTGTTCACCGACGCGCCGGCAGCACTGCTGTCCAAGATCGAGCAAGTGGTGCGCCTGATCCGCTCCAAGGGCGTAGGCGTGTATTTCGTGAGCCAGAATCCGCTGGATATTCCGGACATGGTGCTGGGGCAGCTCGGTAACCGCGTGCAGCATGCCTTGCGTGCCTTTACGCCACGCGACCAGAAGGCGGTGAAATCCGCGGCGGAAACCTTCCGCCCGAATCCGGAAGTGGATGTGGAGGCCTCTATCACCGAGCTGGGCGTGGGCGAAGCGCTGATTTCTCTGCTGGACGAAAAGGGGCGGCCGGCACCTGTCGAGCGCGCTTTCGTCTGCCCGCCAGCGAGCCGCCTCGGTCCCGCGACCGATGATGAGCGCCAACAAACCCTGCGTAGTTCGCTGTTGTACGGGCATTACGAAAAACAGGTGGATCGCGAGTCCGCTTACGAGATACTCAAGAACCGCGCCGCGAAGACCGCGACGGAAGCCCCGCCGGCCGAAGAAGGCAAGGGTTTTGACTGGGGTGGAATGCTGGGCGGTTCGACCGGCCCGCGCGGCGGGCATCGCGAAGGCGTGTTCGAGGCCGCGGCCAAGAATGCTGCCCGTGCGATTGGCTCCGAGCTCGGCCGCCAGATCATACGTGGCGTGCTGGGCTCGCTGCTCGGCGGCAAGCGCCGTTAATCAATTCGATTCGAGGGAAAAAGATGAGTTGCAAGGTTGTAGCTGTACCCCTGCTGACGCTCGCCAGCCTGATGCTGGGTGCGTGCAGCAGCATGAGCGTGGACAAGGTCTGGCCATTCGGGAAGGAAGAGGGGCCGGGCCAGCCCAAGCGTCTCGCAAACGCCACGGAATACCAGTGCGAGGGCGGCAAGCGTTTTCATGTGCGCCTGGAGGATAACGGCAATACCGCTTGGCTGATCTTCCCGGATCGTGAAGTAGCCTTGGCCAAGCAAGCTTCTGCCACGCGTTACAGCAACAGTGTGGCAACGCTCGAAATCAATGGTGCCGAAGCCACGCTGAAAGATGGTGCAGCCACTTTCAACGGCTGCAAGGCCGCCGGCAAGTAATGGCGATGCATGACTGGATAGGCAGCGTGGCCGCCACGCTGACTACCACGGCATTTATCCCGCAGGTGATCCAGGTGTGGCGCACGCGCCATACCAAGGATATCTCGCTCGGCATGTACATGATCTTCACGAGCGGTGTCGCATTATGGGCGATCTACGGCTGGATGATCGCTTCCTGGCCTGTCGTGGTTGCCAACGTTTTCACGCTGCTGCTCGCAGGCTCTGTACTGGCGATGAAGCTGCGCTACGGCTAGCTCGACTATTTCGCTCCCGCACCGCCCTGGCTTCTGATCCAGGCGATTACCTTCAAAACTTCGTCCGCCGACATCCCGTTGCTGGGGTTGGTTGGGTCCATCAGGCCCTTGCCCTTGGGGCCCATGCCTGCGTTGGTGCCGCCCCAGATGATCTCGAACATGCCCTTGTCTTCAGCGCTCTTGGCATTGTTGAACTTGGGTCCGGTCAGGCCGACGGCGGTTTGGCCCTGGGCCTGGCTGCCGTGGCACTGCGTGCATGAATAGAGTTGATAAAGTTTCTTGCCTCGCTCGATCGCGGCCTTGTCGCCGGCATAGGGATTCTGCCCGGATTGCTGGAATTGCTTGGCTTGCGGCGTATCGAAATGTTCCGGTTTGATCTTGAGCGGCTGCCCATTGGCATCCGTGAAGTTCGCGGCCAATGCGGACGCGGAAAAGAGCGCCAGCAAGGCGCCAAAAAACAGTGCGTTGGAAAGATGCATGATGACCTCCTGTGAATTTGATAGCGAATGCGTAACAGCAGGGAGGGATAACAGTTAGTGGAGAGGTCGCGCCGCGAAGTTCCGCAGTGCAGGAACGAGAGGAGGGGAATGCTTCCCGCAAGCAATTGAATTATCAGTATGTTGCGGGAAGCGTCGGCTAGCTCAAGCCCCGCCCAGGCTACGCAGCCAGGCAATCACCTTCAGAACCTCGTCCGGCGTCATGCCATTATTGGCGTCGGTCGGATCCATGAGTCCCTTGCCCTTGGCGCCCATGCCGCCGTTGGTGCCAGCCCAGATGGTCTCGAACATGCCCTTGTCGCTCGCGTTCTTGGCGTAATGGAAGTTGGGCCCGGTCAGTGCCGGCCCGGTCTGTCCTTGTGCTTTGCCGCCATGGCATTGCGTGCAGGAGTAGAGCTGAAAAATCTTCTTGCCGCGATCAACGGCGGCTTGGTCGCCCTTGTACGGGTTTTCGCCCGTTTCCAGGAATTTCTTGGCCTGTGGCGTATCGAACATCTCCGGCTTGATCTGGAGCGGCTTGCCTTCCTTGGTGTCGACGAGTTGCTGCCCCGCGAAGGCGGGAGCAGCGGCTAAGGTGCCGGCGCCGAGAAAGATGGCCAGCTTGAAGCTAAGTTTTTGCATGATGAACTCCTCTTGAGGCAATGATTAAGTGCTGCCATAACCAAGCCTTGCTTTGATATTTATTGATTTGTTGGATTGGATGACTGCGCGAATACCCGGCTGGCTAGAATGTCGTCCGCATCTATCGTCACGAGATCCCCTCGCGTAAGTGCCTTGTCGTGGCTTTCGAACAGACGGTTGGCCTGCCGCAGCCGTGCCCGGTCCAATGCATTGCGTATCGAACGGGCGTTGGCGAAATTCGGCATTTGCATGCGCTTGACGATATAGTCGGCAAACGTTTTCTCGCCTTCGGGACTGAAACGGTAGTTGAGTTTGGCGATCATCAGTTTTGCGATCTCCAGCAATTCTTCCGGGGTGTAATCCGGGAAATCGATGTGATGCGCAATGCGTGACGACATGCCGG
>CAMLDO010000057.1 GCA_946478865.1 uncultured Methylobacillus sp.
TGTATTCCTTGGGCGGCATGTCGGACAGCAGCAGTTCCAGCACCATTTTCTGCGCAGCCGTTGCGCGTGCGCTATCGGACTGGACTTCCATGTCGGGGGTCGGAGCGCGGCAGCAGGAGGGAGCAAGGACGCGTTCACCCTTGATTTCGACGACACAGGCGCGGCAGTTGCCGTCCGGACGCATGCCGTCTTTGTAGCATAGGTGCGGGATCTCCACGCCGTTGCGTTGAGCGGCCTGGATGATGGTTTCGCCCTCGAAAGCCTCGATCTTCTCGCCGTTGAGCGAGAAGCCGATGGTGGCGGGCAATGTTGTAGGAGCATTCATGGCCGTGTCCTCTTACTTCAGTTCGTCAGGGAAGTACTTCATGACGGAGCGCAGCGGGTTGGGCGCTGCCTGGCCGAGACCACATATGGATGCGTCTATCATAGCCACGGAAAGTTCCTCCAACAATGGTTGATTCCATTGTGGTTTTTCCATGAGCTTGACCGCTTTCTCGGTCCCTACGCGGCAGGGCGTGCACTGTCCGCAGGATTCGTCCTCGAAGAACTTCATCGCATTTACTGCGAGGTCTTTTGCCTTGTCCTGGTCGGAAAAGACGATGACCGCAGCCGAACCGATGAAACAGCCATATTGATTGAGCGTGTCGAAATCCAGCGGAATGTCGCCCATACTCGCGGGCAGAATACCGCCCGAGGCGCCCCCCGGAAAGTAGCCGTAGAACTCGTGGCCGTCCAGCATGCCGCCGCAGTATTCGGCTATGAGCTCGCGCATGGTGATGCCGGCAGGCGCGAGATGCACGCCTGGTTTCTTCACGCGGCCGCTGACCGAGAAGGAGCGCAAGCCCTTGCGTTCATGCCGGCCATGCGCCGTGAACCATTCCGGGCCTTTCTCGACGATCTCGCGCACCCAGTATACGGATTCCATGTTGTGTTCCAGCGTCGGGCGCCCGAACAAACCTACCTGCGCCACGAACGGCGGACGCAGACGCGGCATGCCGCGCTTGCCTTCGATGGATTCGATCATCGCGGACTCTTCACCGCAGATATAGGCACCGGCGCCGCGACGCAACTGGATTTCCGGCAAGCGCGCGGGCGCATTGGCCTTGAGCGCCGCGATTTCCTTGGTCAGGATCTTGCGGCAGCCTGCGTACTCGTCGCGCAGGTAGACGTAGATTTTGTCGATGCCGACGGCCCAGGCGGCGATCAGCATGCCTTCAAGGAAGCGGTGCGGATCGCGTTCGAGATAGTAGCGGTCCTTGAACGTTCCCGGTTCGCCTTCGTCGATATTGACTGCCATGAGCCGCGGCGCAGCCTGTTGACTTACGATGCGCCACTTGCGGCCGACCGGAAAACCGGCGCCGCCAAGGCCGCGAAGTCCCGAGTGCTCCATGATGGTGATCAGCTCTTCCGCAGTGCGCTTGCCGTCTATGCAGTCGCGATAGAGCTGATAGCCGCCGCCGGCAACATACTGGTCGAAGGGCAGGTAAGGGGTGACCGGTGCTTCGATTTCCTTGGCATTCGCCGCCTGAATAACTGTGGCTGCATCGGCATGATCGATCGGATTCTGCCCGACTACGACTACGGGAGCAGTATCGCAACGTCCCACGCACGGCACGGGCTGGATGCGGATATGGTCGCCGAGGCCACGCTTGAGTGCATCGATGAGGCCATGGGCGCCCGCCATGTCGCACGACACGGATTCACACACGCGAACAGTGAGCGGCGGAGGCGGGGTTTCGCCTTCCTTGACGACGTCGAAGTGGTGGTAGAAGGTCGCGACCTCGTAGACTTCCGTCTGCGACATCTTCATTTCGGCGGCGAGGGCCGCGATGAACTTGCTGGAGATATGACCGAAGCGGTCCTGAATTTTGTGGAGGTGCTCGATGAGCATGTCGGGAGCGCGCGATTCGTCTCCCAGCATTCGTTGTATTTCTGCGAGTATATCGGGGTCAACGACACGCCCCTTTGGTTTACCGCTTCTACGTTTCAGACTATCAAGACGCACGGTCTTGGGTTCGGACATGTCGCAACCCCTTGAATTGTTTGTTTCAGATCATGAAATAACCAAAATTTCGCCTTTGCCGTCGTTGGCCAGATCGCCTGCGAAACGTTGCACGCGATTCTTGTCAATATGTGCGAACTTGCTGGGCAAGCTGCTGAAAGATTTGAACATCAGCTTGAGGAAGGGCAGCGTATGCGTGCCGCAGTCCTGAATAGTGGCGTGCAGTTTGGGCTGCTTGAACAGCAACAGCGTGCCGCGTCGCATGCTGTAACCGAGATAATCGCCCGTACTGCCCATCACGCCGATGGTGCCGGCAAGCATGCGGGAAGCGCAGTAGGCACCGACATTGCCCTCGATGAGCACGATGCCACGTCGCATCTGGTCGCCTACACGGTCGCCTGCGTTGCCGGTCACAATCACCAGGCCTCCCTTCATTCCCTTGCGGTCGCCGGGAATGGCCGAGGCCAGGAAATCACCCACGTTGCCGTGGATATGGAGCATGCCGCCCGACATGCCGCTGGCGGCAAAGCCGCCTGCGTTGCCGTGCAGCACAATGTCTCCACTTTTCTTCTGGAAGCCGAGATACCAGCCTGCATCGCCATGGATGACGATACGACCGCTTTGCATCGCAGCCCCGATGTAGTCCAGCTTGTCGCAGCTGTTCATGAAAACGAGCTCGGCGGCGTTGTCGCCGGAAATATCGAATACCGCATCGGCGCGCAGCTTTTGCTTGCCCGACTGGAGCTCGATTGCGCCGATTTCAGCTGTGGATTTGCCGGTCAGCGTGTCCGGAGTCAGCGGAGAACAGTCGATACGTTGCTGGGGAATCTTTTTCAGGGTAAGGGTCAGGGCGTTCATGCCATGATCTCCCGCAAATGGAACTGGAATTGGCCGAGCTTGCCGCCGTAGTTACCGGCGGATATGCGCTTGATGCCGTTTGCTGCGCCGAGTTCGCATACTGCGGCGATACCTGCACGCGTGGCCTTACGCACATCCTCGTCGGTGAGACCATCGATCACGATTTCCATCACCGATTCGATTTCCGGTGAAAGCTCGGTCTTGGTCAGGCCTTTCAGCGTCGGGCAGAAGGCGTCGTTGGTGGAAGCGATCAGTGCCTTGTACTTGGAACCGACCTTGGAGCCAGAGCGCACTACGCCACCGGGGAAGGGCATGATCACGTTCGGTACCTTCTTCATCGCATCGATCGCGGCTTCGCATGCGGCCAGCGCTTGCGGCTGCGATTCGGCGAGCACGAGGAAATTACCGCCGCCGACCGCGCGCACCATGCCGGTTTTTTCCTCGGTAAGGAATTCGCCGTCCATCACCGGCACGCGCCAGTAGCGCTTGCCGCCGAACTGCTTGGAAATCTGGAAGCCGTCGCCGAAGAAGCGCAGGTTCTTGCCGAGATTGATACGGTCGCCGCCATCAATGCCGGAAAATGCGGCAGCGGTCGGGCAGGTGAGAATACATTGACCCATGCGGGTTTCGAGTTGCTTGGTCAGTACGGCGCTGCCCATTGCAAACATCAGTACGGAGACGCCGGGACGTCCGTCCGGCGTTTCTTCCGGCGTCAGTTCGCGTTCAATGCCGGCTTCCACGCCGCAGGCAATCACGGATGTGGCGAAGCCAGTCATTGCGTTGGCCGCGTTATAAGCCCATTTCAGATTCTGTGCGGTGATGAGGACACGCGTGCCGCGCATGCCAAAGGCTTCGGCAAAGGTGTCGTCGATCGTAACCCCGTTGATAATCATTGCGCAGCCCCATGGTGAAAATTGAAGAGCATCATGCTGTTTTCTCCCGGCGGCCCTTGCATTCCTGCACGATGACCTTGCCGCGGCCGTCGTCCTCGATTTCGTCGTTGCTGACCTTCATGTGGTCCATCTTGATCGTGTGGTACTTGTCGAAGTACGACTTGATTTCCTTTTCGATGCCGTGATCGAAATCAGGGCGCACGGTGTGGGTGCCGCCCCAGACGACCTTGACGATGCTGCCGTCTCTGACGACCAGCTGACCGTCCTTGAATACGTAGTCCGGCTTGGCGAACATTTTTTCGCGGTCCGCATTGTCGGTATACACCGTGATATCGGCGGCTGCGCCCACGCCCAGGTGGCCGCGGTCGTGCAGGCCGACCAGTTTGGCTGCACCGGCACGCGTCATGATCGCGATTTCGTATAGCGAGTATTCGCGATCGATGGAGGACAGCGTGCTCATCTTCTGTGCGTCGACGTTCAGCGTCGCAAACATGTCGTTGCGGAAGGTCTTGTCCATCAGCAGCTTGATCAGGTGCGGATAGCTGGTAAAGGGCGCGCCATTCGGGTGATCGGTGGTAAGGAAAATGCGCCACGGATCGTCGACCAGCAGGAAAAGCTCCAGGCCGATGGCCCACTGCAGCGCATTGACGAAGTTCTGATCCTTGTACTTGAAGGGCACCACGCCGCAGCCTGCATCGCATTCGATATCCATGCAGACCCACTTGTGCGGGGAGCCGGCATCGGCATTTCGGAACTGCGACATCTGGTCGCCGGAGGCAGTGACGGTCTGTCCGAACAGGATCTGGCCGACGTCGGCCGAAATGTTCTTGTTCTTGTTGATCGCCTCGGCGATGCGCGCGGCACCCGAGGAGAATTTGCGGTCGCCTTCCGTGCCGTAGCTGTGGAACTGGATGTGCGTGAGGTGCATCGGATAGCCCTCGACGCCGGTCATCGAGTTCAGCGTGGTTTCCACGTTGCCCGGCACGCCCAGATTGTTGCCGTGCACGTGCAGCGGGTGCGGCACGCCTAGCTCATAAACGGCGCGGGAGAGCGATTTCAGCACTTCGCGCGGCGTCACGCCGTAGTAGGCATTCTGCTCGTCGAGGTCGAGGAAGCGCTGATTGAACTTGAACGCATTGATGCCGCCTGCGTTCACTACCTTGATGCCGATGCCCTGGCTAGCAGCGATGGTCCAGGCGACATAGTCGTTAATCGCGTTCTGGTCCTTCTTGGCCGCCAGCATGCGCAGGAACAGGTCGTCGCTGCCCAGCATCGCATAGCCGCCCTTGTCGATCATGGGCGTATCGCCCATTTCGAGGTGGGCCTGGCGTGCGTTCATCGGCAGCACGGCGGGCTCGAAACCGGCGGTGTAACCCATTTCCGCATAACGGTAACCTGCAGTCAGCGTGGAAGGTACTGCATGGCCGCAGCCTGCGCGGCACAGCTCGGAGTGCGCTGCAGGATCGTGGCGATGATCTTCGGGCAGCATGGTCCGGCCGATGTTGACCTTCCCGCCGCCAATATGGGTGTGCATGTCGATGGCACCCGCCATGACGACTTTGCCGGCCAGGTTGTATTCTTGATCGATGCGCTCGGAATTCTGCGGGCGTTCGACGATGCGACCGTCGCGGACATAGATGTCCATGACCTTGCCGTCGATACCATGCGCCGGATCGTAGACGGTACCGCCGCTCAGTTTGATTAGCATGTGCGTTTCCTTGAAATCTTACTGGACTGACGTTTGCAGCGATTGTTCGATGGCGCGCAGCACTTCGCCCAGCGTGGGCAGCTTGCTTTCGCGCAACTGCTTCACCGGCAGCGATACGACGTTGTCGATACGGAACATGGCGCCGCGATGATCGATGCCAGGGGTTCCGACGGGAATGAATACATCCGGTTCCTTGTCCAGCGTCATGTGCGCTTCGCCGAAGACGACCGTTGGCACATTGGCGGCTGGGGGAGTGCGTTCCGGATTGAATGAGGATATCCAGAGGAGGGCATCGGCCTCGCCGTTGGCCAGCTGGCGGTCAGCAGCGTACAGATAGGGATCGTAATCCGGGTAGTTGCGTGCGTAGGAGTTGCGTACCGGATAACCGCTGATCCAGGCGCTGACCTGATTGGCGCTGGTGTCGCCATCGCTTCCGCCCAGCAGCAGCCCGGCGGAACGTGTGTTTTTGTTCAGCGCGATCACGAGCGCGGTTACATTCTGAATGGTCAATTCCGCATGAGGCATGGCGAGTGCACCCGCCGCCCAGGCTACCACGGAATATTTTGCCGCCAGCAAGCGCTGCGCCAGCTTTTCCAGTTCGGCAACGGGAATGCCGGCAACCTCGGTCGCATGCAGTCTTTTGCCGAGGATAAGCGCCCGTAAGGCACCGACGACTTCGGGGATACGATCCAGATCGCATTCAAGTACATCCGGCTTGCGGCCATCCGGCGAAACGCCCGCCGAAGTATCCAGGCCGCGTCCACCGAGATAAACGATCTCGCGGTTGCGGGTGTCTTCTTCGAACATCGTTTCCTTGTTCCAGATTTCGCGTTCGAAGAAGCGGTTATTGACGTTGACGACATCGGTGCCGACCGCGACGAACAGGTCAACGCGGTTGCGCACTTCGGTCAGAGTGGTAGTGAACCAGCCGGAGTTCTGCAGCACATGCATATTGCGCATGAAGCCGTTGGAATTCATGTGATCGAGGGTGGCGCGACTCGTTTCAGCAAGATTCATGACCGCGCGGATGCCATTGACATCGGAGCCCAGGCCGGCAATCAATGGCTGCTTGGCATTGCCCAGGATCTGGGCTGCCTTGGCGACAGCTTCCTCAAGCGTGGCAGGCTTGCCCTGGATGCGTGGACTAGGTACGGCGACAGGGCGCGCGAAAAATGTAACGGCGCGCGGGCAGCCATTTTCCGTGACAGTGAGATTACCAGCGGTGTCGCGTTGGACGGTCAGATCGTCGCAAAGCAAGCCGCAGAAAGGACAGGTCACCGAATCGATGGTGGCCGCCTGAGCAAAATTATCCATTGGCGGATTCTCTCGTTCCAAATCTTGGCCCGCTTCTGGAGGCGTGCCTACGTTAGCTTTGCGGAAATTTCAGATTGCAGCAACACCGGGTTCACCAGACGGGGCGGCGGGGTTGTGCTGTGGGGAGGTCGAATGCATGCAACCAAAAGCGGCAACCAAAAACTTCGCTGTGCATTATCAAGTGAAAAAATAGGGGCGTCAATATTCGCAGCAACCCCCGGTTGAGCTCTATTCATGGGTTTGACACTACTGTTGATGGGGTTGTGTAACGCCCATCTTTTGCATTTGACAGAATTTTCACTGATTGCATTCCAACAAATACATATGCTGGGCTAAAATGACGCGCTTTAATTCTCTTGTTTGAATTGGTCAGCATGCCCGGCAGCAAAACTCCGTATCGAGTCAGTGTGACGGCAATGGCGCGCTTGCACATGGGGTTTCTCGATCTGCATGGGGGGCTGCAACGCCGTTTCGGCAGCATCGGGCTGACGCTGGCGGAGCCGACAACTCAATTGACCGTCGCTCGGGCTGCCGATTCCAGGGCGGCGGGAACGGGAAACACGAGAGCTGCAGAATACGCGCGCCATTTTATGGAGCATGTGGGACTCAAGGGCTCGGTGGCTATCGAACTGGGCGGCATGATCCCCGAACATGCCGGGCTCGGGTCCGGTACCCAGATGGCTTTGGCAGTGGGCTGGGCTGTGGCTAGGTTGCACGGACTGGAGATGACCGTGCGTGAGGTCGCCGCAGTGGTGGAGCGCGGTGCGCGATCCGGCATCGGAATCGGTGCGTTCGAGCAGGGCGGTTTGCTGGTAGACGGCGGACGTGGATCTGGCACGGTGGTTCCTCCGATCCTGGCTCGACTTGAATTTCCGGAGGATTGGCGCATATTGCTGATTTTCGACAATTCGGGCGTGGGCGTACACGGAACGCAGGAGGTTGAAGCCTTCCGTACGCTGCCGGAGTTTCCCGCGGAAACAGCAGCAGAGTTATGTCGCCGTGTATTGATGCAGGCGCTGCCGGCAGTGGCCGAGCAAGATCTGAAGGCATTCGGGGCGGCAATTTATGAAATCCAGTGCCGCATCGGCGATTATTTCGCTTCCGCCCAAGGTGGTGAGCGATTCACGAGCGCAGCGGTAGGCAGCATACTCGAATGGCTGCGCGAGCAAGGGATCGGTTGCGTAGGACAAAGCTCCTGGGGGCCGACTGGATTTGCGATATTTGAAAACGAACTCGAAGCGCAGGCAATGGCGGCTGCGTTGAAGGCAAAATGCGCGGACATGGGCCACATCAGTTTCATGGTCTGCAAGGCGCGCAATCAAGGGTGTGAAATGCGGGTGATGTACGAGGGTGACCTCGCTGACAAGGCCTGCGCAGTAAATTAAGACTCATACAATTTTTAAGGGTACAACTAAATGGAAAAGCCATACGTTCTTCATTTCATTACGCCAGCCAAAAATGCGAGCCCGTTCGACGTTAACATGGCCTATGACGCCGGCTACGACGCTATCGCTCCGTATACCAATGTTCAACTGAGCGAAGTTACCGGTCTGGTGCAGGACGCGATTTTCTCGCGCGGCCCTCGTGGCGTGTGGCGTACGGGCATGCTGATCGGCGGTCGCGATATCGATCTGGCAATGGATATGCTGGAAACCGCGAAGAAGTCCATGGTTCCGC
>CAMLDO010000058.1 GCA_946478865.1 uncultured Methylobacillus sp.
GCACCATCTTGTGGAAGAACGCGGCGCGCGCGCCCAGCTTGTAGCCGTGGCGGATTGCGCGGCGAATGATGCGGCGCAGCACATAGCCGCGGCCTTCGTTGCCCGGGATCACGCCGTCGGCGATGAGGAAGGAGCATGCGCGGATATGGTCCGCCAGCACTTTCAGGGACGGGCTGTCGAGGTCGCTGGTTTTGGTCTCGCGCGCGGCGGCCTTGATCAGGCTCTGGAACAGGTCGATCTCGTAGTTGGCATGCACGCCTTGCAACACGGCGGCGATGCGCTCCAGGCCCATGCCGGTATCCACGGACGGCTTGGGTAGCGGATGCATCACGCCGGCCTCGTCGCGATTGAACTGCATGAACACGTTGTTCCAGATCTCGATGAAGCGGTCGCCGTCTTCATCCGGGCTGCCCGGAGGCCCGCCGGGGATGTGTGCGCCGTGGTCGTAGAAAATCTCGGTGCAGGGGCCGCAGGGGCCGGTGTCGCCCATCATCCAGAAGTTGTCGCTGGCGTAGCGCGCGCCCTTGTTGTCGCCGATGCGGATGATGCGCTCTTTCGGCACGCCGATTTCATTGGCCCAGATGTCGTAGGCTTCGTCGTCCTCGGCGTAGACCGTGACGGTGAGCTTGTCGGCGGGAATCTTGAATACGACGGTCAGCAGTTCCCAGGCGTACTTGATCGCGTCGCGCTTGAAGTAGTCGCCGAAGCTGAAGTTGCCCAGCATCTCGAAGAAGGTGTGGTGGCGCGCGGTGTAGCCGACGTTCTCGAGATCGTTGTGCTTGCCGCCGGCGCGTACGCACTTCTGTGAGGTGGTGGCGCGGGTATAGGGGCGCTTGTCGAAGCCGAGGAACACGTCCTTGAACTGGTTCATGCCGGCGTTGGTGAACAGCAGGGTGGGGTCACCGTGCGGTACCAGCGAGCTGGAGGCCACAATCTGGTGGCCCTTGGAGGCAAAGAAGTCGAGAAATGCCTGTCGTATCTGTTTGCTGTTCATGTGTGTCTTTGAATGTGGTTCGCGGGCGTGTCGCCCGCGTATGCTTACTCTTCGTCCGGTTCGCCGCGCAGCACGGAACGTATGGTCTCCAGGCCGAATCCACGGCCCTGAAGGTAACGCGCCTGCTTGGCCCATTCCTCGCGGTTCGCGGGCTGACTATCGAACTTCTTGCGCCAGAGGGCGCGTGCCGTATCCAGTTCCTCTTCTTGCACTTCCTTGACTGCCTTTTCTATCAAATCCTCGGCGACCCCTTGGGTACGCAATTCATGCGCTACCTTGAGACTGCCGTATTTGCCCTTGCGTGCATGGACCATCTGGTCGGCATAGCGCGCATCCGAAATCCAACCGCGTTGCCGGAATTCATCCAGCAGGCCGTCGAGGTCTTCTTCGCCGGCATACGGCAGCAGCTTGCGGTAGAGCTCCTGCCGGGAATATTCGCGTCGCGTCAGATAACCCAGGGCGCGTTCGCGCAGACTAGGCGTCGGTTTCCTCATCGCCTTCCGGAGCCACGCGCATCATGTCGCTCACCAGGCCCGCATTGGCGCGGATCTTGGCTTCGATTTCCTGTGCGACTTCCGGATGTTCGCGCAGGTATTCGCGCGCGTTGTCCTTGCCCTGGCCGATCTTGTCGCCCTTGTAGCTGTACCAGGCGCCGGACTTCTCGACCAGCTTGAGGTTGACGCCCATCTCGATGATTTCACCTTCGCGCGAGATGCCTTCGCCGTAGAGGATGTCGAACTCGGCCTGCTTGAAGGGCGGTGCGACCTTGTTCTTGACCACCTTGACGCGGGTTTCGGAGCCGATTACTTCGTCGCCCTTCTTGATCGCGCCGGTACGGCGGATGTCGAGGCGCACGGAGGAGTAGAACTTGAGCGCGTTGCCGCCGGTCGTGGTTTCCGGATTGCCGAACATCACGCCGATCTTCATGCGGATCTGGTTGATGAAGATCACCAGCGTGTTGGCACGCTTGATGTTGGCGGTCAGCTTGCGCAGCGCCTGCGACATAAGGCGGGCTTGCAGGCCCATGTGCGAATCGCCCATTTCGCCTTCGATTTCGGCCTTGGGCGTGAGCGCGGCGACGGAGTCGACCACGACCACATCTACGGAGCCGGAGCGCACCAGCATGTCGCAGATTTCCAGCGCCTGTTCGCCGGTGTCGGGCTGGGAGATCAGCAGATCGGCGACATCGACGCCGAGCTTGGCTGCATATTGCGGGTCGAGCGCGTGTTCCGCGTCGATAAAGGCAGCGACGCCGCCCAGCTTCTGCATTTCGGCGATGACTTGCAGGGTCAGCGTGGTCTTGCCGGAGGATTCCGGACCGTAGATTTCGACGATACGGCCGCGCGGCAGGCCACCGACGCCGAGTGCGAGGTCGAGGCCGAGCGAGCCGGTCGAGACGATTTCCAGGTCGGGCGCGACGTTGCCGTCGCCCATGCGCATGATGGAGCCTTTGCCGAACTGTTTCTCGATCTGTGACAGGGCTGCTGCGAGCGCCTTGCTCTTATTCTCGTCCATCTCGAATCCTCTGCTTGAAAAATCCTGAATTATTTCATAAATCAGCGGGTAAGGTAAGGATGCAAAAACCCTGAACTTCGGGGTATTTTTGCTATCCCTGTTGACGTGCGATGGCGACCTGGATGCGTCGTTCGGCAATTGCCTGCTGCAACTGTCGGGCCAGGTCGCCCAAAGGGTCGCCGCTCATGGCTTCGGCGGTCTCGATGGTCTTCTTGAGCTGCCAAGTGCTGGTCTTGTGTTGTGCCTTGAGTTCCTTCTGCGCGTCCGCCAGGCGACGGCGCAACTGCGCAATGCGGCGTATGCATTTGACAATGCGCGAGGCGACGTCCTCGCCTTCGATGGCCTCGGGATCCTGCCCAAATTCCTGGATCAGTTTTTCGATGGCGCGCATGTCGCTGCGTTCGTAGGCCCTGTTTACGCGTGCCATGAGTTCGGTGCGGCGCAGCCGTTCAGGTTCGGTCGTGGCGCGATCCGGGTGCATGAGGCGCGTAGCCTTGCGGTAGAGCTGCTTGAGCTCGGCAGAAGTGTCCGGCGGCGGCTCCGGACGCGGCGCAACCAGGCCGGCTTCCTCGGCAGAGCGCTCGGCGCGCGCTTGCGCGGTCTGTGCTTCCCGCTGTGCGATCGGGTCGCCGGGGGAACGCAGCATGCGTTCGTAGGCGAGTTGCGCATCCAGTTCATCAAGCTCCGCGTATAGTCGCCCGACCGCTTCGTAATAGCGGTGACGGAAGCGCTCGGTATCAGTCTTGGCGATTTCCAGCGCCAGTTCGGCCTGCGCGACTTGCTCTTCCAGTTCGGCCTGTTCGGTTTCGAGGCGCTGCAGCTCCAGCTCCTCGGGAGGCATGAGGCGGTCGATTTCAATAGCCGTCATGTTCGTAGAGCTGTCCCAGTTGCCATTGCGCTTCGGCATGGCCGCGTCCAGCGGCTTTGCGATACCAGAAGGCTGCCGCGTCGAGGTCGCGCGGTACGCCCAGGCCTTCCTCGTACATGGTGCCGAGCTTGAACAGGCCTTCCTTGTCGTCTTGCGCGGCGGCCTGACCGTACCAGTGCAAGGCATCCTCATGGCGATTCCCGAGGCGATAGACATCGCCCAGCCAGCATTGCAGGAAAGGCTCGCCACGTTCCGCTGCCTTGCTCATCCATTCGAGCGCCTCTTCGTTGCGGAGGGCGTCGCCGTCGCTGTCATACATGCACAGGCCGAGCGCCCACTGACCGCGCGGATCGCCTTTTTCCGCTGCCTTGCGATACCAGGTTTCGGCCTGGGCAGGATCAGGCTCCACGCCGTGTCCGTTTTTATACATGTCGCCTAGATCGCACCAGCGCTCGATGCTCTCGTCGTCCTGCTGTGACAGCGACCATTCAAACGCGAGCCGCGCCAGCTGTTTTGCTTGCGAGGCGTCATCCTCTCCGCGCCGTCCGGCGCGGACCAGGACAGACAAGGGGTAATAAGCCTGTTCGTAGTGCTCGTCGGCCAACTGGCGGAAGGTGGCGAGGGCTGCAGCGATCGCGGGATTGCTCAGTTGCCAGTTGCCGAATGCGGTTTCATGGTCGAACACAGTGCGGGCACGTCGATAACGCTCGTCCTGACGCGCGCGGTCGGTGCTGTTGACGAGGTTGGAAGGCTTGCGGCGCTGCTGTTTGTGGCGCTCGCGCTGGGAGAATTCCGGTTCGCACTCCTTGGTGAAACGGATGGCATAAGGTTTTACGCCGTCGCCAAACTTTTCGATGACTTCGCGGAAGAAGATGCGCACGAAATCGTTGTAGGCGAGATTGCCGAGCAGCAGTGGGCGCGCGATTTCGAGAAACTGCGCGCGTGCGTTCTGATACACCGCGTCGTCGAACGCCTCGCGATTGGCATTGAGAGCGGCCAATCCGCGCGCGATCAGACCTTCATCGCCGACCGGCAAGGCCAGGTCGAAATGAACCGCAGCGCGTGCTGGAACTTGCGCGTACATCGTCAGGGTTGCAGGCGCCATGGAGAGTGCAGGCGGCGCAATACGGTCAGGCAGTGCATGAGTGGAGATTGTAGCAGGGTGCGGCGCTCAGGTCCCGGCGTTTGCCAGCTTGAGCAGGCCGCGGAAAGCCGTTTCGACTGACTGCCGGCGTACCGCATGACGATCGCCTGCGAAGTAGTGCGTTTCGCTGCAAACGCTGCCATCCGGCCCGGCCCAGGCGAAACACACCATGCCCACCGGTTTTTCAGGTGTGCCGCCATCCGGCCCGGCTACGCCGGTAATCGAGGCGGCGAGCTGGGTGTGGCTATGTTTCAAGGCGCCTGCTGCCATTTCTTGCGCCGTTTCCTCGCTCACTGCGCCGCAACGTTCCAGCGTTTCGGCTTTTACATCCAGTAGTTCGATCTTGGCGCTGTTGCTGTAGGTGACGAATCCGCGCTCGAAGCAGGATGAACTTCCGGGAATTGCGGTGACATACTGCGCCGCCATGCCTCCGGTACAGGATTCGGCCAGCGCCAGCATCCAGCCGCGTTTCGTGAGCGTAGTGCCGAGTTCGGCCGCCAGGATTACCAGTGGATCGTCAGCCATAGCCATGCGTAGAGGGTCAGCAGGGTGTAAATCGCGGCGAGCAAGTCATCGAACATGACGCCGAAGCCGCCTTTGACATGAATGTCGCAGCGGCGGATGGGGAAAGGCTTCAACATGTCGTAGAGCCGGAACAAGATGAATGCCGCCAGCCACCACTTCCATGAAAGTGGCGTGTATTCCAGTACCAGCAGCATTGCGACGATTTCGTCCCAGACGATGCCCCCGTGGTCCTCGACTCCAAGTGCGCGACTGGTCATGCCGCAAATGGGAATACCGATCAGGAACAGCAGCGCGATGAGAGGCAGATGCAGTACCTCGGGAATCGCCATCATGCCGTAGAACAGCGGGAAAGCGACGAGGGTGCCGAAGGTACCGGGCGCGAAGCGCGCCAAGCCGCTGCCGAAGCCGAGCGCAAACAGGTGGGCGGGGTGCTGCAGCAGGAAGCGGCGATCAGGCAAAGTGGTCATAGCCGCCTTTCGTGGCCTGCATGGTCTGGCCGCCAGCATCCAGCAGGTGGAGGCCGGTTTCCGCAGTGATACGGCCGATGCGCGTGAGCTTGAGGCCGAGCGGCTCTTCGAGCGCCTTGATTTCGTCATGTCGCTCGCGCGGTGCGGTGAAGCACAATTCGTAATCGTCTCCACCCGCGAGTACACATTGCTGCGCCCATGTTTCCGCAAGCAGGGGTTCCAGCGCAGGATGGGCGGGCAGGGCATCGAAGCAGAGCTCGGCACCCACGTTCGAGCGCTCCAGGATGTGGCCGAGATCGCCCAGCAGACCATCGGAAATATCGAGTGCGCTGGTAGCGATTCCGCGCAATCCGAGGCCGAGCGCGACGCGTGGCTGCGGCTGGTCGAGCAGGCGGCGGCAGGCTTCCAGATTCTCTTGTTCCAGTTGGATGTCACCCTGTAGCGCTTTGAGCGCAAGTGCGGCGCCGCCCAACGTGCCGGAGACCCAGACGTCGTCATCGGGCTTTGCCCCATCGCGCCGGAGGGCTTGTCCGTGCGCTACTTCGCCGAAAATCGTCACAGCCAGATTGAGCGGGCCGCGCGTCGTGTCGCCACCCACGAGATCCACTTCAAACTCCTTGGCGCAGGCAAAGAATCCTGCGGCGAATGCCGACAGCCAGGCTTCGTCAGCACGGGGGAGCGCCAAGGCAAGAGTCGCCCAGCGCGGATTGGCCCCCATGGCGGCCATGTCGGAAATATTGACCGCCAGTGCTTTCCATCCCAGTTTGCGCGGATCGGTATCCGGGAAAAAATGCGTGCCGGAGACCAGCATGTCGGTGGAAACCGCCAGTTCCATATTCGGTGCAATTGCCATGAGCGCGGCATCGTCACCTACTCCGAGCACGGCTTGCGGTGTGGGCTTGGTGAAAAAACGCTGGATCAGGCTGAATTCGGAACTCATGACTGGGTTGCGATCATCCTTGCGGTTTTTGCGCGGATTTGGGCCGGAAGGCCTTCACGATCGTTTCGTTGGTTTCGATGTAGGGCGCTTCGATCAAGTCCAGGCAATAGGGCACGGCGGCGAAGATGCCGTGCACTACCGGGTTCCCTTCCTCATCCTTGAGCCCTTCCAGCGTTTCCTTGATCGATTTGGGCTGACCGGGCAGGTTGATGATGAGGCTTTGCTTGCGAACGACCGCGACCTGGCGCGACAGGATTGCCGTCGGCACGAATTGCAGGCTGATTTGCCGCATCTGCTCGCCAAAGCCGGGCATGACCTTGTCGGCCACGGCCAGAGTTGCTTCCGGCGTGACATCGCGCAGTGCGGGACCGGTCCCGCCGGTCGTCAACACCAGAGAGCAGCCTTCGTGATCGACCAGATCGCGCAGCGTCGACTCGATATCGTCCTGATCGTCGGGAATGATGCGGGCGATATGCTCCCAGGGCGTGGTCAGTGCCAAGGCTAGCCAATCGCGCAAGGCGGGGATGCCCTTGTCTTCGTAAACGCCGGAGGAGGCGCGGTCGCTGATGGAAACCAGGCCGATTTTTATGGATTTTTCCGTCATGGATGATGTCAGATGTGCTGCGTTAAGGAAGAATTATCATAGCATTTCACTCAGCCATATAAGGAAAAGACATGCGCCGCTGGATGCCACTGCTGTTCGGGTCGTTGCTTGCATTTTCTTCTACGGGGTGGACGCAGGATGAGCCGGCGGTTAATCCCTACAGCAAAAACTACGTGAGCCGCATGCCAGCTCCCAAGGTTGCGACCGCCGGGCCGGTCAAAGTGTTCCGCGGGCAGGACAAGGTCGAGGATTATCAACGGCTGCTGGAGGATGGCTATGACTTATTGGGCTATTCTTCCTTCGAGGCGTCCGATGTGGCGCCGGAAAAGCTTACTGAGCAGGCGGAGCGCGTTCATGCGGACGTTGCGCTGGTTTATACCGTGCGCTCCGGTCAGACACCCGCCAGCGTCAAGCTCGACCAGGCCAGGTCCCGGCAGAAACAGAACTCGGGGCAGTCCTCCGAAGAAGCCAAGCCTGCCGATAACAAGTTCTACAACTACTTCGCCTCTTTCTGGACCAAGCTGCCGACGCCGTTGCTGGGTGTGCATGTGAAGCAGGATCAGGATGAGGGCTTGCCGGAGCAGGGACTGGAAATTATCGCGGTTATCAAGGGCTCTCCAGCGTCATCGGCCGGGCTGCAGAAGGGCGATACGCTGCTGCGGCTGGGCGAGGTCGAACTGAGCAAGCCGGAATTGCTGCCGCAGGCGGCGCAACGCTATGCGGGGCAGTCGGTTGAGGTGGTGTTCAGTCGCATCGGTCAGGAACAGCGCCAGACCGTGACGCTCAACTCGCGTCAGTGACCGCTTAGCTCGCGCAGTATCTTGAACAGTTCGCGACTGCTCTTGGGCGGTTTGCCGGCTGCCGCTTCCTTGCGCGCATTGCGGATCAGGGTGCGAATCTGCTGACTGTCGGCTTCCGGGTGTTCATTCAGATAGGCAGACAAGGCGCTGTCGTCATCCAGCAGGCGCGCGCGCAGTTTTTCCAGTTGGTGAAAGTGAGCGTTTTCTTCCTGGTGCGTGCCCTTCCAGCGCGATAGCTGGTCGGCGATCGGCGCGGTATCGATCTCGCGCATCAGTCGGCCGATGTACTGGCGCTGGCGGGCGAGGGCGCTGTTGGAGGTGATGCGCTGGGCTTCCTTGACGGCGTCGTACAAGGCCTCCGGCAAGTTGAGCTGCGCGAGTTTGGCGTTATTCAGCGCAATCAGCTCTTCGCCGAGGGACTGCAATTCCTGCATTGCGGCCTTCTTCTGCGTCTTGCTGAGCGGCTCCAGGTCGGGGGTTGTTTCGTCTGACATATTCATGCTGCGGTATGATAGCAGCTTTTTATCAAGGCCTTTTTCGTGAG
>CAMLDO010000059.1 GCA_946478865.1 uncultured Methylobacillus sp.
TTTTTGAGGAGAACCCATGATCTACGCATTCCCCGGCCAGGCTGGCGCCAAAGTCCAGTACAAGGCCAAATACGACAACTTCATCGGCGGCAAATGGGTCCCGCCGGTCGAGGGGCAATATTTCGATGTCGTGACCCCGGTCACCGGCAAGGTGTACACCCAGGCCGCGCGTTCCGGCGCTGCCGACGTGGAGCTGGCACTGGATGCCGCCCACGCCATCGCCGACAAGTGGGGCAAGACCTCCCCGGGCGAGCGCTCCAACATCCTGCTCAAGATCGCAGACCGTCTCGAACAGAACCTGGAACTGCTGGCCTACGCGGAAACCGTGGACAACGGCAAGCCGATCCGCGAAACCCTGAACGCCGACGTACCGCTCAGCATCGACCACTTCCGCTACTTCGCCGGCTGCCTGCGCTCGCAGGAAGGCGCAATCTCGGAAATCGACGAAAACACCGTCGCCTACCACTATCACGAGCCGCTGGGCGTCGTGGGCCAGATCATCCCCTGGAACTTCCCGCTGCTCATGGCGGCCTGGAAGCTGGCTCCCGCCATCGGCGCAGGCAACTGCGTGGTGCTGAAGCCCGCCGAATCCACCCCGATCAGCATCCTGATCATGGCCGAGCTCATCGCCGACCTGCTGCCCCCGGGCGTGCTCAACATCGTCAACGGTTTCGGCCGCGAAGTCGGCATGCCGCTCGCCAACAGCAAGCGCATCGCCAAGATCGCCTTCACCGGCTCCACCGCAACCGGCCGCGTCATCGCTCAGGCCGCTGCCAACCTGCTGATTCCGGCCACGCTGGAACTCGGCGGCAAGTCCCCGAACATCTTCTTCGAAGACGTGATGGCCGCTGACGACGACTTCCTCGACAAGGCCGTGGAAGGCCTCGTACTGTTCGCCTTCAACCAGGGCGAAGTCTGCACCTGCCCGTCCCGCGCACTGATCCAGGAATCGATCTACGACAAGTTCATCGAGCGCGTCATCCCGCGCGTCAAGGCGATCAAGCAGGGCAACCCGCTCGACACCGAAACCATGATCGGCGCCCAGGCGTCCGACCTGCAGATGACCAAGATTCAGGAATACCTGCAGCTCGGCAAGGAAGAAGGCGCGGTCGTGCTCACTGGCGGCACCAAGGCCGAACTCGGCGGCGATCTGTCCAGCGGCTATTACATCAACCCGACCCTGTTCAAGGGTCACAACAAGATGCGCATCTTCCAGGAAGAAATCTTCGGCCCGGTGCTGGCCGTGACCACCTTCAAGGATGAAGCCGAAGCGCTGGCGATTGCCAACGACACCCCGTACGGCCTCGGTGCCGGCGTGTGGAGCCGCGACGGCAACCGCGCCTACCGCATGGGCCGCGGCATCAAGGCCGGCCGCGTCTGGACCAACTGCTACCACGCCTACCCGGCCCACGCCGCGTTCGGCGGGTACAAGGAATCCGGCATCGGCCGCGAAACCCACAAGATGATGCTCGACCATTACCAGCAAACCAAGAACCTGCTGGTGAGCTACAGCCCGAAGAAACTCGGCTTCTTCTGATGAAAACGCCCCCGCTTCACCGCGGGGGCTTTCTGGAAAAGTTGTATGGTTGAACGCGTCTCGGCAACTCCGCCGGCTCTGGAACTGATAAACACGCTGACCCGGCTGCACGGGCCCGTGATGTTCTTCCAGTCTGGCGGCTGCTGCGAAAACAGCGTGCCCTTGTGCTATCCGCAAGGCGAATTCAAGACCAGCCCCAACGATGTATATCTCGGGACGGTCGGCGGCGCGCCGTATTACATGAGCGGCCGCGAATTCGAGTTCTATCGGAACACGCATCTCATCGTGGATGTAGCGCAAGGACGCGGCGGCACCTTTGCACTTGATGGCCCGGACGGCACGACCTTTATCGGCCGCTCCCGCTTGTTCACGGACGAAGAACTCGCCGAGATCGCATCCGAACAGCATTAGCCACACGTTTTGTTGCAGGTTGGCTCTGGGCAAGCTCGCGACCCCCATGCGGGCTTGCCATTTTTTTACCCGTTTTCCCTTCCGTTTCAGGCTTCACGCCTGTGTCAGAACTTCACCCAAATCGATGTAAGAATCTTCCGAAGCTGCATTGATGCCGGAACTCGACTTTTTCGTGCGCCTCATACCGAAGTAATTACCGCCCCTGTCAGGCCGGAGACTATGAGCTCCGGTCGGCCTCGGCGGATTTTTCGTACCTGAGCCCATTTCACCAGCCTTTATCCGACGGTCTCCTAGCCGAAAGACGAAGACTGCTGAAATGGGCTCTCACTGGAGGAGCATCCACATGAGCTGGGCCGGACCTTTTCAATTCGAAATCGGCAAATCGCGCCACGCACGCGCAGCCACTGCAGGGAGCGGATACGCTGCACTGCCCGATCGCAACAAGCCGACGCTGTTATGTCTCTCGCATCTGCGCTGGAATTTCGTCTACCAGCGACCGCAACACCTCATGAGCCGGTTCGCGCGCACCTACCAGGTGCTTTTTTTTGAGGAGCCGGTCGCGTCTGAGGCCGCCAATCCCTGGCTCGATGTGAGCATGCCGGAGGAAGGCGTGCGCGTGCTTGTGCCGCATATCCCCGCCGAGCAGATCGGTACACGCGAAGCCGAGGCCGCCCAGCGCCGCCTGCTCAACCGCTACCTCACCATTGCCGGCGTCGAGCCGGTGCTGTGGTACTACACGCCGATGAGCCTGTCATTTACCGACCATCTCGATGCTCCGCTCATCGTGTACGACTGCATGGATGAGCTTTCCGCTTTCCGCGGCGCTCCGCCGGAACTGGTGGAACGGGAGAAACGGCTCATGAAGCGCGCCGACCTGGTCTTCACCGGCGGCTACAGTCTGTACGAATCCAAACGTCGCCATCACGCCCACGCACACCCCTTCCCCAGCAGCGTAGATCTCGGTCATTTCCGCGCGGCCCGCACCATCACTCAGGACCCGCCCGACATGGCGGATATCCCGCATCCGCGCCTCGGCTTCTATGGCGTAATCGACGAGCGACTGGATATCGAACTGGTGGACAAGATCGCCGAGGCACGCCCGGACTGGCATATCGTGCTGGTCGGTCCCATCGTCAAGATCGATCCCAAGAGCCTGCCGCAGCGCCCCAACATCCACTACCCCGGCCCCAAGGTGTACGACGAACTGCCGCAGTATCTCGGCAGCTGGGATGTGGCGCTCATGCCATTCGCGATCAACGAATCGACCCGCTTCATCAGCCCGACCAAAACGCCGGAGTACATGGCTGGCGGCCGGCCAGTGGTATCCACGCCCATCCGCGACGTAGTGCGCAGTTACGGCAATAGCGCCATCGTGCACATTGCGGCAGAAGCTGACGATTTCATCGAAGCCATCGCAGCCGCGCTGCATGACATGACACACCCGCAAGCGGTGGCCGCCGCCGCAGATCGTGAGTTACGCGACATGTCGTGGGACAACACCTGGCGCGAGATGAGCAGTCTCATGGACGAAGCGCTGGAAACCAGCGAAGCCATCGCCTACCAGGCCAGCCTGGCTACCAAGATCCAGGTCGCCAGCAATGCGCGGGCCTGAGCCATGGCGGGTTTCGACTACCTGATCGTAGGCGCCGGATTTGCCGGGAGCGTGCTCGCGGAACGACTCGCGGCCGGGCTTAACAAGCGCGTGCTCATCATCGATCGCCGGCCGCACATCGGCGGCAACGCCTACGATCACTACAACGACGACGGCATCCTTATCCACCGCTACGGTCCGCATATCTTCCACACCAATGCGCAGCGCATCGTGGACTATCTCTCGCGCTTTACGAAGTGGCGGCCTTACGAGCACCGTGTGCTCGCGCATGTGGACGATAAACTGGTACCCATCCCGATCAACCTCACCACGCTCAACAGCCTGTACGGATTGAATCTGGACGAACCCGGCGCGGCGGAATTTCTCGCCTCGCGCGCCGAACCGGTAGCGGACATCCGCACGTCCGAGGACGTGGTGATCAACCAGGTCGGGCACGAACTGTACGAGAAATTCTTTCGCGGCTACACGCGCAAGCAATGGGGTCTGGACCCATCGCAGCTCGACAAATCCGTCACTTCTCGCGTGCCGACGCGCACCAACACCGACGACCGCTACTTCCAGGACGAATTCCAGCAGATGCCGCTCAATGGCTATACGCGCATGTTCGAGAACATACTGGATCATCCCAACATCAAGATCATGCTCAATGCCGACTTTGCAGAAATAAGACGCGAAGTAAGCTATAAGCATTTGATTTATAGTGGTCCTATCGATGAATATTTCGACTACCGCTATGGCAAGCTGCCCTACCGCTCGCTTGCCTTCAGACACGAAACGGTAGATACCGAGCAATTTCAGCCTGTCGCCGTGGTCAACTATCCAGGCGAAGATATTTCCTACACGCGCATCACCGAGTACAAGCATCTCACCGGCCAGCAGCACGCCCGCACCGCGCTCACCTACGAGTTCCCGCGCGCCGAGGGCGACCCGTACTACCCTGTGCCGCGCCCGGAAAACGCCGAGCTATACAAGAAATACCAGGCGCTCGCCGATGCCACACCCGACGTGACTTTCGTCGGCCGCCTCGGCACCTACCGCTACTACAACATGGATCAGGTGGTCGGACAGGCGCTTGCGCTGTTCAACCGTCTCGCGGAAGCCGAAACCGGCACCGCGCCGCCGCTGCAAGTAGCCAGCGCGGGTTGAGGTCCTGATAGCGACTTTAGGTATGCGCGCCAAGCAACTGAATTAAAGGAGAAATACATGTATCAATCCGACACCTTCCAGAGCTTCTTCCTCGGAGGTTTCGAATGCTCGTCCCATCGCCGCGCCGATCATACCCGGCTCGATCTCATCAACAGTACCGGCCACGAGCAATGGGTAAGCCGTGACTATGCGCAGTTGCGCTCGCACGGCATCCGCACCATGCGCGACGGCATCCGCTGGCACCTCATCGAGCAGCCGGGCGGCACCTACGACTGGTCGAGCTTCCTCCCCATGCTGCATGCCGCCGACGAAGCCGGCGTACAAGTCATCTGGGATCTCTGCCACTACGGCTATCCCGACCACCTCGATATCTGGCGCCCGGAATTCGTGGACCGCTTCGCCCGTTACGCCGTCGAAGTGACGCGCCTCATCCGCGACGAAACCGGCCAGGTGCCCATCTTCTGCCCCATCAATGAAGTCTCGTACTGGTCGTGGGCAGGCGGCGACAAAGCACAGATCTACCCGCTCTCCGACCACAGGGGCTGGGAGCTCAAGCACCAGCTCATTCGCGCCACCATCCACGCCATCGAGCTGATCCGCAACATCGAGCCCAGAGCCCGCTTCATCACCGCCGAGCCGCTCATCAACGTGGTCGCGCACCCGGATCGCCCGCAGGACAAGGACGAAGCCGAAGCCTACCGCCGCGCACAGTTCCAGACCTGCGACATGCTCATCGGCGAGTTGTGGCCCGGACTGGGTGGGAGGCCGGAGTACCTCGACATCATCGGCCTCAACTATTACGAGCGTAACCAGTGGTTCCTTGGTGACCCGGAGCACCCCGAAGTCATCCGCCCCGACTCGCCCTTCCACCGCCCGCTGCGCGACCTGCTGGCCGAGGTCTACCTGCGTTACGACCGCTCCATGCTGATCTCCGAGACCGGCGCGGAAGGCGACAGCCGCGGCCCGTGGCTGGAATCGGTGTGCAGCGAGGTGTTCGAGGCCATAGCATCCGACATCCCGGTCGAAGGCCTGTGCCTCTACCCGGTGCTGGACTATCCGGGCTGGGACGACGAGCGCCATTGCCCCACCGGCTTGCTCGGCCATCCCGACCTGCACGGCCATCGTCCGGTCTACGCCCCGCTCGCCTCCGTGCTCAAGCGCTGGCAGCCTGCACCGCGCGCCCAGTTGCGCCCCGCGGATGAGTTGAGCGAGGCATCGCCGGCCATTTCCCGATGAGTCAACGCGGCTCGGGCAAGGCCCCGATACCCGACCGCGCCCTGCCTTTTCTGCTGCGCTACGTCCGCCTGCGGCCGGGGCTGTTCAGCACGGTGCTCGCCGTCATCATCGGCGGCGCGGCCTGCGCGGTGGGCGTGCAGTACGCAATGAAAATGCTCATCGACGCGATGGACGCCGACAACCGGCAGACCGCCGCGATCTGGATGCCGCTCGCGCTGTTCATCGGCCTCATCGCCATGGAAAACATCCTGTGGCGACTCGGCGGTGTGTTCGGCTCCAAGGCCGTCATCGCTACCGGCGTGGACCTGCGGCTCGACTTGTTCGAGCATCTCACCGGGCACCCGATGCGCTACTTCAACCAGCACTTCTCCGGCGCACTCGGCAATCGCGTTACCACCGCTGCCGCTGCCACGGGCGGTTTGTTCGGCACGCTGATCTGGAGCGTCATCCCGCCGATTACCGACTTCCTCGGCGCCGTCATCGTGCTCACCACCATCCGCTGGCCCATGGCGATTGCGCTCATCGCGAGCGTCTTCCTCGTCGGCTGGCTGCTCATCGTGTTCGGCATCCGCGGGCGCGACATCCACAAGAACTACGCCGAACTCGCCAACAAGGCGAGCGGCGAGCTCATCGACGTGGTGAGCAACGTATGGACGGTCAAAGCCTTCTCCGCCCGCAGCCGCGAACGCGAGCGCCTCTCGGCCGAACTCGGTACCGAAGCCCAGGCCCAGCGCAAGAGCTGGATGTACATCGAAAAAGCCCGCGTCATCCACGACGTCTGCCTCGTGCTCATGGCAGGCGGCATGCTCACCTGGGCCATCATGCTGTGGCGCCAGGGATCGGTCACCACGGGCGACGTCGTCATCGTGAGCGCCCTCACCTTCCGCATCCTGCACGGATCGCGCGACCTCGCCCTCGCCCTGGTCGGCACCGCGCAGCAGTTCGGCGTCATCAACGAATGCCTCAACGTCATCGCGCAACCCCATGAAGTGAAAGACCCCGAGCACAACGGCAAGCTGCACTCCGCGCTCGGCAGCATCCGCTTCGAAGATGTCGATTACACCTATCCCGACGGCCGCGAGGTGTTTCGCCATTTCAATCTCGATATTCCCGCCGGGCAAAAAATCGGCCTCGTCGGCCCCTCTGGCGCGGGCAAATCCACCCTCATCAGCCTCATCCAGCGCCTAGACGACGTGCAGGCCGGCCAGATTCTCATCGATAGCCAGCCCATCACCGAAGTCACGCAGGACAGCCTGCGCGCCCGTATCGCCGTGGTCCCGCAGGACATTGCGCTGTTCCATCGCTCGGTGCTGGAAAACATCCGCTACGGCCGCCCGGAAGCCACGGACAAGGAAGTGTACAAGGCTGCCCGCGACGCCTACTGCGACGACTTCATCCGCGAGCTGCCGCAAGGCTACGACACCATCGTCGGCGAACGCGGCGTGCGACTCTCCGGCGGCCAGCGCCAACGCCTCGGCATCGCCCGCGCCTTCCTCAAGAACGCACCCATCCTGATCCTGGACGAAGCGACCTCCGCGCTTGATACGCAGTCGGAACGGGAGATTCAGCTGGCGCTGGCGGAGTTGATGCGGGGGCGGACAGTGGTGGCGATCGCGCACCGGTTATCGACAGTGGCGAGTTTTGACCGGGTCGTGGTGCTGGTGGATGGGAAGATTGCGGAGGATGGGCCGCCTTCTATTTTGAGGGAGGAAGGCGGGGTGTTTGAGGATTTGTGGAGGTTGCAGGTAGAAGGATTTGAAAAAGCTCAACACTAGGGAATTTGTATAAAAAGGGTAGTAAACACATGTAAGTGCTTAGTATGTGAGATTTTTCCCTCTCTAATTTGACCCGTCTGGCATCTTCCGCTTTTGTATTCCCTCAATAATCATTGACACAATCCACAACCCGGCCTTAAAAGTATTCACCACTGGAATAAGACTCCAAAACATATTCCCCAGGATCTGCTTGCATAGCATGTTCTTGAAGCATGAAGTCTTGTAAATGGTTGAGAGCGAGCAGATGCCCAGAGAGACGAAATAGACAATCAGTAGCTGGTATTGCACTGTCATACCGATCCTCCTTGTTAATTCTTTTTCAGGGTTCGCATAGCATCTCTCACTATTGCCTGCATCTTTGGCATCATGGGAGACATAATCTCTTGCATCATTGCAATAGAACGTTGCATAACCAAGGGCATTTTCTTGATCACCGCCTGACCGGCAGGAGTTTTATAAAATGCCAACATTCCCGCGACCTCTTCTTCAGTAAACGACTGTCGATATAGATCGACCATCTTTGGCTCAATCACTTCCCAACGCATTTCCTGTTTTATGAGCGCTGCCATCTTTTGCCCCATGTCATCA
>CAMLDO010000060.1 GCA_946478865.1 uncultured Methylobacillus sp.
TGCGGCAATTGCCGCATGAGGCGCTCGAGGGTGCCTTCCTGGATTGGCGAACCCATATAGATCAGCCGCTTCAGGCTGCTGAGGTCGTACTTGTCGAAATCGGGGTGGTCGATCAAGGCCTGGATCATGGTCGGCACCAGCGTCAGTTCGGTGATCCGCTCTGCTTCGACCGCCGCCAGTGCCTCGCCCGCATCGAACGCCGGCGCAATCACCTGCGTATCGCACATCAGGACCTGCTGCACGGCGCGAGCCATGCCCGCAAGGTGGAACAGGGGTGCGCTATGCAGGATCACCGAGTTGGGCAGGCGCGGCCCGTCGGTCAGCCGTTGCAGGAAGCCCGACAACAGATTGCCATGACCCTGCATCACACCCTTGGGAAAGCCGGTGGTGCCGCCCGTATAGAGGATGACGGCGAGGTCCGTGCCGTCGCGCATCGCATCTTCCGACGGCGTGGCCTGCGCCAGCAGCCCCTCGTAGTCGAGCATGCCTTCCGGCGCCGTCTTCTCGCCGGCGTAGATCCACACGGGATTGCGGCGCGCGGATGCCGCGATCTTGTCGGCGAGCGGCACGAACGCGTCGTCGACCAGCAGGATAGAGGTATCGGAGTCGTCGAGCGAATAGACGATCTCAGGCACGCTCCAGCGCGTGTTGACCGGGTTCATCACACCGCCACCCCACCACACCGCCATCAGGCACTCGATATAGCGATCGGAATTCTGCGCGAGCATGCCCACGCGGTCGCCGGGCTGCATGCCGGCATCACGCAGTACGGTGGCAAGTCGGGCGACGCGGTCTGCGAGTTCGCGGTAGGTACGACGGCGCTCACCGAAAACGGTGGCCGTGCGGTCGGGGCAATGTTGCAGCGCGCGGTGCAATCCGATTGTCAGGTACATGTCTCTCTCCATTATTGTTGTTGTGGAATCTTGCAGAGCCGGTTCACCCGGCGTAGCGGGTCAGGCACTCCGGCGCGTGGTACAGGGGGAAGCCATCGAACGGCTGTGAACGGTCGCTGGGCGCCAGGGTCCAGCCGGACCTGGCGTTGGGCACGCCGCCATCCACGCGGATGCAACTGCCGGTGATGAAGGCGGCTGCGGGCGACAACAGGAAAACTGCCGCGGCAGCCACTTCCGCCTCGTTGCCGAGCCGCTGCAGCGGCACCTTGCGCGCGCTGGTGGCGAGCCGCCGTTGCGTGTCCTCCGGATAGGTGTCGAGCCCGCTCGACGCGATCCAGCCTGGCGCCACGGCATTCACGCGTACACCCGCCCAGCCCCACTCACATGCAGCGGTCTCGGTCAGGTTGAGCATGCCCGCCCGTGCAGCGCCGGAGTGGCCCATGTTGGGCATGCCGTTCCACATGTCGGCCAGGATGTTGACGATGTTGCCGCCGTGCGACTCCATCCATTGCAGATAGCACTCGCGCGAGAACAGGAAGCCGCCGGTCAGGTTGTTGGCAACCACGGCTTCCCAGCCTTTCTGGCTGATATTGCGCAGGTGCGAAGGGAATTGCCCCCCGGCGTTGTTGAACAGGCCGTCGATGCGACCGTGGGCGGCGATGATATCGGCCACGGTGGCGCGCACCGCTTCTTCCTGGCGGATATCACAGGTATGGATCGAGATGCGCTGCCCGCTATCGGGGTTGGCGTGGTGAATCTCGTCACGCACGACCTCCAGCTTTTCCAGGTTGCGGCCCACCAGTGCGAGGTGGGCTCCCAGGCTCGCCAGCTCGTGCGCAGTGCAACGACCGATGCCACTGCCACCACCGGTGACGACTATTGTCTGGCCGGCAAACAGCCCGGGTCGGAACACAGAGTTATACGACATACCTGTCTCCTTACAGCGCCATGCGCCAATGCAAGCCCCGATTCTGCTGGGAGAGGATGACTCTCTAATCGCACTGTTGATCTATTTCAGGACTAGTCGGACCAGTGCTGTTGAGCGGGCAGGCGGTGGCAGGAGGCGGCCACGACAGAAGAGGAGAAGTCGCAGCGGAACTGCGTTGCGGATGCGCTGGTCCAGCCCGAAAGCCCGCGGCGGCTGGCTATGGGAACGGCGCTGTGCCTTATTCGTCAGGCCGGCGCGAACACCGGCACCGGCGCGCCGTCTTCGGTGGTCGGCGCGAAACGCACCTGCACCGGCATGCCGATCTTCACCTCGTCGAGATCGATATCGACGATCCGCGTCATCATCGTCACACCCTCGTCGAGCGTCACGTAGGCGATGCAGAACGGGTGCGGCCCTGCCTTGCGCGTGATGCTGTAGCTGTAGACCTTGCCGCGGCCGGTGGCGGGCCGCCACTCGGTCTCGCCCATGCAGAACGGGCACAACGTGCGTGGATACCAGTGAGCCTTGCCGCACGATTTGCAGTGCTTCACCAGCAGCTGCCCCTCGCGGGCCGCCTGCCAGAAAGCGGTGCTGTCGGGTTGCTCGTCGGGGGCGTTGTACGGGGTGGGGATGTAAGGGGTGGTCATCGTCTGTCTCCCGTCTTATTCACGCTCGAGGATCAGGGTCGCGGAACCGTGGCGCGAGCCCAGGTAGCCGCCAGTGCCCTGCGCAAGCGCGATGTCGCAGTTCTTCACCTGCACGGCAGGGTGCGCTTCGCCGCGCAACTGGCGCACGGCCTCGATCACCTTGGTGATGCCGCCGCGGTTGGCCGGGTGGTTGTTGCACAGGCCGCCGCCGTCGGTGTTGAAGGGCAACTTGCCGACGCCCGAGATCAGGTTGCCGTCCATTACGAACTTGCCGCCTTCGCCCTTCTTGCAGAAGCCGAGGTCCTCGAGCTGCATCAGCACGGTGATCGTGAAGCTGTCGTAGATCGACGCGTACTTGATGTCGGCCTGCGTCACGCCCGCCTCGGCGAAGGCCGCCGCGCCGGAGAACTTCGCGCCCGACCAGGTCAGGTCGACATAGCCACCGAGCTGCCCCTTCATGTACTCGCCTGCGCCGAGGATCTTCACCTTCGGCCGGCTCAGCTTCGCGGCGATTTCCGGGCGGGCGACGATCAGCGCGCCTCCGCCGTCCGACACCACGCAGCAATCCAGCTTATGCAGCGGGTCGGAGATCACGGGCGAGTTCAGCACATCTTCCACCGTGACCACGTCGCGCAGCATGGCGTTCGGGTTGTGCTGGGCGTGATGCGAGGCCGCCACCTTGATCCAGGCCAGTTGCTCCGCTGTGGTGCCGAATTCGTACATGTGGCGCATGGCGACCATCGCGTACAGGTTCAGCGTCAGCGGACTGAACGGTACCTCGAACGGCGCCTCCGGGACGTTGGGGTCCACGTGGCGCGGCTGCGTGCCCCGCGAACCTTCCGAGCGCGGACGACCCGCGAGGGTGATCAGCGCGACATTGCACTTGCCGGCCGCGACCGCCTGCGCGGCGTGTGAGACGTGCGCAAGATAGGACGAACCGCCGGTATCGGTCGAATCCACATGACTGACTTTCAGGCCGAGGTATTCGACCATGCTCAGCACGCCCACCCCCGGCGCATCGCCGGCGCAGAAGTAGCCGTCGACATCGGCCAGCGTGAGGCCGGCATCTTCCAGCGCGCCCTTGGCGCACTCGGCGTGGAGCTGCGCGACCGACTTGTCGGGCGCCTTGCGGGTCGGATGCTCGTAGGCCCCGACGATGTATGCCTTGCCGTTGATGCTCATGCTCTCTCCAGTCAGGCCGCCATGACGTCGCCTACCGCGCCATGTGCCAATGCAGCACCGATTATGCCGCGAGAGCATGGTTCGCTAATCGCACTGTTGGTCTATTTCAGGACTAGCACCAACTGCCGCTGCAGTCAGCGCTCATGACCTGTAACGCACTCGTACCGGCGGCTTACCGCGCAACGGAAGGAGAAATCGTTGATGGGCGAGACCCACCGGAGCGGTGCCTTGCAGCGGAAGATGCGCTGAACTAGTCCAGCAGACCGCGACTGCGGGCAATGGAAATGGCTTCCATCCGACCACTCGCCCCGAGCTTTGCATAGATGTTGCGCAGGTGCGCCTTCACCGTGAACTCCGAGAGCGACATCTTGTCCGCGATGGTCTTGTTGCGTATCCCGCCAGCCAGCAGCCCGAGAACTTCCAGCTCGCGGAAGCTCAGCGCTTCGAACGACTCCGCCGGTGATGTGGTGTCAGCATCCTCGGGTGGCTCCACTACACCCAGCCTCTCCAGCAGTCCGGCAAGAAAATGGGCGGCGATGCCGCTTTCACGCGGGCTTGACGCCCATTGCAGCACCAAAGCCTTCATCCCTTCGCCCTCTTCCAGGAAAGTCCGCAGGAATCCTTCCTGGCTCGCCCCGCGCAATGCTTCAGCCAACCCCGCCTCGGCAGCCTCCTTCTGTCCCTCTCGATTCAGGCACAGGGCCAACAGGATGCGCAGCTTGAGTGCGCAACGATAACGCTGAGAAACGGTCGCATCGTCGATCGCCTGCTGCAACTCCGCCGCCAGCCCGCTGCAGTCACCCCGAGCGATACGCAGGCGCGCCCAGCCGATGAAAGGTGTATCGACATCATTGCCATACATCGAAACACCGGGACGCACCCACTGTGCATACATCCCGGCCGAGCGCAGAGCCTGTTCGGCAGCGTCGAGTCGACCTTCGATGGTGGCCAGCCGCGCGCGCTCCAGCCAGGCGGTGCAGATGATGCGGGGCGCAGCATGCTGCCGGCCAACTTCCTCCAGCGTGGCCAGCGTCTCCATGCTGCGTTCGCGGTCGCCGCGCAGCATGGCGATACGGGACATCAGCACGTGGACGATGATCAGCGGATCGTTAGGGGTACTCCCCTTCGTAAAAGGCATCATCCCACTGAGTACCCGCTCCGCCTCGTCGATGTCGCCGGTTTCATACAGGGCGAGTGCAAGGGGCACGCCCAGGGCGGTGCGTCCATCGGCTGGGACTACCTGGTCACCGCTGTAATATTGCCCCGAGGCAAGCCGCAGGCGTGCAAGCGCATCACCCAGACGTCCCTGCACCAGGTCGATGATGCTCTCGAAGGAATCCGTCGTAGCCTGCATGATGGACGAACGCAGCTTGCTGTCTCGCTGCAGGGCATGTGCCAGTATCTGACGCGCCTCGTCATAGCGGTAGTTCGAGATCAGGCAGTAGACCAGGACGTTGATCAGCCTTCGATACTGAAACTGCTGCTCCAGCGAGACGCGACCCAAATGCGCCTGAGTGACCTCCAGGCACGCTTCGACTTCGTCGCGCATCGCCATGCCCAGGCAGCGAATGACCTGCGCGTCGATCGATACCCTTTCCCGCTCCTCCACGGAAGACTGGAGCTGCTCAACGGCTTCCATCAGGCGAGACGCGTCATCGAAGCGACGATACAACGTCAGCGCCCACGCGCAGGTCATGCTCAGTTGCGGATCGCGCAGCAGCGCCTCGCGCGGGATATGGTCATGCCAGTGCAGGAGTTGCCGTATACCGCCACTCAGTTGAATGTCTGGCACGCACAGCGCAATTTGCGCCAATGCCTCGTCCACTGCCCCGCCTTGCAGCAGATGCTCCACGGCCTCGAACCGCCGCCCTTGCGCGGCATACCAGCGGCCCGCATTACGGTGCAGGACGGCAGCCTTGCCCGGATACAGGCGCTCCAGCCGGTTGCGCAGGAAGTCTGCGAAGAGGTTGTGATAGCGGTACCAGGTGCCCTCCTCGTCCAGGCGGAAGACGAACAGGTTCGCACCTTCGAGGAATTCGATCATCTGCTGGCTGTCGCTTCGCCCGATGACCGCATCGCACAAGGGCGCGCACAGGCGGTCCAGCACACTCGTTTGCAGCAGGAACTCCTGGCAAGCCAGGCTTTGCCTCGCAAGGATGTCCTCGGCGAGGTACTGCGCGAGGTCCCGGTTGGTGCCAGTGAACGACTGCACGAAAGCGGCATGGTCGTTGCGCGCCTGCAACGACAGAGTGGCGAGATAGAGCGCCACGGCCCATCCCTCGGTGCGTCGGTGCAGCGTGGCGATCTCGCGATCGCACAGCGGCAGGCCCTGCCCCTCGCGAAAGAATGCGGTGGTTTCATCCAGCGAGAAGCGCAGCGTGGCAGGACCGACCTCCAGTAGATGCCCGCGTGCGCGAATACGGCCCACGCCGATCGCCGGAACATTGCGCGATGCCATTACCAGCGTTCCCCATGGCGGCAGCACATCGAGCACGTGGCGGATGTAATCGAGCACGTCCTGGCTGTGGATGACCTCGACTTCATCCAGCATGATCGCGAAGCGCGTGGGATAGGCCGCAATGCGCTCGATCAGGTCGATGCCCTGTCCGTCGACCGCCCCGAAGCCGGCAGCGAGCAACGCCACGAAGCGGTCGATGTCATTGTCGGCGCCATCCAGGTTCACCCAATGGACCATGCGCCCGTCTGCCTGCGCGGCAGCCCGATACTGCTGCAGCAGCGTGGTCTTGCCGAAGCCCGCTGGCGCGCGGACCAGCATGAGCTTAGCCGAATCGGCAGCCAGCATCGATTCCACCAGCCGTTGGCGAGGCATCTGACCCGCGAGGGGCGCAGGCGGTATGAGTTTGGACGGGTAAATACGGTTGCTCCCGTCTCTTATTACTATATCCATAGGACTGCTGGTTCCCACTGTTACCCTATATATTTGGAGGCTTTTGGTGTGCAATTGCAATCTTGCGATGGGCGCCACCGCACCATCGAGCGTCAGCAGATTTTGGCTTGGCGCAACAAAGTCATCGATGGCGGCCTATCCAAGCGCAGTTGGAACACATACTCCAACCATCTACGCACCATATGGGGATATGCGATCGAACACGGCATATTGCCGGAGGCAATGGTCAATCCGTTCAAGAAAACGACCGCTGTGGCACCGAAGCGTCCCAGCAAGATCGTCGCCGGCGAGGCGATTCACCGGGCCCGACGCTGGCTCATATCTCTTGCGGATGAAGAGCTCTGCACTGGAGAGCGCAGCCGAATCACGCCGGCTTGGTTCTGGCTAGCTACCTTCGAGATGTTCTACTACACGGGGATCCGCCTGAACGCCCTCCTCTGCCTACGCCTGCAGGACGTGGATTGGGATAACCAGCTGATCTTGGTGCGAGGCGAAACCGAGAAAACGCACCGCGAATTCCGAGTCCCGATTGTCGAAGGCCTGGCGCCCCACATTCGCCGACTGCTGCTCGAGGCCGAGCGCCTTGGCTTCACGCCGAAGGATCAACTGTTCAACGTCAACCGATTCTCCCCGCATTACAAACGCGCTGAGATGAACTCCGACCAAGTCGAAGCGATGTACAAAAAGCTCATCGACAAGCTCGGTGTCAGGATGACGCCTCACCGATTCAGGCACACGCTGGCCACCGACCTGATGAAGCAGCCAGAAAGGAACATCCACCTTACGAAAAGCCTGCTGAACCACTCGAACATCGCCACGACGATGAGCTACATCGAGGCCGACTACGACCACATACGAGAGGTTCTGCACGAGCGAAGCCTGCACCAAGGCGCTCTTCAACTGGTTCGTCACGCCGACGAAACAAGCGCACCGACCGCAAGCGAGCACCAGGTGCGAGAGCTGTCTTCGATGGAGCAGCTCCGAATTGAACAGGGCGATCAAGACCGCAGAGCACCGATGGACCCGGCGACACAAGAGTTGGCGTCAGCGCTACTGCAGGTGCAGTTCAACCGTGCCGGCACGAAACCATCCTTACCGCCCGAGGACCTGTTTGCGCTCAGCTTGCTCTTCACCATCCTGTCGAGCGCTGCACCAACTCCCTATTCTCGAGCTGGTTCAGGAAAAGGCTCTACGCGATTCGTGGCAAGAGCCTCGCCATAGCGCAACGATGCGACGAATAGCAAAGCACCATCACCGGCATCCACTCGCAGCTCCTCATAGGGAAAATCTGACGCAGCTCCTGGTGCTTGAATTCTGGCGCCAGTCCTCTGGCTACGCGGATTTCACCCAGCTAGAACGCCTGCGGCATTGCTGCACCGGCGGCGCTGCCCTACGCCCAAATAGCTGATTTCACTGACCCAGAAACGAAAAAGCCCGCCTTGGAGGGGCGGGCTTTTTCATATTGACATCACAAAGGAGCAAGCCTAATGCTCGCTTCATACGGCTGCAAGACTAGAAATCTGGCGACAAGCCCCTTCCTAGTACCGTACAACCGCTGCGAAAGTGGTGGGTCGTGTAGGATTCGAACCTACGACCAATTGGTTAAAAGCCAACTGCTC
>CAMLDO010000061.1 GCA_946478865.1 uncultured Methylobacillus sp.
GCGAGATGAACGCCGGCAACGACGTGCGTCGCGTCGGCGAGGAAGGGCTGTACGAGCTGCTGGCGTCGTCCAACATCGGCACGCTGCAATCGTGCGACTTCAAGTCCATCGTGACCACCGACCCGCACTCGTACAACACCATCCGCAACGAGTACCCGGATTTCGGCGGCCAGTTCGAGATCCAGCACTACACCAGCGTGGTGAAGCAGATGATCGAGGACGGCCGGCTCAAGCTCAAGAAGAAGCTCGACTACCGCGTCACCTTCCACGACCCGTGCCACCTGGGCCGCTACAACAAGGGCTTCGATGCGCCGCGCGAAGTGCTGGAAATGATCGGCTGCGAACTCGTGGAAATGCCGCGCAACCGCGACAACTCCTTCTGCTGCGGCGCGGGCGGCGGCCGTATCTGGATCCCCGATCCGGTGGGCAAGGAAAAGCCGTCGCAGAACCGCATGAAGGAAGCGGGCGCGATCGAAGGGCTGCAAGTGTTCGTGGTGTCGTGCCCGAAGGACCTGACCATGTTCGAGGACGCGCTCAAGACCAGCGGCTTCGAGGGCAAGTTCGTGGTCCGAGAGCTGATCGAGCTTATCGACGAGTGCATCGAATATGAAGTCTGGGAAGAACCCGATGCCGAGGCGGTTGCCTGAAATGACCGCGCAATCCCTGGTATCCGTGGCGCTGCTGTCGGGTGATCTCTACCACGCGGCGGCGGTGTACGAGGTGGCGGATCCCGCCGCCCGCACCGAGCTCGAAGCGATCCTGTTCGGCGAGCGCCGCAATGCGCTGACGCTCGCCCGGTGGGAGCATACGCCGCCGGCAGTGCTGCAAGCGCTGGCGCGGCTCAACGACGCCTCGGTGCGGCAGCGCATCGAACGGAATATCCGGACCTCGGGCAGAACCCTGTCCGAGCTGTATCGCGAAGAGAACCAGGACACGCTGGTGGCGCTCATCGCCCAGCACCGCCATACCCCCGCCGCCGTGCTCGAAGCCATGGCGCGCGAATCGGACAGCGAAGAAGTGCTCAAGGCGGTCGCCGCCAACCCGGCTGCGACGGCCAGGGTGCTGCGCCTGCTGTTCGAACGCTTCCCGGAGCGCTTCGACGCGGCCATCGTCACCCATGCGGCGGCGCCGGCCGATCTGCTGGAAGCGGTGTATGTATCCGGCAGCGATTATGTGCGTGCGGCCATCGTGTCCCACGCTGCCTGCCGCAAGCGCGTGCTGTCGCAGGCTGCGCTGTGCGGCAATCCTCTGGTGCTGCGCCACCTCGCCGGCAATCCGCGCATTTCTCCCAAGCTGCTGGCGCGGCTCGCGGCCAGCCAGGACCCGGCCGTGCGGCGTGCCGCTGCGGGCAACACGGCTTTAGGGCCGGAGTGGCTGTCCGTATTGGCGAACGACGAGTCGGTTGGCGTGCGTCGCACGGTCGCGATGCGCGACGATCTGCCGGCCGCGGTGCTGGAGCGCCTCGCGGAAGATCGCGATCACTGGGTACGCCAGCGCGTTGCGCGTCATCCGGCGACCCCTGTCGCCGTGCTGGAGCGGTTGACGCAGGAGGAAAACGACGAGGTGCGGCGCGGCGTGGCACGCAATCCGGCCTGCCCGCTGGCGCTGCTGGAACGGCTCGCATGCGACAGCCACGCCTGGGTGCGTGCCGCAGTCGCATACCAGCCCAAGGCGAACGCACGCCTCATGAAGATACTGGCGATGGACCGCTCCGTGGACGTGCTGAGCGGGGTGGCTTCCAACACGCAGACGCCGCAGATGCTGCTGCGCCGGCTGGCGCAATCCGACGAGGCCGATATCCGGCGCGGGGTCATTCTCAACCCGCACGCTTCCGGCCAGATCCTGCGGCAGCTGCTGACAGATCCCTACTACCTGCACCGGGTGCTGCTGGTCGGCAACCCGGGCGTGCAGGATGTGGATAAATGGCCCTTGCTCGACGACCCCGACCCTTCGGTCAGGTTCGCCGCAATGCGATGGTTTGCAGGAAAAGTCCAGGCAAGACGCCAGGCTTGATTATCGATAGAGAAGTTAGGAGAAGAGCATCATGAAAATACTGGTAGCGGTGAAACAGGTCGCGGCCCTCGACGAAGATTTCGAGTTCCGCGACGACGAACTCGACGTGGACGAGGACTTCCTGCTGTATGACCTCAACGAGTGGGACGATTTCTCGCTGGAAGAGGCGATGAGCATCAAGGAACGCTCGGACACGGAAGTCGAAGTGGTGGTGGTGTCGGTCGGTCCCGACCGCGTGGACGAAAGCCTGCGCAAGTGCCTCGCCAAGGGTGCGGACCGCGCGATCCGCGTGTGGGATGACGCCATGGAGGGCTCGGATTCGATCACGGTCGGCCGCATCCTCGCCGCCGTCGCCAAAAAGGAAGCGCCGGACATGGTGTTCGCTGGTGTGCAATCGTCTGATGCAGCCAACGGCTCCACTGGCATTTCCACCGCCGCCTATCTTGGCTGGCCGCACGCAGCCGTGGTGGCTGGCCTGGATTACGCCCCCGGCGCGAGCAAGGCGGTCGTGAAGCGCGAACTCGAAGGCGGCACCCTGCAGGAAGTCGAAGTGGCCTGCCCCTCGGTGCTCACCATCCAGCTCGGCATCAACAAGCCGCGCTATGCCTCGCTGCGCGGCATCAAGCAGGCGGCAGCCAAGCCCATCGAGGAAGTGTCGCTCGGCGATATCGGTCTTACGCCCGCTGACGTAGGCGCTGACGTCGCGCTGTCCCGTGTGCGCCGCATGTACGTGCCGCCCAAGGGCCGCGCCGCCATGATCGAGGGCACGCCCGCCGAGCAGGCCGCCCGCATCATCGAAATCATCAAGGAATTCAAAGGGGAATGAGCATGAAAACGATATTGGTCATCGCGGAACATCGCCGCAACGAACTGCGCCCGGTCTCGCTGGAACTGATTTCCGCCGCGCAGGAACTGCGTCAGGCGGATGACAAGGTGGTGGTCGCCGTCATCGGCAGCCAGGCCGAATCTTTCGTGTCCGGCCTGTCGGTGGCGGGCGTGGACGAGATCGTCACGGTCAAGACCGCGAGCGTGGACTTCGATCCGGACATCTTCGAGGCCGCGGTGAGCGCGCTGGTGGAAAACCGCAAGCCGGCCGTGGTACTCATGGCGCACTCGGTCGATTCGCTCGGCTACGCGGCGACGCTCGCTCGCAAGGGCAACTTCGGTTTCGCCACCGACGTGTTCAAGGTCGAGTACGACGGTGCCGACCTGGTCGCGACGCGCGCCGGCTACAACCAGAAGGTCAACGTCGAAGTCGACTTCCCGGGCAAGGAATGCGTGCTGCTGGCACTGCGCGCAAGCGTGTTCAAGGCAGTGGAAGGTTCCGCTTCACCCGCAGTGAGCGCGCTCGACCTCAGCTCCGCTTCTTCGCGCAGCAAGAACCTGCAATTCGTCGAAGCCGGCGGTGCGGATGACGTGGATATCACCGGCGTCGATTTCATCGTGTCCATCGGCCGCGGCATCGCGGAAGAAGACAACGTCGAGGTATTCCGCGAACTCGCTGACACGGTAGGCGCCACGCTGTGCTGCTCACGCCCGATCGCGGATGCGGGCTGGCTGCCGAAGTCGCGCCAGGTCGGCCAGTCTGGCAAGGTGGTGGGCTCGTGCAAGCTGTACGTGGCGATGGGTATTTCCGGTTCGATCCAGCACATGGCGGGCATGAAGCACGTGCCGACCATCGTGGCGGTCAACACCGACCCGAACGCGTCGATCTTCACGATTGCCAAGTATGGCGTCGTGGGCGATATCTTCGAGATCGAGGAAGAGCTGCGCAACCAGCTGGCATAACAGTCGCTGGCGCTTGGCAGGGAGTATGCGGCGGTATCGCATCGCATACTCCCTGCCAAGCACGTAATCACCCCACTTTTCGGAAATCCCATGACCACACTCATAAAGCCGAATCTCGACGGGCGTGCCTTGCGTATCGGCGTCGTGCAGGCGCGTTTCAATCCCGAGGTTTGCGACGGTCTGCGCAGCGCCTGTTTTGCCGAGCTGGACCGGCAAGGGGTCGCGGCGGACAACATCACGCTGGTGACGGTCCCCGGTGCGCTGGAAGTACCGCTCGCCCTGGGCGCCATGGCATCGACCCGCCATTACGACGGCCTCATTGCATTGGGCGCGATCATCCGCGGCGAGACTTATCACTTCGAAGTCGTCTCGAACGAGTCGGCGCGAGGCATCACCCAGGTGCAGCTGTTCTACGACCTCCCGGTCGCCAACGCGATTCTCACGACGGAAAACGACGAGCAGGCGCTTGCCCGCATGTACGTCAAGGGCGCGGAAGCGGCGCAAGTCGTCATTGAAATGATCCATTTGCTGAACAATCCCGATCTCTAAGAAACAGTCTCTAAGAAAAAGGAAGCAACAATGGCCTGGAAGCTCTTCAATACCGCACATCTGCACACCCTTTCGGGGACGATCGTTTCCCTCAAGGACCATCAATCGGCACTCGCGTTGAAGCGGCTGCCGGCCTGGCTCGCGGAAGGGCTGGGCGCTTCCTTGTCGGCTGCGGAGGAGGGCATCCGGGACATGCAGCGGCAGCATCGCGAGGAAATGGCCGCGGTGGAATCGCAGATGGGCGTATTGCGGCAGCTGCAGGAAGAAATGAACCAGTCGGCGGACCGCCTCCAGGCCGTGCTCGATACGTCCGAGGCACAGCTTTTAGCCACGCGGCAGGAAGCGGACATGCTGCGCCAGCAGCTGGCGACGGTGCAGGCGGAGCTGGAGGATTATTCGCTGGCCAAGTCGGTGCTCACGGAAGGGTTCTGGGTGCTGCACATGGTGAACGGCGATCCCGACCATGCCGATAGCACCATCACCTGGTCGGAACAGTTCCGCGAACTGCTCGGCTACCGGCGCGAGGAGGATTTTCCCAACGGCTGGCAAAGCTGGCTCAATGCGATTCACCCGGACGACCTGCCGCCTACCCTCAAGGCGTTTTCGCAGCATCTCGACGACCGCAGCGGCAACACGCCCTACGTCGCCGAATACCGGCTCAAGAACGCGCGCGGCGAATACGTCTGGTACCGCGAACGCGCGGCCACGACGCGCAACGAGCTGGGTATTCCCCTGAAATCCGCCGGCGCGATCCGAGATATCCGCGACGAACGTTCCGCGCGCGATCTGCATTCCGCGGAGATGGAACGTGCCGAATCCAGCATGCGCGAGATTCTCGCGGTAGCCGACGTGATTACCGAGATCACCCAGCAGACCAACCTGCTCGCGCTCAATGCGGCCATCGAAGCGGCCCGGGCGGGCGAGGCCGGGCGCGGCTTCGCCGTCGTCGCCGACGAGGTGCGCAAACTGGTCGACCGTACGGCGCTCGCCAACGACCAGATACGCGATATGGCGAAGCGCAGCGCCTGAGTATTGCCGGCGGCTTGCGGGCGCAGGCCGCTACCTCCTTAGTAGTACCTCTTGATGGGAATTTAAGGCGATCTCTCGTTTGGCTATTGTTTCTCCAACGTCAGTCAACCTGGAGCAAACAGAAATGCCGCGAAATTCCATCCTCAATGGCCGTCATGTCGAGCTGGGTTCCAAGCTTGACGGGGATACCTGGAATGACATGCCGATTCCGTGGAGCTATAGCTCCTGTGCGCATGATGAAGTCGTTGCCGTACGCAGCCGGGCGGGGCTGTATGACGTATCGGCGCTGAATATCGTCAATGTGACCGGTCCTGACGCGGAAAGCCTGCTCGACCGGCTGGTCGCCATCGACGTGACCTCGATGAAGCCCGGCACTTCCCGTTTGGCTGCCGAGCTCGACGAAACCGGCGCGATCTGCGACGACATCATGATCATTCGCGACAGCAAGGAAGCGTTCCGCGTTTCCCACGGCAGCGGCAAGACGCCGCAGCAACTGGCGCAGCTCGCCAAGGGCAAGAACGTCAAGGTCGAGGCCGATCACGATGTGCACATCCTCTCGCTGCAAGGCCCGAAATCGCTGGATATCCTCGCGCCGCATTTCTCGTTCAAGCTGGCTGACCTGCCATATTTCAAGCACGAAAAAACTACCCTGTTCGGCTGCGATGTCTATGTCGCACGCGGCGGCTATTCCGGCGAGCGCGGCTATGAAGTCTATTGCGCCGCCAAGGACGCGATTCACCTGTGGGACAGCATCCTCGAAGCCGGCAAGCCGTTCGGCGCGATTGCCGCCTCATGGAACTCCCTCGAGCTGACCCGCATGGAAGCCGGGCTGCTGTTCTTCCCGTTCGAAATGCCCGAAGGCGATACCACGCCGTGGGAAGTCAACATGGGCTGGGGCGTGGACCTCGACAAGAAGGGCGACTACATCGGCAAGGAAGCCGTGCTCAAGCTCAAGGGGCGCGAGCGCGTCAAGCACACCGGGCTGGTATGCGATTCCGGCGAGGCTCCGGCCGCGGGCGCCAAAGTGCTCAGGAACGGCAAGGAAATCGGCGTCGTGACCAGCGGCAGCTTCAGCCGCTACCTCATGCTGTCGATCGCGATGGTGCACGTCAAGCCGGAACATTCGCAGGTGGGCACCGAGGTCGAGGTGGTCAGCGATGGCAAGACCGTCAAGGGCCGTATCGCCCGTACCCCGTTCTACGATCCGATGCGTCTGCGCACGCACCCGGAAGGCCGCTAAGCCAGGGGAATCATCATGGAACGCGGATACAAGATCAGAAGCAAGCCCGACTACCAGTCGCTTGCATGGCACGACAAGGCGCAGGCGCATGTCGTCATCGCCAAGGGGAAGGGCGGCATGGCCGTGCTTCAGCTATTCCAGCAGATGTACCCACGCCAGCCGGTGCAGGTGGTGTATGTGCGCGATGCCAGCGAGGATGTGGACTACGCCGCCACGCTCGGCAAGGTGGTCGGCGAGGGGCTGCACTGCTACGACACCGAGCAGGAAGGGCTGTTCGCTTTCTTCCGGCTGCTGTCGGAGTGCCGCATGGGCACGCAGCTCTACATGGCTGGCTCCGAAAGCTTCATCTGGTCGGCCGTGAAGCTCGCCAAGCTGCACGGCGTGCAGGAGGACGACGTGATGAAGCAGATCGTCTCGACGCTCTCGCGCCCGGTCTACTGCGTGCATTGCAAGGGCGTGACGCCTGACGTCACGACCAACATTGCTTCCTGCCGCAAGTGCGGACGCAAGCTGTTCGTTCGCGATCATTTTTCCAGGCTGCTCGGGGCCTATATGGGCCTCCAGGTGGATGCCGAAGACCCCGGTCAGGTGCCTGCCATCGAGGAGATTTACCCATGAGCATGAGTTCGGTGAACGTGAAGGTGGCGGCGATCGAACGCGTGACGCCCCTGGTCAAGCATTTCACGCTGGTGCGCGAGGACGGCGGCAAGCTGCCCCCATTCTCGGGCGGCAGCCACGTCGTGGTGTCCATGGACGCCGGCAGCAAGGTCTACCGCAACGCGTATTCGCTCATGGGTTCGCCGGTGGATACCGACGCCTACCACATTTCCGTCCGGCGCCAGGAGCGCTCGCGCGGCGGCTCGGTGTTCATGCACGACAAGGTGGCGGAAGGCAGCATCCTGCAGATCACGATGCCCACCAACCTGTTCGCGATTTCGCGCATGGGGCGCAAGCATATCCTCATCGCGGGCGGCATCGGCATCACGCCGTTCATGTCGCAGTTGCACGATGTCGAGCGCAACAATTTCGACTACGAGTTGCACTACGCCTTCCGCTCGCCCGAGCATGGTGCTTTTGCCGACCAGCTCCAGGCGCGTTGCGGCGAGCGTGCGCATTTCTATGTCGATAGCGACGGGCAAAAGCTCGATATCCGCGAGGTGCTGAGCCGTCAGCCGCTGGGCACGCATGTGTATGTATGCGGCCCCGGCCCGATGGTGACGGCCGTGCTGGAAACCGCACGCGATCTCGGCTGGCCCGCCCGCCATATCCATAGCGAGCAGTTCGGCGCGCCCCCCGGCGGCGAGCCCTTCAGCGTCACTCTGGCCAAGTCCGGCCTCGTGGTCGAGGTCCCCGGCGATACCAGCATGCTGCAGGCGCTGGAACAGGCCGGCGCCGAGGTCGATTCGCTGTGCCGTGGCGGCGCCTGCGGCCGCTGCATGGTGGAAGTGCTGGAGCATGACGGCGAACTGC
>CAMLDO010000062.1 GCA_946478865.1 uncultured Methylobacillus sp.
GGACTCATAATCCGTTGGTGCTGGGTTCGACTCCCAGGGGGCCCACCAATATAGACGGCTGACATGTATTTCATGTTGGCCGTTTTTATTTTTGCATTCATCAAACCTTTTTCATAAATCGGAGCAGCAGTCAAAAGCATCTGCCCTCCATGTTTTTTCATCCCCTCAGAGCGCATTGTTTTAACATTTTTGATCTCTTCTAGTCGTCTTCAAGTCATTCATTTTTCTGCAATGTACCAACAATAGGATGGGGAGGTTTTCGCCTACATAACCTAATTAGAAGAGGTAACAAGATATGAAACGCAAGCTTTTAATGGCACTGATTGCCACTGCATTCTCGCTCAATGCGGTTGCAGCAGATCCTACTATCTCGTTTGCAAAAAAATGGACGCATGGCCATGTGGGTCAGGCGGCGGAAATTTTAGCTTTTGATCATAAAACCAATACCGTTTGGGTGGCTGGTGTTCAAGGCGTCGATGTACTCAATGCAGACAATGGGGAGCTTATCAAGCATATTGATGTTACCCCTTATGGCGCTATTAATAGTGTTGCGATTCATAACGGCTTGGCGGCGTTTGCAATCGAAGCCATGCCTGATCGCCGGAATCCTGGGCACGTGGTTTTTTATGACACCAAGACACGTGAGCTGAGCAAAGGTATTAATCAGGTAGAAGTCGGATCCCTTCCGGACATGCTGACTTTCACCCATGACGGCAGCAAATTGCTTGTCGTTAATGAGGGGACGCCCAATGCCGTAGCCGCAGATTCAACCAGTCCGGCTACGCCCTACAGTGGTGTCGATCCGGCAGGTACCGTAAGCATCATTGATATGGCAAGCCGTGCTGTTATTGCGACGGCAGACCCGGCTGTAGCTCCGGTTTCCGGGGAACATATTCGTAACAACGTCGGCATGAATTTCGAGCCCGAGTATCTCGCAGTCAATCAAGACGATACCAAGGCTTACGTTACCCTGCAGGAAGCAAATGCCGTAGGTGTTCTCGATCTTGAATCCAATGAGTTCGTCGGTGTGGTTGGTCTGGGGCTGAAGGACTTTAGCCTGGCTGATAACGGCTTCGGTAGCAGCAATTTCATCGATCCTAGCGATGAAGATCCCAAGGAGGCACCGGTTACTTTGCTGCGTTCCAGCCAGGTCAAGGGTTTGTACCAGCCGGATAGTGTTGCTGCCTATCAGTTCAAGGGGGCAACTTATCTGGTGATGGCAAATGAAGGCGACTCGCGTGAAGATGATGGCGATAAAAAACGAGTCAAGGATGTAGCGGCCCTCCTGGCTGCAGCTCCTTCGGATCTGAAGCGCCTTAACATCTCCACCGTAGACTCTACCCCGGGCGATCTGGTTACTTTCGGCGGCCGCTCATTCTCCATCCGCGATGAGGCAGGAAACATTGTCTATGACAGCGGAAATCTGCTGGAAGTAGCGGCAATAGAGCGTGGAGTTTATGACGACAAGCGCAGTGACGATAAAGGCGTGGAACCGGAAGGCGTGACTTTGCTGGATATTGGTGGTCGCACCTACGCTTTCATTGGTCTGGAACGTACCAAGAAAGCTGCCGTGGCTGTGTTTGATATCACCAACCCGGTAGAGACCAGCTTTGTCGATATGATCGTTTCCGATAGCGATATCGCGCCGGAAGGTCTGACGGCTTACCACTATCGCGGCAATTTCTACCTGGGATTCTCGAGCGAGGTATCCAACACGACTTCGCTTTATCAGGTTGAGCGCGTACTGCCGCAATCTGCACAGTAATTTTCCGAGCATGCTGAGAAAAAGGCCCTTTGAGGGCCTTTTTCTTTGGAGATGTCACAAATTTTTAATGGAAGAGCACTGGAGCCTGCACTATCGTAATAGTTGTATTGGGTATTGGTATGGCGGGGATATGAAAATAAAGACTCCAAGCGATGCGTATTTGCTGAAGGCAAAAGCTCTTTCGGAAGGGGAAGCGGAGCGAGTGCTTTCCAGGATCAGCGGTAAACTGCGCAGAAGGCATGATCGGGACAAGATATTTAATCTGGAAGCCATCGCCATCCAGCTTGAGTTGGAAGATGAGCAACTCGAGGAGTGGCGAGAAAAGATGGCGATGATCCGGAAAAAGGGTAAAGCTTAAGGCGCTTGCCGAGAATTAAGCATCATCGTTGTCCCATGAGGGATAACATCGATGGCAAACTGGCTCGGCCCTTATTGGCTGCGCCTACTTGAGCCCAATCACGTGCAAGACTCTTTCCCCGGTTTTGCGCATATCCGCAAAATAGGTACTGGTCTGGAACGCGATGATGAATGCCAAAGCGAAGAAAATGGCTTTGTGATCAATGGAGAAGCGGCTGATGCGCGAATAAATGGGATCTGAAATGCGCGTGCAGCGATGGAAAAAATAAGTGCACAGAAGCCCGATGGCCGCCCCGGCAATCAAGTCGCTCAGATAATGATAGCCACCGTAAAGCCGCGGAAAAGAAATCACGACGATCGCCCAGACGAAGGCGAAAATGCCCGCTCGGCGCGAAGCGAGCCAGATGCCTAGGGCCAAGGCGAAAGCCAGGCCGGCGGTATCGCTAGGGAACGAGCTCCAGTCATTGGTATAGCCGCCGGCGGGCAGCATGAAATGGAAGCTGCCGTCGAGTGCCGGGCGGGGGCGGTGAGGGCTGATGTTTTGGATCAGACGCGTCATGACCAGTGCTATGAAGCCGCCGAGCATTGCGTTGACGACTGCTTTGCGGTTGCGTGATTCACCTTGATTGTCCGCAAACCAGAGGCCGACCAGAATGGCCATCAGCGGCATCATCTTGAAGGAGTTGAGCTGGAAGATTTCCAGGATTGTTCGATCAAACCACGAGGATTTTCCGGCAAAGCTGTTCACGAACTGCATGATGACGATATCGAGTTCGTTCATGATTTCCCCTCCAGGCAATTGCGTGTGTCGTTATGGTTTTCATATTATTGACACAATACTCTTCCTGCACAGAGCCTGTGCTTTCACGATGCAAAATCAGGGAGAGGGGAGGGGATGCTCCTCGCGAACGGTGCGGAGCTGAAGCGCCATGGAGCGCAGAAATTTCATCGCAATCTGCGGTTCTTCGATCAGCATGGTTTCCAGATTTTCCGAGGAGATATTGAGAATTTCGGCGTTCTCGGACATGACCACCGCATTCATGGAGCGCTGCGTGTTTGCCAGCAAGGCCATCTCGCCGAAATATTCCCCGGGCTGAATAATGCGTATGCGCTTCCCTTGCTGCTGAATCTCCACCTGCCCGGAAAGCAGGTAGAACATTTCGTTTCCAGGCTCTCCGGCCTGAAAGATATGGTCGCCTTTGCGAAAATTTCTGCCAAAAATTTTCATGAGCCGGTCGAGATAAGCCGTTCTATGCGAGGCATCGCTAAAGAGGCCCTTGAGCAGCAGCACTTCCTTTTTGCGTAATGTCGCAATCAATTCCGTTCCCAGCAGAAATGCGGCAAAGCTGTAATAGAGCCAGCCGATGGCGATAAACATGTTTTTCATGCCGCCAAAAATGGTGCCGTAAGATTGCTTGAGGAACAGGAAAAGCTCGAATGCGGGACGCATCGCTACCCACAATGCTGCCGTAACCAGCGATCCGATCAGGATGTGGCGTAAATGGAGCCGTACAGGGAAGAAGATTCTGTAGAAGATCGCGAGCATGGCCGTGCTGAGCACAATCGAGGACAGCGTATTGAGCAGCCTGGCCGACACAAAGTCGGGGCGGAGAAAAGTGACCAGCTTCTCCAGCATGATGCCGCTGAAAGTGAAAAGGAAAAGCAGGATCAGAATTCCCAGCACGGAGACAGAGTCGGTGGCTGCACGGCGTATGAAGGACGGAATTTCGGTGATCGACGAGATAGTCTGGAATGAAGCACGCAAGGCGCCTGCGAGCGGCGTGATCGCCCAGAACAGGGCAAACAGGCCGAATGCGCCCCATACCGCCTTATGACGCGAGAGATTGAATACCTCGACCATGATGCGCTGGCTGAATTCCGGTACGAGGTTGCTGGTCAGGATGGCGAGCTGGACGATCGCATAATTCGATGAAATCACCAGATGGCTGAGCAGGAAGAACATCAGCAGCGCCAGCGGGATCAGCGCAAATAGCGCGTAAAAGGCCAGCGAGGCGGAAATGCTGAAGCCATGATGGCGCTGAAACGCCGTCAGAGTCTCCCGAATCACGAAGAAGGGCGTTTTATAGCTCTGCCGGATCAAGGTTTCGCGTGTGCGATCCACGGCATGTCTGATGGGCACCGGCATGAATGTGGTAAATGCTCAGTTAAGGTAACGGAAGTAAATATACACATGGCTCAGCACGATGCTGAGCAACATCAGCGGGAACGCCATCAGCAGAAACGGTACGAAGCGGATGGGGTGGCCGGCACGGTCGGCGAAACCTGCGATGATCAGGTTTGCGCTGGCGCCGATCAGGGTGCCGTTACCACCGAGACAGGCTCCCAATGCAAGAGACCACCATAAAGGATTCAAATTCTCGGGTCCGAATATGGAAGCCATATTGTGGATCACGGGGATCATTGTCGCCACGAACGGGATATTGTCGACGAATGCGGAGAGCAGCGCCGATACCCAGAGAATGGCAAGCGCCGTCGCAGTATAGTCCCCGCCTGTCAGTGTAATGATGGTTTCCGAAAGCCACTTCAGCACGCCGGCATGCTCGATGCCGGCGACCACCACGAAAAGCCCGATGAAAAAGAAAATGGTGACCCATTCCACCTCGGCCAGCGTGCGATGCACCTGATGCGATTGTTCCTCCATGGGCGAGCCGACGGTGCGCAGCAGTAACAGCGTTGCCGCTCCGAAAAGCGCGATGGTCGCGGGCTCGAGATGCAACTGATGCGAGATTGCAAAACCGATGATGACCAAGGTAATGATCATCAGCGATTGTTTGAGCAGACGCATGTCCTGGATCGCTTCACGCGCATTGAAGCTCATGACCTGCGCGCGGTCTTCGGCGGTGGCGGACATTTTGCGTCCCCAGATGAAATAGATCGGAACCAGGGTCGACAGCAGGACAATCGCCGAGATCGGGGCGAGATTGTAGAGGAAGTCCATGAAGCTGAGCCCTGCAGCGGAGCCGATCATGATGTTCGGCGGATCTCCGATGAGGGTAGAAGTCCCACCGATATTCGACGCAAAAATCGTGACGAACAGAAAAGGATAGGGCGATATTCGTAGGGCTTGGGTAATCAGCAGTGTGACAGGGGTCACCAGCATCACTGTCGTGACATTGTCGAGCAGCGCGGAAAAAGCCGCGGTAACCACGCCCAGCATTGCCAGCAGCCACCACGGGTCAGCCTTGACCGCTTTTGCCGAGACAACGGCTACATATTGGAATACGCCACTTTTCTGAGTCAGCGCGACTATGACCATCATGCCCGTGAGCAAACCGAGTGTGTTGAAATCAATCCCCTCGACTGCCTGTTGCTGAGTGATTACTCCGCTCAGAATCATGACGCAAGCGCCAAGCAGGGCGATGACCGCGCGATTGATCTTTTCAGTCACGATGGCTGCATAGGTCAGGAGGAAAATCGATACTGAAACGGCCATGGGGCCGAAACTACTGATCAGCGAGTGGTGGGTCATTGCGTCGATACTGAATTCATTAGGTGAGCGAGAAGCAGGCGGCGACTGAGCATCCCGCGCAGTTGGCCCTGGGCGTCCAGCACAGGTAGTGGGGCATTGGCACGGGACAGCAAAAGCGCTGCTTCCAGCAAAGGGCAGTTGTCGCGAAGTGTGGATTCGGGTTGATGCATCAGTTCTTTGGCCGATGTCTCATATAACGCTGTCAGCGCGTTGGAAAGCAGGTAGTCGGCGTCGCCGACAAAGCTCAAGTCGGCAAGGCCCCCGTCAATCTTGGCGCTGACAGGAAGCAGTGCTTTCATCAGGTCGTTGATGCTGAGTATTCCCACGAGCCCGGAGCTGTCGCACACAGGCAGGTGATTGAAGCCGTGATCGATGAGCAAGCGAAGCGCGTCGAGCGCAGGAGTGCCGGGCGATATGCAAATCGGTGTGTCGAGAGAAATGGCGGCTATCGTCATGATGTTGTTCGCTCACGATGCTGCATTGTTTTTACTGCCTCCATAAGCGCCTGAATGGTGCCAGGCTCCATGGCGGAGTGTCCCGCGTCGGGCACCATTTTAAACTCGGCCTCCGGCCAGCGGCGATGAAGTTCATAGGCGGTTCCTGGAGGGCACACCATGTCATACCGCCCCTGGATGATGCAAGCGGGGATATGACGAATCGTATCGATGCTTGCCAGCATGTCGTCGCCGGCGACGAAGCCATTGTGGGCGAGATAGTGCAATTGGACGCGAGCGCGGCCGACGCTGACAGCAGGATCTGGCGGAGCGCTTGAGGATGGCGGGGCAGGCAGCAGGCTCATGATCTCGGCCTCGAAATTATTCCATTGGGTGGAAGCTGCCAACGCGAGGCTGGGTTCATCCGAAAAGATTCGACTCCAGTAAGCGCGGAAGATATCTCCGCGCTCGTCCTCGCGCAGAAAACCAGCGAATTTTTGCCAGGATTCGGGAAAGAAGTGCCGGACTTGATAAAAAAACCAGTCCAGTTCATGCGGACGGCACAGGAAGATTCCACGCAATATCAGGCTTTGCACCGATTGCGGATACTGCAACGCGTAGGCCAATGCGAGCGTGCTGCCCCACGATCCTCCAAATACCATCCACCGGGAAATGCCCAGCTCGGTACGAAGCGCTTCAATATCCGCAACCAGGTCCTGGGTGGTGTTCTCGTTCGTGCAGCCTAATGGAAGGCTGCGTTTGCAGCCCCGTTGGTCGAACAGGACGACTCTGAATATTGCCGGATCGAAAAAGCGGCGTTGCATGGGTGTGCAGCCGCTTCCTGGCCCCCCGTGCAATACCACGACCGGAATCCCTTCCGGATTTCCGCACTGCTCGTAGTACACCTCGTGGAGTCGGGAAACTTTCAGCATTCCCTGCTGGAAAGGGTCTATCGAAGGGTAGAGCAGTTCGTCTGGAGTAGGCATGTCGGAGCTTTGAGAATTTGTAAATGAATTGTAACAAATTGTAATTTTGACTTATGATGATACCGCTGTCTGGCAGGTAATTTGGGGCTTTAGAAATTTGCAGCACGACTATTGCAAATAGATTTGACCTGATCTACCATGCCGTTAGCACACATCAAGTGATGCGAAAAGTTAAGGTAACAAACGCGTTACAACTCGGCACAAGGGAAGGCGCGTTCCGGCTATCTTTACTTTATTTACCCTTAGTTGTAATTACTATGGAGATTGAACATGGAGATGAGCAAACTCAAGATCGCTCTGGGTCTTGCCGCTGGTATCACCGTTGCTATGCCGATGGCAGCAATGGCAGCAGCTGACCAAGAAGCAGCTATGGCCGATGCCAACAACTGGGCACATCCGCGTGGCCAGTTCGACAATTCCGGCTACAGCAAGTTGTCCCAAATCAACAAGGGCAACGTCAAGAACCTGAAGGCTGCCTGGACGTTCGCTACCGGTGTTAACCGTGGTCACGAAGGTTCCCCGGTTGTCGTCGGTAACATCATGTACGTTCACACCGCGTTCCCGAACAACGTGTACGCTCTGGATCTGAACGACAACCAAAAGATCGTTTGGTCCTACTTCCCGAAGCAAGATCCGTCCGTTCAAGCAGTTCTGTGCTGCGACAACGTGAGCCGTGGTCTGGGCTTCGGTGACGGCAAGATCTTCCTGCAACAGAACGACGGCATGCTGGTCGCTCTGGACGCGAAGACCGGCGCTAAGGTTTGGGACGTGAAGAACACCGATCCGAAGGTCGGCGCTACCAACACCAACGCTCCGCACGTTATCAAGGACAAGGTTCTGACCGGTTGCTCCGGCGCTGAATTCGGCGTTCGCTGCTTCATCGCTGCATACAACATCAAGGACGGCTCCCTGGCATGGAAGGCATATTCCACTGGCCCGGATAGCGAAGTTCTGATCGGCAAGGACTTCAACAAGGACAATCCGCACTACTCCGC
>CAMLDO010000063.1 GCA_946478865.1 uncultured Methylobacillus sp.
CAGATCGCGATTCCCATCAAGGATGCGGCGATTCTTTCCAACTGCCCGGACCGCGAGGTGCGTCGCGGCTGGATTCAGCGCGTGTTCGACCACGACGGCAGCGGCCCGATCAACGAGGGCGGCGAAGGCGGCATCGAAGCCTGGCTGCAACTGGGAGAAGCGGTTGGCCTGAAGCGCGAGGACATCATGTCGCTCAAGCTGGTTTCGCCGGCCGCCCGGTTCGCGGTGGATGCCTATATCAATTTCGCCCGCCAGCGTCCGTGGCAGGAGGGCATCTGCTCTTCTTTGACCGAACTGTTCGCGCCGCACATCCATCAGCAGCGCCTCGATGCCTGGCCCGACAAGTATCCCTGGATCAAGCCCGAAGGCATGCAGTATTTCAAGAATCGTCTGACCCAGGCGCGCCGCGACGTGAAACAGGGGCTGGAACTTACGCTGGATTACTTCGGCCAGTCGCGCGAGATGCAGGAGCGGGCGCTGGAAATCCTGCAGTTCAAGCTGGATGTGCTGTGGGCGCTGGCCGATGCCATCATGCTCCAGTGCTGCGACATCAAGATCGACGGCGGCGTGCAGTATCTCCGGCAAGATCAGGTTTGAGGACATCGGGAGCATGAGCCAAGCACCTATCCCCAAGCCGTTCTGGCTGCTGGCGGAAGTCACTTACCGCTGCCCGCTGCATTGCGCTTTCTGCTACAACCCGACGGATTACGTCAGGCATACGCAGAACGAACTGTCCACTGGGCAGTGGATCGAGGTGTTGCGCAAGGCCCGCAAGATGGGGGCCTTGCAGCTGGGCATCTCCGGCGGCGAGCCGCTGATGCGGGATGATATCGAAGAGATCGTCGCAGAAGCCGGACGCCTCGGGTATTACACCAACCTGATCACCTCAGGCGTCGGCCTCACGGAAAAGCGCCTCGCCGATTTCAAGCGCGGCGGGCTGGATCATATCCAGCTTTCGATGCACGACATCACCAAGGAAATCAATAACTTCATCACCGATACCAACACCTTCGAGCTGAAAAAGAAGGTCGCGGCGATGATCAAGGAATACGATTACCCCATGGTGCTCAACGTAGTGATCCATCGCTACAACATCGAGCATATCGGCGAAATCCTCGACATGGCCGAACAAATCGGCGCCGATTACGTGGAGCTCGCCAATACGCAGTATTACGGCTGGTCGCTGCTGAATCGGGCGCAACTGATGACGACGCAGGAGCAGCTGGAAAAGGCCGAGGCCATCACCAACAAGTTCCGCGAACGGGTCGGCAATCGCATGAAGGTCTTTTTCGTGGTGCCGGACTACTACGCGGGGCGTCCCAAGAAATGCATGAACGGCTGGGGCGAAGTGTTCATGATCGTGACCGCGAATGGCGACGTGCTGCCGTGCCACTCGGCGCGCTCCCTGCCGGGACTGGAGTTCCCCAATGTCCGCAACGGCGATGAGCTGGAGTGGATCTGGAACGAATCGCCTGCTTTCAACCGGTATCGCGGCGACGAGTGGATGAAAGAGCCGTGCCGCACCTGTCCTGACAAGGAGAAGGATCTTGGCGGCTGCCGCTGTCAGACCTATTTGCTGACCGGGGATGCCGCGCAGGCCGATCCCGTCTGCGGCAACTCACCGCACCATGATCTCGTCCTCAAGGCCATCGAGGAGGCCAGGAATTCGCCGCTGGCGACGCGACCTCTGATGTTCCGCAATGACAGGAACTCGCAAAAGATCGCCGATGGGGAAATGCCGGAACTGCTCGAAGGGTTGCATTCGCTGCCTTGAGCGAGGCGGCTGCGCGGCTAAGAGGCTTCTCCGCTCCGCGCAGCCTTCGGCGTCATGACCAGAGCCAGGAAAATCTGGAGCAGGAACGTGACGACGGCAAACAAGGCCAGCGCCCATCCGGCATTCATTCCCAAACCTGCCATCAATCCCGCGCCCAGCAGTACAGGCGCTCGGATGCCGGCGGCAAATCCCAGCCGCTCGCGCATCGAGTGATGCCATGTTGTCTGTTTTCCCGGTCTGATCCAGAGCGGCAGAAGATAGCTGGCCGCTCCGGTTACCAACGGTATGAGGAATGCGATGACAAAGGCGGAAACCGGATACAACCCGCCATGGAAATACCCGTTCGCAGCTCCCAGCAGCATCACCACGAGATAGCCCGGCAGCGCTGCCGCCAGTGAAGGCAGGGCGCCGTGAAGCGCGAAAATGCGGGTGCGGTACAGCCGCATCCACGCTTCAAACATCGCGGCCAGCGGCAAGGCGAGCACCGCCAGCCCGATCCAGGCCAAGGCAGGTTGACATGCGGTGAAGATGGCGGTCAGCAGCGTTCCGCCGACCATCCATTTCAAATGCTGGCGCATGCGTATGCCGACATCCGGGTCGGGCATTTGCGCCACGGTGGGCAACAACACTTGCAGCGTGCCGAAGGCGGTGAGGCCGACGAAGCCGAGAATATTCATGTGCAGGTGCAGCAGACGCAGCGCCGCGCGCTGTTCTGTGAGCCAATAGCCCGCCAGTATGGCTCCCAGTCCCAGCAGCAGGCAGGCCAGTGCCGCCAGATACCAATCCAGCCCGGGATGCGGCATGCCTATGCTCTTTTGTCGCAATTGCAAGGCCCACAGCGCGAACACGGCGACGGCCGTGCCGGAAAGCATCGCGCCCAGACTATGCCCGACCGGAAAATATTGCGGAAAAACGAAATGCAGGATGGCCATGACGCCACCTGCCATGGCAAACAAGGGGATGAAGCGAACGGGGCGGGCGGCATTGCCTCCACTGCGCGTCAGCACTGGAATGAAATGCGACATCGCCGCAAGTATCAGCGGCAGGATGCCGACGGCGAACACGATGTGATAGCCGGCAATCGCCGGAATGCGGTCTGTCAGCAGCAGACAGGCGGCCGCGGCGAATGCCAGCAGGGTGATGCCGACTTGCAGGGGCAAAAGCATCAGACGCGGATGAAGTCGATCACGATCTGCCCGGGTTCGCGCTGCAGATACTGGATGGATACCGCATCGCCGTAGCGGTGCCTCAACTGGTCGAGCAGCGGAAGCGGGTCATGGTCGTTGACGAAGCGCATTGTTTCGCCGGGCGTCAGCGCATCGAGCGCTCCGAAAATGGCGGCGTGACGGAAGCGTTTGGCAATCCCGCGCGCATCGAACGGGTAGATTTGGTCCGGGCGCAGGTGAAGATGCGGATGAGGTTGAGACATCGTATTTCCTTTCATTTTACGAGGTTGGGAATCGGGAAAGTCATGCTTGTCGCCGTCCGTGCAGGACGGAGGCGGCCATAGTCAGGACAAACAGCGCCAGGGCGACACCATTGAGAATGCCGCCGGCAGTTCGGCAATGCGGGATGTGCAGCAAATCCCCCGCAATACGTGCCGCCAGCGAGACATGCAGCACCAGCAAAGGCAGGTAGAAAGCGGGGTGATAAGGAATTTTGATCCGTGCGACCGCCGGGAAAATGATGGGGGCGTGTCCGAAAATCATGGAGAACACGAAGCCGACGAAGATGGCATGCAGAAACGCATCGTAGTTGGCTCCCGGCATCAGCGCGGGAGATCCCAAGCCGATGAGCCCGGCAGCAAGCAGCCAGCCATATCCGGACAGCAGACAGACTGCGATATAACGTGTCAGGCCGCGCTGGCGTATCGTTCTGCGGGCGATATCCTGGCGGAACAGCCAGAGCGCAAGCGCCACCAGCGCAGCGGAGAACAAGGCCAGGCGGGCAGGCAGTTCGATCAATGCCGCCACGGCGCCGACCAGCAGCAGGGTGATGATGCCCACGAAAAACGCCTGCCCCAGCCGCGAAGGCGGCAGCATGCGCGACAATTCGAGCCGCTCGCCCGCGATGGTCAGTATCAGGAATCCTGCCCACCACGGCATCAGCTGCATGAAAGGCAAACCGGCTATCCAGAGGACATTTCCGGTCAGCCAGCTTACGCTGCCCAACAGCAGCGTTGCGGTATACAAGGCAGGTTGGCGCAGGAAAACGCTGGCCGAGGCCGTCAGCAGCACCGCGCTCGCGAGCAGCATCAGGCTGGCGCCGATGCCGGTAGCCGTTTCTACAAACAGGGCAAGCGCTCCGAGCGCAGCCAGCAGCGGCCCCAGATAAGCCCAGCGCGCACCGATTGCTACTGCGCGCTCCATCGCGATCACGGTGCCGAGAAAGCCGCACACCATGAGCGGGCCGTGCATGGCGGCGAGAGCGGGCGAAGGCAAGGGGAAAGCTACGCCCATGCGCAACCATCCGGCGCCGATGCCGAACGCCAGGCTGATGAAGCCCGCTGCCAGCAAAGGCAGACGATACGGCACCGGGACGTCGCGCTTCATGGCAGGATCATGCGCAGCAGGGAGTTGTCCTGCCGATGCGGACCTGCCACACATCCGGGCCCTGTTCGATGTAGTCCCAGCTGAAGAAGTCGCCCAGTTCGGCCTGGAACTGATAGAACAGCGGCTTGGGATCGTGGTCGTTGACTAGCAGCATGGCTTCGCCCGGCGTGAGCTGTTTGAAGGTGCCGAAAATCAGGGGATGACGGTCGCGCGGGATGATGTCGCGGACGTCGACGGTGGCTTTGATGACAGGATTGCTCATGAGATGCTCCTTGCAGGGGGTAATCATTTCCAGCCGAGGCGCGCCTTGGCTTCGGGGGATAACATGTCCGGATCCCACGCGGGATCCCAGACCATTTCGATATCGATTTCCTTCCCGGGGAAGGCATGCACCAGTTCCGCATGCACCTCGTCCAGTATCATTTCGCCCATGGGGCAGGCGGGTGAGGTCATCGTCATTTTGATGCTGACGTCGTACTCGGTAACCGCGATGCCATAAATCAGGCCGACATCGACAATGTTTTCGCCTATTTCGGGATCGATGATTTTTTTCAGCGCATCGCGTACTTCGATTTCTTGTGGCGTGAGCTGGTCGATGCAGGTTTTCATGGACTTTCTTTAAGATGTAATTAAAATACATCTATACTCTAGCATGCTGATTTTTTATAATCAACATTATAAATACATCTTTTACGGACAAAGCTTATGCGCCTGACCACATTTTCCGACTACACCATGCGTGTCCTGATTTATCTTGGGTTGCGGCGTGACGGTCTGATTACGATTTCGGATATCGCCAAGGCTTACGATATTTCCGAAAATCACCTGACGAAGGTGGTACATCAACTGGCACAACGCGGCTATATCGAAACGGTGCGGGGCAAGGGCGGCGGCATGCGCCTGGCGCGCGAGCCGGAAGAGATCAATCTCGGAGAGCTCATACGCATCACCGAAGGCGATACCGGCCTGCTGGCCTGTCTGGAAGGACAGGGTTCCTGCTGCATCCAAAGCGCTTGCAGTCTGATCGGCATTCTCCGTGAAGCGCAAACCGCCCTGTTCGCGGTGCTGGAGAAATACACGCTGGCGGACCTTCTGCAGCGCGAGCAGCCGCTGGCCACCATATTGCTGCATCCGCGTCCCGCCATCAGTGCGTAACAAGCCATGAACCATCCGGCTTTCTTCGACGCGGTGCCGACCATCCGGCTGCGCGATCCGCTCGCGGAGTTCCTGGGTGCCGCCACGGACGGCATCCTTGAGTACGGATATCTCGATGCTGTGAAACTCGCCGGACATTCCTGCCCGACCGTGGCATCCGCCTACTGGATGACCCATCGCGCCTTGCGGACGCTGTATCCGGATAGCTTGCCGGAGCGCGGCAACATCCGCGTGGAATTCAGCAAGGCTTTTACCGACGGCACGACAGGCGTCATCGCCAATATTGTCACCATGCTGACCGGCGCGGCGGGAGAAGGCGGCTTCAAAGGGATAGGCGGCCGCTTCGACCGGCGCAGCAAGTTATATTTCGATGCGGATTGCGCTGCGGAAATTCGCTTTACGCGGCTGGATACCGGAGACTCAACCGAGGCTTCAGTGAACACGCAGCCTGTGCCGACCTCGCCCCGCATATGGGAACTGCTCCCCCAGTGCTGCAACGGTAGTGCCAGTGCGGAAGAGGCCTCAGAATTTCGCGATCTATGGCAAGAAAGAGTGCGCGCCTTGCTGCTCGATCACGCAGAAGACAATCGCGTTTTTTCCTTTTCCATCAAGTCCCCGGCCTGACATCTGATTCTGCGGCTTTCTCGGTGCTAGCCGGGCCGCGAGCAATATCCTTACCCTCTCCAAGATAACCCGGCCTACCCATGGGTTGGCAGCGTGTCAGCAGTCGATTCCGGCGAGAACCACCCAAGAGTTTCATGCAAGGGCACGACTTCGCCCAGGATGATGAGGCTCGGCGATTGTAGCGCGGAGGCCGCCACATGCTCGGAAATCGTGGCGAGCGTGCCGCTGACGACGCGATGCGCTGCCGTCGTTCCTTGCTGTACTACGGCAATCGGATGAGAGGCCGGCAGGCCATGCTCGACCAGCTTTTCGCAGATCAGAGGAAGCGCGCTCAATCCCATGTAGATCACCACCGTCTGGCGCGGACGGGTCAGGGCGACCCAGTCCAGGTCCAGCATGCCGTTGCATAGATGGCCGGTGGCATACAGCACCGACTGGGCATGGCGTCGATGGGTCAAGGGGATGCCGGCATAGCAGGAGATGCCATTGGCGGCGGAAATGCCGGGAATCACCTGAAAAGGGATGCCGTGTGCCGCCAGCGCCTCGATCTCCTCGCCGCCGCGCCCGAACACGAAAGGGTCGCCGCCTTTCAGTCGCAGGACGTGCTTGCCCTGGCGCGCCAGATCGATTAGCAGCGCGTTGATGGCTTCCTGAGGCAGCGCGTGATTCCCCGATCTTTTTCCTACATAGATGCGCTCGACTTCCTTGCAGACCAGCGCCATGACCTCGTCCGACACCAGTGCGTCGTAAACCACCACATCGGTGCCCTGCATCAGGCGCAATGCGCGCAGCGTTAGCAGATCGGGATCGCCCGGGCCGGCTCCCACGAGAAAAACCTGACCGCTGCCGGAATGCCCATTGCGGCTGAATGGTAACTGGATGTCCATGCCCGCAATTTACCCGATAGGTAATAGGGGAAACTTGATTTACGTCAAGGAAGGCGAATTTGAATTCATACATCCTGCTCCTGAATCGCGAAGCAGTACTCAATTAACAATTAACAGAAGCAGGGAGAAAGGACGAAGATGCGCAACAAGAGATGGGTGGGCAATCTGGCAGTATCCGCTTTGGTGTTGGCGGTGAGTGCTGTTTATGCCGATGACGCGAAGCACGACGACACCGACGTCAAATATCAGGCTGGCGGATCGCCGCTGGCCGGCGAGGAAATGCACCAGAACATCAATCCCAAGGCGCCGCCGATGACGGCCAAGGAATTCCAGCTGGGCAAGGACATCTACTTCCAGCGCTGTGCAGGCTGCCACGGCGTGTTGCGCAAGGGCGCGACCGGCAAGCCGCTGAC
>CAMLDO010000064.1 GCA_946478865.1 uncultured Methylobacillus sp.
GGCGCTCATATCGTCAATCCGGAATGGAAGGTGCTGTACACCGCCGAATACGCCAAGCAGGACGACTACAAGGACGGCAACGACAACATCGATTCGCACTACCTGCGTCTCGGCGGCGGCGCGCAATATGGCACTTGGTATATGCGCCTCGACCACGAAATCCTGTCGAGCAACGATGGCCAGTCCGCCTTCCAGACCCCGCTCGGCACCAATCACCTGTTCCAGGGTTGGGCCGACCTGTTCCTCGTGACGCCGAACGCAGGTATCAAGGACACCTTCCTGTCCTTTGGCGGCAAGGTGTGGGATATCGCCCTTTCCGGTGAATACCACGTATTCCATTCGGACGAGGACTATCGCACCATCGGCGACAGCGCGAGCAACTTTACCGGCAGCAAGTACGGTACCGAGCTCGACCTGGCCGCCGCCTATACCTACAAGAAGTGGATGGGCAAAGTGGAGTACGCCAAGTTCAACGAAGACGAAGAACTGGGCGCCACCGCCACGGCTACAAGCCGCAAGCGCGACACCGACAAGCTCTGGCTGACGGTGATGTACACCTTCTGAGCGGATATCGGAAGGAAACAAGCAGAACCGGGGCCGAGCGCCCCGGTTTTTTGTTCCGGGATGGAAACTGCCTGGGTCCTTTCGTACTCTTGACTTAAGGGGGCGTGAAGCGCGACCATGGAATCAGCATCGCGTTTCCTCCTGGAAGGCAGTGAGCATGCAGAATTTCAATTTTGACGAATGGTCGGCACTGGCAAGATCGGCTCCCGAGGAGTTCGAGTCGCGCCGGACCTCAGCCATCGAAAGCATGATTGCCGGCTGCACCAATGCGCGCCGCATGCGCGGACTGCAATGCCGGATAGATCTGGAAAGAGCGCGTGCGCGCACGCCGCTCAAGGCCTGCCTGCGGCTTTCCTCCCTCATGTGGGATTCGTTGTATGAATGCCACGATCACCTCAACCGGCTGGTCTGCCTGAAATCGCGGCGGATGCCGGCTCAGCCCGCTCCCATCCGGGAAGCCAAGATTCTTCCTTTTCCTGTCCGCAATCCCTGATTCGGCCTTGCTCTGAAGGTATCGCCCCCTATCGGTGCGAAGCAGATGCGTACGCACCATAGCCATGCACGGCCGCCGCGGCTAAAAATATTTTTCTCGCCCCAACGATAGAAGAATCAGCCACTTGCAAATCATGGCATATGCCTTGCTTTTACCCCGGTCTGTTTTCATTTCATTTTTTTGAGGGGGCTTCATCATGGAGCGTAGTTTCTGGAAAGCGGGCCATACGCCGACGCTTTTCTCCGCTTTTCTCTATTTCGACCTTTCGTTCATGGTATGGGTGATTCTGGGACCGCTCGCGGTCCAGATCGCGGCCGACCTGCAACTGACGCCTGCCCAGAAAGGCCTGATGGTAGCGACCCCGGTACTGGCCGGCGCCCTGCTGCGCGTTGTGATGGGCGTGCTGGTGGATCACCTGCAACCCAAGAAGGCGGGCCTCATTGGCCAGCTCATCGTGATGGCAGCGCTCAGCGCCGCCTGGATTTTCGGTATCGACAGCTATCAGCAAGCTCTACTGCTGGGCGTAGGCCTGGGCTTTGCCGGTGCGGCATTCGCCGTGGCGCTGCCGCTGGCTTCGCGCTGGTATCCGCCAGAACATCAGGGCACGGCCATGGGCATCGCCGGCGCCGGCAATTCCGGCACCGTACTGGCCGCGCTGTTCGCGCCGACGCTGGCCGTGTGGTATGGATGGAACAATGTGTTCGGCCTCGCCCTGATTCCGCTGGCCATCGCGCTCTTCGTCTATGTGCTCTTTGCCAAGGACGCTCCCAACAACGTACCGCCGAAGACGCTGAACCAATATGCCTCGGTCCTCAAGGATCGCGACGCGTGGTGGTTCATGTTCTTCTACAGCGTGACCTTCGGCGGCTTCGTCGGTCTGGCGCAATCGCTGACCATCTACTTCAACGACCAGTACGGCCTGTCTGCCGTGACCGCGGGCTACTTCACCGCAGCCTGCGTGTTCGCCGGCTCCGCAGTCCGGCCCATCGGCGGTTTCATTGCCGACCGCATCGGCGGAATCCGCACCTTGCTGGTGATGTACACGCTGGCCGCCATCTTCATCTTCACGGTGAGCTTCGGCTTCGACAACCGCTGGGCCGCGCTGGCGACCTTCATGGCGGCAATGCTGAGCCTGGGTGCAGGTAACGGCGCCGTGTTCCAGCTCGTGCCGCAACGCTTCCGCAAGGAAATCGGCGTGATGACCGGCCTCGTCGGCATGGCCGGCGGCATTGGCGGCTTCTACCTGGCTTCCAGCCTGGGCTATGCCAAGCAACTCACGGGCAGCTATCAGGTCGGTTTCATGGTGTTCGCCGGCCTCGCGATCCTGGCCCTGCTCGGCCTGCATGGCGTGAAGACCCGCTGGCGCACCACCTGGGGCTCCTCCGCGGTTACCAGCGCAAAAATCTAAACCACTTATCCATCGCCACCGCCCAAGCCACTGAGCTGCATGAATTGCTCTTGGTGACTTGGGCGTCCTGGCGGTAAATTGCTTTTACGATGCCGCTCAAATTCACTTTAGGCCAGGCTACCGAAACCGGCCCTCGCTCACGCAACGAGGACTTTAGCGGGGCCGTGACTCCGACCGCCGAAACGCTTGCGGTCAAGGGCGCGCTGTTTGCCGTGGCGGACGGCGTTTCCGGCGGCGCCGGCGGGCGCGAGGCGGCCGAACTCACCGTGCGCGGCCTGCTGTCCGACTACTACGCGACGCCCGATACCTGGGAAGTGACCGCCGCGCTCGACAAGGTCATCGAGCCGCTCAACCGTTGGGTCGTCGCGCAAGGCGCCGCGAACCGCGACCTCGCGGGCATGGCCTCCACCCTTTCGGTACTGGTGCTGCGCGGTACGCGCTATATCCTCGGGCATGTAGGCGATACGCGCATCTACCGCTTGCGCGGCAACGAGATGACGCTGCTCACGGTAGACCATGTATGGGACCGGCCGGACATGCGGCATGTGCTCAAGCGCGCGATCGGCCTCGATGCGCATGTCGCCATGGACTACAGCGAAGGCACGGCGCAGGCGGGCGACATTTTCGTGCTCGCGAGCGATGGGGTGTGGGAGCCTCTGGGCGATCTCGGCATCCACCAGACCCTGCTGCTGCATCGCGAATTCCCGCCGCGCATCGCCGTGGAGCTGGTGCGCAAGGCACTCGCCGCAGGCGGTCAGGACAATGCGACCGCGCTGGTGGTGAGTGTGGACGAGCTACCGCATGAGGATCTCGGCGACCTGCTCGCGGAGGGCAAGCGTTTGCGCCCTCCGCCCAAGAAGCTCGTACCCGGCATGATCCTGGACGATTTCGAGATTCTCGAAGTCCTGCACGAGTCGCGCGCCACCCTGGTGTACAAGGCGCAGCAGATGCAGACCGGCCAGCTCGCGGTGATCAAGACGCTACAGCCGGTGCTCGCGGACGATATTCAATCCTGCAACGGCCTGTTGCAGGAAGAATGGCTCGCGAAGCGCGTCGTGGCGCACTATTTCCCCCAGATTTTCCCCTGCCCCGGCCGCGGCCAGCTGTATTACGCGATGAGCTGGCACAAAGGCGAAACGCTGGAAGAACGCCTGCTGCGCGGCCACTATTTCACCGCGGTGGAAGCCGCGGGCATCGGCATCCGCCTGCTCAAGGGGCTGGGCGCACTGCACCGCCTCAATATCCTGCACCGCGACATCAAGCCGGACAATCTGCACCTCGGCGACGACGAGCGCCTGCGCATCCTCGACATGGGCGTCGCCGTGAGTTTCGGCCTCGGCCACGAGCCGGTCAATTCGAATGCGGGAACGCCGAGCTACCTTGCGCCTGAACTGTTCTCCGGCGGCACGCCATCGGTGAGCAGCGATCTCTATTCCGCAGGCGTCACGCTGTATCACCTGCTGACCCGACACTATCCCTACGGGGAAATCGAGCCTTTCCAGCACCCGCGCTTCGGCGAACCGATTCCGCCGACGCGTTACCGCCCCGACCTGCCGGGCTGGCTGGAAAACATCCTGCTCAAAGCCTGTGCACGCGATCCCGAAGCACGCTTCGAAACGGCCGAGGAATTTCTGCTTGCACTGGAAAGAGGCGAACATCAGCCCGTTTTGCCGCCGCCGCGCATGCCGCTCGCGCAACGCGATCCCCTGCTGCTGTGGAAGGCCATTGCGGCCTTGTCGCTGATCCTCAACCTGTTGCTGGTTTACCTCATCGCGGTCTCGTAAGCACGGAAATGCACTGTGCTGGTGCGATGCACAATACGTGCGCATGAATTCGGGGCATATTCATCCAGCCTGTTTGCCCAGACCTAGCTAACTCATTGATGGTGAAGTAAAACCAAACATTGGCATCCTCCTTGCTTTTAGCCGATTAAGCCGCTGTTTATTAAACCCTTTATGGTGCAAGTGTTTTAACGGCGATCATCGTTACTAGGCAAGGTTGTGGAATATGAAAGCAGGCAAGGTCACCCTGATCGGCGCCGGCCCCGGCGACCCGGAGTTGTTGACGCTCAAGGCGGTGCGCGCGCTGGGCGAAGCAGACGTCGTCCTCGTGGACGATCTGGTCAATCGCGAAGTGTTGCGGCATGCCGCACAAGCCCGCATTGTCGAAGTCGGCAAGCGGGGCGGCTGCAAATCCACGCCGCAGCATTTCATCAATCGCATGATGATCGCACTGGCGCAGCAGGGCCAGAACGTGGTGCGCCTCAAGGGCGGCGACGTGTTCCTGTTCGGGCGCGGCGGCGAGGAAATGCTCGAACTGCGTGCCGCAGGTATCGCCACGGAAATCGTGCCGGGTATTACCAGCGGGACCTCGGTTCCGGCCACGCTGGGTATACCGGTCACGCACCGCGCTTATACCCACGGCGTGACCTTCGTCACCGGCCACACGCAGGACGGCTCGCCCGTGAACTGGCGCGCCCTGGCCGAAAGCGGCACCACGCTCGTGATCTACATGGGCATGAAACATTTGCCGGATATCGTGTCCGGCTTGCTCGAAGCGGGCATGGCAGCCGAGATGCCGGCCGCCGTGATCCAGAACGGAACGCTTCCCGAGCAGAAGCAAGTAATTACTACGCTAGCGATGCTACCAATGGCGGTGCATCAGTCCGGGCTCGGCAGCCCGGCGCTGATTGTGGTGGGCGACGTCGTCCGCCTGGCGCAAGGCGAGGCATTGAATGATGCCATGAAGGCTGCGGCCTGACGCAACCATAGGATATCGAGGAGACGTAGTTATGGAAAAGATGAAACTGGTCGTGATCGGCAACGGCATGGCGGGCATGCGCACCGTGGAAGAGCTGCTCAAGATCGCCCCCGAGCTGTACGACATCACCGTTTTCGGCGACGAGCCGCACCCCAATTACAACCGCATCATGCTGTCCCCGGTGCTCGCAGGCGAGCAGACGGTAGATGACATCGTGATCAACTCGCGCGAGTGGTATGCGGAAAACCATATCACCCTGCACGCCGGCAAGCGCGTCAACAAGATCGACCGCGTGAAGCGCATCGTCTATGCCGAAGACGGCACTTTTGCCGAATACGACCGCCTGCTGCTCGCGACCGGCTCCAAGCCGTTCATGCTGCCGATTCCGGGCAAGGACCTGGAAGGCGTGATCGGCTTCCGCGACATCAGCGACGTGGACGCGATGATAGCCGCTTCCAACAATCATAAGCATGCCGTAGTCATCGGCGGCGGCCTGCTCGGCCTCGAAGCCGCCAATGGCCTCGCGATTCGCGGCATGGATGTCACCGTGATCCACCGCAGCGAATGGCTGCTCGAACGCCAGCTCGACAGCGTCGCGGGCAAGATGCTGCAGAAGTCGCTGGAGGACAAGGGCCTCAAGTTCCTGCTGCAAAAGGATACGGAACAGCTCGTCGGCGACAACGGCCGCGTCAAGGCCGTGCGCTTCAAGGACGGTCAGGAAATCCCGGCCGACCTCGTCGTCATGGCCGTCGGCATCCGCCCCAATTTCGCACTGGCCGAATCCGCGGGCATCTATTGCAATCGTGGCGTCGTGGTCAACGATACGCTGCAAACCTATGACCCACGCATCTATGCCGTCGGCGAATGCGTGGCGCACCGCGGCATTTCCTACGGCTTGGTCGCTCCGCTGTTCGAGATGGCCAAGGTGTGCGCAACCCACCTCGCCAACTTCGGCATCGGCCGTTACACCGGCTCGGTGACTTCCACCAAGCTCAAGGTCACCGGCATCGACCTGTTCTCCGCCGGCGACTTCATGGGCAATGGCAAGACCGACGAGATCGTGCTGCACGACGCCGTGGGCGGCGTGTACAAGAAGATCGTGCTGGAAGGCGATCGCATCGTCGGCGCCTGTCTCTACGGCGATACCGCGGATGGCTCCTGGTACTTCCAGATGCTCAAGGACGCCAAGGACGTCCACGAAATCCGCGACCATCTCATGTTCGGCCAGAACCATCTCGGCGACGCCGGCCACAAGGGCCAAACCCAGGCCGCGGCAATGCCGGACAACGCCGAAGTGTGCGGCTGCAATGGCGTGTGCAAGGGCACCATCGTCAAGGCGATCAAGGAGCAAGGCCTGTTCAGCCTGGACGACGTGCGCAAGCACACCAAGGCTTCCGCCTCCTG
>CAMLDO010000065.1 GCA_946478865.1 uncultured Methylobacillus sp.
TACTTCATCGAGATGAACACGCGCGTGCAGGTCGAACACCCGGTCACGGAGCAAGTGACCGGCATCGATATCGTAAAGACCCAGTTGCTGGTCGCCGCCGGACAAAAGCTGCCGTTCAAGCAGAAGGACATCCACACGCGCGGCCATGCCATCGAATGCCGCATCAATGCCGAGGATCCGCACAACTTCGTGCCCTCCCCTGGCCGCATCACCGGCTTCCACATGCCGGGCGGGCCGGGCGTGCGCGTCGATACGCATGCGTACCACAACTACATGGTGCCACCGAACTACGACTCCATGATCGGCAAGCTGATTACCTACGGCGACACGCGCGAGCAGGCGATCGCTCGCATGCGCATCGCGCTGTCGGAAATGGTGGTGGAAGGCATCAAGACCAATATTCCGCTGCATATCGAGCTCATGAACGATGCGGCCTTCCATCAGGGCGGCACCAGTATTCATTACCTCGAAAACAAGCTCGGCATCGTCAGCAAGTAGGCTGGCGGAGGAATAGTCATGCCTTGGCAATCGCTTGAAATCACGGCGGGAGAAGACGTCGCCGAATCCATCAGCGATGCGCTGATGGAGCTGGGTGCGCTCTCCGTCAGCATCGAGGATGCTGACGCGGAGACCGACTCGGAAACCCCCATCTTCGGTGAGCCGGGCGAAGCGCCGCCGGGAATGTGGCGCCACAATGTGGTCAGCGCCCTGTTCGATGCGGACGCCGATATCGATCGTGTCATGGTGTCCCTCAGCGAAGCCACCGGACTGCGCAACCTGGGATATACCGTGCAGGCGGTCGAGGAGCAGGATTGGGTGCGTGCCACTCAATCGCAATTCGATCCCATCCGCATCCGCGACGACTTGTGGATCGTGCCTTCCTGGCATGATGCGCCCAATCCCGACGCGCTCAATATCGTGCTCGATCCCGGCTTGGCCTTCGGCACGGGGAGCCATCCGACCACGCATCTCTGCCTGGCCTGGCTCGCGGATAACCTGCAAGGTGGCGAAAGCGTGCTTGACTACGGCTGCGGCTCCGGCATCCTTGCCATTGCCGCCAAGCTCCGTGGCGCCGGCGAAACCATTGGTGTCGATATTGATCCGCAGGCAATGGTTGCCAGCCGCTTCAACGCGGAGAACAACGGCGCGGATGTCCGCTTCTTCCTGCCGGACGACATGCCAACCATGATCACGGATGTGGTCGTCGCCAATATTCTGGCCAGCCCGCTCAAGGTGCTGGCCCCGGCGCTGGCATCGCATTGCAAGCCGGGCGGGCGCATCGCACTGTCCGGCATCCTGCGCGAACAGGCCGAGGAAGTCTCGGCCATCTACGGCGAATGGTTCGAGATGAACCCGCCGCAACCTCTGGAAAACTGGGTACTGCTCACAGGCCGTAAAAAATGAGCTTGCTCACCTCCTGCCCCGCCTGCGGCACGGTGTTCAGAATCAAACCCGAGCAGCTGGCCCCCAGCCGCGGCGATGTGCGCTGCGGCAAGTGCGGCGAGGTGTTCAATGCCCTGCAATCCTTGAGCGTCAACCAGACGCAACCAGCCAGTGACGACGCACTCCAGGAATTCTTTGTTCCGGCCGCAGAAGCGGCGCCTGCCCAAGACCCCGAAATCCCTGGAGCCCCAACGGCCGATTCGGATTTAGCCAAGCCGACGTTGCCAAAACCTGTGCCTGAGCAAGAATCGGAAGAAATCGTCCTGGATTTCAATATTCCGTTCGACATGGAGGACGCGCCTGCAAAGCCGTCGCCGCAATCGGAGGCGCCGGCCACGCCCGAACCGCTTCCACAATTCGAAGCGCCACAGCCACAGCCACAGCCACAGCCACAGCCACAGCCACAGCCACAGCCGGAACCGGAACCGGAACCGGAACCGGAACCGGAACCGGAACCGGAACCGGAACGCAAGAGCGTGGTACCGCCTGCGCCGGCAGTCAATATTCCGCCTACTCCGGCAAGCTCCCGCAAAACACCCGGCAAGAAGAAAAGACGCGGACCTTTGGTCTGGCCATGGATTACGGCATGCGCCCTGGCGCTGCTGTTTCTGTTCGGCCAGACGCTCTTTCAGCTGCGCTCGCAGATCGCCACGATGCTTCCCCAAACCAAGCCCTTGCTGGAGCAGGCCTGTGCCGCGATGGGGTGTAAAGTGGAGCTGCCGCGCAATGCACAATTACTGAGCATCGACGAGTCCGACCTGCAGGAGCACCCGGATCACAAGGATGTGCTTCTCCTGACCGCATCCATCGTAAACCGCGCGTCTTACACCCAGGCGTATCCCTTGCTGGAAGTGACACTGACCGATCTCCGCGATGCTGCCATACTGCGCCGCACACTGCGACCGCAGGAATATCTTCCGCCCGGCACGCCTGTCGAGAAGGGGCTGGGAGCGCAATCCGACATCCGGATCAAGCTTGCCTTTACCGCTGCGGACGTCCCTGCCACGGGCTATCGGGTATACGTGCGCTACCCCTAAAGTCCGTATGGAAACGTGATAGCATCGCATAACGATAAGGACGAAAACCATGACAGCCCGTAGAACGCTATCCCAAGCCAAGGTCGACAACATCGGACACGCCGCCGCCAAGCTGCATCGTCTGCTGAAAGAGCTGGGACATGCCAAGGGGCTGCAACAGTCCGCCGCCACCATGCCGGACGCACGCGATCGTCTCAGCTTCATCGACCAGACCATGCACGAAGCTTCCGAAAAAACCATCAGTGCGGTGGAAAACTCCCTTCCGCTCACCGAAAACACACGGTCGACGTGCGCCAGCCTTGCCGAACGCCTGTCCGGGTCCCCTGACCTGGCGCACCATTCCGAAGTGCAGGCAGCGGTTTCCCACCTGGGCGAAATCGCCGCTGCGGAAGAGATGCTGCGCCACAACCTGCTGCAGATCATGGAAGCGCAGGAGTTCCGCGATGTCGCCGGGCAGATGGTCAACAAGATCCTGGATGCCGCGGTCGAGATCGAAAAGATTCTGCTCGACCTTCTGCGCGAGCATGCGCCAGACGGCCAGACCGGCTCGCTGATTCGTACCGACGGCCTTACCGCCGGGCCTTCCCTGGGCAGCAAAACCGGCGATCTCCAGGGCCAGGACGAAGTGGACGATTTGCTGGCCTCCATGGGGTTCTGATTTCCCTCACCTCCTTGCACTATGGATGTGCACTACCCTTTCTCGTGGTGCACACACCCCTCCCTCCCTCACCTCAACCAGTCCGCACATCAAATACAAGTAACTGATATACAACAATAATCAATTGTTGGCATGGCAGTTGCTATTCAGCTTCCGAGGGAAATTTTTAGGAAGCGCCATGCTCCGAGTAATGATTGTCGACGAGAACAGGGAGCGTTCCGCTCCATTAAAACAATATCTCGACGAAGCAGGCTACACCGTGGTGGGCCATCTTTCGGATACCGCCGACCTGAACAAGGCGGTGGCCCAGATGAAGCCGGACGTGATCATCATCGACACGGAATCGCCCAGCCGCGACACGCTGGAACATATCTGCGTGGTAAGCCGCGATGATCCGCGGGCCATCGTGATGTTCTCGCATGACGGGGAAACCGAAAAGATACGTGCAGCAACACGGGCGGGCGTATCGGCATATGTGGTCGGTAGCCTGGAAAGTGCACGCCTGCGGCCGATTCTGGATGCAGCGCTGGTGCGCTTCGAGGAATACCAGGCGCTGAAGAATGAACTGGAAATGACCGCGACCAAACTCGCGGAGCGCAAGACGATAGACCGCGCGAAAGGGATTCTCATGAAACAGCGCGGCCTGGACGAGGATGCGGCGTACCAATCGCTGCGCAAGCTCGCAATGCAACGCGGAATGCGCATGGGCGAAATTGCCCAACAGGTCATACAGGCAGCAGAACTGCTGTCTTAGGGGTAAAACGATCCGGCCCAGCGTCGGACGGGATCGTGAAAATGACGGCAAGCCGACGAAGGCGAGCCAACGAGACAAGGGCGTCTTTCAGCCGATTCGGAAAACCGGATTGACGGAAAGACGCCCTTTTTGTTTCCAGAGATTTTTATTGTTTAGAAGAGCCTACTGAAAGGAGCATTACATGAAGTTTTTACACAAGAAGCCCCAAGCGCTGCCGGTGAACCCGGAACGCCGCCAGTTCCTGCAAGGCGCAGCGGCGGCAGCCAGCGCTGCTGCAGTGGTCGGCATGGGTTCGCTCGGAATCCAGAACACCGCATGGGCCGCCGGTTCGGATGCTCCCGAATTGACCGAAGTGAAGATCGGCTTCATTCCGCTGACCGACTGCGCGCCGATCGCGGTGGCCGCCGCCATGGGCTTCGACAAGAAGTACGGCATCAAGATCACCCCGTCCAAGGAAGCTTCCTGGGCCGGCGTGCGCGACAAGATGGTGAACGGTGAGCTGCATGCCGCCCACGTGCTGTATGGCCTGGTGTACGGCGTCCAGCTCGGCATCGGCGGTCCGCAGAAGGACATGGCGGTGCTCATGACGCTCAACCACAACGGGCAGGCCATCACCCTGGCGAACCAGCTGAGCGAAAAAGGGGTGAAGGATGGCGCCACCCTGAAGCGCATGCTGGACAACGAGAACCGCGACTACACCTTCGCACAGACCTTCCCCACCGGCACCCACGCCATGTGGCTGTATTACTGGCTGGCGACTTACGGCATCAACCCGATGAAGGACGTGAAGACCATCGTCGTGCCACCCCCGCAAATGGTCGCCAACATGCGTGTCGGCAACATGGACGGCTACTGCGTTGGCGAGCCGTGGAATGCCCGGGCGATTAGCGACAAGATCGGCTTTACCGCCGCCACAACCCAGGACATCTGGACCGATCACCCGGAAAAGGTGCTCGGCACCACCGCCGCTTTTGTGCAGAAATACCCCAACACCGCACGCGCAATCATCATGGCCGTGCTGGATGCCAGCCGTTACATCGATGCCACCGCCAACCGCGCGGCCGTAGCCAAGCTGATCTCCAGCAAGTCCTACGTCAACGCGCCGGAAGACGTGATCCTGGGCCGCTTCCTCGGCCACTACGACAACGGCATCGGCAAGAAGTGGGAAGACCCGAACTACATGAAATTCTTCAATGACGGCAAGGTGCCCTTCCCCTACCTGTCCGACGGCATGTGGTTCATGACGCAGCACAAGCGCTGGGGTTTGCTCAAGACCGATCCGGATTACCTCGGCGTCGCCAAGAAGGTGAACCAGATCGCGCTGTACAAGGAAGCCGCCGGCGCGCTGGGCATCAGCGTCCCCAAGGACGAGATGCGCACTTCCAAGCTCATCGATGGCGTGGTGTGGGACGGCAAGGATCCCAAGGCCTATGCCAACTCGTTCAAGGTCAAGGTCTGAAGCCATTTTTCGGAATTAGGAGACGAATATGAGCGCAACTGTCGTCGCACTCAAACCGGAAGCGGCCGAGCAGGCTGCGGCCGTACCCGGCAAAACCGAGTCCACTCCTCCGCCTCAGGCGGAGGCCACCCCAGTTGCGGGAGAAACACGTCAACGCATCATGAGTACATTACGCACCATTACCCTTGCTGTTCTGCCGCCCATGGTGGGCCTCGCGCTGTTCCTCCTGATCTGGGTCGGGATTTCGATGGTTTCCCCGTCTCTGCCGGGACCGGCCAAGACCTGGGATTCCGCCGTGGTACTGTTCAGCGATCCGTTCTACCAGAACGGCCCCAATGATCAGGGCATAGGCTGGAACATTCTCAACTCGCTGCAGCGCGTCGGCATGGGCTTCGGCATGGCAGCGGTGATCGGCATACCGCTGGGCTTCGTGCTGGGCCGCTTCAAGTTCATGAACGACATGGCTTCGCCCATCATCAGCCTGCTGCGCCCGGTTTCGCCGCTCGCCTGGCTGCCGATCGGCCTGCTGGTGTTCAAGGCAGCCGACCCCGCCGCAATCTGGGTGATCTTCATCTCCAGCATCTGGCCGCTCGTCATCAATACCGCGATGGGCGTTTCCAAGGTGCCGCAGGATTACCTCAACGTCGCCCGCGTGCTCAACCTGTCCGAATGGAAGATCGCGACCAAGATCATGCTGCCGTCCGCGATGCCCTACATCCTGACCGGTATCCGCCTCTCCATCGGCGTGGCCTGGCTGGTGATCGTGGCCGCGGAAATGCTGACCGGCGGCGTGGGCCTGGGCTTCTGGGTGTGGGATGAATGGAACAACCTCAACGTGGAGCACATCCTGATCGCGATCTTCGTGGTCGGCATCGT
>CAMLDO010000066.1 GCA_946478865.1 uncultured Methylobacillus sp.
AAATCGATGTGATGCGCAATGCGTGACGACATGCCGGGGTTGCTCTGGAAAAACTTGTCCATGCGATCCTTGTAGCCGGCGAGGATCACTACCAGGTCCTCGCGCTGGTTCTCCATGACCTGGAGCAGGATTTCGATGGATTCTGCGCCATAATCGCGCTCGTTCTCGGGTTTGTAGAGGTAGTAAGCCTCGTCGATGAACAGCACGCCTCCCATGGCTTTTTTCAAGACCTCCCTGGTCTTGGGGGCGGTATGGCCGATGTACTGGCCCACCAGGTCGTCGCGCGTGACCGCGACCACGTGCCCCTCGCGCACGTATCCCAAACGGTGCAGGATTTCCGCCATGCGCATCGCGACCGTGGTCTTGCCGGTACCGGGGTTGCCGGTAAAGCACATGTGCAGCGAAGGCGATTGCGCCGACAGCTGCACTTGCTCCCGCAACTTGTCGACAAGCAGCAGTGCGGCAATTTCTCGAATACGGCTCTTGACGGGCCTGAGACCGATCAACTCCTGGTCGAGTTGGTCGAGCACTTGCTGGATATTGGATTCTTCGTAGACCTTGCGAAGATCGACCGGGGTGTCATCGGTAATATCGTTCACGGCGGAAATCTCGCTAAGAAAGGAGACCGCGCCCAATAAATACAAAGGGGGAGGGAGACGCGGCCGAAAAAATCACATCATTCTTCAATAACGCTGTCCTTCAGGCTTGTCGGTGGCATAGGAATGAACGGTGTAGCGTATGTGCCGTCCGTCGACCTCTTGGCGCACGACCTTGAAACCCGGCTCCTCCTTCGGGCGGTTCACGATGAAGGACATGCGCGGCGTTTCCCAACCGCGCGTACTGTCGAACGCCGTGACCCGGATATAGTGATTCGGGTAGGTTTTGCGACAGTCATTGACCTCCATCATGATCCCTGCCGGATCGCGCAGGTCGAACATCGGCAGACCCCACATTTCCCAATAAGTGTTTCTCGGATGCGGGTCGTCGGTGTATTCCACGTTGACCGCCCAGTTGTTTTTCAATGCATATTTGATCTGGCTGGTGATCTGCTCGTCCGTGAGGTCGGGCAGGAATGAGAACTGGCCTTGAGTGATGCGCATGATGATTCCTCCTACATGGACGCGGTCGCGGTGGGCACGAAGTCGGCCGTATCCGTCGAGCTGTAGTTGAAGGTGATGTCCTTCCAGGTGTCGAGCGCGGCCTGCAGCGGTTTGCACCACTTGGCGGCTGCTTCGAGGATTTGCGGCCCTTCGTTCCAGATGTCGCGGCCTTCGTTGCGCGCGAGGATCATCGCTTCCAAAGCGACGCGATTGGCTGTAGCGCCGGCCTGGATGCCCATGGGATGGCCGATGGTGCCGCCGCCGAACTGCAGCACCACGTCCTCGCCGAGGTAGGTGATGAGTTGATGCATCTGGCCGGCATGGATACCGCCGGAGGCGACCGGCATCACTTTGTTGAGCGAAGCCCAGTCCTGCTCGAAGAACAGGCCGTTTTCCAGGCTTACTGGCGTATGCGGTTCGCGCAGCGTGTCGTAGAAACCCTTGATCATGAGCGGATCGCCTTCGAGTTTGCCCACGACCGTACCTGCATGGATATGGTCGACGCCCGCCATGCGCATCCATTTGCAGATCACACGGAAATTCATGCCGTGGTTCTTCTGGCGCGAGTAGGTGGAGTTGCCGGCGCGGTGCAGGTGCAGAATCATGTCGTTCTTGCGTGCCCATTTCGCCATCGACTGAATCGCCGTATAGCCAATCACCAGGTCGATCATCACGATGACTGAGCCCAGCGACTTGGCAAACTCGGCGCGCTCGTACATTTCCTCCATGGTGCCCGCAGTCACGTTGAGGTAGTGACCCTTGACCTCGCCGGTTGCGGCAGAAGCACGATTCACGGCCTCCATGCAATACAGGTAGCGGTCGCGCCAGTGCATGAATGGTTGCGAGTTGATGTTCTCGTCATCCTTGACGAAATCAAGGCCACCCTTGAGGGCTTCGTATACCACGCGCCCATAATTGCGACCGGAGAGGCCTAGCTTGGGTTTGGTCGTCGCGCCGAGAAGCGGGCGGCCGAATTTATCGAGCCGTTCGCGCTCGACCACGATGCCGGTCGCTGGTCCCTGGAAGGTCTTGAGGTAAGCCACCGGGATGCGCATGTCCTCCAGTCGCAAGGCCTTGACGGCCTTGAAGCCGAACACATTGCCAATGATGGAAGCGGTGAGGTTGGCGATCGAGCCGGGTTCGAACAGGTCGAGATCGTAGGCGATATAGGCGAAATACTGCTGTTCGGTTTTTGTGCCCTCGCCGGTATTGGGCACCGGCTCGACCTTGAACGCCTTGGCCCGATATAGCTCACAGGCAGTGAGCCGGTCAGTCCACACCACGGTCCAGGTTGCAGTGGAGGATTCGCCTGCCACGGCAGCCGCAGCCTCTTCGGAATCCACGCCCGGTTGCGGTGTGATGCGGAACAACGCAATCAGATCAGTGTCTTTAGGTTTATAGTCGGGCTCCCAGTAGCCCATCTTGGCATAAGGGATAACTCCGGATTTATATCTTTCTTTTCCAGTTAGGGTTCCTGTCTCCGACATGGCTGCCTCCTGATCCGAGATCGATATGATGATGAATATGATCGTGTTTCTCTTGAGCTGGAGTTTGTCAGAGATAAAGGATAAATAAAAATCAATTGTTTCTATATCATAAATAGAAGAATATCTATATATCGCCCATCATGATGCGCCATGCCACTTTCCGCCAATTGGAAGTTTTCGAGGCCATTGCTCGATTGGGCAGCTTTACGCGTGCGTCCGAGGAGTTGCATCTCACGCAACCCACCGTTTCCATGCAAATGAAAAAGCTCACGGAGGCGGTCGGCCTTCCTTTGTTCGAGCAGGTGGGGCGCAAAATCTACCTGACTGAAGCAGGGAAGGAGCTGGCCATCACCGCGCGCGAAATCATGCAGTCGCTGGAGCGCTGCGACATGTCGATCGCGGAAATGTGCGGGCTCAAGAAAGGCAAGCTGCGCCTTGCCGTGGTGTCCACCGCCAAATACTTCGTACCGCGAATCCTTGGCGATTTTTCCCGTTTGCACCCCGGCGTCGAAGTCGCGCTCAAGGTGACCAATCGTCAGCGCGTGTTGGAGCGTGCGACGGACAATCTGGACGATCTCTACATCTTCAGCATGCCCGAGCATCACATCGAGCTCGATGCCCGCCCGTTCATGCAAAACGAGCTGGTAGTCATGGCGCAGCCCGAGCATCCTCTGGCTCGTCAGCGCAATATTTCGATGCGACGGATTGCGGAGGAGCCTTTCCTCATGCGTGAACTCGGCTCAGGAACCCGCAGAACGGTGGAAGATATTTTTGCGCGGCATGGGGTGAAACCGAACATCCGCATGGAACTGGGGAGCAACGAAGCGATCAAGCAAGCCATTATCGGCGGCCTTGGTATTTCCGTGCTGTCGCGCTATACACTTGGGTCGGAAGGGGCAGGCGAGCCGGTGATCCTCGATGTGGAGGGGTTCCCGATCGTCAATCAATGGTGCATCGGTCATCCCGTGGGCAAGCAGCTATCGGTAGTGGCGCATGCCTTCCTCGATTATCTTATCGAACGCACCATGACGCCGCAGTAAGGCGTAACAGAATACAAAAAAGGCCGGCATGTGCCGGCCTTTTTTGCTTCTTGCGAGGTTAAGCAGTCGTCAGCTCGCTGTGATAGCCGAGTTCCTCCGGCAGATTGCCACCCTTTTTGAGGCGCACTGCACAATACTTCACTTCGGCAATCTTGGCGAAGGGATCCAGCGCCTGATTGGTCAGTTTGTTCGCCGCCGCTTCGTAATAGCAGAAGGCGATGAACACCGAGCCGCGCGGGATACCGTCATCGGCACGGGCGATCAGCGCCACCTCGCCACGACGCGATTCCACAGTGAGGATATCGCCCGGCTTGGCTCCGAGCGCATCCAGGTCCAGCGGATGGATACTGACCGTGGGCGCGGGCTCGATCGCGTCCAGCACGCTTGCGCGGCGCGTCATGCTGCCGGTATGCCAATGCTCCAGCATGCGGCCGGTGATGAGTACCATGGGATACTCGCTGTCCGGACGCTCGTCTGCGGGGATGATGTCCGCCGGTACCAGTTTGGCCTTGCCGCTCGGGCGCGGGAAGTTGTCGTGGAAGATGACTTCCTCGCCCGGATCGCCTTCGTGCTCGCACGGATAGGTCACGGCTTCGCCTTCGAGACGTTCCCAGGTAATGCCGGCGATCGACTGCATCGCCAGACGCATTTCCTCGAACACTTCCTTGGCGCTCGGGTAGTACCAGTTCACGCCGAGACGGGTCGCGATCTCCTGGATGATCCACAAGTCCTGACGCGCGTCGCCCGGGGGATTGATGGCCGGACGGCCGAGTTGCACCAGGCGGTCGGTGTTGGTGAAGGTGCCCAATTTCTCTGCATGCGCGCTTGCCGGCAGAATCACGTCGGCGAGATAGGCGGTTTCGGTCATGAAAATATCCTGCACCACCAGATGTTCGAGGCGGGCGAGACCTTCGCGTGCATGGTTGCTATTCGGGTCGGACATGGCCGGGTTTTCGCCCTGCACGTACATACCCTTAATTCTGCCCGCATAGGCGGCTTCCATGATTTCCACCACGGTCAGGCCGGGCTTGTTGTCCAGCTCGGCATTCCACAGCTTCTCGAACTTGGCATGAATCACAGGATCGTCCACGCGTTGGTAGTCCGGGAACACCATGGGGATGAGGCCGACGTCGGACGCGCCCTGCACATTGTTCTGGCCGCGCAGCGGATGCAGACCGGTGCCGCGACGGCCGATCTGGCCGGTGACCATCGATAGCGCGATGAGGCAGCGCGAGTTGTCGGTGCCGTGCACGTGCTGAGACACACCCATGCCCCACAGGATGATGGAAGCCTTGGATTTGGCGTAGAGGCGCGCCACGTCGCGCAAGGTTTCGGCCGGAATGCCGCAGATCGGCGCCATCGCCTCCGGCGAGTATTCCTTGACGTTTTCCTTGAGTGCCTCGTAGTTCTCGGTGCGGTTCTTGACGAACTCCTCGTCCACCAGACCTTCTTCCACGATCACGTGCAGCATCGCATTGAGCATGGCGACGTCGGTGTCCGGCTTGAAGCCCAGGTGGTAGGTGGCATGGCGCGCGAGTTCGGTACGGCGCGGGTCCATGAGGATGAGCTTGGCGCCTTCCTTGACCGCATTCTTGATGAAGGTCGCGGCGACCGGGTGGTTCACGATCGGGTTGGCACCGATGATGACGATGACCTCGGAGTACTGCACGTCCGCCACCGGGTTGGACACCGCGCCCGAACCTACGCCTTCCAGCAGCGCGACCACGCTCGATGCGTGGCACAAGCGCGTGCAGTGGTCGACGTTGTTGTTCTCGAAGCCGGTGCGCACCAGCTTCTGGAACAGATAGGCTTCCTCGTTGCTGCCCTTGGCCGAGCCGAAGCCGGCGAGGGCGAGCCTGCCGTCGCGTTCCTTGATCTTCTTGAGGCCGTTGGCGGCGAAATCCAGCGCCTCTTCCCAGGTTGCTTCGCGGAAAGCGGCGTAGGGATTGGCCGGATCCATGTCCAGCGTGGCTTCCTTGGGGATGCCGGGTTTGCGGATCAACGGCTTGGTCAGGCGGTGTTTGTGACGCGAATAGTCGAAACCATAGCGGCCCTTGACGCACAGGCGGCCGTGGTTGGCTGGACCGTCGCGACCGACGACCTCGATGATCTTGTCTTCCTTGACGTGGTAGGTCAGCTGGCAACCGACCCCGCAATATGGGCAGACCGAATCCACCTTCTTGTCCGGCACGACCAGCGCGGCGTTATTGGCCGGCGCCAGCGCCCCAGTCGGGCAGGCCTGCACGCATTCGCCGCAGGTGACGCAGGTGGAATCGCCCATCGGATCACCCTGGTCGAACACGATCATCGAGTGATGGCCGCGGAAGGCGTAGCCGATCACGTCATTGACCTGCTCCTCGCGGCAGGCGCGCACGCAGCGCGTGCACTGGATGCAGGCGTCGAGGTTGACGGCAATGGCCGCATTGGAAAGATCGGCGCCCGGTGACATGCGCGGTTCAAAGCGCGGCGTGCCGACATTGAGCTTGCCTGCCCATTGCGTAAGCTCATTGTCGAGCTTGTATTCCTTGGGCGGCATGTCGGACAGCAGCAGTTCCAGCACCATTTTCTGCGC
>CAMLDO010000067.1 GCA_946478865.1 uncultured Methylobacillus sp.
AGACCCATGTCGCTGTTGGCCGCCACCAGCGCGGCCTTGCCGCCGCCGAGGATATCCACAGTGGACAGCGGCGCCGGTTGCGCCTCGTGATACAGCTTTTCCGCATCGTCCAGACTGCCGAATACGGCTTCGGTCATACGGTCGTGGATCAGTGGCTTGAGCGCGCGTTTTTCGTCTTCGGTCAGCGGGCTGCCGTCGGCCGTTGCAGCATATACCGCAATGCCGCGCTCCAGACGCTGCATGCCTTCCAGACCGCAATGACGTGCAATGTCCGTCGCACGCGAAGACCACGGCGAAATCGTGCCGGGACGCGGCACCACCAGGAACAGCTCGCCGCTCGGCGTTTCCTCAGCCAGCTTAGGGCCATAGGTCAGAATCTGCTTGAGGGTGTCCTGCTGCGCGGCGGACAACTCGCCCTCTGTCCAGGCAAAGTGCCAGAACTCGGCGTAGAGATGGGTAATACGCGGCGCGGCGCCCTTCAGCGCGGCCAGAATCTTATCGAGACGAAACGGGGAGAGAGCGGCACTACCACGGAGACGGAGCATTGGGGATCAGGCGGTACGTAAAAGGATGAATTTTAGCAGAAAGTGGGCGATAAACCTTAGGCAAAGATACCCTTTAACGAGTATTTGCATGCAGTTAAGCGATATCTCTATGGATGCACAACTTAGCTACCTCTTATAAGCGCGCCAAAAATTAGTCCCACACAAGAAATAGCCGTTTAAGATTAATTTGCGCTAGCATGCTGACGCGGCTTATCACAGGCATTTACCAATCAAATATTTAATCTCAGGGGAAACAAAAATGAAAAAAATGTCTCTTGCTTTAATTGCTCTTTCCGCACTATCTCTCAGCGCTTGCTCAACATTTACGCCTCAGCGCTACAACATTTCCGCCGATAACAACGTTGCTTTGAAAGCAATTGGCATTGGCAATATTCATGTGGGAACATTCACAGGCCCAGCTTCGTTTGATAGAACATGCCGTGGCGCAGGTCCGATTGCGCCCCCAGACAATATGAGCTTTGAAGGCTATATCCAGAAAGCGCTTGCGGACGAGCTGAAGGTAGCAGGAATGTATGACGACCAATCACCCAAGGTCACGCTAACTGGAGCGGTGGATACGCTGCATTTCTCTTCGTCGCGCGGTCTGACCGGAGGGGAATGGGATATCAGCCTGCGCATCAATTCCTCCAACGGCAAGTCTTTATCCGTGGCGGAGCATTATGAATTTGAAAGCGGCTTTATCGCGGATACAGCATGCAAACAGACGGCGGAGGCCTATCTGCCTGCGGTTCAGAATCTGATTGGCAAAATGATTAAGGCCCCTGAATTCAAGGGGCTGCTCGTACAAGCTGACTAACTCATTCACCGGCCTGCGGAGACACTCAGGCCGGTGAGCTTGGCTATCGCTCTCGAAAATTAGGATTAGCTCTCACTATCCAGCAACTCCATTTGTACTGCTGAGCGAACCTGGGCAATCTTCTCTCACAAGCATCCTCTGCCTTCAGCTATGATGCCCTTCCTCAGGCATCCCGCCCGATCACTTCAAGGAGCACTCATGTCTGATCTCGCAAGCGCACTAAACAAGGAAATTGCCGGAGCGGAGGCGACGATACGCCTGACCAACGGCGAATCGTTCCGCATGTCCGGCGACGTGGAGAGCGTCGCCGAGGATTTCATCAAGGTGGGCTTATCCAACAACCCCGACAAGAAGGGGCGGATGCTGGTGAACGTCCATCACATCGTCAGTGTGAACTGGTACGTGAAGTAATTACTGGCCGAGGGCGCCGAAGACCTTCTTGATGAGGCTGGTCGAGGCGCCCAGCGGGTCCTTGCGAATCGCCTTCTCTTCTTCCGCCATCATCAGGTAGAGCCCGTCCAGCGTCTTCTGAGTCACGTATTGCTCCAGGTTGGCCTGGTCCTTTTTCACCAGTCCGTATTGCGAGCCCATTTCGGCAAATTTGTTGTATTGCTGGGCGAGTTGCACATCCTTGGTGGCCTCTTTGACGACGGGGAGAAACTTGGCGGTCAGGGAAGATGAGGTCGTCTTCTTGAAGTACTGGGTGGCGGCATCGTCGCCGCCGGTGAGGATATCCTTGGCGTCCTGCACACTCATCTTCTTCACCGCATCGACCAGCAGTTGCTTGCCTTCCGGCACGGCCATTTCGGCGGCACGGTTCATTCTTGTAACAAGCTCGTCGGCCTGCTTGCCCATGCCGAACATGCGCATCGCCTTTTCGGCTCTTTTCATCGAATCGGGCAGCGGGATTTTCACCTTGGGGTTCTTGAGGAAGCCGTCAGTGACACCGAGCTTGCCGACAGCACTGCCGGCGGCCTGCACCAATGCGTCCTTGAGGCCGCCAGTGGCTTCCTTGTTGCTGATATCGGAGAGTTCCACTGCCTGCGCGGGGGCGATAAAAAACAGGAAAGCGAGTGCGGAAGCCAAGGTTTTCATGATGTTTTTCCTCCTTGTTATTGCATTATGGCTTAACGATTTACGGACTGCACGCCCCAGACCTTTTGCGCGTATTCGCGAATGGTACGGTCACTGGAGAACTTGCCCACGCGCGCGACGTTGAGGATGGCGCGACGCGCCCATTCGTCCTTGTCGCGGTAGAGCGTATTCACAGCCTCCTGCGTCTCGATATAGCTCGCATAATCGGCCAGCAGCAGGTAGTAATCGCCGTTCCAGGTCAGGCTTTCGTAAATCGGCTTGTAGCGATCCGGCTCTTCAACCGAGAAAAATCCTTCTGCGATCATATCCAGCGCCTGTTTCAGTTCTGTGTTGGCGTTGTAGTAAGTCCACGGGTTGTAGCCGCGAGCGCGCAGGTCGGCCACCTGCTGCGTGGTGAGGCCGAAGATGAAGATGTTGTCCTCGCCGACCTCTTCGCGGATCTCGATGTTGGCGCCGTCCAATGTACCAATGGTCAATGCGCCATTGAGCGCCATTTTCATGTTGCCGGTACCGGAGGCTTCGGTGCCTGCCGTGGAAATCTGCTCGGACAGGTCGCTCGCCGGGAAGATGCGCTCGGCCGAGGAGACATCGTAATTCGGCAGGAACACGACGCGGAGAAAGCCATTGACGGCCGGGTCGCGATTGACCATGCCGGCAACGTCCAGAATCAGCCGGATGATGAGCTTGGCCATGCGATAGCCCGGCGCCGCCTTGCCCGCAAAAATCACCGTGCGCGGCGTCATGCCTTCAGTTTTGCCAGCACGGATGCGGTTATACAGCGTGACCACGTGCAGCACATTGAGCAGTTGGCGCTTGTATTCATGGATGCGCTTCACCTGTACATCGAACAGGGAGTTCGGATCGATCTTCATGCCCAGCCGGTTGTGTACGCGCTCGGCGAGGCGCACCTTGTTGGCCTGCTTCACCTGCATGAAGGCCTTGCGAAATTCCGCATCCTCGGCAAACGGCGCGAGCTTCTCCAGTTGGGACAAATCCTTGATGAAGCCGGTACCGATCTTGGAGGCAATCAACTCGGTCAGCCCCGGGTTGCACTGATTGAGCCAGCGGCGCGGCGTTATGCCGTTGGTGACATTAATGATCCTGCCGGGGAAGATGCGGTTGAAATCGGCGAACAGCGTGGTTTTGAGCAGATCGCTGTGGATTGCGGCCACGCCGTTGACGGTATGGCTGCCGATGACCGCAAGATGCGCCATGCGCACGCGGCGGCCGTGATCCTCATCGACAATGGAGACGCGGCGCAGCAACTCGGTGTCGCCTGGAAAGCGGTGATTCACGTCATGCAGGAAGTGATGGTTGATCTGATAGATGATGTCCAGGTGGCGCGGCAACACGCGCTCGAACATTTCCACCGGCCACGTTTCCAGCGCTTCCGGCATCAGCGTGTGGTTGGTGTAAGCAAAAATACGGGTGGTCAAACCCCAGGCACGCTCCCATGTGAGACGATAGATATCTACCAGCGCATGCATCATCTCCGCCACGGCAATCGCCGGGTGGGTATCGTTGAGCTGGATCGCTACCTTTTCCGGCAGCAGATCCCAGTTGTTGCCGCTATGCTCGCGATTGAAGCGGTGCAGGATGTCCTGGACCGAGGCCGACACGAAGAAATACTGCTGGCGCAGGCGCAACTCGCGCCCCATCATCGAAGTATCGTTCGGATACAGCACCTTGGAGAGGTTCTCGGTGCTGTTCTTCTCTTCCACCGCCCCCACATAGTCGCCCGCGTTGAAGGAATCGAGGTTGAATTCGCGCGTGGCCTTGGCCGACCAGAGGCGCAGATTGTTAACCGTTTCCGTGTCGTAACCCGGCACCGGCATGTCGTAGGCCATCGCCATCACGGTTTCGCAGTCGACCCAGTGTTTTTCCACATGGCCGTCGAGACCGGGAAACTCAACCACATGGCCGTAGAACTTGACGGGATACAGACGCTCCGGGCGCTGGAACTCCCACGGGTTGCCATACCGCAGCCAGTTGTCCGGATGCTCCACCTGCTGGCCGTTCTCGATGTGCTGGTTGAACATGCCGTATTCGTAGCGGATGCCATAACCCATGCCGGGCAAATCGAGCGTCGCCATCGAGTCGAGGAAGCACGCCGCCAGACGGCCGAGACCGCCATTGCCGAGCGCGGCGTCGGTTTCCATCTCGACCACTTTTTCCATCTCGACGCCAAGCTTGTGCAGGCCATCGCGCACCGGCTCATCGATGCCCAGATTCAGCGCTGCATTGGTCAGCATGCGCCCGATCAGGAATTCCAGAGAAAGGTAGTAAACGCGTTTGGGATCTTTTGCGCTGTAATTCTCGACGGTATTCACCCAGCGCTCGATGAGGTGGTCGCGTACGGTATGCGAGGTGGTTTCGTACCAGTCGCGTATCGTCGCACCGGAGGTGTGGCGGCCGCTGGTATAGACCAGATGATTGGCGAGCGACTGTTCGATGGAGTGTTCGGGAGCGTCGAGGGAATACTGGCGCGGAGATGCGGAGGGGCGTGGTTTGGCCATGCTGAATCCTAGGGCGTGATCGCACTTCATTTCACGCCGCGACAGGAGCACCCCATTCGCGACGCTTCGCGTCGGCAGCGCGCGGCTCGCACAACGCGGGCGTGTGAAGTATGAGCACGCCCTTACCGCAGTTTAGCAAATCGCTCCGGCGCCTGCTAAGCAAGGCGGTTACCGGGGATTTACTTGACGCAGCTAGTGCTTCTGCGTCTGTTGCTGCTTCCAGCTGTCGCGTGCCACGTCGATATCATCCCCCCACACATCGCCAAAAGTGTTGATGCCGACATCGGGCTCCTGCTCCGGATGCTGGATCGAATAGACGCGATTGAGCGTCCATATTTCGCTGACCACATCCGCCGGGAAACCCTGGCGATTGGGGCGATTGCTCATGATGAGTTCGTCGAGATAAGGACGCATCTGCGAGGTCCCCCACAGCTCGACCAACTTGAGAAACACGTGCGGAAACTTTTCTTCCAGGGCTTTCGGATATTTATCCGTATGCTCGCCGAGGTGTTCTTGCATTTTTGGGTTCATTATTCACTCCTTGGCCTGTTGCATTCGCAAGTAAATAATCTACCCCTAAAGCCGGAGGCTGCCAATCGCAACCTCCGAATATCGCGCGTTATTTACACCAGCATGGCGTAGTACTGCACCACCAGCTGGATATCGATCGGGAACGG
>CAMLDO010000068.1 GCA_946478865.1 uncultured Methylobacillus sp.
GCAGCGACCACCTCAAGCAAGCTTCCCTGGTGCTGGAAGGCATCACCTGCGCCGCCTGCATCTGGCTCAACGAGCGCCATCTGAAACAGATTCCCGGCGTGCACGAGGTCAGCGTCAATTACGCCTCGCATCGCGCCCGGGTGAGTTGGGACGAATCCCAGGTCAAGCTTTCTACCATCCTCGCCGAGATCCGCAAGCTCGGCTACCAGGCGCACCCGTTCAATGCGCAGCAGCAGGAAGAGCGCCGTCAGGAACGGCGCAAGGCCGATATCCGCCGCCTTGCCGTGGCCGGCATTTCCTCGGGGCAGGTGATGATGCTCGCGGTCGCACTCTACGCCGGGGCAGTGCAAGGTATGGAGTACGCGACGGAGCAGTTGCTGCGCTGGTTCAGCCTGCTGCTCACCGCGCCCACCATCCTCTATTCGGCGCTGCCGTTCTACAACTCGGCGTGGCGCGCGCTCAAGCAGCGCCAGGTCAACATGGATACTCCCATTACTCTCGGCGTACTGGCCGGCTTCTTCGGCAGCGTCTGGGCAACCGTACAGGGCCAGGGCGTGGTGTATTACGACACCATCACCATGCTGGTGTTTTTCCTGCTCGGCGCGCGCTTCCTCGAGCGCAACGCACGCGAAAAATCGGTCGAGGCAGCCGAAAATCTGCTGCGGCTCATGCCTGCCATGGCGACGCGCGTCGATGCCGCGCAGCAGCATGAACTGGTGCCCGTGCACGATCTCGTTGTGGGCGATCTCATCCTGGCCAAGCCGGGCGAAACCATTGCCGCGGACGGCATCGTGGCGGAAGGCGAGAGCAGTGCCGACGAATCGCTGTTGACCGGCGAGAGTCGCCCTTTGCCCAAGGGGCCGGGAGATCAGGTATTCGCCGGCAGCATTAACTACGAAAGTCCGCTGCTGATCCGCGTGAGCGGCGTCGGCGAGCAGACCGTACTGGCCGGTATCGCCCGTTTGCTGGACCGCGCACAAGCGCAAAAACCGCGTTTGGCGCAAGTAGCGGATAGGCTCGCCAGCTGGTTCACCTACATCCTGCTCGCGCTGGTCGCCCTTGTCGGTTGGTACTGGTGGCGCATCGATCCGGCCAAGGCCTTCGAGATCATGCTGGCGGTACTGGTCATCAGCTGTCCCTGTGCACTGTCGCTGGCCGCTCCTGCGGCCTTTGCCGCTGCCGGATCACATCTGGTCAAGCGCGGCGTGCTGCTTACGCGCGGGCATGCGCTCGAAACTCTGGCGCGCGCGACGCATTTCGTTTTCGACAAAACCGGGACGCTGACCTTGGGCAAGCCCATGCTGCAACGTACGATCGCGCTGGGTGGGCGCTCCGCGGACGATTGCCTGCTGCTTGCCGCCAGCCTGGAACAGGCATCCGAACATCCGCTGGCGCAAAGCTTCCTGAAAGCCGTCGAAGGGCGTGCGCTGCCGGCAGTTGCCAATAGCGAAAACATTCCCGGAAAAGGCGTGGCCGGCATGATCGACGGCACGCGTTATCTGCTCGGCAATTCCGGCGTCAATCCCGCCTTGGCGGAAAAGTGCCTGCTGGATGGCAGCGAGACGATACCCGGTGCTACCGTTGTTTGGCTCAGCGATAGCGAGCATGTACTGGCGGCTTTCGTGCTGGCCGATACGCTGCGCCCGCATGCCGTCGAGATGATCGCTTCGCTGCGCAAACGCGGCGTACGCGTTTCCATTCTGAGCGGCGATGCGGCAGCGGCGGTGGCGCATCATGCTTCCGTGCTCGGCGTCGACGATTGGCAGGCCGATCTGGGTCCCGAACAGAAACTGGCCGCTCTGGAAAAAATGCAGGACAGCGGCGAGGTGGTGGCGATGGTGGGCGATGGCATCAACGATGCGCCGGTACTGGCAGGCGCCCAGGTTTCCATTGCGATGGGCAGCGGCACGCAGATGGCCCGCACCAGCGGCGACATCGTGCTGCTCACGGAAAACCTGCTCGAAATCGACCATGCTGTGGCAACCAGCCGTTTCGGCATGAGCGTCATCAAGCAGAATTTCGGCTGGGCGCTCGGCTACAACCTGATCGCGATCCCGTTTGCCGCTACGGGCTTTATTTCACCCTGGCTGGCGGCGCTGGGAATGTCGGTGAGTTCGCTGGTGGTAGTGCTGAATGCGTTGCGGTTGCGGTGAATATCCCCTCTCCCCTTGCGGGATAGGGCCAGGGTGAGGGGTAAATAAAGAAGCCGGTGTTGTGCCGGCTTTTTACATTCGTAGAGTGGAAGTTTGGTTAGTCGGGCCTCGCCCCGACACGTGAGTTACTTTACGTTTGCTTGCCCATCGGTTCTTGCCATATGGAAGTGGATGCTCTATCCCCTTTGGCTTAGATCAGATGCAACTCCGCCGAAATCGCCTTCAAGTCCCGCTTGGCGACCTCATATTCCGGACATAGCTTCTTTACCCAAGCCCAGAACTTCGGGCTGTGGTTCATTTCCTTTAAATGCGCCAGTTCGTGCGCGACGACGTAGTGGATGATGTGCGGCGGCGCCTGGATGAGGCGCCAGTTGAGGCGGATTTCGCCGCGTGAATTGCAGCTGCCCCAGCGCGTGCGGGCGCTGGAAAGATAGAGTGGCGGGGTAGGCACGCCGAGCTTGGCGGCGAGCAGTTCGATGCGACGGGAAAAATCCGGACGACACTGTTTGGCGAACCATTGCGCTACCTTGCGCTGCACCGCGGCACTGTCTTCGGGATGGGGCAGCGCGACATGCAGGCGTGTTCCGTCGAACTCCACGGCGCGGCTGCGGCTGTCCTGGCGCAGGGCGAGGCGAATGTCCTGGCCGAGATAGCGTAGAACGGCGCCATCCTGCCATTCCATTGCCACCGGCCGCTCCAGCCATTTGGCGAGCTTATCGACGATCCAGTCGGCTTTGTCGCGCAGCAGGGCTTCTACTGTATGCGCAGAAACGCGGCGCGGAATATGCACGGTGAGGCCGTGACGGTCGATCTTGAGGCCTACGGTCCGCCGGCGCGCGCTGACTTTGAGCAGGTAGGGGATGGTCTGGCCGTCGGCGAGCTTGAGCTGCCGCTGGCTCACAGCGATTTCAATCGCGGCATTTCTGCCTCGATCCACTCCTCGACCTGCTTGTTGAGGTCGTCGGTTTTGAGTCCGGTCGCATCGATAGGCTTGCCGATACTCACGGTAATGGTGCCGGGCTGCTTGAGCAGGTCATTCTTGCGCCAGAATTCGCCCGCATTGTGCGCGACCGGGACGACGGTGGCGCTCGTATGCGTTGCGAGCCATGCGCCGCCGATATGGTATTTGCCGCGTTCTCCGGGAGCGATGCGGGTACCTTCGGGGAAGATCACCACCCACAGGCCACGCTGGAGGCGATTTTTGCCTTGGCTGACCAGTTGTTTCAGCGCTTCACGCCCGGCGGAGCGGTCAATAGCGATGGCGGAGAGTGCTGCCAGTGCCCAGCCGAAGAACGGAATCCACAGCAGCTCGCGTTTCAATACCCAGATTTGCGGGGGGAAGATGGTCTGGAAGGCGATGGTCTCCCAGGCAGACTGGTGCTTGGACAAGACGACGCAAGGGCTATCCGGAATGTTTTCCCGGCCAATGACGCGATAGCTCAGGCCGCAGGTGATGCGCAGCCACCACATGACGAAATGCGCCCAGCCGCCGACGATGCGGGAGCGCGTGACAGAGGGCAGCGGGATCAGCAGCAGTGCGAGCAGAGCGAAGGGTGGAATCGTCACCCACATGCCGAGATTGAAGACCAGCGAACGGAAGCGTGTCATGCGGAAAGATTACGCGGCAGGAAATACAGAGCTCAAACGATGCCCCAGGGCGTGCGTTCGTTAATGATGCGTTGCGCGGCTTCGGCCAGATCGGCGCAAATCCATGTGTTTTCCGGCAGATTGCCGGCCTCCAGGGTTTTTTCGCCCTTGCCGGTGCGCACCAGAATAGGCTGGGCGCCAACTACCACGCTCGCCTGCAGGTCGCGCAGCGAATCGCCCACGCTGGGCACGCCGCGCAGGTCTTCGCTGAAGCGTCGGGCGATTTCTTCCAGCATGCCGGCCTTGGGTTTGCGGCAGCTGCAATGATCGTCCGCTGCGTGCGGGCAGTAGAACAGCGCATCTATGCGGCCGCCGAATTGCCCCAGTGCGCGGTGCATCTTGTCGTGAATCGCGTTGAGCGTCGCCATGTCGAACAGCCCGCGGCTGATGCCGGACTGGTTGGTCGCCAGCGCAATGCGGAAGCCCGCCTGATTCAGCTGGGCGATGGCTTCCAGGCTGCCGGGAATGGGCTTCCATTCGTCCGGGTTCTTGATGAACTGGGCGCTGTCGTAGTTGATGACGCCGTCTCGGTCGAGGATGACGAGTTTCATAGCGCGAGTGTACGCCTTATGCCGCCAGACGGGACAGGTCCGCCACGCGGTTCATTGCCTGATGCAGCGTCGCGAGCAGGCCGAGGCGATTGGCGCGCAAGGCGGGGTCATCGGCGTTGACCATCACGTTGTCGAAGAAGTCGTCCACCGGCGCCTTGAGCACAGCCAGCGCCTGCAGCGAAGCGGTGTAGTCGCCGTTTTCGAACGCCGCGTTCGCATTGGGGACAGCGGTTGTCAGTGCCTGGTTGAGTGCGGCTTCGGCGGGTTCCTTGAGCAGCGCGGCATCGACCTTGGCCTCGACCGTACCTTCGGCCTTCTTGAGGATATTGCCGACGCGCTTGTTCGCTGCCGCAAGGCTTTCGGCTTCCGGCAGCTTGGAGAATGCGCGCACGGCTTCCAGGCGTTGAGCGATGTCTGCCAGTACTTGCGGACGCAGTGCAATAACAGCGTCTACTTCCTGCGGCGTGTAGCCTTGCTCGCGCAAGTTGCCGGCGAGGCGTTCGAAGATGAAGTCGGTGAGCTGCGCCGTCGGATTCTCGATCTTGTCACCAAAGGCAGCGGCAGCCTGTTGCAGCAGGCCGTCCAGCGACAGAGACAGCTGCTTGTCGATGAGGATGCGGATCACGCCCAGCGCATGGCGGCGCAGCGCGAACGGGTCCTTGTCGCCGGTCGGTACCTGGCCGATGCCGAACAGGCCGACCAGCGTTTCCAGCTTGTCGGCAAGCGCCACGGCCACGCCGGTTGCGTTGCGCGGCAACTCGTCGCCCGCGAAGCGCGGCTTGTAGTGATCCTCGATCGCAGCGGCGATATCAGCGGACAGGCCGTCATGGCGCGCGTAATAACCGCCCATGATGCCTTGCAGTTCGGGGAATTCACCCACCATGTCGGTCAGCAGGTCGGTCTTGGCAAGTTGCGCGGCTTGAGCGGCGGAAGTGGCCAGCGCGTCGCCGTCGATCTGGCGGCCGATCGCTTCGGCGATCTTGCGCACACGCGCCATGCGCTCGCCTTGCGAGCCCAGCTTGTTGTGATACACCACTTTATCCAGGCCTGCGACGCGCGATTCCAATGTTTTCTTGCGGTCCTGATCGAAGAAGAACTTCGCATCGGCGAGGCGCGGGCGTACTACACGTTCGTTGCCGCCAATCACTGCGCTCGGATCGACCGGGCGGATGTTGGAAACGATCAGGAACTTGTTGGTGAGCTTGCCGTTGCC
>CAMLDO010000069.1 GCA_946478865.1 uncultured Methylobacillus sp.
ATCCAGCCCGGCACCGACGTCGCCCTGTTCAACGGCATCCTGCACCTGCTGTTGTGGGACGGCATGGTGGACATGAGCTACATCAACGCCCATACCGAAGGCTTCGACGCGCTCAAGACCACGGTGCGCGAATACACGCCGAGCATGGTCGCCGGCATCTGCGGCATCCGCGAAGAAGACCTCATCACCGCCGCCAAGTGGTTCGGCCAGGGTCCGACGCTGTCGATGTACTGCATGGGCCTCAACCAGTCCTCCAGCGGCACCGACAAGAGCGGCGCGCTCATCAATCTGCACCTCGCGACCGGCCAGATCGGCAAGCCCGGCGCCGGCCCGCTCTCGCTCACCGGCCAGCCCAATGCGATGGGCGGGCGCGAAGTTGGCGGCATGGCGAATCTGCTGTCCGCGCACCGCGACCTCGCCAACCCGGAGCATCGCGCAGAAGTGGCGCGCCTGTGGAACGTGGACGACGTGCCCGCGCAGCCCGGCAAGCCTGCGGTCGAGATGTTCGAGGCGATCAACAAGGGCGAGATCAAGGCGGTATGGATCGCCTGCACCAACCCTGCGCAGTCGATGCCCGACCTCAACAACGTGCGCGACGCGCTGGAAAAGGCCGAGCTAGTGGTCGTGCAGGAAGCCTTCCGCAATACGGATACCGCACCCTACGCCGACGTGCTGCTGCCCGCCACGACCTGGGGCGAGAAGGAAGGTACCGTTACCAACACCGAGCGCCGCATCACCCATGTACGCCCCGCCGTGAATGCGCCCGGCGAAGCGCGCAACGACTGGGATATTGCCGTCGACTTCGCGCGTCGCCTCGGCAGGCGCCTGAATAATGGCCGCGACGCTGATGCGCTGTTCCCCTATGCCACGCCGGAAGACGTGTTCGACGAGCATCGCGAATCTACGCGCGGACGGGATCTCGACATTACCGGCCTCAGCTACGATGTTCTTGATCAGCAAGGCCCGCAGCAATGGCCTTTCCCCGAAGGTGCCATCAGCGGCCGCGCACGCCTTTATAGCGATGGCGTGTTCGAAAAACCGGGCGGCAAGGCTATTTTCGCCAATGTGCAGTACCGTCCTACGGCTGAAAAGACCGATGCACGCTATCCCTTGCATCTGATTACCGGCCGCCTGCGCGACCAGTGGCACGGCATGAGCCGCACCGGCAACGTGCCGCAACTGTTCAATCACGTCGAAGAACCCATCCTGTCGATGAATGCGAGCGACATGGATCGGCGCGATATCGCCAGCGGCGACCTGGTCAAGGTCACCAGCCGCCGAGGCACGCTGGTGCTGCGCGCACAGCAATCCGAGGAAGTTCAGCCGGCACAGACCTTCATCCCCATGCACTGGGGCAGCCAGTACATGAACGGCCTGGGCTGCAACAGCCTCACCATCCCGGCAGTCGATCCGGTCTCCAAGCAACCGGAACTGAAGCACGCCGCGATCAAGGTGGAAAAGCTCAACCTGCCGTGGCAGATGGTCGCCATGCGCCGTTGCGACGATCTCACCGTGCTCGACCGCGTGCGCGAGCTGCTGGAATGCTTCGAATATGCCAGTTGCGGCCTTTACGGACGCAATCCCGGCATCGTGATTCTGCGTGCCGCCCACCAGCAGGCACCGGACAAGGCCATGATCCAGCATCTGGACGAGTTGCTGGACATGATGGACGCGAGCAAGACCATCAGCTACAACGATCCCAAGCGCAATATTTCGAAACGCCTCCTGGTCGAAAACGGCGAAGTAATCGGTCTGCGCCTTCTCGGCGAGACGCTGGCTGCGGGCTGGCTCAAGGAAGTCATGGTACAGGGTCGATTGACCGACGAGCTGCGCCGCTGGGCGCTGGCACCGCTATCCGCGCCGCCCATAGGCGGAAAGAGCCGCGGCCGCATCGTCTGCAATTGTCTCGACGTGTCCGAATCGGAAATCCAGGCAACCATTGCCGAAGGCGGCGCCACCCTGGAAAGCCTGCAATCCCGACTGAAATGCGGCACGGAATGCGGGTCGTGCGTGCCCGAACTGCGGCGGCTGGTCACCAGCGCCAAGTAGCGCAAACTCTTGTCCTCCTGCGGCCTTGCATCCTGCCAGATGCAAGGCCATTTTTATTTGTCCAACGCCTTCGCGCCTTTACAACTTTTTACCCTGTCGCTTATAGACAAGACACCTTTCCTTTTCTAAACTGTACAGTACGGTTTAGAAAAGGAATTCCATGCGCACCAAAAGCAGCGAGCGGCGCCAGGCCATTCTGGATGCAGCCAGGGCTGTCATGGAGGAGGTCGGCTACGAGCAGGCGACGATGAACGAGATCGCCGCGCGTGTCGGCGGCTCCAAGGCTACGCTCTACAACTATTTCAACTCCAAGGAAGCCCTGTTCCTGGAGCTCGTGCAGCAAGCGGCGGGACAACATAGCGAGCAAGTGTTGCCGCTGCTACATCCCGAGCTCGTCGACGGATTGCCCTGCAATGTGGCTGAAGTGCTGTCGGTGCTGGACCCTACGGCCGACAACATCGCGGAAACCTTGCAGCTTTTCGGCGAGCGGGCGCTGAGCACCTTCCATTCCCCGGGCATGCTATCGACCAAACGCATGATCATCGCTGCCGCAAACCGGAGCGACATCGGCAAACTGTTTTACGAGCGCGGCCCGGTCAAGGCTTTCAAGGTCGTCGAAAACTTCTTTGCAGCGGCAATGGATGCGGGACGCATCCGCCGGGCCGATCCGCGTGTGGTCGAAGCGCATTGGCGCGGCCTCGTGACAAGCGAAGTACTCGATGCTGGCCTGCTGAATGCGCGCCCCGAACTGAAGCCGGAAGAAATCAGGGCCATCGTCGGACGCGCTGTCGAGGTTTTCCTGCGCGCCTATGGCACGGAGGAAGCAAAGTGAGCAAATCCCGGATATTCATGCTCTGTTTGAGCATCAGCCTCGCTTCCTGCACGCTGATCCCGGCCTACGAATCGCCTTCTCCCGCCCTTCCCGAGAAATGGCAGGCCGCACTGCCCCATGACGGCAGCACGGCCCGGCTCCAGGACTGGTGGAAACAGTTCGACGACCCGCTGCTGCTGGAACTGCTGACCTCTGCCGAACGCGATCATCCGACGCTGGAAAAAGCCGCAGCCGCCATTCGCGAGGCACGTGCCACCGTTACCATTAATCGCGCTGCCGGGCTCCCTGCTGTGGATGGCGCGGCCTCTGCAACACGCAGCTCTTCCAACGACCTGCAGCGCACGCCAGCCGCGACCACGCGCACAGCGGGAATAGACGCGAGCTGGGAGCTCGACCTGTTCGGCGCCGTACGTTATTCCACCGACGCCGCGCAGGCCCGTGCCGAAGCACGCACCAGCGACTGGCACAACGCCCGCATCTCTCTGGCTGCCGAGGTCGCCAGCAACTATGTCAGTTACCGAGCCTGCGAACTCCAGGTACGTGCCTACCAGGATGAACTCGCATCCCAGCGCGAAACGGCTCGCGTGACTCGTGAATTGGTCAACGCCGGATTTACCGCTCCGGCAGATGGCAGGCTCGCCGAAGCCAATGTCGCCACGGCGACGGCCAATACGGTCGCCCAGCAGGAGTCCTGCGACCTGACCGTGAAAGCGCTGGTCGCGCTGACCGGTCTCGAGGAACCGCAGTTACGCAGCAAGCTTGCGAATGGCACCGAAGCCATCCCTGCCCCGCAGCGGCTGGATGTCGCCGCCATTCCCGTGGCGCGGCTTAGCCAGCGTCCCGATGTGATGTCCGCAGAACGCTCTCTGGCCGCGTCCTACGCCGAGATCGGCAGCGCCGAAGCCGACCGCTACCCGCGCCTTTCGCTGCTGGGCTCGATCACGCTGACCGCGCTCAGCGGAGCCTCGGCGACAACCTGGTCGTTCGGCCCCTCGCTGACCGCGCCGTTATTCGACGCCGGCAAGCGCAAGGCAGCCGTCACAGCCGCGGAAGCCCGCTACGAGCAAGCGCTGGCCAGCTACCGGCAGTCGGTACGCGACGCCGTGCAGGAAACCGAGCAGGCGCTGGTCCGCCTCGACAGCGCCACTCAGCGCGAAACCGAAGCCGTGAAGGCCGCAGACAATTACCGCGCTTATCTCGCCTCCTCCGAAACGCTATGGAAATCCGGCGGCATGAGTCTGCTGGATCTGGAAACCGCCCGCCGCTCCGCCATTACCGCCGAGCTCAATGTGATCGCGCTCAAGCGCGACCAGGTCAGTTACTGGATCGCCCTGTACAAGGCGCTCGGCGGCGACTGGGAATCGGTACCCGCGCCCATGTCTTCCATACCCCTTTCTTCCGCCACCGGAACACCATGAAAACTTCGCACAAAATCATTCTCGTCGTCAGCGTGCTGGCCCTGTTGCTGGCCGGTATCCTGCTGCTGCGTCCGAAAACGGCAAAACTCCCGGCATCGACCGCGCGCCCCGCGAGCCTCAGCGTCAATGTGATTACGCCGACCCATGCCATGTGGCCGAAAAGCGTCGCGGCGCAAGGCGCCATCGCCGCCTGGCAGGAAAGCACGATAGGCACCGAAATCGGCGGGCTGCGCATCGCCCAGGTTCTCGCCGATGTAGGCGACCGCGTGAAACGCGGACAGGAAATCGCCACGCTGAATGCCGAAAGCGTCATGGCGGCCTTGCATGAACAGGAAGCGGCCGTGGCCCAGGCTCGCGCCAAGCTGGCGGAAGCTAAATCCGATGCCGAGCGCGCCCGCACCGTGCGCAGCAGCGGCGCCCTCTCCGAGCAGCAGATTCAGCAGTATCTCATTGCGGAGGAAACCGCACAGGCGAATCTCGCTGCGGCGCAGGCAAGCCTGGAAAGTGCACGCATCAATCTTGCCCGGACGCATATTGTCGCTCCGGATGATGGAATGATTTCCTCGCGTACTGCCTCGGTCGGAACGGTAGTGAGCGCTGGCTCCGAATTATTCAGGCTGGTGCGCCAAGGGCGCGTGGAGTGGCGCGCGGAGATAGCAGCGCCCCAGTTGGCAGGCATCCGGTCCGGCCAGAAATCAATCGTCGAATTGCCGCAGGGCGGCCAGGTGGAAGGCAAAGTCCGCATGATCGCCCCTACATTGAACGCCGATACTCGTACCGCACTGATCTACATCGACCTGCCGCGCGACAGCGCTGCGCGGGCCGGCATGTATGCGCAAGGCCGCATCGAGCTGGGTCAGCAGGAAGCGCTGACCGTGCCTCAATCGGCGGTGACGCTGCGCGATGGCCTGAGCTACGTGTTCGAGGTCGGCAGCGACAACATCGTGGCGCAGCGCCAGGTAAAAACCGGGCGGATCGAAGACGGACGCGTGGAAATCCTGGACGGCCTTGCGCCGCAGGCACGCATCGCCGCGAGCGGCGGCGCCTTCCTCAACCAGGGCGACCTGGTCAACGTGGTGCACTAAGGAATCCGCATGAACTTTTCCGCCTGGTCGATCCGCAA
>CAMLDO010000070.1 GCA_946478865.1 uncultured Methylobacillus sp.
GGTCGACGCGGAAATACAGGTAGTCCTTGGGATCGAATTCGAAGTCGAGCCAGGAACCACGGTAAGGAATAATGCGTGCGGAGAACAGCAGCTTGCCGGATGAGTGCGTCTTGCCGCGGTCGTGCTCGAAGAACACGCCCGGGGAACGGTGCAGCTGGGACACGATCACGCGCTCGGTACCGTTGATGATGAACGAACCGTTCTCCGTCATGAGCGGCAGTTCGCCCATGTAGACTTCCTGCTCCTTAACCTCCTTCACGGTGGGCTTGGAAGCTTCCCTGTCCATGATGGTCAGACGCACCTTGACGCGCAGCGGCGCAGCGAAGGTCAAGCCGCGCTGCTGACACTCCTTGACGTCGAACGGCGCTTCGCCGAGGTTATAGCTCACATAGTCGAGGCGGGCATTGCCGGAATGGCTGACAATCGGGAACACCGAATTGAACGTTGCCTGCAAACCGTCGTTCTTGCGCTTGTCTTGCGGAACATCGGCCTGGAGGAAGCTGAGATACGACTCCAGCTGCATCGCCAACAGGTACGGAACTTCCTGCACGCTGTCACGTTTGGCGAAACTCTTGCGTAAACGTTTCTTTTCGGTAAAGGAATAGCTCATGGTCTCTCCACTGGGCTTTAGAGGGCAAAAGACAGAAAACGTGCGATTCTCTGTCTTCTGACCTCTGAAAAAGGTGAAGGCTGGCGGTTTCCCGCCAGCCTTTTACAGCAAACTTCTATTACTTGACTTCGACGGTCGCGCCGGCTTCGATCAGCTTCTTGGCAGCGGCATCGGCATCAGCCTTGGACACGCCTTCCTTGATGGCCTTCGGAGCGCCGTCAACCAGATCCTTGGCTTCCTTCAGGCCCAGGGAGGTCAGTTCGCGCACAGCCTTGATGACGTTGACCTTGTTGTCGCCGGCACCGGTCAGGATGACGTCGAATTCGGTCTTTTCTTCAGCGGCAGCAGCGCCACCAGCGGCACCACCGGCTGCCGGAGCAGCCACTGCAACAGCGGTAGCTGCTGCGGAAACGCCGAACTTTTCTTCCATTTCCTTGATCAGTTCGGACAGGTCCAGAACGGACATGCTAGCGATTGCGTCGAGAATTTCTGCTTTGGACAGAGCCATTTGTAATACTCCTGATAAAAGTTTAAATAAGAATTAAGCGGCTTGCTTCTGGTCGCGAACGGCAGCCAGGCCACGCACGAACGAAGTCGGAACTTCGTTGAGGGTGCGCACGAACTTGGCCACCGGAGCCTGCATGGTGCCCAACAGCTTGGCCAGCAACTCTTCGCGGCTCGGCATGCTTGCCAGAGCCTTGACGCCGTTGGCGTCCATGACCTGGTTCGGCATCGCGCCCGCCTTGATCACGAACTTGTCGTTGGTCTTGGCGAAGTCGTTCAGCACTTTGGCAGCAGCCACCGGGTCGGCGGAAATGCCGAACACCAGCGGACCAACCATGTTGCCTGCGAGACCGGAGAACGGGGTGCCGTCAACGGCACGGCGCACCAGCGTGTTCTTGAGAACACGGAGGTACACACCGGAATTCCGGGCTTGCGCACGCAGCTTGGTCATTTCGCCGACTTCAATGCCGCGATACTCGGCAAGAACGATGGCCTGGGCCTTGGAGACTTGCTCGCTGACCTCGGCTACGACTGCCTTTTTCTCTTCAAGATTAAGACTCAAGGTCTTACCTCCTTCCGTTAATTGAGCCCCCGGTACCGCTTGATCCGGGAACCTACCCACGGCGACCTTTCATCAGGAAAATCCTGTTTCGGGAACGCCATCTGCGTAGGATTTCCGCGACTCGCCGCATCACTCGCATGCGACTTTTGCAGTCGATTAAACCCTTGCGGGTACCTACGGTCTTTGATAACCCTGACGCGATACTGCTGCGTCAGGCCCAAAGAACTTTGCGACGGATGCATCCGCATCCGCCATTGCATTACTTATGCCAGGCTAGCCTGGTCAACCCGTACGCCGGCACCCATGGTGCTGGAGACGGAAATCTTCTTCATGTACTGACCCTTGCTGGAAGCCGGCTTCGCCTTGTTGAGCGCATCCAGCAGTGCCAGCAGGTTTTCCTTCAGCGCATCGACGTCGAAGGAAGCACGGCCAATGGTGCAGTGAATGATGCCGGCCTTGTCGGTACGGTATTGCACCTGACCTGCCTTGGCATTCTTCACGGCAGTCGCGACGTCAGGCGTCACGGTACCGACCTTGGGGTTCGGCATCAGGCCACGCGGACCCAGCACCTGACCCAGCGCACCGACGATACGCATTGCGTCCGGGGTGGCGATGGCGATGTCGAAGTCCAGCATGCCGCCCTTGACCTGCTCGGCCAGATCGTCGAAACCGACGATGTCTGCGCCAGCGGCCTTGGCTGCTTCTGCAGCAGCGCCCTGTGCGAACACAGCGACGCGCTTGGTCTTGCCAGTGCCCTTGGGCAGCACGATTGCGCCACGCACCAACTGGTCGGACTTACGTGCATCGATACCGAGATTGATCACGGCATCCACGGACTCGTCGAACTTGGCGGTAGCAGTTTCCTTGACCAGTGCCAGCGCATCGGCCAGAGGATACAGCTTGTTGCGGTCAACCTTGGAGCGCAACGCCTCTACACGCTTGGATTGGTTAGCCATTTATACGCCCTCCACTTCAATACCCATGCTGCGCGCGCTACCGGCGATGGTACGCACAGCAGCATCCATGTCAGCCGCAGTCAGATCGGGCATCTTGGTCTTGGCGATTTCTTCGGCCTGGGCGCGGGAAATCTTGCCAACCTTATCGGTATGCGGACGGGCAGAACCCTTCTCCAGCTTGGCCGCCTTCTTGATCAGCACGGTTGCCGGAGGCGTCTTCATCACGAAGGTGAAGCTCTTGTCGGCGAATGCGGTGATCACTACCGGCACCGGCAGACCCGGCTCCATGCCTTGGGTCGCAGCGTTGAACGCCTTGCAGAATTCCATGATATTCAGACCGCGTTGGCCCAGTGCGGGACCGACAGGCGGGCTCGGGTTGGCTTTGCCTGCAGGAATCTGCAGCTTGATATAGCCAATAACTTTCTTTGCCATTTGCTTGCTCCTGAAATGGGTACTAGCGCACTGCTCTCACAGCGCTCCCCGACCAAAAAAGCGCCCTGAGGCGCACTTCCAGGTCAGACCTCTTTTTCGATCTGACTGAAATCCAGTTCCACCGGTGTAGCACGGCCGAAAATGACCACCGACACCCGCAGCTTGTTCTTTTCGTAGTTGACGTCCTCGACCGCACCGGAGAAATCCTTGAACGGACCGTCGATGACACGCACCATCTCGCCCTTGTCGAAGGTGAGCTTTTGCGTCGGATTGCTTTTGCTTTCATCCATGCGGTGCAGGATGATGTCGACCTCGGCATCCTTGATCGGGGTCGGCTTGAGCGCCGTGCCGCCGATAAATGCGGAAACGCGCGGCACGCTGCGAACCAGATGCCACGTATCGTCGTCCATATCCATCTGCACCAGCAGATAACCCGGGTAGAGCTTGCGCTCGCTGATGGTCTTCTGGCCACCCTTCATTTCCACGACCTCTTCGACCGGAACGAGAATCTGGCCGAACTTATCCTGCAGGGTAGAACGGCTTACGCGCTCCTCAAGAGCGCGCTGAACCGATTTCTCAAAGCCGGAGTAGACTTGTACCGCATACCACTTCATCGCCATCACTAACTCCGTCCCATCAAAAATTGCACACCCCACAACAACAATACGTCGACGATCCAGAGAAAAATCCCCATCACCACGACCAGAGCGAATACGGCCGCAGTGGTCTGGATGGTTTCTTTGCGGGTGGGCCAAACGACCTTGCGAGCCTCAGCCAAAGACTCCTTGGAAAAATTAAATGCGGCCTGACCCATCGATGTCGTCAACATGATGGCCACTGCCGCACCAATACCGCCAAGGACTGCCAAAACGCGCAACACCATCGCATGCTCGGCCAGCAAATAAAAAGCGCCAAGCCCAGCCGCTACCAGCAGCACCGCCAGCGCCAGCTTGATTTTCTCGGTCATATTGTCGTTATGCAGTTATGTTATGTGGCAGGCCAGGAGGGTCTCGAACCCCCAACCTTCGGTTTTGGAGACCGACGCTCTGCCAATTGAGCTACTGGCCTGTATTAAAACTGTAAAGCGGCCGCAGGAGGGGTTACTCCTGCGGCCGCCGTATTGCTATTACTCAATAATCTTGGCGACGACGCCGGCGCCGACGGTACGGCCGCCTTCGCGGATCGCGAAGCGCAGACCTTCTTCCATCGCGATCGGAGCGATCAGTGCCACGGTGATGGACACGTTGTCGCCAGGCATCACCATTTCGGTGCCGGCCGGCAGTTCAACTGCACCGGTCACGTCGGTGGTACGGAAGTAGAACTGCGGACGGTAGCCGTTGAAGAACGGGGTGTGACGGCCGCCTTCGTCCTTGCCCAGCACGTAGATCTCGGCTGCGAACTTGGTGTGCGGGGTGATGGAGCCCGGCTTGGCCAGCACTTGGCCGCGCTCGACTTCTTCACGCTTGGTGCCGCGCAGCAGCACGCCGACGTTGTCGCCTGCCTGACCTTGGTCGAGCAGCTTGCGGAACATTTCCACGCCGGTGCAGGTGGTCTTGACGGTGGGCTTGATACCGACGATTTCGATTTCTTCGCCAACCTTGATGATGCCGCGCTCAACGCGACCGGTCACCACGGTACCGCGACCGGAGATGGAGAACACGTCTTCCACCGGCATGAGGAAGGCGCCGTCGATGGCACGTTCCGGGGTGGGGATGTAGGAGTCCAGGGCTTCGGCCAGCTTGAGGATGGCGGGTTCGCCGATGTCGGACTGGTCGCCTTCGAGGGCCTTGAGTGCGGAGCCCTTGATGATGGGGATGTCGTCGCCCGGGAAGTCGTACTTGGAGAGCAGTTCGCGCACTTCCATTTCGACGAGTTCGAGCAGTTCGGCGTCGTCGACCATGTCGGCCTTGTTCATGAACACGATGATGTAGGGAACGCCCACTTGGCGTGCCAGCAGGATGTGTTCACGGGTTTGCGGCATGGGACCGTCAGCGGCGGACACGACCAGGATGGCGCCGTCCATCTGGGCGGCACCGGTAATCATGTTCTTGACGTAGTCGGCGTGGCCCGGGCAGTCAACGTGGGCGTAGTGGCGGGAGGCCGTTTCGTATTCCACGTGAGCGGTGTTGATCGTGATACCACGTGCCTTTTCTTCCGGCGCTGCATCGATCTGGTCGTATGCTTTCGCTTCGCCACCGAACTTCTTCGACAGAATCGTGGTGATCGCTGCCGTCAGCGTCGTCTTGCCGTGGTCAACGTGTCCAATCGTCCCCACGTTCACGTGCGGCTTGGTACGCTCAAATTTGCCTT
>CAMLDO010000071.1 GCA_946478865.1 uncultured Methylobacillus sp.
TCGCCGGTCTTGGTCTTGAACAGCGTGCCTTCCGCGCTGAGGATATCGCCCATGTCCCACTTCTTGAACGCGTCGTACAGCTCTTCGCCGATAGCTTCGCGCTGGATGAACAACTGGATGCGGCTGGTCGCGTCCTGCAGGGTAGCGAAACTCGCCTTGCCCATCACGCGCTTCAGCATCATGCGGCCTGCGACGGCGACGCGGACACCTTGCGGCTCCAGCTCTTCGCCTGCTTTCTCGCCGTGCTCGGCATGCAGGTCGGCGGCGCGGTGCGTCGGACGCACATCGTTGGGGAAGGCCACGCCTTGTTCGCGCAGCGCTTTCAGCTTGTTGCGGCGCTCGGCGATGACGTGGGACTCGTCCTGCGTTTGCGCGGACGTATTTTCTTGCTCGCTCATTTACACTCCCTGCTTGAGACTTTCGGTGATGAACGGGTCGAGATCGCCGTCCAGCACGCCTTGGGTATTGCCGATTTCGACGTTGGTGCGCAGATCCTTGATGCGCGACTGGTCGAGCACGTAGCTGCGTATCTGGTGACCCCAGCCGATATCGGTCTTGGAATCTTCCAGCGCCTGCTTTTCCTCGTTGCGCTTGCGCAGCTCCAGCGCGTACAGCTGCGCCTTCAGCATGTTCATCGCCTCGTCCTTGTTGCGGTGCTGCGAACGGTCGTTCTGGCACTGCACCACCACGCCGGTCGGCATGTGGGTGATCCGCACCGCGGAGTCGGTCTTGTTGATGTGCTGGCCGCCGGCGCCGGACGCGCGGTAGGTATCGATGCGCAGGTCGGCCGGGTTGATCTCGATCTCGATCGAGTCGTCCACTTCCGGATAAACAAACACGCTGGAGAAGCTGGTATGGCGGCGGTTGCCGGAATCGAACGGCGACTTGCGCACGAGGCGGTGCACGCCGATCTCGGTACGCAGCGTGCCGTAGGCGTATTCGCCGGATATCTTGAGGCTGGCGCTCTTGATGCCAGCCACTTCGCCCTCGGACTCTTCGAGCACCTCCACCTGGAATCCCTTGCGCTCGCAATACTTAAGGTACATGCGCAGCAGCATGGCCGCCCAATCCTGCGCCTCGGTGCCGCCGGAACCGGCCTGGATATCGAGGAAGCAGTTGTTGGGGTCCATCGGGTTGTTGAACATGCGGCGGAATTCGAGCTCCGCGACGCGTGCTTCTATGGTTTCGGTGTCGGCCTGCACGCTGAGCAGCGTGTCGTCGTCGTTTTCCTCACGCGCCATGTCGAACAGGTCACGCCCGTCGCGCAGGCCGTTGTCCACTTCGATGAGGGTGTTGACCACCGCTTCCAGGCTGCGGCGCTCGCGACCCAGCTCCTGGGCGCGCTTGCTGTCGTTCCAGATATTCGGGTCTTCGAGGAGACCGCTTACTTCTTCGAGACGATGCTGTTTGTTGGCGAAGTCAAAGATACCCCCTGAGCGCGGCGCTGCGCTCGGAGAGGTCCGCCAGCTTGTTGGCGATCTGGTTGAGTTGTTCGGCTTCCATGTTGCCCGGCCTTGCAAAAAATCAGGAATTATAGCGCAAAGCCCGGCCCACCCGGCAGCAAGCGTAGATAAAACAGGAACTAAGGTTGAATGGCTCCGGCCTTGAGCAATTGCGCGAACTGATCGGCGGGAACCGGACGGCTGAAGAAATAGCCCTGCAACTGGTCGCAGCCGAGCGTCGTCAGATAGTCGGCCTGTTCGCGCGTTTCCACGCCCTCCGCCACGGTTTTGAGGCCGAGGTTGCGCGCCATGCCGGCAATCGCATTGACGATAGCCGCCGCGCTGCGCTTCCCGGGCAGATCGCGCACGAAGGACTGGTCGATCTTGAGCGTCTGGATGGGAAAGCGCGTGAGATAGCTGAAGGAGGAGTAGCCGGTACCGAAATCGTCCACAGACAGCTCGAAGCCCATTTCCCGCATATCGTGCAGCAGCGCGATGGTGAGCTCGACATCCTTCATGAGCATGCTCTCGGTAATTTCCAGATCCAGCCAGCGCCCGCAATCATCCGATTCCGCGAGGCATTTCTGGAGCACCAGCCGGAAATCAGGATGGTGCAGCTGCTTGCCCGAGACGTTCACCGCCACCGATACCTCAGGCAGGCCCTGGCTTTTCCATCTGGCGATCTGCCGGGCGGCTTCGCGCAACACCCATTCGCCGATGCCCACGATGAGGCCGGTTTCTTCGGCCAGCGGAATGAAATCGCCAGGGGAAACGAAACCCATGACCGGACTTTGCCAGCGGATCAGCGCTTCCGCACCGACAATTTTTCCGCGACCGTCCACCTTGGGCTGGTAATACAGCATGAACTCGTTCTGTTCGAGCGCGCTGCGCATCTGGCGCTCCATCTCGCGCTGACGCCGCACACGGTCGTTGAGCGTTTCGGTGAAGTAGCTGTAACGGGCGCGCCCCTCTTCCTTGGCCTGATACATCGCCAAGTCGGCATTGCGAATCAGCTCGTCGACAGAACTGGCATCATCCGGGAATACGCTGATGCCGATGCTGGTCGTGATGTGCACCGTCTTGTCGTCGATCGCGAGCGGCTGCGACACGGTTTCCAGCAGTTTTTCCGCCACCAGCGCCACATCTTCGATGCGCTTGGGCTCGACCAGCCCGATCACGAATTCGTCGCCGCCGAAGCGCGACACTACGTCGCTGCGACGCACCACCTGGCGAATGCGCTGCGCCACCTCCTGCAGCACCTGATCGCCGAGCGGATGATTATAGGTATCGTTGACGTGCTTGAAGCGGTCGAGGTCGAGGAACAGCAGCGCGAACTTGCGCTGGGAGCGCTGCGAGAACATGGTCGCCTGCTCCAGCTTGTCGCGCAGCAGCGAGCGGTTGGCGAGGTCGGTGAGCGGGTCGAAATAGGCCAGCTGCTCGATCTTGCGCTCGCGCTCCTTGGCTTCGGTAATATCGGTAATCAGCCCGAAAATACCGACGCGTTCATTGCGCGCGTCGAACAGCGGCGCGCCTTTGAAAAGCCCCAGCCGCGGCTCGCCATCCGCGGCCTGGAAGCTGATTTCTCCACTGGCGGTACGTCCCTTTTCCAGCTTGGACACCAGCGCGTCCATCGTCTTGCGGTCACGCCCGTCGAATAACCGATCGAAGCGGCTGTCGAGCAAGTCCATCGCATTGCGTCCGCACATCAATTCGAAAGCGGGGTTGATGTCGGTAATCATGCCGGAAGCATCGATGAGCACGTAGCCTTCGGAGGTGTTCTGCAGGATGGAGCGCACCAGCCGCTGCGCGTCCAGCATCTGCTCGCGTGCCCGATTGATTTCGGTATGGTCGCGCATGAGGCAGACGAAAACCGGATTGTCATCCAGTTCGCTACGGCAGACGACAAACGTGGCCTTGCACACCTCGCCTCCGCGCTGCTGCAGGGTAACCGTGTTTTCCCGGCTGCGGGCACCGGGGATCATCGCAAATTCGGACAGCGCATGCTCGATGTCGGATGCTGCGGCCAGTTCCTCCACCCATTCGGCGAGGCTGGCGCCGTCGACATCCTCGCCGACCAGTCCCAGCAGGCGCTGCGCGGAAAGATTGATATGGATCAGGTGTCCCATGCGGTCTGTCACCGCAACCGCCTCCCCCAGCTCCTCCAGAAGCGCCACCATCTGATAGACCGGATGGCTGCGTTGCCTTACCAGCTCGACCATTCTCCCCAATCCCCTTTTGAATATTTCCGCCGCGCCTACATCAGAAAATGTATCGCCCACGCCCCGCCCAGTCCGCCGAGGATGGCTATCATTGTTGGCATGCACAGGCGCGCCAGCGCCATGCCCCCCACCACCGCGACCAGCCCCAGCTTGAACGCCATGTTGGATACGTAGGCGATCACGATGGCGGAGACAACCTGTTGCGCATCGATCTTGCCAAGCTCGAACAGGCGCAGGCTCGACAGCGTGATCGCATCCACGTCGGTCAGGCCGGAAACCAGCGCCAGCCCATACAGCCCACCACTCCCCGCATAATAGGAAAGCCATGCGGCCGTCACCAGCACCACGGCATAGATCGCCCCGAATGTCAGCGACACCCGGATCTCGGTCGGGTTGGTGACCTTCGGCATCGGCAGTTCGCCGTCACGGTTAATATTACGCCATAACCATAAGGTTACACCCCCACCCAGCAGCAATCCTCCGGCCAGCACCGGCAGGAGCAAAGGCATGACGCGCGGCGACACCACGCCGCACAACACGGCAAGACGCACCAGAACCACGAGGCTGGCGATCATGATGATGACGGCGGACAGGCGTGCCATACCCGCGCTTTCCTTGCCATGACGCGCATACACCAGCGTCGTGGCCGTGCTCGAAGCCAAACCTCCGAATACGCCCAGCAGCGGAGCGCCATAACGCTGTCCGATAATGCGTAGCGCGGCGTATCCCGCCAGGCTGAGGCCAGAGATCAGCACGACCATAAGCCAGATCTGATAGGGGTTAAGTGCGCCATAAGGGCCCATATCACGGTTGGGCAGCACGGGGAGAATGACAAAAGAGAGCACGGCGAACTGCAGGATGGACTCCAGATCGCGGCGGGAGAGACTTTTGCTGAGACTCTGCAACTCCGGCTTGTAATGCAGGAGGACGGTGGTTGCGATCGCGAGCATGACCGCCAGCGTCGTTTCGCCATACCACACCATGGCCCCCAGGCCGAAACAGAAGACCAGGGCCGCTTCGGTCGTCGTGCCCGGATCCTCGATCTCCGGTCCATTCAGATAGGCACTGATAATAATGGAGGCCACGATCAGAAAACCGACGGCCAGAACCCAGGGAGAATCCGCTTGCGACGCCAGCATTGCAACGAGCGTGCCGGTCAGCGCCGTCAAGGTGAAAGTACGCAGTCCCGCTTTGGCTACCGGGCTGCGCTCGCGCTCCAGTCCGATCAGCAGACCGATCGCAAGACTGGTCAAAAAAGCCGGGAGATGTTGCAGCCCGTTTTCCTGACTGAAAAAATCACCGATTTCCATAAGCGCCGAGCATAAAAGCGATAGCGCATACTACTTGATTTGCACCCCGCGGGAAAAGCATCCAGACAGCTGTCAAAGGAAAAATGACATATGTCACAAATCTGTAACAAAAACACATTACAGTGGCGCAACCTTTAAGTTTCAACCCCTCTCAATACGGAGATTGCCATGCAATTCAAGTTCGCGAAA
>CAMLDO010000072.1 GCA_946478865.1 uncultured Methylobacillus sp.
GACCTGGAAGGTGCACCTGCCGAAGTGGAAGTGAAGCATGCTCCGCAAGTCGATCCGACGCTGCTGCGCCCGGTAGACGATCTGGAACTGACTGTCCGTTCGGCCAACTGCCTCAAGGCGGAAAATATTTATTACATCGGTGATCTTATCCAACGCACCGAGAACGAGCTGTTGAAGGCTCCCAACCTGGGCCGCAAGTCCCTGAACGAGATCAAGGACGTTCTGGCTTCCAAGGGTCTGACGTTGGGTATGAAACTGGAAAACTGGCCGCCGGTTGGCCTGGAAAGAGTGTGAGGGTAATACCATGCGTCATCGCGTAAGCAATCGTAAACTGAACCGTACCAGCAGCCACCGCAAGGCCATGTTGCAGAACATGACCAACTCGCTGCTGAAGCACGAGATCATCAAGACCACGCTGCCGAAAGCCAAGGAGCTGCGTAAGGTTGCAGAGCCGCTCATCACCCTGAGCAAGAAGGCAACTGTGGCTAACCGCCGTCTGGCTTTCGATCGCCTGCGCGACCGCGATGTCGTGGTCAAGCTGTTCGACGAGCTGGGCCCGCGTTACCAAACTCGTAACGGCGGCTATCTGCGCATCCTGAAGTGCGGTTTCCGCCAAGGCGACAATGCGCCGATGGCACTGGTCGAACTGGTGGATCGTCCGGAAGTGGCAGCCGAGGCTGTAGCTGCGGAGTAAGCGGCAACCCGATACGAAAAAGCCAGTCATTCGACTGGCTTTTTTGTTTTCATGCGTTCGAAACAGAGATCTGGTTCGATTATGTGACGACGAAAGTCTGAACATCTGTCAGGCTGAACGGCCAATTCAGTTCATTTCCCGTATCTGTGCAACGTAGCACGGGAATGCGCAGCCCGTAGACATCCATGAGGTCATCGTCGTCAGCGATGTCGATCGAGATAAATGCCAAGCCTGCCTGATGCAGGATATTCTCGGCTTCTTCGCATAAATGGCAATGTTCGGTTCCCAGCAGGGTAAAGTCGGGCATGATGGCAAGCAGTACTGAAAAAAGAAAATTTTACCCGTGTGCACCGTAGCGCATGGGATTTTCATAAAATGCAGGTTTGGCAGGACATTGGCTGCGGACTTATGGCTGAGAACGAACAATCCAAAGAAAGCTTGCAAGAAAGCCTGCAGCAGGTCATCCATCTGCTGAACAAGCACAGGCTGGTGGAAGAGCTCGTCCATAAGCAGGACATGCCCAAGCATTCTCTGGTTGAAATGCTGGTTCACAAGCAGAACCTGGCCGAACTGCAGAAGAAGCTCGATGAGCTGCATCCTGCCGACGTGGCTTACATCCTGGAAGCGCTGCCGATCGAGGAGCGTTTGCAGGTATGGGATCTGGTCAAGGCCGAGCGCGACGGCGAGATCCTGCTGGAAGTATCCGATGCCGTCCGGCAGACCCTGATTGCGGAGATGGACAGCAACGAGCTGCTGGCTGCGGCCGAACAGCTCGATACCGATGAAATCGCCGACCTGGCGCCCGACCTGCCGCAGGATGTGCTGCAGGAGCTCATGGTCACCCTGGATTTCCAGAATCGCCAGCGCCTCCAGTCCGCGATGTCCTATCCCGAGCATACGGTCGGTGCGCTCATGGACTTCGATATCGTCACAATTCGCGAAGATATTTCCCTGGAAGTCGTGCTGCGCTATCTGCGTCGCATTGGTAGACTGCCCGACCATACCGACAAACTGTTCGTCGTGGATCGGGAAAGTCGTTTGCGCGGCGTCCTGCCATTGAAGCGCCTCGTGGTGAACGACCCGGAAGCGAGCGTGGAAGAAGTGATGGCCGACGACGCAGTCGTGTTCCATCCTGAAGAAGAAGCAAGCGATGCGGCGCAAGCGTTCGGACGTTATGATCTGGTCACCGCTCCCGTAGTCGATGCGAATGGCAAACTTGTCGGCCGGCTCACCGTTGATGCCGTGATGGACTTCATTCGCGAGGAATCGGAAAGCGAAGTGCTGTCCCTCGCCGGTTTGCGCGAAGAAGAGGATATTTTCGCCTCGGTCTGGAAGTCGGTGCAGAACCGTTGGACCTGGCTGGCGATCAATCTTATTACCGCGTTTATCGCCTCGCGTGTGATCGGCATATTCGAAGGCTCTATCGAGAAAATCGTGGCGTTGGCCGCCCTGATGCCTATCGTAGCCGGCATTGGCGGCAACTCGGGCAATCAGACCACGACCATGATTGTGCGCGGTCTCGCGCTAGGGCAGGTGAGTACTCACAATATGAAGGCCTTGCTCATGAAGGAGATGGGCGTGGGGCTGCTCAACGGCCTGGTGTGGGGCGGCGTGTTAGGTCTCGCTGCATTTGCTCTTTATCATAACTTTGCGCTGGGTCTCGTGATGACGGGTGCCATGACGCTCAATCTGCTGCTGGCGGCCGTGATGGGAGTCATGATTCCGCTGATCATGATCAAGCTCGGACGCGATCCCGCCGTAGGCTCCAGCGTCATGATTACCGCTGTGACCGACAGTGGCGGATTTTTCATTTTCCTCGGCCTCGCAACCCTGTTCCTTCTATAAAAGCCTATGCAAGCACTCTGGTCCGAAGTCATCAGTGATCTCAGTACCCCGGTAATCTATTGGCAGATAGGCGTGATTGGGCTCAGTCTTGCGCTGGCCTGGATCATCAACAAGCTCATCTCGCGCGGCGAGGTGATGAGTCATGCGCCTGAAAACTGGCAGCTCGGCTTGGGTGGTGTCAAGCGGGTGCTGTTCCCGCTGACCTCGCTGGTTTTCGTCTATCTCGGCAAACTGGTTCTGCAGCATTGGCAGCATACCAGTCTGCTCACGCTCGCAAGTACCCTGCTGATTGCGATGGCGCTGATCCGGCTGGCAGTCTATGCGTTGCGTTATATCTTTTCGCCGAGCGCCTGGCTCAAGACTACCGAGAACGCGATTTCCAGCGTGGTGTGGGTGCTTGTGGCGTTGCATCTGGTCGGTTTCCTGCCGGAAGTGATGACTTCGCTGGACGAGATCAGCTTCAAGATGGGCAAGACGCGCGTGAGCGTGCTGCTGATCCTGCAGGCGATGGTGACGGTTGCGATTACGGTGGTGGTGGCGCTGTGGATCAGCCGCCTGCTGGAAAACCGGGTGATGCGTGCCCAGCGCATCAACATGAACATGCGGGTGGTGCTGACCAAACTGCTGCGCGTGATTCTGACCCTGGTCGGGGTGCTGGCTGCCTTGTCGGCCATCGGCTTCGATATCACGCTGCTTTCGGTGTTCGGCGGTGCGTTGGGGGTGGGGCTGGGCTTCGGTTTGCAGAAAATTGCCAGCAACTATGTGAGTGGCTTCATCATTCTGCTCGATGAATCGGTGCATCTCGGCGACGTAATGACTATAGACGGCCACTATGGTGTGGTCAGCCAGATACGCTCGCGCTACCTCGTGCTACGCAAGCTGGACGGTACGGAAGTAGTGATTCCGAACGAGACGTTGATCGGCTCGTCCGTCATCAATCATTCGTTCAGCGACCGCAAGGCGCGCGTGACCTTGCCGATACAGATCAGCTACGAGAGCGACCTTGAACTCGCGATGGCCGTCATGCGCGAGGTGGCAATGCATTACCCCCGGGTGTTGCAGGATCCCGCGCCGGAAACGCAGTTGCTGGGCTTTGGCGAGAGCGGCATCGACCTGCAGCTCATTCTCTGGATTCCCGATCCGGAAGAAGGCTCAGGCAGCCTCAAGTCTGCCATCTATCTCGAAATCTGGAACCGTTTCCGCGCGCAGGGTATCGAGATTCCTTATCCGCAACGCGATATCCGCATTATCAGCGGCAGCCTGCCGCAATCCTGATCGCTTTTCGGCAGGCCCCGGCAGAATTAAGGCAAATAAAAAGCCCGCATTTGCGGGCTTTTTATTTCGGTAATCCGAAGCTGATTACTTCAGCTTGGTTTCCTTGTACATCACGTGCTTGCGAGCGACCGGATCGAACTTCTTGATTTCCATCTTTTCCGGCATGGTGCGCTTGTTCTTGGTCGTGGTGTAGAAGTGACCGGTACCAGCGCTGGATTCCAGCTTGATCTTTTCACGCATGATAATGTCCTCTTAGATCTTTTCGCCGTTGGCGCGCATCTCGGCCAGAACAGCGTCGATACCGTTCTTGTCGATGGTGCGCAGTGCGGCGTTGGTGATACGCATGCTGACCCAGCGGTTCTCGCTCTCAACCCAGAACTTGCGGTTCTGCAGGTTGGGCAGGAAACGGCGCTTGGTCTTGTTGTTGGCGTGGGAAATGTTGTTGCCCACCATCGGCTTTTTGCCGGTTACCTGACAGACGCGTGCCATGGATGTCTCCGAATTTCGAAAAACCGCTTTTATACCATAAAAGGCGGAAAAGATTCAACAAAAATCAGTGCTTGCCCGTGCTGCCGAAGCCGCCTTCGCCGCGCTCGCTGGCCACGAAATCCTCGACCACATTGAACTGGGCCTGGATGACCGGAACGATCACCAGCTGCGCGATGCGCTCCATCGGGCTCAGCATGAAGGGGGTGCGGCCACGGTTCCAGCACGAGATGAACAGCTGACCTTGATAATCCGAGTCGATGAGCCCAACCAGATTGCCCAGCACGATGCCATGCTTATGGCCGAGACCGGAACGCGGCAGGATCAGCGCGGCATAACCGGGGTCGCCGATATGGATTGCCATCCCGGTAGGAATCATCTCGGTTTCGCCCGGTTGCAGCGTCATCACATGCTCGATGCAGGCGCGCAGGTCGAG
>CAMLDO010000073.1 GCA_946478865.1 uncultured Methylobacillus sp.
CGTAGTTGAAGACGGTGCTGGTGTACTGGGCAAAGTCTTCCAGGATATCGAGCGGGTCGTCGCTGGGCGATTTTTCCCCTTCGCGTACCGAGCGCAGCGCGGCGAAGCGTTCGGACTTGAGGAAGTAGGCCGCATCCTGTTGCGTCACCTGCACGTCGAGATTGTGTGCAAGACGGTTACGTATGGAGTTGAGTCGCTTCACGCCCGGCACGATGTCGGCCAAGTCGAGGTTGCTGGGTTCCAGCAACTCCGTCTTCTGCGAAAACGACAGCCGGGCCTGGCTCAGGTCGCCGAGGCGCGGATTGGTCTTGGCGAGGTACTCCGTCATGTAATGCTCGACGAACAGGTGCGCGCGCAGGATGCGTCCGATCAGCTCGATGTTCTGGTTCCACTTGCGGTGGATATTTTCCAGCTCCTGATCGGCCGCCTTGAAGAACGCTTCCTGCCCGCCCATGAGCTCGATCGCGCGTGCCGTGATTTTCTGATGATCGAGGCTGGAAAGCTCCATGCGCGTTTCCGTGATGGTCTCGGGTTTCATTTAGTAGAGTTGCTCGATGATTTGCGGCATGGGCAGCAACTGACGCGTGACGGGGGCGGCATTCTGGTCAGGCGGCGTGGCGCCGGGTGCGGGTGTCTGGGCCGGTGATGGTGCAACGGGTGCTGCATTGGGATCGGCCGGCGTTTGTCCGGGCACCGGCAGTGCAGGTGGGACCGTCATGGGGGCCGCCGGCGAGGGTGCGGCCCCAGTTGCCGGTGTACTTCCTGTTCCGGCCGCGGGTGCGACCCCAGGCTTCTCCGTTGCGAGCGGCGCTCTTCTGATCGCTGACAGTTCGGCTTCGGCGGCTCTCTGCTCAGCCTTGATACGCGCTTCCTCCTGTTTGCGCCACACCATGGGGCACAGCTTCTGCTCAAAGGCGTCGCCGACGGTATCCGGAATGATAGGGGCCGCTTCGGATTCGTCCTTGGCGATGTACTCGACCGTCTCGCCGGTGGTTGCGTAATAGAGGTAGCTGATGAGCTTGGCGGTATGCTCGGCGCAGTCGATGCGCTCGCGCAGCAGGCCGGAGGCTACTTCCTTGCCGTTGATACTCTGCGGTTCGGCGAAGACTACTTTTTTCCAGTAGGTGATCTGGTCGTCCTTGATCGTGAGCTTGCTGCGATCATAGAAATACTGGTCCACGGCGCCGGTTTTACCGAGTGAAGCCCAATCGGCCGCGAAAGCCGGGATTGCGATGAGGGCAAAAAGAAAAGTGAGCGCTGGCTTCATGTCGTTTTTTCGGATGAAGGGACCTCGGCATTATCGCGCAGTAAACGGGCGGCGATAAGTCCGTTGATGGTACCGAAGAAGAGGGCGGCTGCGGCGAAAATCGGGACCAGATAGGCTACACCCGCATGCGGGATCAGCCACAGGCGCACGACCAGCAATTGCCCGGCGATATGCGCGAAGGCTGCCAGCACGCTGAGGCTGACCGGACCGAACCAGGATCGGGGCAGCGGCATGGCGAGGCGCAGTATCAGCAGGCTCGATAGTGCGCCGGCAAGGCTGAGCGCGAAGGCGGGCGAGAGGAAGTTGCCGAGCAGCAGGCTGCCGGCAACCACGCGCAGCAGCGATACCCAGGCCGCCGTCGCGAAGTCGAAGCGGTAGAGCACATACAGTGTCACGATATTGGCGATGCCGGGTTTTACGCCGGGGAGCGGCGAAGGAAGCACCGATTCGATCAGATGCAGCGTGATCGCGAGCGCCGCCAGCCGCGCGACGCGGTGATCATCGCGCGTTGCCGTGATTTCAATAGTTGAGTGAGTCATAGGCTTTCTCGCCGCCCAGCAATTCCACGCTCACCTGATTGGGCAGGCACATCGCGATTTCGCCCGCGCGCGTGAGCCATCCCTGCTTGACGCAATACTGATGGCGGCCGGGATCGGAGGCGACCCGAGCGCGGCCGTTATCGATCTCGATGCGGCTGATGCCGAGTGGTCCCGGCACTTCCAGCGTGCGCTTCTGTGCGAGGCTGAGGGTGGCGAAGACCGACTCGCCTGCGCGGATGCGCACTTTTCCGGCCGGCTCGTTGTGCCACAGGGTGGCGAACAGCAGCGCCACGATGGCCCCGCTCGCGGCGAGAACCAGCCAGTCGCCTGGCAGCGGCCTAGGGAACGACGTCAGGCTGGACATGTTTGTCGACGAAGTTCAGGCGCTGTTGCATCGCGGCCGTGATGTGAATCCTGCCTTCCGCATCGATGAGCATCGCGTGATCTATGCCCATGCGACGCGCAGCCTCGCGCCATTGTGCCGGGCTGAGGAAAATCGGTTTGGAGGCTACGTCAGACAGCGTTCCCGCATGCGGACCGGCAGGTACCAGTATGCTCACCGCCTGCACGCCTTGCGCTGGCTCCCCGGTACGCGGGTCTAGAATATGGCAATAGCGTTTGCCGTCGCGCTCGAAATAGCGCTGATAATCGCCCGATGTTCCTATCGCCCAGCCGTCCGGCAGTTCGACCGAAGCGATGGGCCCCGGCTGGCGCGGATGCTGGATGCCGACACGCCACGGCCGGTCGCCGTGCTTGCCGATCGCGATGATGTTGCCGCCGATATTCACGAGTGCGCCTTTGACGCCTTGCTCGCGAAGATAGCGGGCTGCCAGATCGAGCGACCACCCCTTGGCGTAGCCGCCGAGATCGAGCCGCACGGCCGGGTTGCGGCTACGGACGCGGCCGTTCTCGATGACGATGTCGGTCATTTCCGGGCGAGCGTCTACCCATTTCCGGATGCTCGCGGGATCGGGTGTGATCGGCTTGAATTCCTCCCCTTGAAATCCCCATGTCTGGATCAGGTGCCCGATGGCTGGATTGAACAGTCCGCCGGATTGCTGCGAGAGCTGCGTAGCATCTGTCAGTATATCGGCGAGTTCGGGCGAAATATCCGAAGCTTCCCCGGCGGCGAATGCATTGTTCAGCCGATCGAGGTCACTGCCAGGTTTCCATGCGTGCAACTGGTCATGCAGGCGCTGGAATTCCTGCAATACGTGGTTGGAAAGTTCACGCGCCCGCGCTTCGGATTCGCCATAAATGGTGATGTCCACCAGTGTGCCGAATACATAGGACTGCGACTGATGGGCGGCTTCGCGCCCGCAGCTTGCGAGTGCGAAAACCGCTGCCAGCAGAGCCAGCCTAAGCCAGCCGCTCAAGCGCATCGACAAACAGGGCCGCCGGGTCGCAGTCGGTCTGTGCGGCAATTTCGACCATGCCGGTCGGGCTGGTGACGTTGATTTCGGTGAGATGGTCGCCGATGACATCGAGCCCGACCAGGAACAGGCCTTCCTGCTTGAGGACCTTGCCCACTTCGGTCGCGATTTCGCGGTCGCGGGGCGAGAGCGGCTGTGCGACGCCTTTGCCGCCCGCGGCCAGATTGCCGCGCGTCTCGCCCGCTTTGGGAATGCGTGCTAATGCGTAGGGCAGGGGTTCGCCGTCGATGATGAGGATGCGTTTGTCGCCGGCCTTGATCTCCGGCAGGTAGCGCTGCGCCATGACGGTGCGGCGCTCGTAGTGGGTGATGGTTTCGAGGATCACGCCGATATTGTGATCCTCGCGATGCAGGCGGAACACGCCGCTGCCGCCCATGCCGTCCAGCGGCTTGACCACGATGTCACCTTCGTCTTCGAGGAATTGACGGATGGCCGAGATGTGGCGCGTGACGAGGAAAGGCGGTGCGAAATGCGGAAAGCGCGCGACCGAGAGCTTCTCGTTCCAGTCGCGAATGGATTGCGGGCGATTGAGGATGCGCGCGCCCTGGTTCTGCGCCAGCTCCAGCAGGTAAGTGCTGTAAATGTATTCGGTATCGAACGGCGGATCCTTGCGCATGAGCACGGCGTCGTATGCCTTGGGCGGCTGCACGACAGAGTCACCCAGCTCGAACCAGTCCGGGCCGTCGCGAAAAGCGAAAGGCGCGGCGTCTATGAGCGCCTCGCCGTTGCGCAGGATCAACCCGCCCTGTTCGGCGACGTAGAGCGCATGGCCACGAGCCGCAGCGGCACGCATGATCGCGAGGCTGGTGTCCTTGGTAGTCTTGAGACTTTCGAGCGGATCGAGGATGAAGGCGAGTTTCATGGCGTCTGCCTCAGGCGGAAGTCACTCACGCGGCCAGGGCCAGCGGCGCGGTTTCCTTGAGCTCGATCGAGGCAGCCAGCAGCGCGAGACGGGCGATTACCCCGTAGGCATAAAAGCGGTTCGGCGCCGCATCCGGCTTGCCCGCGCAATCGGGCAGCGAACAGGCGGTATCGAACGCGAGCGGTACGAAATGCATGCCGGGCGCATTGAGATTCTCGTCCACGCCGCGGCCGGTATGCACGCGGTAGAACCCGCCCAGTACGTAATGATCCATCATGTAGACCACCGGCTCGGCGACGGCCTCGTTGATGCTCTCAAAGGTATAGACGCCTTCCTGGATGATGACTTCCTGTACCTGCAGGCCTTCCTTGACCACGGACATCTTGTTGCGCTGCTTGCGGTTGAGGCCGCGTACATCGTCTGGACTCTTCACCGTCATGATGCCCATGCCGTAGGTGCCGGCATCCGCCTTCACGATGACGAA
>CAMLDO010000074.1 GCA_946478865.1 uncultured Methylobacillus sp.
TTTGTTGAACGGCCATTTTACTTGCTCCTAAAAATGTAACTTCAGTCTTTGTTTAGCTTGAGCCCTTGCAATACCTTGAAAGGGCTTTCTTTTTGTTCTTTCGCCGCCGATAAGGCGTCGTTGCAATTCACATCCTCGTGCATAGGAGCCAGCGGCAGGCCCAACAGCACCTCGTCTTCGACCAACTCGATCACATCGATCGGCGCATCCGCCACGAGATAATCGACATCTTCACGCTCGTCCTCAGGGGCCGGCAAACGATTTTCGTCCGACACCAGAAAAAACACCGTATCGGTATCGATCTCGAATTCCATCGGCCCGAGACAACGCTGACAAATCAAGCTCAGCCTGCCTGCGAGGTGCAGCGCAAGCTGAAATTGCCCTTCCGCACTGCGGCCGCCGACCAACCTATAATGCACTTCGCCATCGGGCGAAAACAGTTGATCTTTCAGCCGGGAAAAATCGAAGACCGCGATTGTACCATGAATTTCTGCGGATTTTCGAGCAAAGTCTAGCCCGTCGATGCTGGTCTGTTCAGTCATAAGCCGCGCATGGTACAATCTGCCGGTTTTTGTGTCAAAAATCGGGTCTCTCTGTGATCAAGAAAATCCTCGTAGCCAATCGTGGCGAAATCGCAGTTCGTATCGTCCGCGCATGCTCGGAAATGGGCATTGAATCGGTAGCCATTTATACCGATGCGGATCGTCACGCCCTGCACGTCAAGAAGGCGGACGAAGCCTATAACATCGGCTCTGACCCGGTCGTTGGCTACCTCAATGCCCATAATATAGTGAATCTCGCCGTTGCTTCCGGCTGCGACGCGCTTCACCCCGGCTACGGCTTCCTCTCGGAAAACCCCGAGCTCGCGGAAATCTGCGCCCGCCGCGGCATCAAGTTCATTGGCCCGGACGCCAAGGTCATTCGCCAGATGGGCGACAAGATCCAGGCCCGCAACGCCATGATCGCCGCAGGCATTCCCTGTGTGCCGGGCAGCGACGGCAACCTCGAAAGCGTCGAGGAAGCAGTCAAGCTCGCCAACAAGATCGGCTATCCGGTCATGCTCAAGGCGACCAACGGCGGCGGCGGCCGCGGCATTCGCCGCTGCAATAGCGAGAAGGAGTTGCTGGGCAACTACGAGCGCGTCATCTCGGAGGCGAGCAAGGCCTTCGGCAAACCCGAGGTCTTCCTGGAAAAGTGCGTGGTCAACCCACGCCATATCGAAGTACAGATCATCGCGGATGGTCATGGCAATGCCATCCACTTGTTCGAGCGCGACTGCTCGATCCAGCGCCGCAACCAGAAGCTCATCGAAATCGCTCCTTCCCCGCAACTGACGCAGGCGCAGCGCGAATACATCGGCAAGCTGGCGGTCAAGGCAGCCAAGGCTGTAGGCTACAAGAACGCCGGCACCGTCGAGTTCCTGCTCGACCAGGACAACAATTTCTACTTCATGGAAATGAATACGCGCCTGCAGGTCGAGCACACGGTCACCGAAAGTATCACCGGCATCGATATCGTGCAGGAGCAGATCCGCATCGCCGACGGCCTCCCGCTCCAGTACAAGCAGGATGACGTCAAGTTCCGCGGCTATGCGATGGAGTTTCGCATCAATGCCGAAGACCCGAAGAACGGCTTCCTGCCCAGCTTCGGCAAGATCACCCGCTACTACGCCCCCGGCGGCCCCGGCGTGCGCGTGGATGCGGCAATGTACAGCGGCTATGTGATTCCTCCCTATTACGATTCCATGTGCGCCAAGCTCACCGTTTGGGCGCTTACCTGGGAAGGTGTAGTGGAACGCGGCCGCCGTGCGCTGAACGACATGGTGGTATATGGCGTCAAGACCACCATTCCTTATTACCAGGAAATCCTCAAGCACAAGGATTTCAAGGGCGCTGACTTCGACACCAGTTTTGTCGAGGCCCACCCCGAACTGGTGAATTACGAAACCGAACTTCCGCCCGAACTGATCGCGGCGGCTATTTCAGCCGCCATCGCAGCGCACGAAGGCATTTGATCAATATTTAATGTGGTAAGTGAATATTATGGCGAAAGTATATGTTTCAGAATTAGTTTTGCGTGATGGCCATCAGTCCCTGATCGCCACGCGCATGCGCACGGACGACATGCTGCCGATCTGCTCCAAACTGGATTCCATTGGCTTCTGGTCGTTGGAAGCCTGGGGTGGTGCCACGTTCGACGCCTGCGTGCGCTATCTGAAAGAGGATCCATGGGACCGCCTCAAGCGCCTGCGCAAGGCACTGCCCAACAGCCGAATCCAGATGCTGCTGCGCGGCCAGAACCTGCTGGGCTATCGCCATTATTCTGACGACGTGGTACGCGCTTTTGTCGAAAAGTCCGCCAACAATGGCGTCGACGTGTTCCGCATCTTTGACGCGATGAATGACTTGCGCAACGTGCGCGTCGCGATCGAAAGCGTCAAGAAGGTCGGCAAGCATGCCGAAGGCTGCATCAGCTACACCACGAGCCCAGTACACGACATCGCCTACTTCGTTAGCTTAGCGAAGGAACTGGAAGCCATGGGCTGCGACACGCTCGCCATCAAGGACATGGCTGGGCTGCTCACGCCCTACACCACTGCAGAACTGGTCAAGGCACTCAAGGCTGCCACCAGTCTCCCGATCCACCTGCACAGCCATGCCACTTCCGGCCTCTCTGCCATGAGTTTCCTCAAGGCGGTCGAAGCCGGCGCGGCTATCCTGGATACTTGCGTCTCCTCCTTCGGCGAAGGTGCGAGCCACTCCTCCACGGAAAGCATCGTGGCCGCACTCAAGGGAACCGAGTACGACACGGGTCTCGACTTGGCCGCAATCCAGGAAATCAACGCCTATTTCCGCGAAGTGCGCAAGAAATACTGGCAGTTCGAAAGCGACTTCACCGGCGTGGATACGCGCGTGCTGGTAAATCAGGTTCCGGGCGGCATGATCTCCAACCTGTCCAACCAGCTCAAGGAACAAGGCGCACTGGACCGCATGGATGCTGTACTGGCTGAAATCCCGCGCGTTCGCGAGGACCTGGGCTTCCCTCCGCTGGTGACTCCTACTTCGCAAATTGTCGGCACCCAGGCCGTGCTCAACGTACTCACCGGCGCCCGCTACAAGTCGGTCACCACCGAGGTCAAGAATTACCTGCTCGGTCATTACGGCAAGGCACCCGGCAAGATCAACGACGAGGTGAAGAGCCTGGCTGTCGGTAACGCCGAGGTCATCACTTGTCGTCCCGCGGATCTGCTGGAAGACGAGATGGACAAGTTGCGCGTCCAGATCGAGAACCTGGCGAAGAGCGACGAGGACGTGCTGACTTATGCGATGTTCCCCGATCTCGCGCAGACCTTCCTGCAGGAACGCAACGCCGGCACGCTGAAGCCGGAACAGCTGCTTTCCAAGGAAGCCGCCCAGCCATCCTCCGCACGTTATGCGCCGAACGAGTTCAAGGTCACGCTGCATGGTGAAACCTTCCACATCAAGCTCACTGGCAGCGGCCACGCAGGCGAGGAACAACGCCCGTTCTACGTCTCCGTGGACGGCATTTCCGAGGAAGTCATCGTCGAAACCCTCAGCGAAATCGAAGTTTCCGGCGGCAACGGCAATGGCGGTTCCAAGAAAAAAGCGGCCTCTTCCAGCGCATCGAGCGGCAGCCGTCCGCGTCCATCTCATGAGGGCTGCGTATCGACCGCGATGCCCGGTACCATCGTGGACGTCAAGGTAAAAGCTGGCGACAAGGTAAATGCCGGCGACGGCGTGCTGGTGATCGAAGCCATGAAGATGGAAAACGAGATCCAGGCACCCAAGAGCGGCATCGTCGTCGCGGTACACGTCAAGAAGGGCGATAGCGTCACGCCCGACGAAACTCTGATCGAAATCCAGTAATCAAAACAGAAAGGCCGGCGCAAGCCGGCCTTTTGCTTCATGTCCAATATCAAGCTTATCCTCGCCTCCTCTTCCATCTACCGCCGCGAATTGCTGGAGCGATTGAACCTGTCTTTCAGTGTCGTTGTTCCGAACGTGGACGAAACGCCTCTGCCCGGCGAAACGCCGGAAGAAACCGCATTGCGGCTTGCACAAGCAAAGGCGCGCAAGGTCGGTCATGACCATCCGGACGCACTTGTAATCGGCTGCGATCAGGTCGCAACGCTCGACGGGCTTCAGCTCGGCAAGCCGCTCACCCATGACAACGCTGTCCGCCAGCTATCGATGATGCGCGGCCGCATCGTCCTTTTCCATAGTGCTCTGTGCCTTTACAACGCGAGCACCGGCAGCATGCAGGCCGAGGACGTGATCTACGAGGTCAAGTTCCGCGAGCTGACCGATGCGCAGATCGAAAACTATCTGCGTCTGGAACAGCCGTATCACTGCGCCGGCAGCGCGAAATCCGAAGGTCTCGGAATCTCCCTCATGGAGTATATGCGCGGCGATGACCCCAATGCACTGATCGGCTTGCCGCTGATTTCG
>CAMLDO010000075.1 GCA_946478865.1 uncultured Methylobacillus sp.
TAAACAAAGACTGAAGTTACATTTTTAGGAGCAAGTAAAATGGCCGTTCAACAAAACAAGAAGTCGCCGTCGAAGCGCGGCATGCATCGTTCGCACGACTTCCTGACCAATCCTCCGCTGGCTGTCGAGCCGACCACCGGTGAAGTTCATCTGCGTCACCATGTGAGCCCCAACGGCTACTACCGTGGTCGCAAGGTGCTGCCCTCCAAGGGCGAGTAAGTTTCATAGCTGAAACGAACGCGCCGTCTCCTAACCGAGGCGGCGTTTTGTTATGGAAATTACCGTCGCAATTGACGCCATGGGCGGCGATCATGGCCCTCATGTCACCGTGCCTGCCGCGCTTGAAGCGCTGAAGCGGCACAACGAAATCAATATCGTCCTGGTCGGCCTTGCCGACGCCATCGAAGCTGAACTGCGCGCCCGCAAGGCGGCAGTCGGCCCGCGCCTTCGCATTCATCATGCTAGCGAGGTGGTGGCGATGGACGAATCTCCTCAAAGCGCCCTTCGTAACAAGAAGGACTCCTCGATGCGCGTGGCCATCGATCTGGTTAAGAGCGGCGAGGCGAACGCCTGCGTAAGTGCCGGCAATACCGGCGCGCTCATGGCGACGGCGCGCTTCGTGCTCAAAACGCTGCCCGGGATCGACCGCCCGGCCATCGCGTCCGCTTTGCCGTCCGCCAAGGGGCAGGTGTGGATGATGGATCTCGGCGCCAATGCCGACTGCACTGCGGAACATCTGTTGCAGTTCGCCATCATGGGCGCCATGCTGGTCTCCTGTGTCGAGCACAAGGAGCGCCCGAGCGTGGGCCTGCTCAATATCGGCTCCGAAGACATCAAGGGCAACGAGGTCGTCAAGCAAGCCGGCGAGCTGCTGCGCGCCAGCCATCTCAACTTCTACGGAAACGTCGAAGGCAACGATATCTACAAGGGCACGACGGACCTCGTGGTTTGCGACGGCTTCGTCGGCAATGTTGCGCTCAAGACTTCCGAGGGCCTCGCCCAACTCATGGGGCGCATGCTGACCGCGGAATTCAAGCGCAACTGGCTGACCAAGCTGATTGCGCTAATCGCCATGCCCGTACTGCGCGCGTTCAAGCGCCGCATGGATCCGCGCCGCTATAACGGCGCGTCGCTGCTCGGTTTGCGTGGTATCGTGGTCAAGAGCCACGGCGGTGCGGACAGCTTCGCCTTCGAGCATGCGATCGATACCGCCATCGAAGAAGCACGCAATGGGGTGTTACGTCGCATCACAGAGCAGCTCGAGATCGAGCACATGCAAACTACAACCCCTACAAAGATTTCTGCATGACCTATTCCCGTATCGCAGGTACCGGAAGTTATCTGCCCGCCAAGGTCCTGACCAATGCCGACCTGGAGCGCATGGTGGAGACTTCCGACGAATGGATCGTCGCGCGTACTGGCATTCGCGAGCGGCATATCGCCGCGGAAGGCGAGTTCACCAGCGATCTCGCTGAAAAGGCGGCACGCCAGGCCATGGAGTCTGCCGGTGTCACCGCGCAGGATATCGATCTGATCATCGTCGCTACGACGACGCCCGACCGCATTTTCCCGAGTGCTGCCTGTCTGTTGCAAGCCAAGCTTGGCGTGGCTGGCTCGCCGGCATTCGATATACAAGCGGTTTGCAGCGGCTTCGTCTATGCGTTGGCTACGGCTGATCAGTTCATCAAGAGCGGCGCTGCCAAGTGTGCTCTGGTGGTTGGGGCCGAAACCATTTCGCGCATCACCGACTGGACTGATCGCACCAATTGCATTCTCTGGGGTGACGGTGCGGGTGCCGTGATTCTGAAGGCGAGCGATGAGCCGGGCATCATTTCCACGCATCTGCATGCTGACGGCAGCTATGCGCACCTGCTGCAGGTTGCCGGCGGCACGTTGCAGGGCGGTGCCGACCCTTCCATCGAAATGGAAGGCAATGCCGTGTTCAAGATCGCCGTCAACACACTGGATGCCATTGTGGATGAGACGCTGGAAGCCAATGGTCTCGCAAAGAGCGATATCGACTGGTTGGTTCCTCATCAGGCCAATATTCGTATCATCCAGGCCACCGCGAAAAAGCTCGGTATGGGCATGGAGCGCGTGGTCGTTACTGTGGGCGAGCATGGCAACACCTCGGCAGCCTCGATCCCGCTGGCGCTGGACACCGCGGTTCGCGACGGACGCATCAAGCGCGGCGAAACCCTATTGATGGAAGCATTCGGTGGCGGCTTCACCTGGGGTTCCGTCTTACTCAAGTATTAGGATTTATCCATGAAATTCGCTTTTTTCTTTCCTGGCCAGGGCTCGCAATCGGTTGGGATGATGCAAGGATTCGGCGATCAGGCCGTGGTCCGCAACACGTTTGCCGAAGCCTCCGAAGTGCTGGGCCAAGATTTGTGGCGCATGGTTTCGGAGCCGAACGAGGAACTGAACCAGACTGCGAACACTCAACCCCTGATGCTGACAGCGGGGATCGCCGCCTGGCGTGCATGGCTCGAAGCGGGTGGGGCGCAACCAGTGGTGATGGCCGGCCATAGCCTGGGCGAATACACTGCGCTCGTCGCTTCCGGAGCGCTGGAATTTTCCGCTGCCTTGCCGTTGGTGCGTTACCGCGCCGAAGTGATGCAGGGTGCCGTGGCTGAGGGAGTGGGCGCAATGGCGGCCATCCTCGGCCTCGATGACGATGCGGTGCGCGCTGTCTGTGCCGAAGCTGCACAGGGCGAGGTACTGGAAGCCGTCAATTTCAATTCTCCGGGCCAGGTGGTGATTGCAGGTCACAAGGCCGCCGTCGAGCGCGGCATGGAAGCTGCCAAGGGTAAGGGCGCCAAGCGCGCGCTGATCCTGCCGGTGAGTGTGCCGTCCCACTGCGCACTCATGAAGCCGGCTGCTGACAAGCTGGCTGCTTATCTGGCCGATGTGGCTATCGCTGCGCCGAAAGTCCCGGTCCTGCACAATGCCGACGTGGCTTCTTACAGCGATGCCGCCAGTATCAAGGATGCGCTGGTACGCCAGTTGCATAGCCCGGTTCGCTGGGTGGAAACGGTGCAGGCAGTTGCCGCGCAAGGGATCTCCCAAGCCGCCGAATGTGGTCCGGGCAAGGTGCTTGCCGGTCTCAACAAACGCATCGTCGCCGACATGACATGCTTCGCACTGACCGGCGGTGATGCGGTCACGGAAGCCAAGAACCAACTCAACTCATAAGAGGGGAATCATGCAAGCTCAAGTTGCGCTCGTCACCGGCGCCAGCCGCGGTATAGGAGCCGCCATTGCCCAGGCGCTGGGCAAGCAGGGCGCAGTCGTCATTGGTACCGCCACTACGCAGAACGGAGCGGATCAGATCACGGCTGCGTTGCAGCAAGCCGGCATCAAGGGAACCGGCATGGCGCTGGATGTGAATGATGCCGCCCAGATCGAGACTGTGCTGAAGCAGATTGCCGAGCAGTTCGGCGAGATCGCCATTCTGGTCAACAATGCCGGCGTAACCCGCGATACGCTCCTGATGCGTATGAAGGAAGAAGACTGGGATACAGTCATTTCCACTAACCTCAAGTCGGTCTACCGCATGTCGCAGGCCGTTCTGCGCCCCATGATGAAGGCGCGCTATGGCCGCATCATCAATATTTCCTCCGTTGTCGGCCATTCCGGCAACGCTGGGCAAACCAATTACTGTGCCGCCAAGGCTGGCATGACCGGTTTCACCAAATCGCTCGCGCAGGAAGTCGGCAGCCGCGGCATTACCGTGAACTGTGTCGCTCCCGGGTTTATCGATACCGACATGACCAAGGAGTTGCCGGAAGAACAGCGCGCTCGCTTGCTGCAACAGATTCCACTGGGCCGTCTCGGCGCAGCGGACGATATTGCGGCCGCCGTGGCCTTCCTCGCATCGCCGTCTGCCAGCTATATTTCCGGCGAAACGCTGCACGTCAACGGCGGCATGTACATGGCTTAATCATTTGAAGAGGCGGCGTCCGCAGGATGCTGCTTTTTTGAATTCCTCGGGAGTTTTGCTAGAATAGCCCGACCTTTTTTGCTGTAACCATTAAATCAAGGGGAAACAAATGTCCGATATTGAACAACGCGTCAAGAAGATCGTTGCCGAACAACTGGGTGCCAACGAAGCCGATGTGAAGAACGC
>CAMLDO010000076.1 GCA_946478865.1 uncultured Methylobacillus sp.
CCGCCCTGATGATGCTGGTTTCCAGCGTGGCATTCGCCGAGCCGCAGGCTGGCTTCGAGTACCAGCAGACCCAGCAGGTCATCCCTACCGACAACCCGGCCAAGGTCGAAGTGACCGAACTGTTCTGGTACGGCTGCCCTCACTGCTATCAACTCGAGCCGCATCTCGCCGTATGGGTGAAGAAGCTGCCTCAGGATGTCGTATTCAAGCGTGTCCCGGGCATTCCCCGTCCGGATTGGGCACCCGGCGCTCGTGCCTATTACACGATGGAAGCGCTGGGCGTGCTGGAAAAGCTGCATGCTCCCTTCTTCGATGCCATCCACAAGCAAAGAGCCGTCAAACCTAACGATGACAATGCCATCATTGACTGGATTACCAAGCAATCCGGCATGGATCGCAAAAAAGTGGCAGACACCTACAATTCATTCTCGGTGAACACCAAGAACATGCGTGCCATGCAGGTTTTCCGCGCTTCCGGTGCCACCGGCGTTCCGACACTGATCATCGATGGCAAGTACATCAGCTCGATCAGCATGGCGGGCGGCATCGAAGAGCTGCTGAAAGTCGCCGATCAGTTGATCGCCAAGGCGCGGGCGGAAAAATCCGCCAAGCGTTAATGGCTCATCTGATCCCGCATCTTAAACCCGCCTCCCGGCGGGTTTTTATTACCGGCGCATCCAGCGGCATCGGCGCCGCACTGGCGCGATACTATGCTGCCGAAGGTGCCTCCCTTGGCCTCGTCGCACGACGCGGGGAATTACTGGAAGCCCTCAAGCGCGAGCTGAATACCGAATGCGCCTGTTATACGGCCGATGTGCGAGATGCAGCCGCGATGAAATCGGCAGCGGAGGATTTCATGCGCCGCTACGGCACCCCCGATATCGTCCTGGCTAATGCCGGCGTGAGCCGCGGAACGCTGACGGAGTGTGCCGAGGATCTGGCGGCCTTCCAGGCCGTTATGGACATCAACGTGCTGGGCATGGTGCACACCTTTCACCCATTCATCGAATCGATGCGGAATGCAGGGAAAGGCAAACTGGTGGGAATCGCGAGTGTAGCAGGCATGCGCGGCCTGCCAGGAGCGAGCGCCTACTCCGCTTCGAAAGCAGCAGCCATCAGCTACCTTGAAAGCCTGCGTGTGGAAATGAGTAAATACGGTATTCAGGTTACGACCATCTGTCCGGGTTACATCAAGACCCCGATGACGGACGTGAACACCTATCCCATGCCATTCATGATTCCTGCAGAGGTAGCAGCGAGGAAAATGGCGGGGTTCATCGAAGAAGGGCGCCGCTATGTGGTCATGCCTTGGCAGATGGCCATCGTGGCCCGCGTGATGCGACTACTACCTGCGTGGGGGTGGGACCTGCTGACCAGGAATGCGCCGCATAAGCCGCGTATTCCAGTTGAATAGAGGCTTATCGAGGCGGTTCGAAAAAGCTGATGCTCATCAGCTCCTCGGCCAAGGCGTTGTAATCCTTGGCACCTTGGCCGTGCGGTGCAAAAGCAAATACGTCCTTTCCGTGCACCGGGCTTTCCGCCAGGCTTACCGTTTCCGAAATCCGCGTTTCGCACAGATCCTTGCCGTAATGCTCCCGCAGCCGGTCGTAAATTTCGTAGGAAAGCCGGCGACGCGAATCGAAACGGGTAATGACGATGCGGCGCTCGATGCGCTTGCCTAACGGCTTTTCCAGTACCTTGAGGGCGGCATCCAACCGATTCACACCCTGCAACGACAAATAGTCCGCTGACACCGGGATCAGCAGCCGCTGCGCAGCAAACACGGCATTCAGGGACAGCACGCCCAGCATCGGGGAGCAGTCGATCAGCACGGGAATCATCTCGTCCGGCAGCAGCTCCTTGGTCAGGCCGTTCTTGAGTGCGCTTGTGATGTTGGGATTGCGGCCATAGAGCGAGTCGATCTTGAACAGCTCCATGTGCGCCGGGAGCAAGTGCGCGCCCGTGGGCAATTCCCGCATGATTTGCGAGAGAGGCTTTTGCTCGGCATAGAACGCGTAGATAGTTTCGTTGCTCGGCAGGCCGCGCACGCCGCTGGCTATCGTCAGGTGGGCCTGGGGATCGAGATCAATGCCCAAGGGAAACTTCCCACGCCGCGCCAGTGCCGCGATCAGGTTCAGCGTGGTAGTTGTCTTGCCGACCCCGCCTTTCTGATTGAAGACCGCGACGACCGACATGCTGTCCCCTTACTCGACAGTGACCGATTTGGCCAAATTGCGCGGCTTGTCGACGTCGGTTCCCTTGAGCAGGGCTGCATGGTAAGCGAGCAACTGCACGGGTATCGAATGCAGGATGGGGGAGAGCACACCCACATGACGCGGCGTACGAATCACGTGCACCCCTTCGCTGGCGGTGAAATGGCTGTCGAGATCGGCGAATACGAACAGTTCACCGCCACGCGCGCTCACTTCCTGCATGTTGGATTTCACTTTTTCCAGCAGCGCATCGTTGGGAGCGATCACCACCACGGGCATGTCGCGATCAACCAAAGCCAGCGGGCCATGCTTCAATTCGCCGGCCGGGTAGGCCTCGGCGTGGATATAGGAGATTTCCTTGAGCTTGAGCGCGCCTTCCAGCGCGATCGGATAATGCACGCCGCGACCGAGGAATAGTGCGTGCTGCTTGTTCGCGAACGATTTGGCCCATTCGCGGATTTGCGGTTCCAGATTGAGCGCATGCTGGATGCTGCCTGGCAGATAGCGCAGCGCGTCGAGGTAATGCTGCTCCTGTTCTTGCGTCAGTCCGCCGCGCTGCTTGGCCAGCGTAGCCGCCAGCACGAACAGTCCGACCAGCTGGGTAGTGAAAGCCTTGGTAGACGCGACGCCGATTTCGGCACCCGCACGGGTATAGAACACCAATCGAGAAGCACGCGGAATCGCACTTTCCTGCACATTGCAGATCGCCAGCGTCAATTCCTGGCCGAGCGATTTCGCATGCTTGAGTGCTTCCATCGTATCCAGCGTCTCGCCGGACTGGGAAATGGTGATGACCAGTTGGCGCGGATTGGGTACCGACTCCCGATAGCGGTACTCGCTCGCGATTTCGACGCTGGCGGGGACACCGGCAATGCCTTCCAGCCAGTATTTCGCTGTCAGGCCGGCGTAGTAGCTGGTACCTGCTGCCAGGATCAGAATGCTATCCACCTGAGCAAAAACGTCTGCCGCGTCCTTGCCGAATAGCGCCGAGCTAAAGGCACCGTCGTCGATGACCGCCTCTATGGTGTCAGTCAATGCGCGCGGCTGCTCGTGAATCTCTTTTTGCATGAAGTGGGTGTAGGGCCCCAGTTCCATGGAGGCGAGTGACACGGCGCTGAGGTGTATCTTGCGTTCGGCAGGGTTTCCCTTGCCATCCAGCAGCTTGATGCCAGACTGACGCAGCTCCGCTACGTCTCCGTCTTCCATGTAGATGACACGGCGCGTCGCGGAAAGTACTGCGGAGACATCGGAAGCGACAAAGTTTTCGCCTTCGCCTAAACCGATCAATAGCGGGCAGCCCTGACGCGCACATACCATCAGCTCCGGCTGCTTCACGCTCACCACGGCAATCGCATAGGCGCCTACCAGCTCGGCTACCGCCGCGCGCGTTGCCTGGAACAGGTCGCCCGACTGCTTGTAATAGTGATGAATCAGATGCGCGATGACTTCGGTGTCGGTCTGCGACTCGAACACGTAACCCATGGTCTTGAGCCGCGCACGCTGTTCTTCATGATTCTCGATGATGCCGTTGTGCACGACCGCGATCTCGCCGCAGGAGACATGCGGGTGTGCATTTGATTCGGTCACGCCACCATGCGTGGCCCAGCGCGTATGGCCAATACCGACCATACCGCCAAGGTTTTCGGCACTCGCCTTCTGCTGCAGCTCGGCAACGCGGCCCACCGCGCGTACGCGCTTGATATCACCGTCGAGGATGGCGATACCGGCCGAGTCATAGCCGCGATACTCCAGGCGGCTCAGGCCTTCGATGAGGATGGGAACTACATTACGCTGCGCGACCGCGCCTACGATTCCGCACATGGTGTCTTATTTCTTGGTTTTGACCGGCCGTTTCCAGCCCTGAATGGTGATTTGCTT
>CAMLDO010000077.1 GCA_946478865.1 uncultured Methylobacillus sp.
TGCGTACGCGGTTGCATGCTTCGCAGAAGTTGTGGCTGTGCGGCGAGATGAAACCTACGCGCGTTTCGGTGCCAGGTACACGCCAGTAACGCGCCGGGCCGCCGGTCGATTCGGTGCTGCTCACCAGCTGGAAATGTTCCTGAAGCTGGTTGAAGGTTTCGTCGTTGGAAACGCAGCTGGAAGCGCGGTTATGATCGACTTCGCCCAGCGGCATTTCCTCGATGAAGGCGATGTCGATACCCTTGTCGACGGCGAACTGCGTGAGCGTAATCGCTTCATCGTCATTGAAGTTGCGCATCAGCACGCTGTTGAGCCGAATCCGTGCGATACCTGCTGCTTTGGCGGCATCGATGCCGCGCAGCACCTTGTTGAGGTCGCCGACGCGGGTGATCTTGCGGAAACGCTCGGCATCCAGGCTGTCCAGGCTGATGTTGATCCGGCTGACGCCTGCATCCTTGAGTTGCTGAGCTTGATAGTCGAGCTGGGAGCCATTGGTGGTAAGCACCAGCTCACGCAGCCCTTCCAGCCGCCCCACCTGCTGGAACAGCCATAACGCATTCTTGCGCACCAGCGGCTCGCCGCCGGTAATGCGGACTTTCTGCACGCCCAGTTCCACGAACACGCGCACCAGCCGTTCGCACTCTTCCAGGGTGAGCACTTCCTCGCGCGGCAGGAAGGTCATGTCTTCGCTCATGCAGTACACGCAGCGGAAATCGCAGCGGTCGGTGATCGACAGCCGGATATAGTCCACCCGTCGACCAAACTGGTCGATCAGAACGGCGGGTGCGGAGTCTTGAGGCGCCATGTTTCCTGCAATGACTGTGGAAGATGAACCGTGCATTCTAGGGATTTCCATCCTGCCGGACAACGCGCGTTGCGGCGGAATTCAATACCTGACAATAATACTCGGAAAAGCGCCCGCGCAAAATAGGTACAATACGCCCGTGAGCTCGAACTTGTTAAAAATACGCATTCCTCACGGCGAGGAATCGGCAATGGGGCCCGGCAAGGCAGATCTGCTCGAAGCGATCGATCGTGCTGGCTCGATTTCCGGTGCGGCACGCGAAATGGGTATGTCCTACAAGCGCGCCTGGGATCTCGTCGACACCATGAACCGTTGCTTCAAGCAACCGCTTGTTGCGACCGCGACCGGCGGCAGCCATGGCGGTGGCGCGCAGGTAACGGATTTCGGTCGCGATATCCTGCACCGCTATCGCGCCATCGAATGCACGGCTACGGCCGCGGTGGAGAATGAGGTGCATGCCTTGATAGCGCTGCTTTCCTGAACGCGATTTTTGCAATACGCGCTTGTTTATGCGGATTGCGTTATATATCATTCAATACTTCGAAAATTACTGGCATTTCATTGCGCCATGCGCGATTTCCATTACCTGATCGGTTTCGACGAGGCTGATAAATGGGCAGCGTCCGTCTGCTCTCCGCACTGGCCGGGAAGCCTGCCTCGAAAATTCAGGTTCGTTATCTGAAGAATAGTCGGCCTCTTCGGCTGCATCACAACAACACCTCACATCACTCTGGGAGACCGTTATGTCCGTACGAGAATATCCACCTGTTTATCGCCCCCTCGCGGCCGCGCTTCTGCTGGCCTTCGCGGCACCGGCCCTGGCCGATGACTCGGCGGAGCGCATCAAGCAACTGGAAGCCATGATGCAGCAGATGCAGCAACAGCGCGCCGAGCAGGACAAGCAGATGCAAGTCATGGCCGAGGAACTCAAGGCCATGCAGCAGCAAATGGCGCAAGGCAAGGAGGAGAATCTCAAGGAGCGCGGCAAGAGCAAGGGTACGCCTGTGCTCGCCAACTTCAAGGACGGCATTGTGTTCGAAGACGGCACCGGTAACTGGCAGCTGGCGATCAATGGCCGCGTGCAGGCGGACTATCGCCAGTTCGATCCTGAAGCACATGCGGCAGACACCTTCAGTCTGCGCCGCGCACGTCTGGGCGGTACTGCCACCTTCTATAAGGATTACGTGGTGCGCGTCGAAGGTGAATACTCCAGTAGCAGTACCAGCCTTACCTACGGCTACTTCGACATCAACAAGTGGAAGCAGGCCAAGGTTCGCATGGGCCAGTTCAAGCCGTTCTATGGCCTGGAACGCTCGATGAGTACCAATTTCACCGACTTTCAGGAACGCTCGATGGCCGATGCGCTGCTTGGCAGCACCTACGACCGTGGCGTGATGGTGCACGGCTCCCCGATGGTTGGTCTCAACTACAGCGTGGCCTATATCAACGGTAGCGGCACCGTGGACGAGAACAACGCGCGCGAGGATGGCAAGGACCTGACTGCACGCGTGGTCGGCAACGTCGCCGAGTGGGCCGGCTGGAAGGACGCTGTGGTGCACGTCGGCGGCTGGTATGGCAAAGGGGACGAAGGATCGCGCCGCCTGGCAAGCTTCACCCCCACCGGTCAGACCGAAGGACGGGGGGCCGCCTTCTTCTCCACTGCCTGTACGGCCACCAATGGCGCCGGCAATTGCGGCGGAACCCTTGCCAACGGCTTTGCCGACAATGTTCAACGCACACGCGGCGGCGCCGAACTTGCGTTGGCTTACGGCCCGGTCAAGTTCCAGAGCGAATACATCCGTGCCGAGTTTGAAGGCCCGAGCTACGAACGTGATATTGACGCTTGGTACGCCAGCACCGTGTGGAACGTTACCGGCGAACCGTTCGCTGCCATGTACAAGGAGGGCATCTTCGGCCGGTTGAAGCCCAAGACCAACTTCGGCGCCAATGGCTGGGGCGCGCTGCAGTTAGGGCTGCGTTACAGCAAGTTCGACGCATCCGACTTCAAGAGCGGCAACGCCAATGGTTCCGGGGTACTGCTGAACAACGCGGGCGGCAGTGCCGACGGCCTGCTGGTCGCGACTAACGAAGCGGATGCCTGGACGCTGGGGGCCAACTGGATACTCACGCCGAATACGCGCCTGATCGCGAATTACGTGCATACCCGCTTCGATACGCCGATTACCGTGCGCGTGAACTCGCGCAACGATACTTTTGACAGCGAAGACGCATTTACATTGCGCGCGCAATTCGACTTCTAACGTATAAGGAGCAACACGATGAACCGCATGATTCAACATGGGCTAGCCGCGCTGCTGATTGCCTTTCTGGCTTTCCCGGCGCAAGCGGCAGACAAGATCGTCCGCCTTGCCACCACCACGAGTACCGCCTCTTCCGGCTTGCTGGATGCGATACTGCCAAAGTTCGAGACCAGATGTGACTGCAAGGTACATGTCATCGCAGTCGGCACCGGCAAGGCGCTCAAGCTGGGCGAGGACGGCAACGTGGACGTGGTGCTGGTGCATGCGCGCCCGGCCGAAGATGCGTTCGTGGCTGCCGGCCACGGCATCGACCGTCGTGACGTGATGTATAACGACTTCGTACTGATCGGGCCCAACAACGATCCGGCGAATATTCGGGGCGAGAAGGACGTGCTGACGGCCATGAAAAAGATTGCCGACGCCAAATGGAAGTTCATTTCGCGTGGGGACGATTCCGGTACCGACCAGATGGAAAGAGGCTACTGGAAGGCGCTGGACATCAAGCCGGCCGGTCAGCGCTGGTATTACGCCGCGGGGCAGGGCATGGGCGAGGTGCTCATGATGGCGGGGGAAATGCGTGCCTACACGCTGACCGATCGCGGCACCTATATCAGCTTCCGGGACAAGATCGGCTTGCCGATCCTGATGCAGGGAGACACGCGCATGTTCAACCCTTACGGTATCATCGCGGTCAACCCGAAAAAGTACCCGAAGACGAACTATGCGGGGGCGAGTGAATTGATCCAGTGGATGACCTCGCCCGAAGGCCAGAAGGCAATCGCAGATTTCAAGGTTGGCGGCGAGCAGCTGTTCATCCCTTCGGCCAAATAATCGCACAGATGACGATATGAGCCTTTCCGAAGCCGCGCTCCAGGCATTACGCATGCTTTGGGAGGGCGATCCCGCACTGTGGGGCATCGTCTATGTCTCGATTCGTGTCTGTTTCTTCTCGCTGCTGCTGGC
>CAMLDO010000078.1 GCA_946478865.1 uncultured Methylobacillus sp.
CCAAGGGCAACGTGATTGCGCCGCAGAAGGTGATGGACACCTACGGCGCCGACATTCTGCGTCTGTGGGTGGCTTCGACCGACTACTCGGGCGAACTGACGATTTCAGACGAAATCCTCAAGCGTGTCGTTGAAAGCTATCGCCGTATCCGCAACACGCTGCGCTTCCTGCTCGCCAATCTTGCCGACTTCGACGCGGCCAAGGATATGCTGCCGGTCGAGCAATGGCTGGAAATCGACCGCTACGCGCTGGCGATGACCAAGCAATTGCAGGATGACATGACGGCTGCCTATACGCGCTACGAATTCCATACCGTCGCGCAGAAATTCGTCGGCTTCTGCTCGGAAGACCTGGGTGGTTTCTACCTCGATATCCTCAAGGACCGCCTCTACACTTCGGGCAGCACCTCACGTGCACGCCGCGCCGCGCAAAGTGCGTTGTGGCACATCACGCAGAGCCTGCTCAAGCTCATGGCGCCCATTCTCAGCTTCACGGCCGAGGAAGCGTGGACGGACATCGGCGGCGAGGCCGACGACAGCATATTCCTGCACTTGTGGCACGAATTTCCGGCGAGCGATGCCGCTTTGGTCGCCAAGTGGAACACGATCCGCGAATTCCGCGCCCGCGTGCTCAAGCAACTGGAGGAGGTGCGTGCTGCCGGCGGCATCGGTTCCTCGCTGCAGGCCGAACTGGACGTGCATGTCGGCGGTGATCTTCATGACGCGCTGGCAACGCTGGATGATGACTTGCGTTTCGCGCTGATCACCTCGCGTGCCACCTTGCATCGTGCTGCGAGCGCTGCCGAAGAAAAGATTGCGGTGACGCCGAGCGCGCACGCCAAGTGCGAACGCTGCTGGCACTACCGCGCCGATGTGGGCGCCGATACTGCGCACCCGCACATCTGCGGCCGTTGCGTAAGCAACCTGTACGGTGATGGAGAGCCGCGTGAGCATGCGTAAGTGGCTGAGCATCAGCGCGATCGTGATCGCGCTCGACCTCTACACCAAGCATCTGGTGCAGACGACGTTCAGCTATGGCGAGCATCGCCCGGTAACGTCGTTTTTCGATCTGGTACTGTTCCACAACGAGGGCGCGGCGTTCAGCTTCCTTGCGGGAGCAGGCGGCTGGCAACGGCTGTTCTTCAGCGCGTTCGCGATCATCGCGTCCGCCGTCATCATCCATCTGCTGCGCAAACATCCCGAGAAGACGCTGTTCTGCTTTGCGCTCAGCCTGGTGCTGGGCGGCGCGCTAGGCAACCTCTATGACCGGCTCACGCTGGGATATGTGGTCGACTTCCTGTTCTTCCATTATCAGGGCTGGTACTGGCCCGCGTTCAACATTGCCGATTCGGCGATTACCGTGGGCGTGATCCTGCTGCTGTGGGATGGCCTCATCGAGGAAAAAACGCACGCAGGCAAGCGTTCGTCCTGAGACTGATGACCGGCAGTCCGTGTCACTGCCGGTTTGCATCGCGTCGCGCCAACTGCAGCGGTTCTTCCTGATGAGCGCTTGATAGCCTGCGATATTCCTGCCATTCCGCTTCTTCCATCCCGCCTTCCAGCCCATCGATTCGCCGCCCTTCGTGCAAGAGTTCATTGAAACGAATGCGCGTACCCAGCCCGGCGTAGATGTCACGATCGCCAAACGCGCGGTGCAGTGCGGTGAAAGTGGCTTCGCCGGTGCAATGGCCGGGTGCCACATACGCCACATTGTAGGTGCTATGCAGAGCTGTCACGATGCGCTCGATTTCCGGATCCTGGGCCACGACCAGATGCAAGCCGCCGGCAACCAGCAAAATGCGGCGGTCGATGCGGGTAGCGGCGGCGACGATACGGTCTATGCCGGGATGCGAGCAGCCGACCACCACAACCAGGCCTTCCGGTGTTTCTAGCGCCAGCGACAATTCTCGCAATTCCAGCGTGCCGGGCTTATCGGAAACCAGTGCGATCAGGTGAATGCCGGGCGCGATCTCGGTGTCGCGCTCGATGAGGTTGAAGTGCGCCTTGGGCCAGGCGGAACCGAACCGCATGGTTTCAGGCGGCATGCCGTCGAAATAGCGCTGTTCCGGCGGCAGGGTGTCGTCCTTGCGATAAAAGCTGCTCGGGAGGTCGGCGCCATAGACGCCGAAGCCTTCCTTGGGCGCGTAGATGGTGATGTTTGGATTCACGCGCAGCAGGTAGCTCATGCCACCCATGTGGTCGCCGTGCCGGTGCGACATCACGACGAAATCCAGTTTGCTCAAATCCGCGCCGGCCGCACGCGCGTTGTGCTCGAGAATGGCGGCATCGTTGCCGGTATCGAACAGGATGCGCTTGCCCTGGTATTCGATCAGCGCGGCATATCCCCAGTCTTTTTGCATGCCGGAGGGCTTGCCGAATGCGTCATACAGCACGGTAATGCGTGCGGGCAACTGGCTGGAAGATTCTTCGGGAGTGGTGCTGCAGCCTGCGACGAGCATGAGGCAGGCCAAGGCAAGGATCAGAAGCGGATAGCGGGTGTGCATGGCGGTCCCCTTTCAACTTCGATGAGCGTGCGTACTGCGCTTCCAGTGTGCGCCGGAATGGCCAGGATTGCCAGCAGAGGCGCGCTGGGTGGGGCTGAAGCGTCGGCGGCGCCTCAATCAGAAGGACGGGGCCGGCTCAGGCGTCCGAGTTGTCGAAGGGTTGTTCGGCCTCCAGCCACATCACATTGATGATGGCGAAGCAGACGGCCAACCCCAGGCCGAGTATCCAGGCGAAATACCACATAAGGTTCTCTCAATAGGCAGTGTGCGTGTTTTCTTGAATGCCCTGCACCGTGATGCGACCGCGCAGGACGCGGTAGACCCAGGCGGTGTAGAGCATGATGAGCGGCAGGAAGATCAGCGTGACGATGAGCATGATGCCCAGCGTCTTCTGGCTCGATACCGCGTCCCATAAGGTCAGGCTGCTGTTCGGATCGGTCGAGGACGGCATCACGAACGGAAACATCGAGAAGCCTGCGGTGAGGATGATGCCGGCCAGTGCGAGCGAGCTGAAGAAGAACGCCAGTTTCTGGCGACCGGCGCGTCCTTGCCATAGCGCGAGCGCGATGCCCGCGAATCCGGCAATCGGCGCGGCCATCATCCACGGCCAGGACTGATAATTGGTCAGCCATGCACCGGCGGTTTTCTCCACGGTTTTTGCAAGCGGGTTGAAGGCGCTGTTCGCGTCCGGCATGGACACGATGCGGTAGCCTTCGATACCACTTGCGAGCCAGATGCCGGCCAGCGCAAAGGCTGCCGCAGTGACGAGGCCGGCATACAGCGCCGCCTTGCGGGCACGTTGCTGCACCACGCCGTCGGTGCGCAGTTCCAGGTAGATTGCGCCGTGCATCATGAGCATGGCAAGGCTAAGCACACCCGTGAGCAGCGCGAACGGGTTGAGCAGCGCCCAGAAGCTGCCGGTATAGAACGAGCGCATGGTGTCGTCGAAATGGAAGGGCACGCCCAGCAGCAGATTGCCGAAGGCGATGCCGAATACCAGCGCCGGCACCGCGCCGCCGATGAACAGCGCCCAATCCCAGCTATTGCGCCAGCGCGGATCGGCCAGCTTGCTGCGGTAATCGAAGCCGACCGGGCGGAAGAACAGCGCGAACAGTACCAGCAGCAGCGCGATATAAAGCCCGGAGAAGGCGGCGGCGTAGACGAAGGGCCAGGCCGCGAAGATCGCGCCGGCAGCGGTCACGAGCCAGGTCTGGTTGCCTTCCCAGGTCGCGCCCACGCTGTTGATGA
>CAMLDO010000079.1 GCA_946478865.1 uncultured Methylobacillus sp.
GGTTTCATCTCGCCGCACAGCCACAACTTCTGCGAAGCATGCAACCGCGTACGCATCACTTGCAAGGGCGAACTGTTCCTGTGCCTCGGCCAGGAAGATGTCGTGGATCTCATGCCCTATCTGCGCAGTCATCCCGACGATGATGCACCGCTCCGCCAAGCCATCATCGATGCGATGCGGATCAAACCCAAGGGCCACGACTTCGATTTGCGCCGCGCTCAACCGGCAGTAGTACGCTTCATGTCCGTCACCGGCGGTTGATCTTGAGCCTGCAACGTCCCGACATCACCCACGCGAGCCGCCCCCTCACCTTCACGGTGCCGGCCATCAACGAGTACGGCGAACAGCTGGAAACCGAAATCGCCGGCGAAGGGCCATTGACGCTCTACCTCGACAAGCGCGAAATCGTGACGCTCATGACGCTGGGCGCCGCACCCGAAGCGCTCGCGATTGGCTATCTGCGCAATCAGCGGCTCATTCCTTCCATCGATCACATCGCCAGCGTGCAGGTGGACTGGGAGACCGAAGCGGTCGCGGTCACTACTCGCAAAGGCGTGAAGAACCTGAGCAAGCGTCTGGAAAAACGCACCGTCACCACGGGCTGCGGCCAAGGCACGGTCTTCGGCGATCTCATGGAAGAAATTGACCATATCCACCTGCCGCAGGACGCCGTGCTCACCGAAGAAACGCTGCAAGCACTGCTGGATAACGTACGGCACTACGACAGCCTGTATAAGAAAGCCGGTGCACTGCACGGCTGCGCGCTCGCCAAAGGAGCCGAGATTCTCTATTACGTCGAAGACGTCGGCCGCCATAACGCTGTTGATGCAATCGCCGGCCATATGTGGCTGGACGGGGTCGAGGGTGCCGACAAGATTTTCTACACCACGGGCCGGTTGACCAGCGAAATGGTCATCAAGGCGGCGCAGATGGGTATTCCCTTCCTGATCTCCCGCTCCGGCCTGACCCGCATGGGCTGGGAAATCGCCCAGCACGTCGGCATCACCATGCTGGGACGCACGCAAGGCAAGCACTTCCTGCTGTTCACTGGCGCCGAGCGCTTCCGTTTTTCGCAGACCGAGACCGTCGCATGAAGATCACCGGAATCGTTCTTGCCGGCGGCATGGGCCGGCGCATGGGCGGCGTGGACAAGGGGCTGGTACGGTTCCAGGGCAAACCGCTCGTTGCGCACGTGCTGGAACGTCTCAAGCCGCAAGTGGACGATATCCTCGTCAATGCGAATCGCGAACTTGAGACCTACAAACAGCTCGGATACCCGGTAATCCCGGACGCCATCGGCGGCTTCGCCGGCCCCCTCGCCGGCCTGCATACCGGCATGACCGCAGCGACGCATGAGCTGATCGCCACGGTACCCTGCGACTCCCCTTTCCTGCCTGCCGATCTCATTGCGCGCCTGCTTGCTGCGTTACAGGAACAAGATGCCGATCTCGCCGTCGCCAAGACGGGCAACCAGCCGCATCCGGTATTTTGTCTGTGCCGCCGCTCACTGCTACCGAACCTGACGCAATTCCTCGAAAACGGCGGGCGCAAAATCGATGCCTGGTATAGCGGCGTCAAAACGATAGAGGTCCTGTTCGACGATGAGGAGCGGGCTTTCGCCAATATCAATACGCCGGAGGAGCTGTCGTGTCTGGAATGATCGCCTGCGACACGCCGCTGCTCGGCTTCTGCGCCTCGGGCAGCGGCATCGGCAAGACCACGCTGCTTACCAGCCTTATCCCGGTTCTGGTTGCGCGCGGGATACGGCTTTCCGTGATCAAGCATGCACACCATACCTTTGACATCGACCATCCGGGCAAGGACAGCTACCGCATTCGGGAAGCCGGTGCCATTCAGACCATGCTGGGCTCGCGCCACCGCTGGGCATTGATGACCGAGTCGTCGCGCACGGACGATCGCGACGGTGATCTGCGGCTTGCCGAACTGCTGCCCAACATGGACACCTCGCTGGTCGATCTGATCCTGGTCGAGGGCTTCAAGCAAGAGCCTATCCCCAAGATCGAAATCTACCGCCCCTCGCTCAACAAGCCGCTATGGGCCGATCATGACCCGTATGTGATTGCCGTCGCCACGGACGGGCCGGCGCCTACAAAATTGCCGCAACTGAACCTCAACGACCCGCACGGCATCGCGAATTTCGTGCAGCGCTGGCTCGCGGACCAACAACCATCCAAGAAAAGTGTTTCCAGGGTATAGGCCATGACTCAAGATTTCATTCGCGCCATCAGCTGCGCCGACGATTACGATCCCAACTCGATGTCCGTGGACAAGGCGCGCCGCTTCATTCGAGATTTCCTCGAACCGGTGCAAACCAAGGAAAGCCTGGCAATACGCGCTTCGCTCGGCCGGGTCCTGGCGGAAGACATCCTCTCGCCGTACAACGTGCCCAACCACAACAACTCCGCCATGGACGGCTATGCGTTGAATGCGGATGATCTCGCCACCAGCGGCATGACGACCTTGCGCATCGCAGGGACCGCATTCGCCGGCAAGGCCTTCGATGGCACTGTCGGCAAAGGCGAGTGCGTGCGTATCATGACCGGTGCAGTCATGCCGGAAGGCTGCGATACCGTCGTCATCCAGGAGCACGTGCAAGTTGACGGTGACCGCATTGTTTTCGGCGAAGGTGCGAAACGCGGCCAGAACTTGCGCTATGCCGGTGAAGACCTCAAGCTCGGCCAGGTGGTTTTTCCTGCCGGTCATCTCATGCAGCCGGCCGACCTGGGCCTGATCGCTTCCCTCGGCATTGCCGAAATCAAGGTCTACCGCAAGCTGCGCGTGGCGTTCTTCTCCACCGGCGACGAACTGGCCAGCATCGGCCAGCCATTGGAGCCGGGTCAGGTGTACGACAGCAACCGCTACACACTCTACGGCATGCTGACGCGCCTGGGCGTCGAAGTGATCGACATGGGTGTGGTCCGCGATGATCCCGCCTTGCTGGAACAAGCGCTGAAGGAAGCCTCTTCCAGCGCTGACGTCATCCTGACCAGCGGCGGCGTATCGGTCGGCGAAGCGGACTACATGAAGCAGCTGCTCAACGAGCTGGGCCAAGTCGTATTCTGGAAAATCGCGATGAAACCGGGCCGCCCGCTCGCCTACGGCAAGATTGGCAACGCGCACTATTTCGGTCTGCCCGGCAATCCGGTTTCAGTGATGGTCACGTTCTATCAGTTCGTGCGCGATGCGATGCTGGTGCTGATGGGGCAGCCTGCTCCGACACCGGTTCAGCAGTTCCAGGTAACGTGCAATGGCACTCTCAAGAAAGCTCCCGGCCGTACTGAATTCCAGCGCGGCGTACTGTTTACCGACAGTGACGGCATATTGAAAGTCGAGCCTATAGGCAATCAGGGGTCGGGAGTACTGCGATCGATGTCCGAAGCGAATTGTTTCATCGTCCTGTCAGAGGCTTGCGGAAATGTGCAGGCGGGCGAAATGGTCAGCGTGCAATTATTGGATAGCTTTGTCTGAATTAATGAATTTCATTATGTTCAATGACTGAGCAAGCAGGTAAATTGTTTCAATTTGTAACTCAAGGATGTACCCATGTTTTGCCGTCGGCCTCTTTATCTGGCTATCGCCGCCAGCCTTGCTTCCGCTCCAGCCTGGGCTGAAGAATCCCCTGACCTCATCGCATCGCCGGTAGTCGTCACCGCGACGCG
>CAMLDO010000080.1 GCA_946478865.1 uncultured Methylobacillus sp.
TTCTCGCTGCTGCTGGCGACGCCGCCAGCGGTGGCGCTTGCCTTTGTTCTGGCGAATTTCGCCTTTCCCGGCCGTCGCATCCTCATCGTGCTGGTGCAGACGCTGCTCGCTCTGCCCACGGTGGTTATCGGGCTCATCATGTATTTCATCCTGACCCGAAATGGGCCGCTAGGCGATTACGAACTGCTGTTTACACAGAGTGGCATGATTCTAGGGCAGGCAGTGCTGGCTTTCCCGATTCTGGCGGCGATGACGCTTTCGGCGCTGCAAGGAGCTGATCCTCGGGTTGTGGAAACGGCGAGGACCTTGGGGGCCGGCAAGATCAGATCAGCTTGGACCCTCATGCTGGAGGTCCGCTTTGCCGTTATGGCTGCCATCGTGACGGGTTTCGGCCGCGTCATTTCCGAGGTGGGATGCGCCATGATGGTGGGCGGCAATATCGCTGGCGTTACACGCAATATCACGACCGCCATCGCGCTGGAAACGAGCAAGGGCGAATTCGCTCAAGGCATTGCACTAGGTATCGTGCTGGTGGCGATCGCGCTGATCACCAATGCCGGCATGGCTTTGCTGCAAGGGAAGGGCGGATTGAAATGAGCCTGCTGAAAGTTGGCGGACTGCGTAAAGCCTATGGCGAGCGGCTGCTGTTTGAAGTGCCCGAGCTTGCGCTTGAATGTGGATGTAGTTATCTGCTGACCGGTTCGAACGGCGTTGGCAAGACCACGCTGCTTCGCATCCTGGCGGGGCTGGAATCGGCAGACATCCGTAATTACGTTTTCGATGGCATGAGCGTGGCGAATCAGGATATTCCGCAGCTCGCTCCTGCGATTGTCTACGTTCACCAGCATGCGTACCTGTTTCACAGCAGCGTGGCCGACAATATCGCCTATGGCCTCAAAGGGCGCGGATTGAAGAGCTATGAAATTGCGGAGCGCGTAGCGGCAGAAATTGCATGGGCCGGGTTGGAGGCGGTGGCGAAAGTACCGCCTTCACGGCTGTCTGGCGGCGAGAAGCAGCGGGTTGCTCTGGCGCGCGCTCGTGTGCTCAAGCCTAAGCTGCTGCTATTGGATGAGCCTACCGCGAATCTGGATGTCGATGCCCGCTTGCAGGTGGCTGAGCTCATTACAAAGATGGGGCATGAGGACGATTGTGTACTTGTTGCTACGCATGATCCCGAGTTGATCGAGCAGCCATGGTCGGCGCGCTATGCGCTGGAAAATCTCGGAATAAAATCGCTTTAGTTCGGCCCGGTTGGTTATTGTGCGGCCTTGAGATGATATAGCCTGAAGCTCTCGCGCCGGTCGCTCGGTCGCTTGCCCTTCCAGATCAGTTCCCAGTCCTGTCCCGGGTCGATTCTTTCCCGCTTGCGCTCATCCTGGATCAGGTAAAGATCGCAGTCCATATGCTGCACCTTCTCGAAACGTTGTGGCTTGATTCCTGTGTAGTAATGCAGCATCGCAAGCTGGAAACCACCGACATTGCGCGTAGTCATGCATGCAAAATCCTGTGGCAACGACTTTTGCATGCCGGCGAACACGCTGTGATAACTCTTGGTCGAGTCCAGCCAGGGCAGCCATAGCGTCATCAACAGACCCCAGACCATGGTGATACCTAATGCCCAGTCGGTTACTGCGGCTCGATTCGAGCGCTTGGTGTGGAATACGGTGACTGCCCATACCAGCGTAATCAGAACGGCGGCGCCAAATGCCAGCCATTCGAAATGCGGCACGTAGGCTTCCGATAGCTTGTGCATGCGTGCCGCAAGGCGTACCGGCATCCCGCTCATCATCGCAAACCATCCCAGCCAGATCAGGAAGCCGAAGAAGCCGAACAGCATGATTCCGAACCAGTCCAGTGCGCTTGCCGGCCCACGCCATAATTTGTCGACGGCGGCGCCGCCCATGATCGCCAGCGGCAGCAGCAGCGGCAGCGCGAGGACATCGCGGCTGTCTGCATTCAGCCCCAGCAGAATCAGCGTCACGGTAAAGAACACCAGCGAAAGCTGGAATTGCGGGCGCTGGAGCAAGTGGCTGCGGAAATGCCACAAGGACCAGACGGCGAGCGGCAAGGCCGGCCAGGAAAACCATAACAACAGCTCGCCGAAATACAGGATGCTGTCGCTGCTGAAGGCATGGCGCTCGGAGAGCAGCCAAATCTGCAGCAGTTCCGGAGAGCGTTGCGACAATGCAATCAGCCAGCCGGCGATCCAGGGTGCAGCGAGCAACAGCCCGGTGGGCAGGCTTGCGTAGTAAGGTTTGATGCGCCAGCTGCGGAACAGGATGGGTAGCAGCAGTGCCGTGACCAGAATAATGGCGGTGGCGATGATCCCGCTGGAGAGGAATGCGATACCAATGCCGCTGCCGATCAGTGGGGCTGCGCGCCATGGCCGCCGCCGGGTCAGCGACAGGCCGTAGAAAGCCATCGCATAGCCGGTCAGGCCGGCCACTTCGGGCGACATCTGGTGTGCCGAGAAAAACAGTCCGATGGATCCGATGAAGATGAAGGTCGTCTGGCGCCCCGCGCCCCGCCCCCACATCTCGCGCCCGCTCATGCCGAGCATCAGCAGGGTCAGCGCCATCCAGATACCCGTAGCCAAACGGGCACCGTCGTGCAAGGGAAGCCAAGGGGAGGTGAGTTTTGCAGAGAGCGCCGCGCTCAGATAATACAAAGGTGGATATTCGAGCGTCGCTTCCCCTGCGACGGAAGGCACGACCCAGTCTCCACCTTCCAGCAAATGCTTGACTGCGCTGACAGTCGGGGCTTCGTCCGGCTTCCAAGGGTGATGACCCACCAATCCCACGGTCAGCCAGATGAAGCACAGCAACAACAGCAGGTTGGTCTTGGCGCTTTCGCCGATGCTGGGCTTGGGAGTGGCCAGGCTGGCTTGCCAGTCGTGTTCGAATTCAAACGCCATGATGGGATGTCGCGCTATCGAGAAGGGTTATTTTACGGCAGGCAACAAACAAAAAGGCAGCCGAAGCTGCCTCTTGTGTCTGGCCGTAGCCGGAAATTACATGCCGTACTTTTGGCGGAACTTTTCCACGCGGCCGGCGGTGTCAACGATCTTTTGCTTGCCGGTGTAGAACGGGTGGCATTGGGAGCACACTTCGATGTTCAGATCCTTGCCGTTGGTGGAACGGGTCTGGAACTTGTTGCCGCAGCTGCAGCTGACGGTGATTTCGTTGTAATCCGGATGAATGTCGGCTTTCATTCTGGTGTCCTTAGTTCGATGCTGTCGCAAGAAAGCTGGCGATTATCTAATAAACGCGATTGTTTTTCAACTAATTATTCTTGGTTTCGCGAAGCATTTATCCGCGACGCATGGCGTCGAAGAATTCCGCGTTGTTCTTCGTGGATTTGATCTTGTCGAGCA
>CAMLDO010000081.1 GCA_946478865.1 uncultured Methylobacillus sp.
AAGAACAGCTACAACTGTCTCTACGCCAACACGTCGATTCTGTTCCCGGTCATTTACAACACGCTGCCGACGCCGGATATCCGCAAGCGCTGGGATAACAACCAAGAGATTGGTAAGTGCGTCGCCAATGTGCTGTCGCGCGCGATTGAGTTCAATCTAGACACCACGAACTTTGATCGTCAGATCCGCATGGATGTGCTGGACATGCTCATCTGCGCGCGCGGTGTATCGCGTGTGCGCTATGTGCCAAATCTGGTGCAAGTCGGCGATACTGCTGAAACTGGCGCTGAAGTGGACGAGACTGAGCAATCGCACGAAGCGCTGCAAGGCGAGTCGTTCGATGAGCTGGAATGGGAGTCCGCGCCGATCGAGCACGTGCAATGGGATGAATACCTGCATGGGCCCGGAAAGACCTGGGATGCCATTCCCTGGTTTGCGTTCAAGCACAATTTGACGCGCAAGGAACTGGTTGATCGTTTTGGCGAGATTGGCAATCAGGTGCCGCTCGATGCCGGCCCATCTGCCGATGACCAGAAAAAGTACCAAGACGATCAAACCTTTGAATTGTTCCAAACTGCCTGCGTGTGGGAGATTTGGGACAAGGACACGCGCGAGGTACTGTGGATCAATCTACAGATGCGTGGCGGGCCGCTGAAGACGGAAGACGATCCGTACGGCTTTGACCAGTTCTTTCCGGTGCCGGAGCCGCTGATTGCCATCGTCGACAGCGATGTGCAATCGCCGCCGAGCCTGTTTGAGCAGTACCAAGAGCAGGCTGACGAGCTAGACCGCATCTCGGGGCGGATTAACCGCATCGTCAATGCCATCAAGGCGCGCGGACTCTATGATCCGGCGCTTGGTACGCAAGTCTCAGAGCTGTTCCGTGGCGAAGATAACGATCTGATTCCTGCCGATCAGAATATCCGGCAGTTGCAAGAGAATGGCGGCATCGACAAATTCATCTGGTTCGCGCCGCTCGAAATGTTGATGAATGTGGTCGCCGGACTCTACAAAGCGCGCGAGGAATGTAAGAGCGTTATTTATGAGCTTACTGGCATTGCTGACATCATGCGCGGTTCGAGCGATGCGGCCGAGACGCTGGGTGCGCAGGCGCTGAAGGTGGCATTTGGCAAAGGGCGTGTTTCGGATATGCAGCGCAACGTGCAGCGCTATATCCGCGATCTGATCCGCATGCAATCGCTGGTGATCGCAAAGAAGTTTGAGGTTTCAACCCTGCAACAGATGACGCAGGAGGAATACCCGACTGAAGCTGAATATCTGGCCAAGATCGCGCCGATGGTGATGCAGTTCCAGCAGCAGGCCATGATGGCAGCCATGAGCGGCCAGCCGGCTCCGCAGCCGCCGCAGATGCCGCCAAAGCCAACGACCTGGGAGGATATCGATGCGGTGCTGAAATCGGATCAGATGCGCACGTTCCGCATCGACATTGAAACCGATTCGACCATTGCCGCAACTCAGCAAGAGGATCTGGAGCAGATGACCGGCGCGCTGACTGCCGTCACCATGGTTATCAAAGAACTCTGGCCGATGGTGCAGGCCGGCACGCTTCCGATGGAAGCCGCCAAAGAACTGGTGCTAGTGGTCTGCCGCAAGTTCAAGATGGGCAGCACGCTGGAAGACGTGTTCGATCAAATCCAGCAGCCGCCGCCGCCTGCCGATCCTAGCCAAGGCTTGATCGAAGGTCAGAAGCAGATCGAGCAAGTCAAGGCGATGGCGGATATTCAGAAGACCCGCGAGAAGATCCAGGCCGAGGGCGCGCAGCATCAACAGGAATTGCAGGCTGATATGCAGGTGGAGCAATTCAAGGCGCAGATTGATCAGCAAACCGAAGCCTTCCGCCAGGAAATGCAGGCACGCGAGAACGCGCATCAGCAGGATCTGGAGATGCAACGTGATGCGGCAAAGCAGCAATTTGAAGCGGTCATGGAGCAGATGCGTCTCCAAGCTCAAGCTGATCGCGAGGCTAGCGCGCAGCAAATGCAACTGCTGATTGCCACGATTAACAATGAGCGCGCAGTGGAAGTGGCGGAAATCGGTGCCGCAACCACGCTAACAACGGCGCAAATCGGCGCTGCAAATCAGGCATCCGGAGAACAATAAATGCCAATGTACGGCTGCATCTGTCCCAAGTGTGGCAAATATGAAACGATCTATCGAAGCATTGAGAGTCGCGAAGACACACCGTTACATTGTGGCGAGCGAATGGAACGCACGATTGAGGCGCCGTCAGTTCAGGTTGATATTGGGGGATATACCTCCCCAATCGACGGGCGATGGATCGAGGGCAAAGCTGCGCGCCGTGAAGATCTGAAGCGTTCCAATTGCCGCCCGTGGGAAGGCATGGCGGAAGAAAAGAAAGCGGCCATTGAGCGCTCGAAAGCTGCCGATAAAGTTTTCGAGAAAGGCGTCGAGGCGGCAGCATATAATACGTTTAATAACATGAGCGCCGAAAAACAGCGCGCCATATCCCAAGGAGCTTAACCATGCAATATCGCAAGAAGCCGGTTGTAATCGAAGCCTTTCAGATGACGCTAGAGCGCCGCGCTGATAATAGCGAATGGCCGGAATGGCTCAACGTCGCGTGGAATGAGGCGCATGATACTCCGGGGGCGGTATTTCCAAAGAATTATCCTGAATCGGATGGCACCGACGAACTCTGCATCTTTACGCTTGAGGGCGTCCATCTGGTGACATTCGGGGATTTTATTATCCGAGGCGTCAAGGGCGAACTCTATTCTTGCAAGCCTGATGTTTTCGCAGCCACTTACGAACAAGTCTAAGGAGAGCGGAAAATGTCTAGTGTTATTGGCGGGATGGAAGATACGATTGCGCAGACCATGGCGCAAATCGGCTGGCCTGGCGCGGATCTGGTGCAACCGGAAGGGGGAGAAGATGCGGCAACTGATGCGGTTGAGGCAGAAGATTCGATTGAGAATCTGGACGCTGCCGACAACGCAGCGGATGATTCCACCGGAGATCAAATTAACGACGCGGATACGGAGGACGATTCCGAAGAAGCTGCTGGTGCTGCAGAGCCAGAAACTCCATCGGAACCGTCGTATCGTCCGAAATGGAAGAAGGCCGCGCTTGCCGAGCTAGACAAACTCCCGCCAGAAGTCCAGCAGGCCTTTATCGCTGAGGACAAGCGCCGCGAGGAAAACTTCCACAAGGGTATTGAGCAATATCGAACCGGCCATACTGCCGCGCGCGAATGGGATGAGGTAATTACCCCCTATCGCGCGACCATTGACCAGT
>CAMLDO010000082.1 GCA_946478865.1 uncultured Methylobacillus sp.
TACTGCTTCTTGCCCTTGGCCAGGCCGATCTCGACCTTGATGCGGCCTTTGCTGTAATGCATGTCCAGCGGAACCAGCGTATAGCCGGCGCGCTCGACCTTGCCGATCAGCTTGGCGATCTGCTCGCTATGCAGCAATAACTTGCGTGTGCGAATCGCATCCGGCCGCACATGAGTAGAAGCTGAGCCCAGAGGTGTCACGTGGCAACCGATCAGGTAGATCTCGCCGCGCTGGATGATGACGTAGGCTTCCTTGAGGTTGATGCGATTGTCGCGGATCGCCTTGACCTCCCAGCCTTCGAGCACGATGCCGGCCTCGTACTTCTCTTCGATGAAGTAGTCGTGAAAGGCTTTTTTGTTCTGGGCGATGCTCATGGGAATGGGGAATGGCTTAAAATCGGACTATTCTAACCCATCGCCCTTTGCTCATGGCGCAAGTCGAAAAATCCGTGCTGGTGCCGCACTCCGCGGAACAGATGTACCTGCTAGTCGATGCTCCCGAACGCTATCCCGAATTCCTGCCGTGGTGCGGCGGGGTCGATCTTCAAAAACGCGACGATACGATCACGATAGCGACGTTGCATATCGACTATCATGGAATCAAGCAGAACTTCACCACGGAAAACACCAAGACTTATCCGACGCTCATGGATATCAAACTGGTCGATGGTCCGTTTCGTCAGCTCGAAGGGGTCTGGCGCTTCATACCCCTCGCGGACGATGCCTGCAAAATCGAATTCAGGCTACACTATGAGTTCTCAAGCCATCTGCTGGAAAAAATCATCGCGCCCGTGTTCAGCCACATCGCCAATACCTTTGTCGATGCCTTCGTGAGCCGTGCCGAAATCCTGTACGCATCCAAATGAACAACGAAATCCTGGTCGAAGTCGCCTATGCGCTGCCCAAGCAGCAACTGATTCTTGAACTGATGGTGCCGGAAGGCACGACCGCCGAGCAGGCCGTGCAGAAGAGCGGTGTTCTTGCGAAATTTCCGGAGATCGACCTCACGCAAAACAAGCTCGGCATTTTTGGGAAACTGGTCAAAGCGGATACAGTACTGCGCGAAAAGGACCGCGTGGAGATTTACCGTCCCTTGATTGCAGACCCCAAGGAAGTCCGGCGCCAACGTGCCGCCGAAGGCAAAGTCATGAAAAAAGGCGGAGGGGATGCCCCGTCCGCCGAATAGGATACGCGCCTAAAAAATTATTGGCAGTTGGCTGCGACGTCATCCTTGGCGTTCTGAATTTCCGCGGCGATTTCCTTGTCGCCGTAATATTCGCGCTCGCCCTTTTCGTTAACCTTGTAAATCCTTCCGCCTTGCTCGAATTGCGCGAGGCGCGAACGCGCAGACTTGCACGCCTGCTCCTTGGCTTTTGCCTCGGCCGCCTTTTTCTCTTCCTCTTGCTGCTTGTTAGCCGCATCCTGAGCAGCCTTGTCCTTGAGCTCTTGCGGCACCTTCTCCTTGCTAGCATTGGGATCGGTCGGCGCTTGCGGTCCTCCGGGAGGTACGGGAGGCATGTTCGCGGGTGCTTTACCCGCCTTGACCCCGGGCGCAGGCGCTGCTTGTTCGGCAGCCGGAGCCTGCGCGGGAGCTGCAGGCTGGGCAGACTTCTTGCCGGACAAAGTCGTATAGGGAATATTGCTCAACGGCGGCGAATCGGAGTATTGCGTCTTGCCGCTCTTGTCCTTCCATTTGTAAACCTCGGCGGACGCCGCGAACGACATGACAAAAGGCAGGCAGCACAAGGCGAGCAGCAGTTTTTTCATTTGTATATTCCCCTTAATGCGTAATGGCGAAACATTAACCTTTAGCTCTTGAACTGGCAACTAGAAACAGCTGAACATGCATAGCCGATTTACCCACACGCTGTCTACCTGTATAATCGCTTTTTGCCACAAGGGATAGTATATGCGTCTGCTTCAAAAAGCGCTTACTTTCGATGATGTGCTGCTGGTGCCCGCGCACTCCAACATTCTGCCCCGCGAAGTAAGCCTCGCCACCCAATTAACCCGCTCCATCCGCCTCAATATTCCGCTGGTGTCCGCTGCGATGGACACCGTGACCGAAGCACCGCTCGCGATTGCGCTGGCCCAGGTAGGCGGGATCGGCATCATCCACAAGAACATGACGCATGAAGCGCAGGCGACGCAGGTATCCCGCGTCAAGCGTTTCGAATCCGGCGTGGTTCATGACCCGGTCACTATCCCCCCGCAAATGACGGTACGCCAGGTTCTGGCGCTGACCCGTCAGCACAAGATTTCCGGTCTCCCCGTGGTGGAAGGCAGCAAGGTCGTCGGTATCGTCACCAACCGCGATCTGCGTTTCGAAACCAATCTCGATCAGCCGGTCAGCAACATCATGACCCCGCGCGAACGCCTCGTCACGGTGCGTGAAGGCACGCCGCGTGAAGAAGCGATGGAACTGCTGCACAAGCACCGTCTGGAGCGCGTGCTGGTCATCAACGATGCATGGGACCTCAAGGGCCTCATCACCGTCAAAGACATCCAGAAATCCAGCGAGCACCCGCTCGCAAGCAAGGACGCCAAGGGCCGTCTGCGCGTTGGCGCCGCCGTAGGCGTGGGCGAAGGCACGGAAGAGCGCGTGGCTGCACTGGCTGAGGCCGGCGCGGACGTGGTGGTAGTCGACACCGCGCACGGTCATTCGCAAGGCGTGCTGGACCGCGTCAACTGGGTCAAGAAGAATTTCCCGCAACTGCAAGTGATCGGCGGCAATATCGCCACTGCAGCAGCCGCCAAGGCGCTGGTCGATGCCGGCGCGGATGGCGTCAAGGTCGGTATCGGCCCCGGCTCCATCTGTACCACGCGTATCGTCGCAGGTGTAGGCGTGCCACAAATCAGCGCGATCGCCAACGTCGCCAAGGCACTGGAAGGTACGGGCGTGCCGTTCATCGCTGACGGCGGTATCCGCTACTCCGGCGACATCGGCAAGGCTATCGCCGCTGGTGCATATTCCGTCATGCTGGGCGGCCTGTTCGCCGGCACCGAGGAAGCTCCGGGCGAGATCGAGCTGTTCCAGGGCCGTTCCTACAAGTCCTATCGTGGCATGGGTTCCGTCGGCGCGATGCAGAAGGGTTCCAGCGACCGCTACTTCCAGGACAACGAAGGCAATGCCGACAAGCTGGTACCGGA
>CAMLDO010000083.1 GCA_946478865.1 uncultured Methylobacillus sp.
CGACCAAGGCCATGGCGGATATCTGCCGTGCACGATTCGAGGCCTTCGGCTCCGCAGGACAGGCCTCAAAGATCAAAGCCCTTTCCTGCGACAAGATGGCGGAACGCTACAAGAAGGGCGAGCTGGCCGCCATCGTCAAGTAAGGGGGTTTTATCATCACCGGCAAAGGCGGCTGCGGCCGCCTTTTGCATGAATGGAGTTGGAATACGTTATGGCACTGGAAGCATTGTTATTTGACGTCGACGGCACCTTGGCCGATACCGAGCGTGACGGACACCGACCGGCGTTCAACCGCGCGTTTGAGGAATTCGGCCTAGACTGGAATTGGGACCCGGAACTCTACGGCAAGCTGCTCGCGGTCACCGGCGGCAAGGAGCGTATTCGTTATTTTGTCGAGCATTTTCTGCCGAATTATGAGCGGCCGGCTGATTTCGATGAGCTGGTCGCGAATTTACACAAGGCCAAGACGCGGCATTACACCGCCATGCTCGCGAACGGTTCGATTCCGGTGCGCCCCGGCATTCGTCGGCTACTGGACGAGGCGCGACAGGCCGGGTTGCGCCTCGCCGTGGTGACGACGACGACGCCCGAAAACGTGACCGGCCTTCTGCGGCACAGTCTCGATGAAGATGCCGAGTCATGGTTCGAGGTGATCGCGGCCGGTGACATCGTGCCCGCCAAGAAGCCGGCGCCGGACATTTATCATTGGGCCTTGAAGGAAATGCAGCTCGATCCGGCGAGCTGTCTCGCCTTCGAAGATTCGCACAACGGCCTGCGTGCCAGCCGCGGCGCGGATGTGAAGACAGTCGTCACCGTGAATGGTTATACCGCGCATGAAAAATTCGAGGATGCGCTGGCCGTGTTGAGCGATCTGGGCGAACCGCATGCGCCATTCGAGGTGCTGAAAGGCGATGCTTCAGGCAAAGGGCATGTCGATCTGGAACTGCTGCGTCGCTGGTTCGGCGACTGATCCTGCCTAGACGTAGCCGGCTTCCGATTTCAGCAAGCCGGCTGCTTCGTTCAGCATGAATTCCTTGAACGCCTGCGCCACTCCCGGCAGACGTTTCCCGGTACGGTGTACCAGATACCAGCGGCGCTGGATGGGGAAGGATTCCACGTCCAGCACCGCCAGCCGTTTCGCTTCCAGCTCCAGCATTACCGTGTTCAGCGACAGAATGCTGAGACCCATCCCGGCCTGCACCGCCTGCTTGATCGATTCGTTCTTGCTCATCTCGGTGCCGGTGGTGAGCTTGATGCCTTTCTCGGCAAAAAAGCGTTCCGTCGCGCTGCGCGTGCCCGAGCCCTGTTCGCGTGCGATGAAGATTTCCTGCTGGATGCTCGACAAGGGGATGTTTTTTTCTTTTGCCAGCGGGTGGTCGGGTGGCGCGATCACGACCAGCGGGTTTTCCAGAAAGGGAGTGAAATCCAGCCCCTGCCCATCGGGCGGACGTCCCATGATTGCGAAGTCCATCGCATTCTGCGCCAGCTCCTGCAGCAGCACTTCGCGGTTGCTTACATTGAGCGTGATGGCGACTTCCGGGAAGCGCTTATTGAACTGAGCCAGCACAAAAGGCATGAAATAGCCGGCGGTGCTGGCAACCGAAATCGCGAGCTTGCCGCGCCGCATGCCTTTCATTTCCTCGAACACCGTTTCCGCTTCTTGCAGTTGCTGGGTGATGTTGCGGCAATAGCGGCGCAGTTCCTGCCCGGCCTCGGTCAGGTAAATTTTCTTTCCCAACTGCTCGAACAGCGGCATGCCCACGGCTTCTTCCAACTGTTTGATCTGGATGGAAACGGCCGGTTGCGTGAGGTGCAGCGTTTCCGAGGCGCGCGAATAGCTGAGGTGGTGAGCCACCGCTTCAAAGACTTCGAGTTGGCGTAAGGTCAGGCGCAGCATATGTATAAAAATATTTTATATTGATAATAATAACTATCAATTTTTAATTATATTCTGCGTTGATTATAGTTGCCTCATCAAATTCATGATTTAAATAAACGAGGAGCGCAGCAATGGATCAGTCGGCACGTTATTCCGATCTCAGTCTCAAGGAAGAAGAACTTATCAAGGGCGGCAAGCACATCCTGGTTGCTTACAAGATGAAGCCCAAGTCCGGTCATGGCTATCTCGAAGCGGCTGCGCACTTTGCCGCCGAATCCTCGACCGGTACCAACGTGGAAGTTTCCACGACCGACGACTTCACCAAGGGCGTTGACGCGCTGGTGTATTACATCGACGAAGCCACGGAAGACATGCGCATTGCCTATCCGCTGGAACTGTTCGACCGCAACATCACCGACGGTCGCATGATGATCGTTTCCTTCCTGACACTGGCCATCGGCAACAACCAGGGCATGGGCGACATCGAGCATGCCAAGATGATCGACTTCTACGTGCCGGAGCGCGCGATCCAGCTGTTCGACGGTCCGTCCAAGGACATTTCCGACATGTGGCGTATCCTCGGCCGCCCGATCAAGGATGGCGGCTACATCGCCGGTACCATCATCAAGCCCAAGCTGGGCCTGCGTCCCGAGCCGTTTGCTCATGCCGCATATCAATTCTGGCTGGGCGGCGATTTCATCAAGAACGACGAACCGCAAGGCAACCAGACCTTCTGTCCGCTGAAGAAAGTCATTCCGCTGGTGGTCGATGCGATGAAGCGCGCCCAGGACGAAACCGGCCAGGCCAAGCTGTTCTCTGCCAACATTACGGCAGACGACCACTATGAAATGTGCGCCCGCGCCGACTATATTCTCGAGCAGTTCGGCCCGGATGCGGACAAGGTGGCATTCCTCGTGGACGGCTATGTCGGCGGTCCCGGCATGGTGACTACCGCGCGTCGCCAATACCCGAATCAATACCTGCACTACCATCGTGCCGGTCACGGCGCCGTGACCAGCCCGTCTGCCAAGCGCGGCTACACCGCTTTCGTACTGGCCAAGATGAGCCGTCTGCAAGGCGCTTCCGGCATCCACGTCGGCACCATGGGCTACGGCAAGATGGAAGGCGAGGGCG
>CAMLDO010000084.1 GCA_946478865.1 uncultured Methylobacillus sp.
AGCGGTTTTCTATGTTCTTGGGTTCAAAGGATTTGTCGAGTTCGCTCATGGGGCGGGATTTTAACACAGCCCGACGAGCCTCTTAGCCCGCGCCCATGGCAATCACGCCAGCCAATCCTGCGAAAAAGATGCCGAGGTGTACCGCGCTCCACCACTGGTATTTGCGCTTGAGTTGTTGTGGCGAAAGATTGGAAATCAGGTACATGCGGCCGGAAGCCGGTCGACGCATGACATGCACGCCCGGCTGCTGGCGTAATTCACGGTGATTTTCCTCCACCTCGCGCGCCGCGGCCTTGCGCGCCAGCTCCCACTCGCGCAAGTCGATCTCACCGTCGCCGTCGAGGTCGAAGCGTTTTTTCAACCATTCCGGATCACGCTTCCATTCGGCAAGCAGCGCGGACACATCTTCCCTGTGGCTCAATAATTCATGCGCGCCGCCCTTGGTATGGAATTCGCCCAAAACATAGATGAAGTCGCGCGCAAACAGCTGCTGCTCCTCATGGCGATACTGGCCCTCGTACCACGTGCGGGTATGAGTCGTGATGACTTCCGCATCGTCAGGATCGACCAGACACGTACCGCTACCGTCATTAATCTCGAATAGCGACTCGCTCACCGTCTCGTCAGTCATGACCCACTTGCGCTCAGAGTTCATCTGGTAGGTCTTGCAGCGGTACCACACGCCTGGGATGCTACCGCCTTTGGCCTGCACCAGCTTCTGGTTGGAGCGTGCGCTGCCGTACAGCTCGACATAGCCTTGCGCGGCGGAGCCTATCCTCGAGGTAGGCGTATCGGCAATTGCACGCCCGCGGCGGAAATTCGACGTCCATGCGAAAAAGCTGATTGCTGCAATGAGCGCAAGACTGATGGTCCAAGCCGGACGTTCGTTGATCTTTGCAGCCACCATCAGCAACAGCACATGGCTGCCGGAGGTGAGCAGATTGACGTAGCCGTCGCGCAGCCCCATCGCCATGAGGAGAGGCGCCTAGCCGAACTGCTGGGCGATATTCACGTCCTTGAGTTCCGAGGCCTGGAACCGCAGCATCTGCTGTGGCGGAAAGGTAAACATGCGTGCCACCAACACATCCGGGAACTGCTGGATACGCACGTTGTTGATGTTGACGGATTCGTTGTAGAACTCGCGTCGGTCGGCAATCGCGTTTTCGAGTCCGGTGATGCGTGCCTGCAAATGAACGAACTGCTCGTTGGCCTTGAGCTCCGGATAGGACTCGACCAAGGCGAACAGATTACCCAATCCGGCACGCAACGCGCTCTCGGCGGCACCCAAGGCCGCAATATTGTGCGTCTCGCGCGCATCGGCCACACGGGCGCGGGCGTTGATGACCTTCTCCAGCGTCTCCTGCTCGAACTTCATGTATTGCTTGCAGGTATCCACCAGTTTGGGGAGCTCGTCGTGGCGCTGCTTGAGCAGCACGTCGATATTGGCCCAGGCCTTGGCGACGTTGTGCTTGACCGTGACCAGGTTGTTGTAGATCAGGATGAAATACACCAGGATCACAGCAATCAATCCCAAAAACAGTATGGTGCCCATACGCCCTCCCAAGTGGCTGATATTTTTGTGTCTGGAGTGTAATCCCGCCCACTTTGCCACGCAATGCCGCGGCATCGGCAACTCTGGTAGCATGGCGAAAAAACATCGGGGGGATGGCATGCTGGACATCATGTGGATCTGGGGCATCGTGGGATTGGTGCTGCTGGGCGCGGAAATGCTGATCGGCACCATGGATGCGCTATGGTTCGGCATCGCCGCCGTCGTACTGGCGTTGCTGACGTGGCTGTTCCCCGGCATGCCATGGACGTTGCAGCTCTTCCTGTTCTCCGCGCTCTCGCTCGGGGCTCTGTTCCTGTGGCGTCGTCATGACAAGAAAACCTCTACCGACCTGCATATCGGCCAGTCCCAAGGGGATGAAATCGGCCGTGTCGGCACGATTACAGAGCCGGTGAGCCCGCGCCAGAATGGCCGCATCCAGTTCGCTCAAGGCGTGATGGGCAGCCGCGAATGGGCCGCCGTCGCGAGTGAGGAAATCGAAACCGGCGCAGAAGCGGTCATCGTCGCTATCGAAGGCAACAGCCTGCGCGTCAAACGTCATTAATCCAAGAAAAAGGGAGTCGCCATGTCCGTGCTGATGTATTTGTTAGTCATCCTGGTTGCGATCGCCATCTGGAAGGGCATCCGCATCGTGCCGCAAGGCGAGGAATGGGTGGTGGAGCGCCTGGGCAAGTTCAGCGCCGTGCTGACTCCCGGGCTGCACGTGATCAATCCGCTGCTGAGCAAGGTGAGCTACAAGGTCACCACCAAGGACATCATTCTCGATGTACCGGAACAGGAAGTCATCACGCGCGACAACGCGGTCATCCTGGCTAATGCGGTCGCCTTCATCAAGGTCAGCAATATCGAGCGCTCGGTGTATGGCATCGAGAATTTCCGCGAAGCGATGCGTAACATGGTGCAGACCAGCCTGCGCTCCATTATCGGCGGCATGGACCTCAACCACGCCCTGAGCTCGCGCGACCGCATCAAAGCCGAACTCAAGACCGCGATCGCCGACGAGGCACTGGACTGGGGCCTGACCGTCAAATCGGTCGAAATCCAGGACATCAAGCCTTCGCCCAACATGCAGCACGCCATGGAACTGCAAGCCTCGGCCGAACGCGAGCGCGTCGCGCTCGTGACCAAGTCCGAAGGCGAAAAACAGGCCATCATTCTCAATGCCGAAGCCCGACTCGAAGCTGCGCGCAAGGACGCCGAAGCGCAGGAAGTCGCCGCCAAGGCCAGCGCCGAAGCGATCAGGCTCATCGCAGAAGCAGTCAAGGAAAACAATTCTTCCGCTACTTTCCTGCTGGGCGACCGTTATATTCAGGCCATGCACAAGCTTTCAGACTCGGACAACAGCAAGATC
>CAMLDO010000085.1 GCA_946478865.1 uncultured Methylobacillus sp.
GATATCGATCTGGCAATGGATATGCTGGAAACCGCGAAGAAGTCCATGGTTCCGCCATTTGAAATCTCCGTTTTTGCCGATCCGTCCGGTGCCTTTACCACGGCTGCTGCGATGATGGCACTGGTCGAGCGCGAACTGAAGCGCAGCTTCGGCGGTGACCTCTCCGGCCGCAAGGTCAGCATTTTTGGCGCCACCGGCCCGGTGGGCGGGTGTACTGCAGTGATCGCAGCCAAGAACGGTGCGACCGTGGAACTGGTGGCTCACCGTTCCGTGGCGGACGTGCAGGCCAAGGCCGAAGCCTATAACCAGCGCTACGGTACCAACATCGGCTACGCCGATGGCAGCACCGACGAGCTCAAGAAGCAAATCCTGCAAAATACCGATGTGGCACTGTGCTGTGCTGCTGCCGGCGTACGCGTGATTACTCTCGAACAGATGGCTGCTTCGCAGTCGCTGAAGGTGGTGGCTGACGTCAATGCCGTGCCGCCGACCGGCGCTGAGGGGGTGGACGTGATGGCCGACGGCAAACCGATCGCTGGCACCAAGGCTTACGGTCTGGGCGCTCTGGCCATTGGCAACGTCAAGTACCAGGTGCAGCAGAACCTCTTCAAGAAGATGCTGGAAGGTCAAAGCCACGTCTATCTGGACTTCCTGTCCGCATTTGAAATGGCGCGCAAGGATTTCGCCTAATTCCGTCATCATCGTCGCAGCCAGTGCCCGTGCTTTTGTGCGGGCGGCTGCAACCACCGGCCGCCGCGTTATCGCGGCGGACGCGTTTTCGGATGTCGATACGCGCAGCATCGCGACAAGGTCCTTGCATCTGGGTTACGCCAACGGCGGATTCCTGGCTGAAGAAGTTCGCTCTCGTATAGTGCCTCTGCTGACACAAGGCCTTGGTCTGGTGTACGGCAGCGGATTCGAGTCGCAACCGGAATTGCTGGAGGAGTTGTCCCGTCATGGCACTGTGTATGGAAATAGTGCCGACACGGTGCGGCTGCTCAAGTCGCCCGACAGCTTCTTCGCGCTTCTTTCCTCGCTGCAAATTCCTTTTCCGGAATGGAGTCTTCATCGGCCTCGAGAGGCGGAAGGGTGGCTGCACAAGCGTACCGGGGGATCCGGCGGAACCCATGTCGTCCCCGCATCCTCGGACGTTGGTGGAGCGGGTTATTACCAGCGCAAAGTAACGGGCGAGCCGATTTCACTGCTTTTTCTTGCCGATGGAGCCGAGGTCCAAGTCGTCGGATACAACCGCCAGTTGCTTGCACCCACAATCGCGATGCCTTGCCGCTACGGTGGTGCTGTCAGTCAGATCGAACCGGCCAGCCGAATCCGATGCTCGATGCTGAGCTTTGCTGCGAACATTACGCGAAAGCTGGGCTTGCGCGGGCTCAACAGCCTGGATTGCATGGTTGATGGTGACGATGTCCGGGTGCTGGAAATCAATCCGAGGCTGAGCGCAACGTTTGCTCTCTATGACGCGGAAAATTCGGGTGCAAGCCTCTTCGAGGCACATCTGCAGGCTTGTGCAGGCGAACTGTCGCCTGCATTGTCCGCAGAGCCATCGCAGGCGCATTTGATATACTATGCGCCTTTCGATTTGGCAGTGTCGGCGGCAATGGTGTGGCCGGACTGGGTGGCGGATGTGCCTGAACCTGCTTCCATATGCCGGGCAGAGGAACCTTTATGCACCGTCATGGCTTCTGCCACAAATGCGGTTGAGGCATACGCGCTGGCGCGTGCGCGCACAGCAGCGCTGACGGCGCTTCTTACTAATTTGAATCAAACAATGGAACGATCATGAGCGAGAGCAAACTCGATACCACTCAATGGCCCAGCGTGAACGCATTGACGGCCCCTCTGGTTGCCAATCTGCTGGCGAACGCCAAATCCCTGCGCCTCGGTGTGGAAAAGCATCCGAGCGGCGCCACCATTATTGACGCCGGTATCAAGGTCCCCGGTGGCCTGGAAGCAGGCCGACTGATTACTGAAATCTGCATGGGTGGCCTCGGCCGTGTGTCCTTGCACTCCAACCCGTCTTTCCCGCACTGGCCGTGGCAGCTTTCCGTGCACTCCTGCAATCCGATCCTCTCCTGCCTGGGCAGCCAATACGCTGGCTGGAGTCTCGCTCATGAAAAATTCTTCTCGCTTGGTTCCGGCCCGGGCCGTGCCATGGCGGGGCGCGAGGAGCTCTACAAGGAGCTGAACTACAAGGATCAGGCCGACTCCGCCGTGCTGGTGCTGGAAAGTGAAAAGGCGCCGCCGCAGGAAGTGATCGAAAAGGTTGCACGCGATACCGGCCTGTCCGCTGATAAGCTGACCTTTATCCTGACCCCGACCCGCAGCCTGGCTGGTGCAGTACAAATCGTGGGCCGCGTGCTGGAAGTTGCCATGCACAAGATTCACACGCTGCACTTCCCGCTGGAAAACGTGGTGGATGGAATGGCAAGCGCTCCGGTGCCGCCGCCTTCTCCCGATTTCCTGACCGGCATGGGACGTACCAATGATGCGATCCTATTCGGCGGTCATGCGCACGTGTTCGTGACCGGTAGCGACGAAGCCGCGGAAAAGCTCGCGAAAGAGCTGCCGAGCAGCGCTTCTCGCGACTATGGCCGCCCGTTCGCGGAAGTATTCAAAAGCGTCAACATGGACTTCTACAAGATCGACCCGATGCTGTTCAGTCCAGCGGCCGTGACTGTGACTGCTGTCGAAACCGGCAATAGTTTCACCGGCGGCAAGCTGAGCGCCGAGCTTCTCGATCAATCCTTCGGCTACA